>NC_004459.3:1969119-2625492 GCF_000039765.1 Vibrio vulnificus CMCP6 | reverse complement strand
TGTGGTCACCCAAATACCAGTGGCAATTTCATGGGCAACGAGGTTGCAGCCTATAGGCCAAAGGTATTCATTTTTTTCTATATTACTTTGTGCGTCTATTGAATTTGACATGGTCCACCCATCATGTTGCTATGCGTTTGCCTTTAAACATACATTAGTCCTATTCGAGGCCTTGGTGCATACTTGTTGCGTCGCTTTGTGCCGTTTAATAGCAAATTCTAAGCCAAGGTTATAAAGCGAATGTTTCCATATGTAACATGTGTTAGATGTGAGACGCCGTACGGTAGATGACATTGGAACGGTAATTGCTATTGAATTGATTTTGTTCCCCCGCCTTTGGCAAACGTGTTTCTTCGGTGATTCTTGATATCACCCATTCAAGCAGGAAAAAGAAGTGGTCAAACCCAACATTATTAAAACCAGTGAAAACCCTTTGCAAACCATTGAAGTGGAAGTATTCGATGAATATGGAGAGAAGTTAATTAAGCAAATTGCTTGTGAGCGCCCTTTAACCGTTCTTCTGAACTGGAAAGAAGTGGTGACGCTAATGACACTGGGCTCGAGACCTGAAGCACTCGTTTTGGGCTATCTCAAGAACCAAAGCTTCTTGTCGGAAGTTGATTCTCTTGAATCGGTGATCATCGATTGGGAAACCAACAGCGCAGCGGTAGTGACAAAAGAGAATGTAGAACACATTGAACAGGCTTTAAAAAAGAAAACTGTTACCTCAGGGTGTGGGCAAGGCACTATGTATGGCAACGTGATGAAACAACTAGAGCACTATCAAGTGCCCCAAGTGACACTTAAACAGTCGGATATTTACAAGACCTTAGAAGCGCTCACCCACTACAACGATACCTACAAAAAAGCAGGTGCAGTACACGGATGTGCGGTGTGCAAAGGCGATGAAGTTCGCTCGTTTGTCGAAGATGTTGGCCGTCACAACGCAGTGGATACGCTTGCCGGTGAAATGTGGTTAAACCAAGAATCGGGCGCGGATAAGATTTTCTATACCACAGGCCGTCTCACTTCAGAAATGGTGATCAAAGTGGCTCAAATGGGCATCCCTGTTTTGCTCTCTCGCTCTGGTGTCACGCAGATGGGTTTAGATTTAGCACGTCAATTTGGTATTACCACCATCGCACGAGCAAAAGGCTTGCGCTTTCAAGTCTTTACTGGTGGTGAAAACATCATTTTTGATGTCAAAGGTAAAGAGAGTTAAATCGCCTTACTTGCAAAACGCCTCCCATGCGCTATTAGTTGAGTATTCTCTGCAATAAATTTGAAACATAAATGAAACAAAAGCGGAGATGGGTTAACTACGTCACTGGCTAAATGGGAGGTATCCATGTCCGGATCACCTGTTCAAAAACGTTTTTTCTTTTCATTCTCTATCCGAGCCAAACTGCTGCTCATCAATGTGACTTTGCTGTTAGGCGTTGCCGCCTACGCGATTTATGAGAACAACAGCGCAAAGCATTTGTCCTCTTTGGAGCACGCCTCAACAGAAAACTTAAGCAGTTCCATTGATCTGTTGATGCTTCGCCGACACGAGAAAGATTATTTGGCTCGTCGCAGCGAAAAATACCTGACGAGTTTCGATAATACCTATTCTCAACTGCAACAGCGCATTGACCACTTATCAGACGTTCTTGCCAGTGAGTCGATTGCTATTGACGATCAACGTCAGCAAATTGTAACCACTCTATCTCAGTATCAAACTCAGTTTCATCAATTGGCCGCTCAGCTAGCAAGCATTGACGCGTTGCAAAGTGAGCTATTTGCTGCACGCAGCGTGCTCAAAACCAATGTACTCAGTGCTAATGATGGAGAGCTTACCGCGCAGTTTTTGCAGTTGCTTGACCACGACTTCACTTTTGTCACCGAACCAACGCAAGAATACAAGGTTGCGCTGCTCGAAGGGCTTCGCCAGTTTGCCAAGTTTGAAACCGATTTGTCTCCCGCTTTTACCGATTATTCCAACACCTTATCTCGATACGTCAGCGCGATCGAAACGCTTGGCTTAACTGCAAACGAAGGTCTAAGAGGCGCGTTGCGTAGCAATGTGCACAAAACCGAACAGGCGATTACCGATCTGCAAACCACCATTAAGCAAAGCGTTGAGCAAACTGCAGCGGATATTCGAAGCTACTTACAGTGGATGGGTGTGGCGATCGTTGCGCTGTTGTCGTCACTGCTCTACGTCATTGGCCGTAGTATTCTTTCGAGAATCAAAGCCATTAACCTCTTGATGGACGACATCGCAAATGGTAGCGGAGATTTGACGGTACGAATGAATGCAAAAGGCAGTGATGAGCTTGCGCAGTTATCGCGTTCATTTGACCTCTTTATAAGCCACCTACATGACAACATCAAACAGCTGGCGTCCGTGATGAGCGTTCTTGGCGAGAATTCATGCAGCTCAGAGCAAGCAGCGCAGAAAAGTATGCAAAACGCGCAGCAGCAGAAGTTAGAGTCCGAGTCTGTTGCAACAGCGGTGAATGAACTGGTGATGACGACCAATGAGATCACCGCCAATATTGAATCGGCTGCGCAAAATGCGCAACGAGTGAATACCGAAGCCGATAAAGCACTGCAACTCACCCACGCGACAGGTAAGCGAATTGATACGTTAGCCATCAGTATTGAAGAGTCGCAAGCGCAGATCCAAGCACTTGAAGCACAAAGCCGCGAAATCAATGCCGTTGTCTCTGCCATTCAAGGCATTGCAGAGCAAACCAACCTGTTGGCATTAAATGCCGCCATAGAAGCGGCGCGCGCTGGAGAAAGTGGCCGAGGGTTTGCTGTGGTCGCTGATGAAGTTCGTCAGCTCTCTCGCCTAACCAATGATTCCACCTTGCAAATTGAATCCACCGTACAAGCACTGACGAAAGGCATCACTCAAACAGTCAACAAAATGGCAGAGAGTGTCGATCAAGCTCGGACGACGAATGTGGATACGCGCCATGTGATCGAAGCGATTGAAGGCATCAGCACTCAAATCACCGAGATGTTTGATATGAACACGCAGATTGCGACCGCGTCAGAAGAGCAATCAATGGTATCAGCAGAAATTGACCGCAATATTACGCAAATTGCGCAGCTTGCGGGGGATACCTACGAGATCGTCTCTGGCTCTGTACGATGCAGCGAACAAGTGTCGGATGTTAGCCACAAGCTGGAAAAGATCGTTGCCCAATTTAAGTATTGAGCGCCCTAACCTACTTGCCGTCATCGACTGAGTGACGATAGGTAGTGGAAAAAGCAAAAGAGCCTCAGTGAGGCTCTTTGTTTGATCTTTTTAAGCACGCAACGCGAAATTAGCTTTCTACACCGCGTGATTTTAGGTACTCAGAGTAAGTGCCTTTGAAGTCGGTGATTTTGCCATCACGGATTTCAATGATGCGAGTTGCCAGTGAGTCTACGAATACGCGATCGTGCGAGACGAAGAACAATGTGCCTTTGTATTGCTCAAGCGCGTTGTTTAACGATTCGATCGATTCCATGTCCATGTGGTTGGTTGGTTCATCCATGAGCAGCATGTTTGGTTTGTGCATCATAAGCTTACCAAGCAGCATACGACCTTGCTCACCACCAGATAGGACTTTTACCGACTTCTTGATGTCGTCTTGACCAAACAGCATACGCCCTAGGAAACCACGAACCACTTGCTCGTCGTCGCCCTCTTGACGCCATTGGCCCATCCACTCCATTAGGTTTAGGTCTTCTGCAAACTCATGTGCGTGGTCTTGCGCGTAGTAGCCGATGTTGGCGTTCTCAGACCATTTGAATTCACCAGTGCGTGGCTCGAGTACACCCGCCAGCGTGTTTAGAAGAGTTGTTTTACCCACACCGTTCTCACCGATGATCGCAACACGCTCACCCACTTCAAAAATCGCGTTGAAGTCTGAGAACAAGTCATCTTCAAAACCTTGGCTTAGGTTTTCAACAATCAAAGCGTTACGGAACAGCTCTTTTGACTGTTCGAAACGAATGAATGGGTTTTGACGGCTAGATGCTTTGACTTCATCCAGTTTGATCTTGTCGATTTGCTTCGCACGAGAGGTCGCTTGTTTTGCTTTTGATGCGTTGGCAGAGAAACGCGCTACGAAGGTTTGTAGCTCAGCAATCTGCGCTTTCTTCTTCGCATTATCGCTGAGTAGACGCTCACGAGCTTGTGACGCCGCGGTCATGTACTCGTCGTAGTTACCTGGGTAAACACGCAGCTCACCGTAATCCAAGTCCGCCATGTGGGTACACACAGAGTTTAGGAAGTGACGGTCGTGCGAGATGATGATCATGGTGCAGTTACGCGCGTTTAGCGTGTCTTCCAACCAACGGATTGTATCCATATCCAAGTTGTTGGTTGGTTCGTCAAGCAGCATGATGTCTGGGTCGGCGAATAGAATCTGAGCTAGAAGCACACGCAGTTTCCAACCTGGCGCCACGCTGCTCATTAGGCCGTAATGCTGTTCCATTGGAATACCTACAGCAAGAAGAAGCTCACCCGCTTTCGCTTCTGCCATGTAGCCATCCATTTCCGCGAACTCGACTTCAAGATCCGCAACACGCATGCCGTCCTCTTCGCTCATTTCTGGCAGCGAGTAAATACGATCACGCTCTTGCTTCACTTTCCACAGTTCTTTGTGACCCATTATAACGGTGTCGATAACCGTGAACTCTTCGTAAGCAAACTGATCCTGATTCAGTTTTGCAACACGTTCATTTGGGTCATAGCTGACGTTACCACTCGTTGGTTCAAGCTCACCACTGAGGATTTTCATAAAGGTTGATTTACCACAACCATTTGCCCCAATTAGACCATAGCGATTGCCTTCGCCAAATTTAACTGAGATGTTTTCAAACAGTGGCTTAGCGCCAAATTGTTGAGTGATATTCGCTGTAGAAATCAAAGCTTTTACCTTAGTGAGTCAGTAACAAATAGAAAAAACTGCGCAACGTTACTTGTTCACGCCCCAGAGTGCAAGCTTTGATTTTTATGACTGAAATCACAAAACATTGACATTTGAAACGTGAATATGGATAAAGTTTCACAGCAAATTTCTATTTGTCTGAATTATGAACAGTTTTTGAGACTACAATCTCTTCGTTATGTCTAAAGATTACGATCAACTTATGCCAAAAATATTACGTCTATTCGTTTGTTTTACCCTGCTGTTTGCGCCTGCATCCTTTGCCCAATGGCAATATGCTGCACAGACACCACCTCAGATCAACGCCCAAGCACTCAGCGTTGAGTCTGATTTAGCCCGATTGCCTGACCCGCTCTTTATGAGCGCCAAAGATCAGGTGAAGGTGAATCAAATGCTCACCGCTGTTATCGCCATGCAAAAGTCTGAAGGTGACGCCTTCAAACGTTTGCTCGAGCAATATCGCCAAACGCCGACAGCTGAGCATTGGCAAACGGTAGAGAATCAATACCTCACCCTCAATAGCTTAGGCAGTAGCAAGGCCAAGCTGTTGCAATTGACAGATAGCGCGACCAAAGAGCAGTTGACGGGGTTTGGCCCTTATGGCGTGACGCAGTTTCGCCAAGAGCTGATACTGACGAAGTTGAATCTCGAGTATTTGGTCCATTTTCAGATAAGAAGCTTTCGCGCTCTGATTAAAAATACCTTTATTTCCCCAGTGCCTGTTATTTGGACCGGGTTGAAAGTGTTTGCCGTGTACTTGCTGTTGGTGTGGTGGATGGCGAACAGCAAACGCATCATCACGTTGTTTCGTGAAAGCCAGCTTGATAACAACAACGCGCCGACTCTTTGGGTGCGTTTGATTTGGTACTTCAGCCGCGCAAACCGCGCTATTGCTTGGTTAGTGGCGATTACGCTTTCTTTGCGTATTTTGGCCGAGTTGCCGAGTTTGCAACATCTGGTGTATCTAGAGATCTTCACTTGGTGGATCTTAGGCGGTTCCATCGCCATTAGCTTTATTCTTGAATTTGCTTATCGCAATAGCCGCAGTTCCAGTAAAGACGTGGTGGCGCTTCGCCTTGCCACGATTCGACGTTATGTGTGGAGTGCGATTGTTGCTGGCGTGATTTTACAAATCTCCGTTCGTACTCTTGGTAAAGGGACCATTTACTATTGGATCTACAGCGCACTGTACTTCTGGTTCGTTCTGGTCACTGTATCCGTTTTGCGTCTGTGGCGTAAAAAAGTGTTTGAAGTGGTTGATCGCATCACGGAGCGTCCAGTCTGGGTACAGTGGGCAATCAAACGCCAAGATAGCTTTATTCTCAATATTCCAGCAACCGCAATCTCGGCGGTATGGCTGATTAGCCATCACTTTAAACATCGCATTATTGCGACTCTCTCAAACTACACCATGTTCAGTCAGGCACTGGCTTACCTCTTCCGTATCGAAGTGGCTAAGCAAACCAGCAACCGAGACGGCAACGACTCACTGGTGCGCATTCGTGGTGATGCGGCATTTCAATATGTGTTGCCTCCGCAGCAAGACAGCGAGTGGATTGACTACGCCAGTGACGAAATTCAAAACCTCTCTCGCTATTTGTTGACCGATAGCCCCGCGATTTGTGTGTTGTCAGGTGAGCGTGGTGTGGGTACCACATCGGTATTGAAGAAAATACTTGGCAAAGTGAAAAACGCCACGCCGCTTTACCTTAACTGCCCTTACGATGGTTACCCAGAGCTGTTGAAACAGTTGGCGACAGGATTAGGGTTGGCAGAAGAGTCGACAGAAGTGCAAATTTTAGCGTTCTTGCGTAAAAGTGAAACGCCGTATCTCATCGCAGTTGATAACGCACAACGTTTGGTGAAGCCCATGGTTGGTGGTTTAGCCGGACTGATGAAGCTGACGAACCTGCTGCGCCGATCTAAACAAAATCACCGCGTTGTGATGGCGATTGAGAAAGCAAGCTGGCGTTTTGTCGATCGCGCTCGTGGCGAGCGACTGCTGTTTGATTGGGTCTCCTTTTTGCCTCGTTGGAATGAAAAACAGATCTCTGCCTTACTCGATAGCCGCGTAAATCAGGATATTGAAAATCCGCTGAGCTTTGATGGCCTTGTGGTGCCTAAGCAGTGGGATCAAGAAGAGACTTCTGAGGAAGAACGAGCCAAACAAGGCTTCTACCGAATTTTGTGGCACTACTCCGATGGTAACCCAACAGTGGCGCTGCGATTCTTCCGCTTGTCGTTAAGACGCAATAAAGAGTCTGATAGTGTCGTGGTGCGCTTGTTCCATGCGCCGGAATCCAAAGAGTTGGAGCAGATGCCTAAACCGATGCTGGCGGTGTTACGTTCAATTGTACAGCTTGAAGTGGCCTCTCCCGAAGAGCTCTCCGAGTGTACTCAGCTCAGCATCGCTGAAGTGATTGGTACACTTCGTTTCTTTGAAAGCCGTGGCTTTATTGCTTGGAATGAGGATAAAGCTCGCGTCTCGGACCATTGGTTCCGCTACATTACCAACGTTCTCGATCGTCAACATTTGCTGGTGAAGTAATATGAATAAGAAACTCTACGCGCTATTCGCCGCGGCTTTGATCTCGGCACCGGCCTTCGCGACGGAAGAAATCGCCAATATGGAAAACATTCAGCAATTTGCCAGCTTGATCCGCTGGAGCGGTGTGTTCTTCTCTGTCATCATCATCGCCATTACTTGGCTACTGTTGAAGTTCATGAATTCAATGGTAGAGAGCATTGGCGGCCAGTTTGCGCAGTATCGAATGCTGTTGCAGAAAACCCAATCGTTCTTACAGTTCTTCATCTACTTAACCGCTGGCCTTGTGGTGTTTATGATGAGCTTTCGCATCAACGACCATATCTTAGCCTTAATTGGTGGTACGTTGGCGGTGTCGGTTGGTTTTGCGTTGAAAGACTTGGCCGCGTCTTTTATTGCCGGATTGACGGTGATGATTGATCGCCCGTTTCAGGTGGGTGACCGCGTCACGTTCGAAGGCAACTATGGTGACATCATCGCGATTGGCCTTCGTTCTGTGCGAATGAGAACACTGACCGATGACATCATTACCATTCCGAACAACAAGTTTCTCAATGAAGTGACGGTCAGTGGAAACTATGGCGCACTCGACATGCAGGTGGTGATCCCCTTCTATGTCGGTATGGATGAAGATATTGTGCTCGCGCGTGAGTTGATTCAGGAAGCGGCTTCGTCTAGCCGTTACATCCACCTGCCGAAACCGGTGGTGGTACTGGTGAAACAGACGATCACGGACAACTATTTGGCTATCCAGTTAACCTGCAAAGCCTACGTGGTGGATACTGCTTATGAAAAACTGTTTGAATCCGACATTACTTTGCGTGTAATGAAAGAGTTTAAGAAACACGGCATCAAACCACCGAGAATTGCATTCAGCGGTCAATAAGCTGTGTTCAACAAGCATCAAAAACCCCTCAAGCAAAAAGCTCTGTCGATACGACAGAGCTTTTTCTTTATGCTCATCCACACAATTATTGAATCAGCAAGGTATCACGCAGTTTGGCTTCGTTCTTTCTTGGGAGATAGACGCTAAACGTGCTGCCAATCCCCAGTTGTGAACGCACTTTGATCTCCCCGCCTGATTGGCTAAGCAAACTCTGGCTAACAGAAAGACCAAGGCCGGTTCCATCACGCTTGGTGGTGTAAAACGGGTCAAATATTCGGCTCAGTTTTTCGGGCTTAATGCCGCAACCTTGATCTTCAATGTGGATGACCGCACCCACGCTTTCCCCTTCTTCCAACCAATCTTCACTGGTGATGCTCAATCGCCCTTCACCGTTCATTGCATGGATGGCGTTCATTTGTAAGTTAACCAAAATCTGTAACAGTTGATGGCGATTCACTTCAACGGACGTATGCGCATTGAGCTCAGTAACGAATTCGATGGTGCGTTTTTTAGAGCCAGTTTTGACCAAGGTAATGCTCTCTTCGATGATAGGATTGACATGCTGCCAAATGATCTCATCTTGCACCCCGCCCTGTCGGCTGTATTGCAGCAAACTTCGCGTGATGTTACGAATTCGGTCGATCTGCGCCATCACCGTTTCTATCTCTTCCTCTACGCGCGCGGCATCTTCACCGAGCTCAAAACGAATCAACTCGACGTTACCCAGTATCACGGCGGTTGGGTTGTTAATCTCATGGGCGATACCCGCGGTTAACTCGCCCAAGGCCGCCAGCTTTTCATTGACGACCAGTTTGTCGCGAGTTTGATTGAGTAATCGAATGTGGTGCTCAAGCTGCTCGGTTTTTTCATTGAGGCTGGCTGTGCGATCCAACACTTTTTGCTCCAGTTCATTGGCCGCTTGTTTGATTTGCTCTTCACGCGTTTTGAGCAGATCGAGCATGTTGTCAAACTGTTTGGCCAATTGCGCCAGCTCGTGGTTTTCATCTAGCCCTAACGCACCAATCCGCTTGTCTTTGCCCAGTTGCACCAATTTCACCACTTTATGAATGCGTTCAATAGGACGGAAAAGATCCCGCGAGCCTCTATAAACCAAAAGCCCAGAGACCACCAGCAAGGTTAAGGTAATAACGCTGATTTCCACTATGTTGGTAAGATACGCTTTAACAAATGGCCACATCAAATAGCCGGTGTAGAGCATGCCGATGGTGTTGTTGTATTGGTCGCGAATGGGTTGATAGGCGGTGATATACCAAGCGTCATACACAAAGGCGCGATTAACCCAACGCTCTCCTTGCTGCAATACCGATTTATGCACTTCACCAGAAACCCGAGTACCGATCGCACGGCCAATCTGATCTTCGCTGTCTAGTGGTACATTGGTGCTGACGCGGAGATCTTCCATAAACAGCGTCACGGTACCGATCGGCCTGAGAGAATCCTCATCTCCGATGTAAATCAAGTCGCGGATTTGGTCGACGAGCACGGTGCTGTTGTTAAGTAGTAACCCGCCATCTAGAAAACCAATCAGATCATTACTTTGGTTAAACACTGGAATCACAGTGCGGCTGATGAGGCCACGCGTTTCAATTTTGCCCGTTTTTAAAATCGGCACTTCGGCGCGCTTGGCCAAGTCTGGATCAAGACGTTGTAACTCCGTTTCGCTCAACACATCAAAAAAGGATTCTCGTTTGGTTAAATCGAGAAAACGAAATTTTTGCTCTATGGTGTCGACACGATGAAAAGCGAGAAAATCGAGCTGATATTGCTTTTTCTGTTTATGTACCCATTGCTGAAGATCGTCTTGATCCATTGGCTGATTGATACGAGTGCGAAACTGATAGCTTTCAGCAAAGGCTTTAACGTAATTAGCCTGCTTCTGTTGCAATAGCGTAATGCTGTTATTGGCAACCCCAAGGCGTTCAGAAACATCAATCAGTGCACTGCTCCAAGTGTAATGGATCGACCAATAGACAGAGATGCCAATCAGTGCAATCAAGGTGAGGAAAATCGGCGCTGAGGTTAGAAACAGCAACCGATAGCGCACCATACTTTTAAAGCGATAGCGCCAAGTTGACCAAAGTGTTTGATCACTCTGCATAATCCGCTTCCTCGGTTTCCCACTCTTTGTATTTGCGCTCCAACGTTTTGCGTGCCACGCCAAGATCACGCGATGCCGCCGATTTATTGCCATCGTAATAGTGCACCACTTGTTGGATATGGGCCTTTTCCACCTCTTTTAATGTCCAATCATTGGGGTAGCCAACACCGGTGAATTCTTTCTTCCCTTCTTTAAAAGTTGGCACTTCAGCACTGTGAGAAACGGTGATTGAAACGTTTGGCAGGTTCATAGATCCATTCAGTTCACGCCAGTAATGCGCTGGTGGTTTGCCAAGGAGAATACAACGTTCAATCAGATTGCGTAGCTCACGTACGTTACCTGGCCAGCTGTAATCATGCATGGCTTCGATGTCTTCATGCGCCCATTGCGGGGCAGACATAGCAAGCTCGCTTGAGAGCTGTTTAGTGAAGAATGGCACCAACTCTTGCAAATCGGCCTTTCTTTCTCGCAGCGGCGGTACTTCAATTTTCAGCACGTTGAGTCGGTAATAGAGATCTTTACGAAAGCGCCCTTTTTCGACTTCTTGCTGTAAATCGCGATTGGTTGCCGCGACCACGCGTACATCGACTGGAATTTCTTTTTCACTACCAACAGGGCGAATACTGCGTTGCTCTAGCACTCGCAACAAAGACGATTGCATCGCCAGTGGCATCTCACCAATCTCATCGAGGAATAATGTGCCGCCGATGGCAACGCGGAAAAGCCCTTCACGTGCTTTTTTCGCCCCCGTAAACGCGCCGGAAGTATGACCAAACAGCTCACTTTCCAACAGTTCAGGAGCAATCGCGCCACAGTTTAATGGCACAAAAGGACCGGTTCTACCGCTGGCCAGATGAACACCACGAGCCACCAGTTCTTTACCAGTGCCAGACTCCCCTTCAATCAGCACACACGCTTTTGACGGGGCAAACTGTGTAACCATGTGCTTTAGCTGGCGGGTTTTGTCGGAGTTCCCAACCATTTCAGAAATATGATTGCGTTGATAATCTCGTTTGAGCGCATATTGCATGCGTGCATTAAGGCGACGATCCATACAGCGTTTTACCGCTTGCAGCATCTGATCGAGATTAAACGGCTTAAGAATAAAATCCGTCGCGCCCAGTTTCAGCGCTGTAATGGCGGTTTCGAGATCGGCATATCCGGTCATAAAGATGACATCGGCTTTTCGCTCGGGATCATTGAAGGCTTCTTCCCATTCGATGCCCGAACGCCCGGGCAAATTGATGTCGAGAACAATTAGGTCGTAATGGTTGGTCACTCTGAGCTTTTCAGCCTGTTCGATACTGCCTACCGCATCCACTTTTGAAAACCATTTACCCAGCGCTTTTTTCAAAATGGCCTGCATGCCGACTTCATCATCGACGACTAACACGGAAAACGCTTGGTATTGAGATACGGAGTTGGGATCCAATTGAATAGACATACTTTCCTCGAGACAGAATGACGTATAGGACATAGTGTACCAATGAATCATTAAATCTCCTTATAAAATGTGCGACATTTTGTCTCACATCAAACTATTGACTGTTTAACTGCATGATATAAAGCTTATTTTCTCAATTTAGTGCTGGTGTTTTGTTGGCATCTTGTTTGCAATAGGACTATATGCAATTGCAAACTGATATCCAACAGCGCTAGCCGATGAGGTTTGACCGAGTGGTGACGCGGTTTGTGTGTCAGTGTGCTTAACTGCAACGGCCTATTTGCCCAAGAATGATTTGAAGGAATAAAAATACAATGAACAAAGTAGCTCTTACTTTGGCGGCAACGTCGATTACGCTGGTGAGTTTCTCCTCTTTCTCTGCCGATGATGTTCACCGTGTGCGTTTGGCAACCACGACCAGTACTTATCACTCTGGCCTGCTTGATTACCTACTGCCTGAATTCGAAAAAGACACCGGTTATAAAGTGGATGTGCTGGCCGCAGGGACAGGTAAATCACTGAAAATGGGTGAAAATGGCGATGTGGATTTGGTGATGACGCATGCTCCGAAAGCCGAAGCGACCTTTGTCGAAAAAGGCTACGGAGTGTTACCTCGCAAGCTAATGTACAACGACTTTATCGTCGTGGGACCAAAAGCAGATCCAGCGAAAGTTGCTCAAGACAACAGCGTACTTGAGGTGTTTAAAGCCATCGCGGACAACAATGTCACCTTTATCTCACGTGGCGATGATTCGGGTACGCACAAGAAAGAACTGGGTATTTGGGCTCAAACCAAGATGGAACCCAACTTCGGCGGCTATCGCTCAGTGGGTCAAGGTATGGGGCCAACGCTGAACATGGCGTCAGAAATGCAAGGTTACACGTTAACAGACCGTGGCACTTGGCTGGCTTACAACAACAAGTTGGATCTTGCGGTACTGTTCGAAGGTGATCAAAAACTCTTCAACCCGTACCAAGTGATTTTGGTCAATCCAGAGCGCTACCCGAGCATCAATTATCAGGGCGCCAAAGCATTCAGTGACTGGTTGGTCAATCCTCGTGGTCAAGAGCTGATCAACAGCTTCCGCTTAAATGGCAAGCAACTGTTTGTGGCAAATGCAGATCAGAAGTAGTCATCAATGAGCCTTTGGCAAACAACACAAGAGGCTTTTGCCTTACTGTTTAGCTTAGACAAAGAACTATGGGAGATCGTTGCGGTCTCCTTTAGCGTTTCTCTTACTGCCATATTGTTGGTGCTGTTGCCTGCGACTTTTTTGTCTTTTCTCCTCGCCTACACCAATTTTCGCGGCAAGTGGCTGTTGGTTTCATTTGTGAACACGTTGCAATCGGTACCCACGGTGGTGATTGGTTTGCTGCTTTACATGTTCCTCTCGCGATCAGGTCCGCTCGGTGACTGGCAGATGCTGTTCACCCAAAAAGCGATGATCCTCGGGCAAATGCTGATTTGTTTTCCTGTGTTGGTTTCGATGATGTATGGCGCGTTGCAATCGAGCGATCGCCGCGCGTTAGAAACCGCATTAACCCTTGGTGTGTCTCTGCCAAGATTAAGTGGGACGATGATTTGGGAAACCCGTTTTCCTCTTATGGCGGCCACCATTACCGGTTTTTCTCGAATTGTGACCGAAGTGGGTTGTTCAATGATGGTTGGTGGGAACATTATGGGTTTGACGCGAAACATCCCCACCGCGATTTCAATGGAGAGCCACAAGGGCGCCTTTGCTCAAGGTGTTGCGCTTGGTATTGTGCTGCTCACCTTGGCACTCGTGTTGAATTTTTTGCTGTCGAGTATGCGTGGCAAAGGCTATTTGCGAACTTAGGAAGTGATATGACGATTAAAATTACCGCTCGAGATCTTTCCATGCGCTTTAAAGAGCGAGTGCTGTTTCACATTCCTCAACTTCAAATCGGCCCTAACGATGCCATTTACCTCAAGGGGGACAATGGTGTAGGCAAAACGACCTTGTTGAAGATCTTGGCTGGTTTGGTGCATCCGACGAGCGGTAAAGTGTGTGCGCAAAATAATGGCTGGCTTCGCCACTGGTTTCCTTCATTGGGCCGTCGTGATGTTGTTTATCTTCATCAGTCCCCTTATCTTTTTGATGGTTCCGTCTATGAAAATGTCCTTTACGGCATCAAATATGATGGTGGCAGCACAAAGGAGAAACGAGCCGAAGTGATTCACGCGCTGCGTATGGTAGGCTTAGAAACCTTAGCCGATGAGCATGTGTCTGTGCTGTCTGGTGGTGAGCGTCAACGGGTTGCGATGGCCAGGGCTTGGATCCTAAAACCTTCAATCTTGCTGATGGATGAACCCAGCGCGTCGGTTGATCAAGAGTCGATCGAGCGTTTAGTGGTGTTAGCGCAAGATTTATTAGCGAGAGGTTCCAGCATTGTGGTCACGAGCCATCAAACCAACGCGCTTACCGATTTGTGTAAAAAACAGTGGTGGATCAAAAACAATACTCTGGTAGAGTCGCCACTCTTGTATGTCATTACAAAAGAGTTATCCCAAGAGAATACCTATGCTACAACCAACACTCACTAGTTGGGTTATTTTAGCTGGCGGCCAAGCTAGCCGAATGGGCGGTAAAGACAAAGGCTTAATCGCCTTAAATAATAAGCCGTTGATTGAGTACGTCATTGACCGGCTAACGCCGCAAACTTCAAACATTCTGATCAATGCCAACCGCAATCAGGATGATTACCAACAATATGGTCCCGTGTTTGGCGATCATTTTCAAAATTTCCCTGGTCCTATGGGCGGCATTCATGCCGGATTACTGCACGCGAGTACCGATTGGGTTGGTTTTGTTCCTTGTGACTGCCCCCGTATCAATGAAGACTTGGTGGAGCGCTTTTGTCGTGCTGTGACGGATGAAACCGACATTTTGGTTGCCCATGATGGCAATCATCAGCAACCTGTTTTTACCCTGTATCACAAACGTGTTTTGCCTAAACTGACGGCGTTTTTAGAACGCGGTGACCGTAAAATCATCTTACTCTACAAAGAGTGTCACACACAGTATGTGGATTTTAGTGATTCTCCAGACTGTTTCGTCAACCTCAACACGCCTGAAGAACTCACCCAATTTGGACAACTAGAATCATGAGAAACACCATCACTTTGCCTTTACTTGGCTTTGCTGCTTATTCAGGCACAGGAAAAACCACCCTACTGGAAGCCTTGTTGCCAAAATTGACCGCAGCAGGTCTGCGAATTGGGTTACTGAAACACGCTCATCATGATTTTGACGTCGATAAACCAGGTAAAGACAGCTACCGCTTACGCAAAGCGGGTGCCTCACAAATGCTGATTGCTTCGAGAAATCGTTTTGCCTTGATGACAGAAACCCCTGAGGCTGAATCGGAATTTGATTACCTGCTTAGCCGCTTTGATCAGCAAACGATTGACGTCATTTTGGTCGAAGGCTGCAAGAACATTGCGTTTCCCAAAATCGAATTGCATCGTGAAGAAGTCGGAAAACCGTGGTTGTACCCTAATGATGAGAACATTATTGCCATCGCTTCAGACAGTGGCCCGTTAGAAAGCGCACTGCCCCAACTCAACATCAATGATCTGGATGCGATTTGCCAATTTGTCCTCGATTATGTTCACCAACATCAGCAAGTGGCCACGCAAAATGCACCTGCCGCATGTTGCGATACGCTTTCTCCGGCGTTTCTTTCTGTTGCCCAAGGGCAAGAGAAAATTCTCTCCCTCGTCTCTACTGTGGGTGATATTGAATCGTGCCCGATACAACACACCTATGGGCGCGTGCTGGCTCACGACGTGATTTCTCCGGTGAATGTACCGCAATACACCAACTCAGCGATGGATGGATACGCCATTCGAAGTGATGACTTACAGCGAGAAAGTTACCAGATCGTGGCTGAAGTGCTGGCCGGTTACCACTACGAACACCTGTTAGAATTGGGGCAAGCGGTCAAAATCATGACCGGTGCGCCAACGCCCATCAACGGAGATACGGTGGTCATGCGTGAGCAAGCGCATCAAGACGGTGACAAGGTCACTTTCAATGGTGCCAACATCAAAGCCGGACAAAACGTACGCCAAGCGGGTGAAGACTTAACCATCGGCAGTAGCGTGTTTACCGCAGGGACTCGCCTCGCCTCACCTGAAATGGGCATGATGGCTTCTCTTGGTTTTGCACAAGCCAATGTATTACGTAAGTTGAAAGTGGCAGTCTTCTCCACCGGCGACGAAGTTCAAGCGCCTGGTACAGAACAGAAAGCGAACTCTATCTACGATTCAAACCGTTTTACCATTATGGGCATGCTTGAGAAGCTCGGCTGTGACATCTTGGACTTCGGCATTCTAGAAGACAACGAGCAATCGATGATCGACGCACTAGAAAGCGCAGCGCAGCAAGCGGATGTGGTCATTACTTCGGGTGGCGTGTCCGTTGGCGATGCCGACTACATCAAACTGGCTCTCGACAAGCTCGGACAAATTGATTTCTGGCGCATCAATATGCGTCCTGGGCGCCCATTAGCATTTGGTCAGATCAATGAAAAACCGTTTTTTGGCCTGCCGGGCAACCCTGTTGCCGTGATGGTATCATTCATCAACTTTGTTGAGCCTGCGGTACGTAAAATGCAAGGCGAGCTAGGCTGGAAGCCATTGAAAGTCAGTGCGATTGCCAAAGAAGATTTGCGTTCTCGCCAAGGCCGCACGGAGTTTAGCCGTGGTGTCTATGAATTGGATGAAACTGGCCGCCTAACCGTTCGCACGACTGGGAAACAAGGCTCTGGCATTTTGCGTTCGATGAGTGAAGCCAACTGCTTGATTGAAATTTCTCCCGCGGTGGATAGCGTAAAAACGGGAGAAAGCGTGACAATTATTCCACTTCAAGGCAGAATCTAGCCCTGTTGTTGTTAGAAACAGATACAAGGTCAGCGCGTCTGGCCTTTTATTTTGAGAGATTTCATGATTCGTACCATTATTTACACCTATAAAGGTGTTGAAAAAACTTTGCCATTTTCTTACGAAAAACACCGTAATATTCATGAAGCGGTTGCAGAAGCGGAAGGAATTGATATTCGCGACTATCTGAAAATGGAACAGCAAATTGAAGCGATTTCTGATACGAAAGCCGTGCGCAACTACCGTGACAATCACTTTAAAAAGCTTGGCTTTGGCGTGATCACGATGAAACAGAAAGAGAACCTAGGCGTAGGTAAGAAGAATAAGTAGTTCGCTTTGCTTGCGTATTTCCCGTGATGGAATGGGTCTAAAAGAAAAGGCTTGCATGATGCAAGCCTTTTTCATCAAGGTTTTTTGCAGCGCATTAGCCTTTGATGTTCAAGAACGCTGCACCACGTACACCGCCTGAATCGCCGTGTTTTGCTTTGATGATCTTAGGACACTTAGCGACAGAAAGCAGATACTTAGGCACACGCTTTGGCATCTCTTCATAAATCAGTTCAAAGTTCGACAAGCCACCACCGAGAGCAACAACGTGTGGGTCATTCGCGGTGAAGATGTTACCAAAACAGATCGCAAGAAGTTCCATAAAACGTTCGACATGCTCAGCAGCTTTCTCATCGCCTGCTGCGTTGGCCTTGATGATGTCGATGGCTTTCTTCTCTTCACCGTAGTAATGCGCGTAAAGTAATTCAAAACCACGGCCAGAAAGGTAACTGTCTAAACAGCCTTTTTTACCACAGCCACAACCTAGCAGCGGCGCGTTGTCGCCTAAATGGAACCATGCATCCAATGGCAAGCGCATGTGACCAAGCTCACCAGCAACGTTATTGCGACCTGAGAAGACTTTGCCTTCGTAGATCAAACCGCCACCAAAGCCCGTACCTAAGATCAACCCCATCACTGATGGCGCGTCTTGCAATTCTTCATCCCATGCTTCAGAGAGTGCAAAACAGTTCGCATCGTTTTCAATTTTTACGCTACGACCAATTTTGGCTTCCAGATCCGCACGTAACGGCTTGCCTTTTGCCGCAGGTACGTTAACCGTCAGTACCGTTGCATCGTCAGCGTCTTCCATGCCTGGTAAACCAAGGCCAATTTTGCCTTCACAAGCGAACTCTTGGTCATATTTTGCGACAAGACCTGCGATGGTTTCTAACAATAACGGATAATCGTCGGTTGGTGTCGGAACACGCTCTGTTGCCACGCGCTCTAGTTTTTCGTTAAACGCACCAAATTCGATTTTAGTGCCACCAACATCAAAGCCGTAATACATGAATTTCTCTCCTGAAATTGCTGCATGGAGCCAAAAATGAGCCCCTAAAATAAGCGTAAATTATAAAAACTAGCGCCATTATCCATATCTCTACGCCTGCAAACCGTGACACAGGCAGGATTTATCTTTTCATGACTTCTGTTTGCGCAAGTTGCCAGCAACCGAATTGCAAAGCTTAGAGTGAACTCTCGCTTTTGTAATGGGTGATGAAATGTTGCAAGGCCGGGCGAGAGACATCACCTTTTCCACGACTTTTGCTGAGCAGATAACTTTCTCTGAATGTTTGAAACCACGCTTGTAGGCAATCTGCGGCCTCTTGCTGCCCAGCTTGCTGCAACACCAATGATGCCACTTCCACTGTCGATAGATGCTGTTCATTCTCTGAGCGGCGCATCAGATATTCCGAGACACGCTCAGGGGAAACAGACAGTACGGGAAGAGACTGTAAAAATTCAGAACGTCGGAAGATTTTTCTCGCTTCACGCCAACTGCCATCGAGAAACACAAACAGCCATTTCACTTTGTCGCCATTCGCTTGGGTTTGCTGACTAACTTTTGCAATATCAATCAGACGTGAAGCATCGTCGACATAGTCTGCGGGAAAGACTATCACTGGTCGATAATTGGCATCATTGAGGAGTGCCAGCATATGGGGATCTGGCTCGGTTCGATTCCATTGATAGACATAGGTTTCTTTTACCGTGTCAGCAATCAGACGCCCAGTATTGCTCGGTTTAAACACTTCGTTGTCCGACACAATCAACATGCAGGCTACATCGGTCTCTATATTTGGTTGGAACTTGCACAGGCAGTGCGTTTCAACCACTTGGCAATAGACACACCGCTTGATGTTGCAGCCACGAGCGTGAAAAGGTTTTGTTGAGATCGACTGACGGTATTGATATAACCGATGAAAAGCGTGAATGCGCATGAAGTGTATCAATTATAGAAATGGGTGCACGATTTTATCGGCAGTTCTCTCACACGACAAGCTCTCACTGGCTTGTCGTGTCCGTCACCCGTATCAATAACCAGGTAGGGAAATTCCATGAACCAAACCGCCATGACCGATCCGTCTCTTATCCGCATGGGATTTTTTGTTGGAACCTTGCTGCTGTGTTTATTGTGGGAGAATAAACGGCCGCGTAAACCATGGACAGTTTCACGCTCGTTTCGCTGGCTGAACAATCTCTCGCTTGTGCTGCTTAATAGTGTTTTAGTTGCGTTACTGCTTCCTATTGTCGCTTTCCAAGCGGCAATCTTGGCCCGGCAGCATCAATTCGGCCTTTTCCATCTGCTCGGTTTGAGCGACATCGTCAATATCCTATTGTCGGTATTGCTGTTGGATTTCATTATCTATTGCCAGCATTTGCTGTTCCATCGCATAAAACCGCTGTGGCGATTACATCGAATGCACCACGCTGATTTGGATATTGATGTCACGACAGGAACTCGTTTTCATCCAATAGAGATCTTGCTCTCTATGGTGATCAAAATAACGTTTGTCAGCTTACTTGGCGTATCACCTCTCGCGGTGGTGGTGTTTGAAATCATCCTCAATGTAAGTGCGATGTTTAACCACAGTAACGCCAAGCTGCCTTTAACCGTTGATCATTGGTTAAGAAAGTGGATCGTGACTCCAGATATGCACAGAGTGCATCACTCCATTGAAGTGAAGGAAACCCATTCCAATTTTGGCTTCTTCCTGTCTATTTGGGACCGCTGTTTCCATACGTATCGTGAACAACCTAAAGCGGGTCATGAAGGCGTTGTTATTGGCATTCCAGAGATTCGCAATCCTAATGAACAACGGCTCGATAAGATGCTCACCCAGCCGTTTAGAAACCATTTCTGAATCCACTAGAGTACGGTGGAACGTCACGCAAGTTGGTAGCTATGCAGCATCTCTTGTTGTTTGGCGGCAATGCTCGATACTTGGTGCGAACTCTCCACCATCGCTTCCAATTGTGTGCGGGTTTGCTCACCTTGATCAGAGATATGGACAATGGCACGAGTCACATCGACGGTTGCTCTCTGCTGCTCTTGAGTGGCATGGGTAATTTGTTCAACTCTCGCTCGGATCTGTTGTACTACCCGTGCGATATCAGAGAATGCAGACCGAACCTCACCGCTTGAAAGCAGCGCTTGTGACATTCCTTTACGCGAATCTTCAACCGCATGGCGACTCTTATCCGCCGCTAACGTCAGTTCACTGATCATTTCGCTAATATTACTGGTTTGCTTTGAAGTATCACTGGCAAGTTTTCGGACTTCATCGGCAACTACGGCAAAGCCTCTGCCCTGCTCGCCCGCTCTCGCAGCTTCAATCGCCGCATTCAGAGCAAGGAGGTTAGTATTGGCTGCAATACCACTGATCATGTCGACCATCTCGCGTATCGCATCTACACGCAGATCAAGCTCACTCATCGCTTCTTCGTTAACATTGAGCGTCAATTGCAGTGATTCCAATCGTGCTAAACTCTCTTCGACCACATCGACACCATGCGTTGTGCTTTGCGCCGCCTCGTTTGCATCATTGCTTGATGCCGACGTCATTTGCGCAATGCTGTCGATGGATGCTTCCAACTGCGCGACGGTAGTCGCAATGGTGGCGAGGGAGTCGTTTTGATTGGCCAAACTTGCACTCGAGTGTTCAGCCGCGTAATGGCTGGTCTCTGCACTTTGATAGAGTGATTCACAATTGTTGGTAACGATACTCAGCGATGATCGTGTCGAGGCGATCACTTGATTAAGTTTCATGCTGATTTCTTTCAGCTCTCTTGGCCCAGCTGACACAATGTCATTTCGGTAGTCGTTATCGGCCATTGCGGACAAACCAGCGAGTGTATTGCGTAAGCCACTGTTGACCCATGCTTGAAAACGAATCCCAGCGATAACAATGACGATAGCAACGACCGCGCTGCCAATCAAAAGCAGTGAGACCAGTCGTTCGATCGTTTGGTGGACAATCTGTTCACTATCGTCGATAAGTGCCATCGAAGAGGTGGAGATGTCATTGAGCAAATTAAGCGTGTTATTGGACAACATGGTCGCTTGTTGGATATCGAACTGCTGAGCTTGTTGGCGCTCTACCCTGGCCATCACTAAAGAAAGTAAGCCATTCGCTCTGAAGCCATCCAGCACGATGTTGTATGGCGCAGTGAGACTTGTAAACTCCATGACATCTGGGTGCCAATCTTTAAAGTCGTCAAACGCTAATTCTATACCGGCGATGCGGTTTTTCATTTCTTGGTACTCTTTCTCTGCACCCGCCAGATCACGTTGCATCAGCAACATCAAGAACGTACTTTCCATTGAACTTGCACCCGCACTAAAGCGGTTAGAGGCATCCTGTGACTCAGGATTGTCGATGGCGAGAAAAGAGCTGATACGTGTCATTTCAGGGCCAATTGAACTTAGCCCATAGCGAAAGGTGGAGATGCTTTTATCAAGATCCTCTTGCTCACTGATCGTCTGCACTTGAGACTCAATGACTCGATAACTCAGTTGTTGAAGGCGACTGGCATTCTCAAGCAAGCTTTTTTTTTCGTCTTTAGTGACAACATGTTCAAATCGCTCACCCATTTCCGTCACTTGAGCGATCAACAAAGCGATGGTGTCGTTAAGCTGTTCAATCCTAGCTCGCGTCGCGTCTAGTTCTGTTGCGCTTTCCAACGTTGAGCTGTAATTGAGTAACTTTATTTGCTCGAGAATACTTTGGGTAAGTTTGGCGTTATTGAGTGCTAAAGGGAGAGCTTGCTCTGATAAGGTGTCAAACTGTACACCGATTTGATTGACACCACGGTAACTCGATGACGACAATGCAACAACAAACAGAAGGAAAGTAATGAATAAACCACTGATCATTTGGATCAGCGACAAAGAGTAGCGTTTATTGAAAGACATAGACAAACCAGTAAATCCATTCACAGAAATCAGTATGTGATTGGGGGTGAGTCTATGAGATGGCTGTGACGCTTACGTGACAAATATAAGACAGCGAGATGACAAGTGGCTCAATTTAACCGATTCATTATCATATCCATTTTTGTGTTGCTAAGTGGTTGTAGCCAAAGCCCGAAAGCGCCAGAGACATCAGCAGCACTTTGGGAACAAAACCGAGAGCTAAAAACGTTTTATGGCGAATGGTATGGCACGCCCTATCAGTTTGGTGGGAATACTAAAGAAGGGATTGATTGCTCTGCTTTTGTACAACAAGCGTTTCTCTACGCCTATCAACGAGCGCTACCAAGAACGACCTTGGCACAGTTTAATGCTTCCCAACCGATACGTTGGGAAGAGAGGCAACAAGGCGATCTACTATTCTTCAAAACAACGAAATCCGATTATCACGTGGGGATCTATCTCAACCACCAGCAGTTCATGCACGCGTCCACTTCAAAAGGGGTCATCATTTCGAGAACGGATAATCCATATTGGGCGAGTAAGTTTTGGCAAATAAGAAGGGTTACAATGTAACCCTTCTTATGAATAGTGCGGACTAAAAACAAATCAGCGAATATTACGGCTTAGTCGTATTTTGCTACAGCGGTATCGAACAGATTTTTTACTAAAGCAATATACTCATCTAAAAAGTTGATCTGTTCATTAGTGGCTTTTTTGAGCCATACCCCTGCCAGAACTTCTCCTAGATCTTCTGCGACTGAATCCGCTTCTTTTAACAGTTTAAAGCGAACGCTAGAATGCAGCTCTGGGTTCTGTTCAAAAATCGCCATGATGTTTGAGGCGATCATGTCTGTCACCACATCTTCAATGGTTTCTGTGCCCGTATCGCCAACGTCAGACGCGAATACATCAAGATTTAAGGCAAGGTGCTCAATAAGAGCTAAGTATCCATCGGTTTCAACAACCACTCTTTTTCTCCGTCTGAATGCTTACTTACTGTGTAAGCTTACATCTTTTTTCTCTCTGTTAATACTAAGCCATGTCGAGAAAATTTCATCCATTTAATCAATTATAATTGCCAGAATTTGACTATATGGCGGACTTTGCACCAAAAGCGAACAAAGATCACTCTTCATGAACGGTCGTTTGGTTCCTGCCCCCTTCTTTTGAGTGATATAACGCACTGTCTGCCGCTTTTAGCCACTCAGTATGAGAGGTGAATTTTGCATCAAATTCACAGACACCCAAACTGATGGTGTAATTAATCGCAAATTTTTCCACGCAAAC
Source organism: Vibrio vulnificus CMCP6 (assembly GCF_000039765.1). Classification (NCBI taxonomy): domain Bacteria; kingdom Pseudomonadati; phylum Pseudomonadota; class Gammaproteobacteria; order Vibrionales; family Vibrionaceae; genus Vibrio; species Vibrio vulnificus. The sequence goes on along the minus strand of NC_004459.3, from coordinate 2,602,129 downwards.
AATTTCTTGCTCAATACGTTTTCGTAACCGCTCTGAAAAATAACGCGCCTGATCAGCGCTGGTATGAGGCAGCATAACCGTAAACTCTTCGCCACCAAATCGACCACACAGATCACTGTTTCTCGCGGTTTTCTTCAGTAAAGATGCGGTCCTACGTATTACCTCATCACCTGCGTGATGCCCATAGGTATCGTTGACTTTTTTAAAGTGGTCAATATCAAAAATGACCAAAGAGCTCGGCGTGTCCAAAAACTGCATCCGAGAAAACTCTTCTTTGAGCGACTGCTCCCAAAAGGCGCGGTTAAACAGGCCCGTTAAGCCATCGCGACGGCTGATTTCTGATAGATGGTGGTTGGTTTCTTTCAAATGCGTTTTACTGCGTGCAATTTCAGAAACGTCATTAATTTGAATGGCGACATGGCTAACGTCACCACACAGTGAGCGCAATGGTGTAATGACAATATCCTGATACATGTAGGTACTGCCATTGGAAACAGGTGAAAAGTTATGAAACTTGAAAAGATAAGGACGGTTTTCCCAACTCGAGAAAGAGCGAGTTTCCAATATTGCGGCGGTATTGACCTTAGTTTCTAACCAAGTACGAGGTAAATCAGAAAAAAACTCAAAGAGATTCTTACCCAAGATTGTCTGAGACATAACGCCACTATAGGATTGCATGAAGCTGTTCCAAACACAGACGTTGTAAGAGCGGTCAATCACCACCAGTCCAGAGTCCATAGTATCGAGTATCTGCGTCACCCAGTGAAAATCGGCGATATTTAACGTGAGATCAGAGTTCATAGTGACTCCATAATTTCGTAGATAATACCAACGGAAGGTTTATCAATGAGAAATAAAACCTCACATTCGAAATCCAGTGATTCAGCAAAATAGGTGTATTCGACAGTAAAAAGCTCTTGAGACTCTTTTTCGCTGTCTCCTATGGCTGAAAAACTATCGATAATGGCCGGCTGTCGTAACGAAAATTGCTTGTCGAGTTGGCTACCAAGTGAGGTCAAAAAAGACGAAACGAGCAAGTTGGAGACGTTAAGGATGATCTCGTTGTGAGTGGTAAAGTCTTGGTGATAACCCAACTTTTGGCCAATCACATCAATATCGCGTCCCCATAAACAAACCAGCGCCTCGCCATGGATACCACCACCGACAAAACGTTGTGAAACCGCGACGGCACCCTCTCGTTTAATCACGTCCACCATGGTCATATAGAGTTCACCATAGGTCAGCGGACCAACATTCGGTACTGGCAGTTGAATAAACTCGTTAAGGTGATCTGCCATAATGGCGGCCCCTTTGCCAAGTGCAATGTTGGTGAGCTCTTTGAATTTCGAAAATGATGTGAGTTTAGGATCAGCGGAAAGTTCTGGTTTTGAATGTGGGTCGGCGTATTGCAAACCGAATTGGCTAAAGAACGGTTCAATTTCTCTTTTAGAAAACGGTTTAGATACAAACGCGAACGCACCTAACTCAAGACAGCGTTGTTTCGCTTCGGCTTGAACATCTCCTGAAATGACAATGACATCAGTGTGATGTTGGCTGACAGGAAGTGAAGCGAGTAACTCGAATCCATCCATGATTGGCATCGTCAGATCAAGAAACAAAAGATCAATATTTTGTTCCATCATGATCTGCAAAGCTTCGTAGCCATCTCGAGCTTCGATTAGATGAATCGCTCTGTCGCACACAATGGAACGACTGATTGATTTTCTGGCTACTGCCGAATCGTCACAGATTAGGATTTTCATACCACTATTGGAACCAACATCAAAAACTGAATGATACTTGTCGAATAATAAATGCTCTAGTGCCGAAGCCACTAAATTAGCGATGACTAAGCGACTCGATTCACAGTTGTGTTAATTCGCGATTCAAAATAATCACAATGTTTGAAAAGTTTGTCAGTTAACCAAATCCGAAATTGAGTTATGAATTAAACTATTAGATGTGCGGTTATCAAAAAGAGAGGACGACTATGTGGCAGGCCATTTCTCAACAGCTTTCTGAAACCTTAATGTTTTCCTACGATATCGTTGAAAAAGTGCATTTGTCTGGTGGCGACATCAATGAATGCTATATGATCAGCGATGGTGAGCAGCGCTATTTCGTTAAGATCAACTCAAAAGACTTTTTAAGCAAGTTCCAAGTTGAAGCCGAAAACCTGCGTTTGCTTCGCCAAACCGACAGCGTCACCCTACCTGAGTTGGTTTTGATTGGTAATACCAAATCCAACGCATTTATCATCCTTAATTTCCTCCCGACAAAGCCCCTTGAAGATACCGAGAACAGCTATAAATTTGGTCAACAATTGGCTTATCTTCATCTTTGGGGAGAACAGAAAGAGTATGGCTGCGATCAAGACAACTACTTAGGTGCGACTTTGCAACCCAATGCGTGGCATAAGAAGTGGTCTACCTTTTTCTCAGAGCAACGAATAGGCTGGCAATTGCAACTGCTGAAAGAAAAAGGGGTCACATTCGGAGTGATTGATGAGATTGTTGAAGTTGTTGCTCGGCAGTTACTTAACCACAATCCCCGCCCCTCTCTCATTCACGGCGATTTGTGGCATGGTAATGTGGCTTTGTCTGCCTTTGGGCCTATTTGTTATGACCCAGCCTGTTACTGGGGAGACCGCGAATGTGATATTGCGATGACGGAACTTTTTGGTGGATTTAACGCTGAGTTTTATCGTGGCTACGAAGATATTGCACCACTTCCTTTCGGTTATACTCAGCGCAAAGAGATCTACAATCTTTATCATATTCTCAATCACTGTAACCAATTTGGCGGCCACTATTTAGAGCAGGCACAAAAATCGATCGACAAAATCCTTTCCTACTAACGTTGTTTTCAGATGTGCGCCATGCAATTTTCGACGCACATCACTATCAACTCTAAGAAAGCGTTTCAATATTGAGTTAATAGTCAAGTTTCGTACTTAATTCGGCCCAAATAGCAACTTCTCTGCCTACTATGAAAACGAACACCCAAGCTTGGTATGTCGTGGTATAGGAAGCACTAAACCCAAAGCGTAGCTCCCTAAGTTAGACAGGTTAGACGTAAGGAATAAGATGTATGCGTAACTACACTGAGAAGAAATTTGCGTGCCCACACTGCGGCCACAAAATCGGAATTACTCTAGACGCCAGCAATGGCGACCAGGAGTTTTATGATGATTGCCCTGCATGTTGTCATGCCATTCATTTAAACATGATGGTGGATGAACTGCACGACACCATTAATCTCATCGTCGATGCCGACGACGAACAAGTCTTCTAGTTATATTGGCTGGTGGATTGGTGTCGCTTAAGCAACGACACCTTTAGACATAAGTACACGTTCAACCGTGTCAACAATCGCTTGGGTTTGCGGATCAAACTCGATATTCACGCTTTCCCCAACGTTACGCTGACCAAACAGAGTTCGATTTAATGTTTCTGGAATGAGATGCACACTAAAACGCTCTGCTTCGACTTCCCCAATCGTTAACGAGCAACCATCTACGCCTATGTAGCCTTTCGCCAATATGTATTTCATCGCATCATCGTAAGGCAGTTTGAACCAAATGGTGCGGTTATTTGGTGTGTCGATGATTTGATCGATCGTTGCCGTGGTACTGATGTGGCCCGACATTGAGTGACCACCAATTTCATCCCCAAACTTTGCCGCTCTCTCAATGTTGACTCGATCGCCAACACGAAGCGTTCCTAAGTTGGTTAACTTGAGTGTTGCTTGCATTAAATCAAAGCTGACAAGATCATCTGCTATCTTTGTCACCGTCAGACAACATCCATTGTGTGCCACTGAAGCACCAATGGCCAAGCCACTAAGCATCTCACCACATAAGCGAATGGTATGAGTTTGAAATGACTCTTTTGCCTCAATGATAACAACCTCTGCCGTACCTTGTACTATGCCTGTAAACATCTAAGTTACCTTCTTTTCTGTAGCCTGAAATATGAGATTCCATTATTATCACGGTGGAATATGCCTTAAGCGCCAAGCACCGTCGGATTTCCATACTGCCCCCTTAGTTTAGGTTGTGCAACTACTGTTTTTTAGCGCCTCATAAACCACTTTTGTGGTCTTTGCCGATCGAAAACGTCCCAACGTGCCTCGCACGCTTAGCATATTTATCTTTTTCTTAAACATTGGAGTTAACGTGCATCGCTATAAAAAAGAAGCTTCTAATTTGATTAAGCTCGCCACACCAGTTTTGATTGCATCTGTTGCTCAAACCGGTATGGGTTTTGTGGACACCGTGATGGCGGGTGGCGTCAGTGCAACGGACATGGCTGCAGTTTCTGTCGCAGCAAGTATCTGGCTGCCTTCTATTTTGTTTGGTATTGGGCTATTGATGGCACTGGTCCCTGTTGTCGCTCAGCTCAATGGTGCAGGCAAAAGAGAGCAAGTCCCTTTTGAAATTCAACAAGGCGCGGTTATGGCCCTATTGATCAGTATCCCGATCATTGGCGTATTGTTTCAAACTCAGTGGATACTCGGTTACATGAATGTCGATGCGGTAATGGCGACCAAAACCATTGGTTATATACACGCTGTGATGTTTGCCGTACCTGCTTTTCTATTGTTTCAAACACTGCGCAGTTTGACTGATGGTTTGTCTTTAACAAAACCTGCCATGGTGATCGGTTTCATTGGCTTACTATTGAATATTCCACTGAACTGGATGTTCGTTTACGGTAAATTGGGTGCGCCAGCCCTTGGTGGTGTAGGTTGTGGCGTCGCCACAGCCATAGTGTATTGGATCATGTTTTTGTTGCTACTGTTTTATGTGACAACGTCACATAGACTAAGGCAGGTTCAATTGTTTACTACGTTTCATCCACCACAGCTAAATGCGCAAGTTAAGCTATTTAAACTTGGCTTTCCGGTCGCTGCCGCACTTTTCTTCGAGGTGACTCTGTTTGCGGTCGTCGCTTTGTTGGTTGCGCCATTGGGTTCTACTGTCGTTGCAGCACACCAAGTTGCCATTAACTTTTCTTCATTGGTGTTCATGTTACCTATGAGTATTGGCGCAGCAACCAGTATCCGTGTTGGGCATATGCTTGGTGAAAAATCGACAGAAGGCGCTCGCATTGCTTCTCATGTCGGTATCTTAGTTGGTCTTTCAACTGCAGTGTTTACCGCTTTACTGACGGTTATTCTGAGAGAGCAAATCGCTCTCCTCTATACCGATAACCGAGTGGTTATCACCTTAGCGATGCAGTTGTTGATCTTTACCGCTATTTATCAATGTACCGATGCGATACAAGTTATCGCCGCTGGTGCGCTACGTGGTTATAAAGACATGCGAGCGATCTTCAACCGAACATTTATCGCCTATTGGTTACTTGGTCTACCTACTGGTTATGTTCTTGGTCTTACCGATTGGATTGTTGAACCAATGGGGGCACAAGGCTTCTGGATAGGATTCATCGTCGGCTTATCTTCTGCGGCCGCTATGTTGGGGGTTCGTCTACACTGGCTTCACCGCCAAAATGATGAAATCCAGTTGAATTATGAAGCGAGATAATTACTAGCCCTCGCTTTCAGTCGACAAGATTGAATAAACCAACGAAATAAAGCGCGACTTTTCTATTCTATCGCGCTTTTTAATCCCAAGATTTTAGACTCTTAAATGCCACAGTCTTCTGGCCTAATATTATAGTCGTTAATACGTTCTTGGTTTTTGTCCAAATAGAGATAGTTAATACTATAGCCCAGCTCAAAAAGCATTCTTAACTGTTCATTTGAACAGGTAGTGGGTTTGATGTCTACGTCAAAGAATTCATTCAAAACCTCGACATCAATGTCCAGTTTTGAGTGTTCAATCAGCGATAAGTGCAAATTGTACCCTTTGCTCTCATGATTCACCGAGATCTTATCCAGTTGAGTGTATTCGTCCAGCATCATTGGCAAAGTTTTGTTTCTTTCCACCACCGATCTATCGATAGCACGATCTTTTGCGGTAACGTAACTTGCCAAAAAACTAGCACCAAAGAAAACCACAGCCCCAACGATTATTCCAAGCAGTCCGAACCAAACTTTACTTCTCTTTATTAACATAGCCCCCGTACTAAACAGTGCAATATAGCAAGCCACTATTCCTAAGAGCGAAGATAAGTTTGGTAATTTTCCATTTATTGCGGGGAGGTAGATTGCGCTCGTCTGACCGATAACCACTACACAAAATATCAACACAACGACCTTTAGAATAAATGCGCTTTTAGGTGTTTTCTCATTAAATGCTGCATCCATGCTTTCCCTACTCCACTAACAATGACGACTTAGCCACTTGTATTGAGGCCATGATTTGTTTGCCAACCGGTAACCATTGTTCAGACTGCTCTACCGTTGTATTAAACGCGACAAACAAAAGCCTATTGTCTATGGATGTTGCATAAATGATGTTGTGAATTTGAGTATCTATGGCCGGAGTGATCAACTCCATGATGATAAACTCTTGACCGTTTAGGGGACTGACTTCATCTCTGAACCAAGTCGCTGAGGGATACCTATTCTTAAACATATTCGAGATGACACCATGTGCTTCTCTGATTTGATTAGGCGAAAGAACATTTTGAGTATGATTAAACGCAAGAGTCACACCACCTGTCGAATCACTCAACACATCAGTGGGTCGGTTGGAATTTGGAAACTTAATTTCAATCAACTCTTTGGGCATTGTTTGCAACTCTGCTGGCACCTGAATAACCAACTTACCCGCTAATACCTGTTTTGCTTCTAGTTCTTGAGCACCAACTCCAGTGCTCATTGCCAAGATACAAAGCGTAATAAAGCAATATGACACAGCCATTTGCTTGTAATTCCTCACCATGCTAGTCACTTCTCATTCCTTATATCGGTTAACTGCCGGTAATTAACCCTATTTGCGTAGGCATTTCTAATAAAAGCGAAGAAAACACAGTTGCATATGATGCTTTTTAGAAAAAACTTAAATAAGGAATGCACAAACTTGAAATTTGTCTAATATTTGCAACAGCACCCCATTCGTAACAAAGGGCCAGATTTAGGTGGGAAGCTCGGAGCGTCTGAAGTCATTGCCCCAAATGTCAGCCCGGTGAAGTGCTCCCCAATTTGTTCAAACAGGCGCGACAAAGAATCGTAGAGATATCTGATGATAGTGTGTATGACACTAAGTTGTGCTCCGAAGCGATTCTCATTAAACGAGCCAAACAGTGAATTCCAGCGAGACAAGTGACAACTCTATGGAACATGGTCATCCTCGCAATTTACCTGTCGATCACCAGCAGCTATATGGTGCAAATAATTATAGGAAAAATAAGTATGGCCACCATAGCCGTTCGCTTTCAGAGACGGTGATGTTCTGCCAGATTAAGAAATGACAACGGCCACGTTGGCTAGAATTACTCCATGCTCAAAACATTGGATGGGCTTACGAGGCTAGGTATATCTGAAACGAAGCTAATCACCTTACAATTAGCCATGCTAGGCGCGTTTTTAATTGAACTCGAACTTAGAAACAAAGCCGCAGTAAGCACCAATTAAAGGATATGAAACTTTACGCAATCCGTCTCTTAATTGCGACATTTTTTATATGGCCTTTCGTTGATTTTGCTCTGATAATGTCGAACAGAAGAATTTCACATCCAACCAAATTAACAAATTCATCAATTACAAATGATGACTAATATGTTTTATAACGTGAGTTAAAACGCTACGGTTATATTTATTGGTGGAATTATTTACATCCTATCATGAGCTATATGAAAGGTAGATGTGATCACTTTTCTATTAGGATTGAGATATCTTGGGTAATTTTATGGATGTTGATTAACACGGAAATTGCATATTTGCTTCTATCATTGGTTGAAAACTGTAAAGACAACAAATGATCAACATAAAAAGGACTTTATATTTACATGTATGAACTTGCCATCATAATAAAAATATTTCTTGTTTTTAGTTTAATCAATACACTATTCAATAGTAGTAGTGATAAAGAAGCAGCCTTAAAAGAGCGTCGGACTAAGTTGCTAAGTGTGAAGCGTGATGCAAACCTTTCTGAAGAAGAGCGTTCCGCCCTCTCAGAGTTATATGGTTTTGATGTCGGATATTCTGAGGTTTATTACATCACTGAACCTTTTGAGGTGCATGTAATTCCAGATGATGAGGGAAAAACGAAATTCCTCGCTTTGGCTGATTATCCGGTAGCAATATCCGATAAAGCGATATACTTCCTTGATACTGAGGATCAACTTGCTGAAGTCGTTGTGGTTGCCGAGACAATTCTAGTCCTTCGTCTTAACGATTACTATATTGTCGATGAAATCAATAATACTCTTGCAAGTGCGCCATCACTCTTCTCTAAGGGAGCGGAAGCATATGCGCCAAGCACAACACAACCTGTAGAGCAATGTATGGGGCCAGCAACGCACACTGTCCCTCAAACCGTGTTAAAGTCTGAACGACCCGCCACCCAAACAGAAGTTTTGTATCTATCACCTCCCTTTTACAATTTTTCCGTACCGCTAATTATAGTAGTGGCTACGAGTATTTTTGCGTACATCAGCAAGATTGATATTGCCATTGAACCTGTATGGCTTGCTCCAGTAGTTCTGCTTACGGTAACTGTTATTGCACTACTGATACTTTTTTTAAAGACAAAGCCAAAATATGAACCTAGCAATATAGTGATAACGCGATATTTCGGCAAAATAGAGTCTTTAGATAGCTCTGATCGAAAAACTTGGCTGACATTCACTGAACCAAACGGGAAAACAAAAAAGGCTTGGATGCCAAGCCATTGGCAAAATACGGTGAGTATTAATAAAAATGTATACTTTGAAATTGAACAGAATCAATCGACCGTTGTGCGAATAGGTTTAAACGAAATTTCAGAACGCGATTTTGCGAAAAGAAAACCACAATATCTTACTGCTGCGGTGGGATTACTCTGCGCTAGTTTAATCATCGCTTTCAACACAAAATTGGAATGGCGCGATGCCGCTTTTACCATGCTTAAAAATAGCGCATCCTATCAAATTAACACCTTTCAAGATTGGGCATCGAGCGATTTAAAAGTTGGCGATCATTTATTAATCAATCGCCCCCGTTTGTGTTTAGATAGCTTTTCAAAAGATAATGCGCTTCTCTATTGCAACGTATTTAAATATGCGTTGACGGATGAAGACTTTCAAGTGGTTCCTAATACTGAGTTGGTCGAAGAGTATAAAGATTTTATCAGCAATGAGCCAGATTATACCCCCGACGTTTCAGAAGGAGACTACATGTTGATGATGCTGGCTTTTGAAGTAAAAAAGTCGTATTCAGTCGATAATTTAGTCATGTATAGGCGAAGTGAGTTAGCGATATTTACTGTAAAGAGCTTAATGGAAATCGCTAATCATTTAGCGAAATACTGCCCAACTGATGCAAAGAGTGAGGGTGTTAAAACGGATAATACATTAGCTACAGGAAGCTCAACTAGAAGTACAGATTCATTGGCTGCAGATTGTTCAGCGTTCAAACAAGAGTTTTCAGTATTATGGCGAGAGGCAACAAAAAGCCACTGTAGCGACAACTGTTGGGACGAAGCATTACAAGGTGGCGAGTTTGCGAATGAAAAGTTACTTAAAAATAGTGATAGCCTTAAAAATTATCAAGGTAAATTACATAACCTGAGAAGTACAATATGGCGAAACAATCATGCTTCATTGAAGTTACCAACCCCAAAGCAAAACATTCTTTCTATTCAGTGGATGGGTCCAACGAGTGCTGATTTGCAAGAAATAGCCATAATGAGAGCAAATCCAGATCCTGTCCATGACGATGTTAAAATAGAGACATTGAATAGGTTAATCCAAATGCAGGCTGAAGTTGCTTATCAACGCGTTGATGCAACTATCTTGAAGGCAGTGAATAACGACGAAGGGCAACTTACGCTCATTTTGGCTCCCCGCATCAGCTCTAACCAAGCGATGGAGACAGTCATCAATCATGCATTTATGGCATTGTTTGGTCTAACGATGTTGCTCCTACTCATTATGTATTGGCTTAGTAGCAGACCCCATAACAAGGGGCGAGTTAAATCGGAAAATGCCTGGATTAGCTAGCTGTAGTAATCCAGACTTAACCTGGCAGTCCTTCATATCTCTTGGTATGAATCATATTGCTTAAGTGGTATGCCCATATTTATGACACGCTTTGATGTTATTAACGCACCTCCCTTGTAACATTGCTGTACGGCACGACAGGCACAGTATTAGGATTAGGAGTAAAATCCATGTTCACTAAAGTTGTCGGTATAGATTTTTAACCGCACCAGCAGTTTGGACATTGAGTTAAATGAATACAATCACTAATATTGGGCAACGAGAACAAGAGTTTGCCGTTGAGTTAGCAAAGCTCAAAAGTCAGTAGGCGGAGCAAGCACAAGACCTCAAAATCGTAAAAGGCCGTCATCTACTTCGCGAAAAATCTAAGTTAATTGCTATGAATTGATTCTCGAACACCTGCTGAGTTTTAGCATTATCTGGATTGCTATAGTGTTCAGAGTTTTTCGGAGTGGATTTTGTTTCTGGATTAGGCATCGCCACAAGGCCATCCAACGCGAGGCAAATCGCCAAGAACTTGATATCAAGGTCAAGGAGACGTTTGACAGCAGCAAAGGCCGAGATGGTGCGAGGCGCATTCAAAAAGAACTGGCTGAGAATGGTAATAGTCATAATGTTAAAACCATTGCAGCAAGTATGTAAACCAACTTTCCGCAAGCCACTTTCACCACAAAACTCAATGCAAACCCAAAATGCCACGCGGCATGAATCCCTCTTAAACGCCTTGTTATGTGCTTAACCCAGCTTTCTCACCCAACCCTCAAATTCTCTTTCTGGTAAAACTAAAAATCTAAGACTGCCACACTTTTTACATTGCCAGCACGCGAGAGCAGCCCATTAGCCTGACCGCATCGTCATGCAATAAAACACCCAAACAGTCAAACTAGTACTATTTTTTTGTAAACACTCCATCACATATTACTTTCATGCCAAAACCACAGACCACTCCATAGCCTGCAATTTGAGAAACCTTTGCTTGATTTTCAGTAAACTCTATATCAATTATGCAAGCTTCATCATCAAAGCGAGCTTTATTATAACGGACAGTATTGTTGTTTAACTTTAAAAGTGTTCTTTTAACCATTCCTGAGTTGAAATTTGGCCTTCCATTTTGGCAATTCATTGATATAAAAACACTACTTTGGTCCTTTCTTTCAACAACAAGCGTGGAATAAACACCATCTTCAATGTATTGCTTGTATGTACCATTTATTTCTATTGAACTAAAACTAGGACAGCTAATAAAAATTAAGCAAACAGCCATTATGAATCGAAACATCTGCACCCCTACTTATTTAAAATGACATAAGAAGAAATTGAAAATTAGAATCATGTAAACCGGAACCATATATTAAGTATTGGTGTACCCCACAAAAAGTAGACAGTACATAACTACAGACTTTCGTACTCAACCGGGCTGACATGCCCCAACGCTGAGTGTCTTCTTCTGCTATTGTAAAATACCTCGATGTATTCGAAGATTCCCATTCGGGCTTCTTCGACAGTTTGGTAGTCTTCTGCGTATATCAACTCGACTTTCAGTCGACTGTAGAATGACTCCATCACTGCATTATCCCAACAGTTACCCTGTCGACTCATGCTCGGTACACCTCCATGCTTACGCATGAAGTCTTGATATTTATATGCTCTGTATTGTACACCACGGTCCGAATGGATAATGACACCCTTAGGCGGCTTACGTAACTCAAATGCCATTTTTAGAGCATTCGTGATGAGCTCAACGGTCATTGTTGTCCCTAGAGACCAACCCACAATACGCCTGGAATGCAAGTCCATCACTGTCGCTAAGAAGAGCCAGCGGCTCTTCACCCAGATATACGTGATGTCCGTGACCCACTTCTGATTCGGGGTCTCAGATACAAAGTCTCTACGCAGTAAATTGTCAGCAACATTCGTCATCGCAGCCACATCCTTGCTGTACTTAAACCCTTTACCATTACGTGCCCTGATACCTTTTTCCTTCATGGTATCAGCCACATAGTTCACGCAGCAGGCATGGCCTGCTTCGTTTAGCTCTTCTGCTATTCGCACTGAACCGTAATGTGCCCGATATTGGGCAAAGGTACACATGACAAGCTGTTCAAAGCGCTCTCGCCGCTTTGAACGTTCACTCGGCGTATGACGACACCACTTGTAGTAGCCACCTCGACTCACTTCTAAAGTACGACACATTAAGCTGATCGAGTACTCGCCGGTATAGCTTTCAATGAACTCGTACTTCACTCTTGCTGCTTCGCGAAGTACGCCGAGACCTTTTTTAGGAATTCCATTTCATCTATGAGTCGCTTGTTCTCGCGCCTTAGCGCTCGAAGCTCTTTAGACTCATTCTTCGAATAATCGACACCGTCTAAAGTGTTAAACTGTTTATCAGATAGGCGTGTGAACTGTTCCGGATCTGCTGGGCACTGATGCCCAGCTCCTTGGCAACGGAAACTGCTGTTCGGCCAGGAAGACTGGCCAAGCGAACTGCGTCTTTACGGAACTCTTCGGTGTACGCTGGATTACGATGTTTAGCCATAAATCACCTCTCAATTAGACCCTAGATCTAACTTAGTAAAGTGTCTACTAAACGTGGGGTACTCGGACACATAACGCCGCGTTAAGGGGTGAATGCCGCATAAACCAGCTTTCCGCAGACCACTTTCAACACCAAAAACCACCGCATACCAAAAATGCCACGCGGCATGAATCCCACTTAAACGCCTTGTTATATGCGTAGCTTCAGCTACATAAAGACTGCTTCAATTTTGTTACCGTCAACATCGCGGACAAACGCTGCATAGTAAGTCTCACCGTACTCTGGACGCAATCCAGGCTTACCGGCACACTCGCCACCAAGCTCTAATGCAGTAGCGTAAAACTGGTCAACAGCTTCTTTGTTTGGCGCGTTGAAAGCAATGTGAGTTCCATTACCTGAAGAGGCTGCATTTTCACATGGGCAACCTACCCAAAACTCAAAATTTTCTCCGTAGGCAGCCGCGACATTCTCGATGTAATGAGCCCGTTTTATGGACAAAGCAGATAGAACTGAGTCGTAAAAAACCATCGCAGATGGCACATTTGAAACACCAACTGAGACATGATTTAGAATCATTATAAACTCCCTTTCGCTCACAGATTTTGAAAGCATATAACGCCTTGTTAAGGTGTGAGGCACGCAATACCTAAGCCGCCGCATACCACCTTAACCACTAAAACCAACGCATAGTAAAAATGCCACGCGTGCCGAATCACTCTTGAACAATTTGTTATGCTCGTTCTTTTAGGGTTTGCACAAGAGTTACAAGGTCCAAAACTTCGCTAGTTTCAAAGCGATCAAGTTTTGGTAATACATAACTATCGCTCACAGTTTTTAAAGTAATTTCTCTGATCACTGCGCCGTCCCTTGAGTAAGTTGTATCAAAGGACTCAACATCACATACACTCAAATGCCAAAGTGCACTGTTTCCTAGTTTAAGAGTAATACGCTTATCTAGAACCTCGATGCTGTAAAGGCCATTTTTATCCGGAAACTTTTGCTGTAATAACAAGCTAATTGCGGCTATCGCGCTCAAACCTAGAGCTAAAAACAAGCTTCCTGACGCAATAGAAATACCGATAATACCTATAGTGCCGATTAAAATTACACCTTTATTTAAAGCTTTCTCTTTTTCCCTGAGATACACAACTTCCTCCTACGAGCATAACGCCGCATTAAGGGGTGAATGCCGCCTAAACCAACTTTCTGCAAACCACTTTCACCACCAAAAACCACCGCATACCAAAAATACCACGTGGCATGAATCCCTCTTAAATGCTTTGTTATGCAACTTGGATTCAAGTACGAAGTGCGACACCTCTGAACATAAAAACAGTGAGATGCGATAATCATGAAGTTTGCTCCCGCCAAGAAGTAAAAAACATGAGATACAAGCATCTCACTGAGAACGAAAGGTATATGATTTCTGCGCTCAGAAAGCAAGGGATTAGTACCGCTAAAATAGCTAAACAACTGGGGCGTCACAAAGCCACTATCTATCGAGAAATTGAACGCAACTCCCGATACAACAGACACTTTAAAAGGTACTCCTATCAGGCATGGAGAGCCCAACAAATGGCTCGCAACCGGCTAAGCCGCTCGCGCAGAAACAAGCGCTACAGCGAAATCGACTTCAGGTTGCCTGAGGCCTTGCTACGACTGGATTGGAGCCCTGACCAAATCGTCGGATACCTAAGGGTAAGAGGCTATCCAACAATGAGCCACGAGCTCATTTATCAGCATATTTGGAACGACAAAACTCTCGGTGGAACACTATGGAAACACCTACGCCAATCGACCAAGAAAAGGCGTAAAAGGTATAACTCAAAAGACAGCCGAGGTCGGCTGGCAGCAAAGCGTCATATTACCGAAAGACCTGCAAAAGCTGAGCATCGAAAAGAGCCTGGTCATTGGGAAATTGATACCGTCGTTGGACGCGGAACCAAGCACTGTATCGTGACTTTAGTCGACAGAATGACTGGCTACACTTTTATTGGGCAAATGGACGATAGAACAAGCGAGTCGCTCAACGTAAGAATGAGCAAAATCATGACCCGCTCTGACTTACCTTTTAAGACGATAACTGCGGATAACGGCACTGAATTTCATGGTTATGCACAACTGGAAAAACATCATAACTGTCTGTTTTACTTTGCAAATCCATACCATTCATGGGAGCGAGGGACTAATGAAAACACCAATGGTTTGATACGACAATACTTACCAAAACGAACTTCTATGTCACACGTAACACAGAAGCTCTGCAATGAAATTGCACACAAATTAAATACGCGCCCACGCAAAAGACTTGGGTATAGGACACCAACGGAGTATATTCATGCGCATCTGTAAAAAGTGTCGCACTTCAAACTTGATACTAAGACACAATTGCTACACATCACTTTCCGTTAGCATTTGACGACAATTTCTTACTGTCAGGACACGAATTTCATGACTGAGGCTATATATGATTCGGTAGTGGCCAAAAAGGATTTCACGATAATTAGTATGAGGTAACTCAGGAACCATTCGCCCCATTTCAGGCATATTTGAGAGAAGTTCGGTTTTATCGAAAACCTCATTAACCCAGCTTTCTGCTGCCACTGGGTTATCCAGTGAAATAAACTCGGCTGCATCACCTAACTTTTGTAATGCTAGTGGTGACCAGACTACTTTCATTTCTTAATACGCCCCAACACTTGAGCGCGAGCGTCTTCATTGGAAACACCTAAACCTGAAGCTAATTGTGCTTCAGCAGTACGCATTTCTTCCAGTAACTCGATCTTCTCCTGCATTGCTTCATATTCCGCAACATCAAGGACAACCGCAACACCCTTACCACGTTGTGTGATTACTAATGGTCTACGAGTTTCGTTAATCTGTTTAATAAATGACGTTACGCCAGCACGAAATTCAGACAAAGGCTGAATATCTTGGTCAAAGTGGATACGGCTCATGTTGAACTCCTAACAGTACAATTTAATGTACAAATAATAGTTCAAATAGCCTTTTTGAGCAATAGCCTGATTTTGTGTTATAACGCCGCGTTAAGGGGTGCAGGCACGCAATACAAAAGCTACCGCATAGTGCCGTAACCACCGAACTCAACGCAAACTAAAAATGCCACGCGTGCCAAATCCCACTTTAACGCTTTGTTATGCTTAAGCTTCAACGCCCACATTTTTACCAAAACCAAGATTAACTCGGCTAGGATTAGTTAACAAAAGGCAAAACCTAAAAACTGAAATGACTCATGATTTTTGAAAATCTGACTTTGAAATTTGGCCGCTAAAACTCAAAAAGCTAAGATCAAATTGCTGATTGAGCCAGCCACCCTAACCTCGCGCTTGCTTGAAAACTGATTGAGGCAATTCTCTGCATTTTCAGCGCCAAAGAATAAGTGTCCGAAAAGCAGCGCCCAATGAAGTCAACTTGCCGACAAGCACAAAACAAATCAGCTAAGGGAACAAAGAAAAACATAAACCACTGATTTTAAGTGATTAAGCATAACGCTGCGTTAAGGGGTGAATGCCGCCTAAACCAACTTTCCGCAGACCACTTTCACCACCAAAACTCACCGCATACCAAAAATGCCACGCGGCATGAATCCCTCTTGAACGCCTTGTTAGGCGCGCAGCTGTAATTGGTAAAAATCGGTATCATCGTGCTTCGGATTAGCGCAACAATATACCCAACCATTACGCTTATAGAACCTTAACGCCCTTGCGTTCGTTCTACTCACGGAAAGCACAGCACGCTCACAACCAGCTCGTGCTAATTCTGTTTCGATGTAGGCCTGAACTTGCTGGCTCAAACCAGAACCGCGAACTTCAGGCAACAAGTAAACCAAATGAACATAACCGGTCTCTGGCTCGGGTGAAAAAGAACGAAACTCTAACTGCCCTACCAATATTCCATCCAACCAGATATGGATGTAAAACCAACCTGCTTCAGATTGCCTTTCTTGGATTCGTTCTCGATAACCTGCTATGAAATCATCAAAACCCGAAAAGGTCTCGAAACTGCAATAGTAAGCATCCTTTCGAGCAGCTACGCAAAAATCATAATCTTGCGCCAAATTGATCACTTTAAATTCTACGTTCATCCCTAATCCTAAAGTGAATAGCGCCTAACGCCCTGTTAAGGTGTGAGCAACGCAATACCGAAGCCGCCGCATACCACCTTAAACACTAAAACCAACGCATAGTAAAAATGCCACGCGTTGCGAATCACTCTTAAACAGTTTGTTATAAAACAATTCTCACCACTGGCTCAATGACAAAATATACCAACCCAATCACAGCAAAGATAAACGACCACTGGGACAAACTGTTGAAACGTCGTAGCAACCAATATTTAGAGAGTTTTTCAGTAACATCTAGTTCTCCGTCGAAACCATAGTAAACCATTGCAAAAATAGCGTTTAAAGCTAATGCTAAGGCAAATGACAACGTAGAAAAGGCTAACGAGTAGCTTGAAACAATCAGGTCAACCTTATCAATGACTGCTAGAAAGTAGGCAAAACTTGCGCCAGTAAAAGCAGTATGAATCCACTTACCATATTCAGATTTTTCCATGTTTGCCCTCTTGTTTTATAACGCCGCATTAAGGTGTGAGCGGCGCTTGGCTATACTTGAGCGAAGCGAAACTGCCAAGCGTTGCGAATCACTCTTAAATGCTTTGTTAGCATTCAACTTACACGACTTTATTAAATCAAGCACCCGACAATAGCCAACATTTTTATAGCTTGAACTAAGCTAGATAGAAACTGTGGGCTTATACAAAGACTAACTTTAACTTCAAAACGCATATTTTTCTCCTAACACTGGTTACATTGCTAAGATACTTAATTGCTTATCCAACCTGACATGACACTAAATCCAGATTTTGGCGATATTGTGTCAGGGGGCAATACGAATGATCTGCCTTTCTGTCAAAGATGGCGTATCAAATACTGTGGCCGTAGTGACTGTCACAATGTCACGCAAAGGTTGCCCTGTAAAATCTCGTAGCTCTTGAGTTAAATTTCTAATGAAATAACTACGTTTGGCATTAGGATGACTCGGCTTATCTAATCTGACAGATTTCCTACGCTTTGAACCAACAACATTAATTTCATCCTCAGACTCCAATGACGCTAGCTCAGACAGCACTTCGCTTAAAGGCTGTGGCAAAAAGTCAGGCCAGGATTCATAAGCTGGTCTTGTTTTTTCGTGCTCTTCAACATTGACCTCAGGTTTGAGTATTTGTAGAGAGTGCTCAACTATATTTGCCATTACATATTTTTGTCGTTTCTTGAGGTACTTTTCTTCTAGGATTCGGTCGTAGGGACTAAATTGAATTAAAGACTTCAATTTCAGAGCTGTGTCTTTTACATCTTGAAGCCATATTGCATGCTCTTTGGGAGTTAGATTGTAAGGCTTAATACCGATAAAAGACTGAGAACACTGAACCATGGAGACAAAGAGAGTCGGCTTAATTTTATATTTTGGTAGTCGTTCCCAAACCGACTTCATGTCTTCATAGGTTAATAATCGCGCCAACATATCGGCTTCATCAGTATCAGGCTCTAAAGTTGGAAACTTTCTTTGCCAATACGCGACCTCTTCCGCTTGCTCTTCCCATTCAGCGATAACAGATTTAGGAGCCCACAAAGGGAAGTCTGGCCTCTCAATTTTAAAACTTGTCATACTTTTTCGTTATTCACTGTAATTGATGTTGACTGCTAACGCCGCGTTAAGGGGTGCAGGCACGCAATACAAAAGCTACCGCATAGCGCCGTAATCACTGAACCCAACGCAACCTCAAAATGCCACGCGTGCCAAATCCCACTTAAACGCTTTGTTAGGTTTGTTGTTCAAGGTATAACATTGCCAACTCACGTAGCGTCTGAGGCGCGTTTTCTATTGCGTTTCGTATATCCCTAGATAAAGCTTTTGTATCTAACGCTTTCAGGTTGTTGTTCAGCGCCTCTAATGACTCTATTAAAGTGGCGCTCTTACTCAGCGTTGTTTGAAATACCTTTAGCGATAACACCTGAGAATCACGTTCAATATCATCGTGATAATGTTTAACTAACCTTGAGCAAATTCGAAGCTCTGTTCCTTTTTTCTGAACTTCAGCAATAGGGAGCTGAAGGAGAAACTCTTCAAACTTAACATTATTATTCTCTAGTGTTTTTCTAGGAGGAGATACATTCTTGGCGCAAAATTCAAAGATAATTGAGGTGATGTTTCCACCATAATTTTCTTTCAACTGTTTGCTCAGCCACTTTCCTGCGACATCTAAAGTGGCGTTGCCGCCAAATATTGAATATGTTCTATAAACAAAGACTATTTCCATACTTTGCTCTCGATAAACTCTGAAACCTAACGCCCAATTAAGGCGTGAGCAACGCCACCACTTAACTTAACCGATTGCACCGTAAACACTAAAGTTGATTTGAACTAAAAATGCCATGCGTTGCGAATCGCTCTTGAATTGTTTGTTATGAGGCAACTTGAAGCGACAAAGAAAGGAAGTTTTCATCGCTTTCAGTCACCTGATAGCCAAGGGATTTGTAAAACCTTACCGCAGGCTCGTTTCTAGTAAAACTTGATAAGGTTACGTAACTACGCCCTTGCTCACGCGCCATTTCGTGAATCATGTTCATGACCCTTTCACCCAGTTTCTGATTTTGAAATTCAGGAAACACAATGAGTAAATGTACATGAAGTGCATTGTCGTAAGGCTTGAAGCATAGCATGCCAACTTGCGTGTTATTGAGGTAAACCCAGTGAAACCAAAGCGGCTCATAATCATTTTTTAAACGATTGACCTGAAACTCATCACACCACCCAAAGACGGCATCAACATGCGAATAAAGTCCTTGTTTAACAACAGTAAACAGACTTTCGAACTCATCACTTTCTACTTGTATTAGTTGAATATCCATATGCCTCATAACGCCGCGTTAAGGGTGAATGCCGCATAAACCAAGCTTCCGCAGACCACTTTCACCACCAAAACCAACCGCATACCAAAAATGCCACGCGGCATGAATCCCTCTTAAACGCTTTGTTAGCTTACTTGGATTCAAGTACGAAGTGCGACACCTCTGAACATAAAAACAGTGAGATGCGATAATCATGAAGTTTGCTCCCGCCAAGAAGTAAAAAACATGAGATACACGCACCTCACTGAGAACGAAAGGTATATGATTTCTGCGCTCAGAAAGCAAGGAATTAGTACCGCTAAAATAGCTAAACAACTAGGTCGTCACAAAGCTACTATCTATCGAGAAATTGAACGTAATTCCCGATACAACAGACACTTTAGAAGGTTCTCCTATCAAGCATGGAGAGCCCAACAGATGGCTCGCAACCGGCTAAGCCGCTCGCGCAGAAACAAGCGCTATAGCGAAATCGACTTCAGGTTACCTGAAGCCTTGCTACGACTGGATTGGAGCCCTGACCAAATCGTCGGATACCTAAGGGTAAGAGGCTATCCAACAATGAGCCACGAGCTCATTTATCAGCATATTTGGAACGACAAAACTCTCGGTGGAACACTATGGAAACATCTACGCCAATCGACCAAGAAAAGGCGCAAAAGATATAACTCAAAAGACAGCCGAGGTCGGCTGGCAGCAAAGCGTCATATTACCGAAAGACCTGCAAAAGCTGAGCATCGAAATGAGCCTGGCCATTGGGAAATTGATACCGTCGTTGGCCCGCGGACCAAAGCACTGTATCGTAACTTTAGTCGACAGAATGACTGGCTACACTTTTATAGGGCAAATGGACGATAGAACAAGCGAGTCGCTCAACGTAAGAATGAGCAAAATCATGACCCGCTCTGACTTACCTTTTAAGACGATAACTGCGGATAACGGCACTGAATTTCATGGTTATGCACAACTGGAAAAACATCATAACTGTCTGTTTTACTTTGCAAATCCATACCATTCATGGGAGCGAGGGACTAATGAAAACACCAATGGTTTGATACGACAATACTTACCAAAACGAACTTCTATGTCACACGTAACACAGAAGCTCTGCAATGAAATTGCACACAAATTAAATACGCGCCCACGCAAAAGACTTGGGTATAGGACACCAACGGAGTATATTCATGCGCATCTGTAAAAAGTGTCGCACTTCAAACTTGATACTAAGCGATTTGTACGCAAACGCCAAATTGGCCGACGAAAACATTACCTTAAACACGAAAAACTACAAACGCGCAGATAACTTTTTGTGATTCAAGAACCAAGGGACTCAACATTTTCTAAAAAGGCCGCCACAAGCACGGAACGCGACCTTAAAGCGAAGGTGTGGCTTTTACTCATGAGAAATTCAACGAGCCGAAATTTCAGCGAATACCGACTTTCCATAAACTTGCCCTTTCCACACTTTGCGCCTGATAGTTTTCCACAGCCAAATGCGATTTTTAATGAGGCAACTTCCCGAATTTTGGCATGCTTTACGGTTTCAGTGATTCAAGAATTTGAGCCGACGATGCTGATTTGCCGAGAGCGAAAAACGAATAGCCAGAGACAACGAAAGTGAAGAAACCTAAAAACTTTTCCCTGTCGCATAACGCCGCGTTAAGTGGTGAGCAACGCAGACCACTGTACCTAAAGTATTGTGCCGTAAACACTAAAACTGAAGCAAACCAAAAATGCCAAGCGTTGGGAATCCGTCTTGAACGCTTTGTTAGTTTGCGTGCCAAAGTGACACAGAGATTGCTTATTGCACACTTTAAGACCATAATACATGTGTGACATTTTGACACAACAGGAGATAACATTATGGCTACTACTTTGCCTCGCATCACCGCTAGAGTTGATGTCGATACACAAGACTTACTTACTAAGGCTGCCGCGATCGCCGGCATGTCTAGCATCAACTCGTTTGTTCTAAGCGCTGCAATCGAAAAAGCTAAACAAGTCATCGAACGTGAACAGGCTTTAAAACTGAGCCAAGCAGATGCGATGTTGCTCATGGAAGCTTTAGACCGCCCTGCAACACAGAGCTCAAAACTAAAAGCTGCTGCTGATCGATACGAGAGCAAAATTCAATGATGAATACGGTACTTCTAGATAAAGCTAAACACGATAGAAACCGATTCAACTGTGGTATCGAAGCTCTCAATAATTACTTAAAAGTAATGGCGAGTCAGCAAGCAAAAAAAGACAACACCAGAACGTTTGTTTTGGAAGATGATAACGACAACTCACATGTCATCGGCTTTTACACGCTAACAATGACACCAATTGACTTAAAGGCATTGCCCGATAAGTTACAAAAAAAACACCAATCATCCACCTCTGGTGGTCTGATTGCCCGCCTTGCTGTCGATGACCGATACAAAGGGAAAGGCTTTGGTGAGTGGCTGCTTATTGACGCACTCAGAAAGCTATTAGCTGCAAGTGATAGCGTTGCATTTCCAGTTGTCATCGTTGATGCCAAAGACGGTGCGAAACACTTCTATGAACGCTATGGTTTTCAAGCATTTGAAGACGCTGAAAATAAACTCTTCATCACCATTGCTGATGTGAGAGCAAGCTTAGGCTAGTTAATCGCTAGCCTTTAGCAAACTAACGCCGCGTTAAGGGGTGAATGCCGCATAAACCAACTTCCCGCAGACCACTTTCACCACCAAAACTCACTGCATACCAAAAATGCCACGCGGCATGAATCCCACTTAAACGCTTTGTTATGCTTAAGCTTCAATGACTTACGTTTGACCAGGACCAAGATTAACTCGACTTTGATTCGCAAACAAAAGACAAAGATTAGAAAGCCGAAATGAATCATAGTTTTGATAATCAGACTTCGGATTTTGGCAAAACTGGCTTGGAGTTTAAAAACCAAAAATGGATTTCTGATTGAGCCAACCGCCCTAACCGCGTAGTTGCTCAAGAATTGATTGAGGCAATTCTCTGAATTTCTAGCGCCAAAGAATAAGAGTCCGAAAAAAAGCGCTCAAAAAAGCCGACTTGCCGACAAACACAAAACTGAAAAGCTGAGGGAACAAAGAAAACCATAAACCACTGATTTTATTTGATTAAGCATAACGCCGCGTTAAGTAGTGAGCAACGCCACCACGAAACTTAACCATACCACCTTAAACACAAAACCCAACGATGGAATGAAAAATGCCATGCGTTGGGAATCTGTCTTAAACGCTTTGTTATGCTATGCTGTTACTCAATTGACATATTGATCGAACTTTAGTTATCTAAATGAATATTATTTTTGATTAGTATTGTTGCAACTTGCTTCTTTACAAACAAATCTTCACAGCCTTCCAAATCAAACTTCCAACCTTTCCGTAGATAGGACTTGAATCTCCATAAGTTAACCTTATTAGCTAAGTAAACCCAACTTATCAGCACTACAGCGCCATAGATTGACAAATGTAAATAACTGTCACCTACAGATAAGTCCTGATATTCAATGTTTGCTAATAATAAAGCCATTAGAGGTGCATTTACGAAGTCCATTATAACTTCTACAGATGAAGCCCCTATTGCAGCACCAACCCTCATGTCCAATAAATGATCTGACAAACCAAAAATGCCGACACCTAGCCAAGTGATGATAATTCCGTAAATCAAATAACTCAGCGCCCCATATATATCCATTCGAAACAACGAAACTGTACCTCCGAAAAAAAGGTGCTTAATTGAAAACCCAATTTTCAGGTCTTTTTCGATTGAATAACCATTCGCTGCTTTTGTAAGTACAATTTTAAATGCCATGCTTTACCATTTCGGCTCATTACAAGCTCTATCGCTAAAAACGACGACATGGTAACAATTGAATCAAAGAGTCTCAGCAAAGATAATTAATCGAAACGACAAACGTCAACCAGGCATGTGACTTTTTGCATTGCATAACGCCCTGCTAAGGGGTGAGCAATGCACTGCAAAAGCTACCGCATACAAACTTAATCACGAAACTCACCGCATGCTAAAAATGCCACGCATTGCGAATCCCGCTTAAGCAGTTTGTTAGCTTAAATTTCAGCACCTTAGATTTGCCAAAAGCTGAGATTAAACCGATTTGGAAAACCAACAAACCACCTGAGTTTTGAAACCCGAATTGGTTCAAACTTTGTGGCCTTTCATGCTATTTGAAAACCCGAAAATTTTGATAAATCACTTTCTGAAAACTCAAAGAGAATGCAAAACTGCCAAAGCGACTTTGCGCCAAATTTGCGAACCTCGCGCAATCCCAAAACTCAATTGAGGCAACTGCTCAAAACTCGCATTGACAAACAATGCTGATTTGCCGAAAAACCTGAGCTAATTGCCGATGGAAGAAAGAAAAAGCCACAAACAATTGATTTTCAATGTTTTAAGCTAACGCCCAATTAAGGGGTGAACAACGCCTCCACCCAAACCTAAAGCATTGTGCCATAAACACTAAAACTGAAGTAGAAGCAAAAGTGCCAAGCGTTGTGAATCCCTCTTAAATTGCTTGTTATGTTTCATTAGCCGTAAATCCACATTGAACACTTAAAAATACATCAAGACATTGTTCAACTAGGTTCTGTTTTTTATTTTGAACCACTAGTAGGTAAATCATTTGAATAATCAATGCAGCTCCGATATGCCTGCTCAACATTTCCTCAACATTTGAGACATTTGGTAGAGAGCTATCTGATGCATAAAGTATCGTATTGCGGATATTAGCAACTTTCTCAATATGATCCCTAATTGATAAAATTCCTCTTTCTACCGCTATTGATTTCACACCTTCAAAATAATCTTGAGCTTTCCCCATCGAATCTAAAGAAAAAAGATTCAGAGGGGGATCGGGATAAAAATATCTATACTCACCATCGATGAAAATGATATGTCGCAGTTTAAGCAGTGATGCTTTAGGGCCCTCTTCAATTATCAGCTCATAGGTTGGCCCTTCTTTCAGAGCCAGAATTGTCTCTTTAAGTAAGGATAAGAATGGATACACACCACCCTTATGTTGATGACGCTTTTTATTCAGCTCTTTAGCACGATTATATTTTTTATTCTTCAGTGCTAGAAACAGCGCTGTCGCGGCTTCCTCTTCTGCAGTTATTGCTAAAAAGGCGGACACTTCTGGCATAGAATCAGATAAAGCGAGCGAGCGCTCTATATGGCGTATACTAGATTTAGCTGCAAAGCCAGCGTTACCCTTAGTACACCCAACCAGTTCTATTATTTTATTTTCAAACTCTGTTAACTTCACTAGAACTCCATTGAAACATAACGCTGCGTTAAGGGGTGAATGCCGCCTAAACCAACTTTCCGCAGACCACTTTCACCGCCAATACTCACCGCATACCAAAAATGCCACGCGGCATGAATCCCACTTTAACGCCTTGTTATACGTGGATTTTGTAGGTTAAGTCGGCGACTTCGTCACCTGTAATGCCTCTGAAACCCCAACAATGGGAAGGCTGCTCTTTAATTGTGATTTCAATATCAACGGGTGAAATGCCTAATCGAGATTCAATGTTACTAAAAAGCGCTTTGATCAATGCCTTTTTCGTTTCTACTTTGCGACCTTCCATCATGTTTACTTCGATCACCGTGTAGGCATCAGTGCGACCACTAGGATAGTAGAAATCACTTTTATCAAGCGGAATAAACCTGTGAGCTCGTTTATCCTCGGGCAAGCCTAGAGCTTGAGTCATTGAGTTCTGAATCACATCGGACAACTCAGCTTTAATTGGATTCAAATGATCTTTTATTCCATATATGACGACCACGATTTCTCCTTAAACGTATAACGCTGCGTTAAGGGGTGAATGCCGCCTAAACCAACTTTCCGCATACCACTTTCACCACCAAAAACCACCGCAAGCCAAAAATGCCACGCGGCATGAATCCCTCTTGAACGCCTTGTTATATGCAATTTTCTGGCGCTTGCTAAATCGGCTTAATTCTTAACTTAAACGAATCGATTTGCTCGACTTGCGATGGTACAAATGCACATTTGATCTCAAGATAAGAGGTTTCCTTTGGCTGCATAATGAAAAGTTCATTTTCGCCGATACAATTACCAATAAAATTACCATTCACATCAAACGCAGATGCTAAAACTTCACGAGAATATAATGCGTCTTCCGTAAGGTTTTCCTGTACGACAGCTAAACGCACGTCGTCCCCATCTTTGAAGACATTTTTCAATGTTAAACCATAGGCAGTTTTGAAATCCGCTAAATACTCAATTGCTTTGTCATCGATTTCTTTGTCTTCAAGAATATTTCCGAGCGACGGTTCAACAAACTTTGTATAAACCAACCCACTCAGAATGATTGCAACTGAGAAACCGATTCCCCAGGTGAAACCGTTTAAGATG
Organism: Vibrio vulnificus CMCP6; assembly: GCF_000039765.1. Classification (NCBI taxonomy): domain Bacteria; kingdom Pseudomonadati; phylum Pseudomonadota; class Gammaproteobacteria; order Vibrionales; family Vibrionaceae; genus Vibrio; species Vibrio vulnificus. Next base: position 2,576,141 of record NC_004459.3, on the reverse strand, counting down.
CCATTTAATCCTTTCATAAACATTCCAATCCATTGCATATAACGCTGCGTTAAGGGGTGAATGCCGCTTAAACCAGCTTTCCGCAGACCACTTCACCACCAAAACTAACCGCATACCAAAAATGCCACGCGGCATGAATCCCTCTTAAACGCCTTGTTATATTGATGCTGCCAAAACCAATTTATTGATTTAACTGGGATGCGAGCAACAGTAGCGAAAAAATAGCAAAGCTGTACCTGAGATCATTCCTACGTTTTATCAAACTCTTATTATTCAATTGTTCCAGATCTTTGCCGAAAAGCATTGGAACAAATAAGAACATACCAAAATGGAACACTGCGAACGGTGGGGCCCCTCTAGAACGCCAATGCTCATTCTCCATTTCACTCCATTCATCATAAAAACTCTTGCTGGATTTTATAAGCGGAAACAATGAAACCAACACCGCACAAACCATCAGAGTGTTAAATAACTCACTCATTTTAATCCCTGAACTTGAAAAACAATATAACGCCCAATTAAGGTGTGAGGCACGCAATACCAATGCCGCCGCATACCGCCTTAACCACTAAAACCAACGCATATCAAAAATGCCACGCGTGCCGAATCACTCTTAAATTGTTTGTTATGCCGATACTACCAGCCGCCACATAACTGGCTCTCACAAGGGATGCCATCACGGTCGCCGTCTATTTTTACGTTCGGGCAGTTTGACAAATAAAACTTAGCTTCGTCACAAGACACCATTTCGCTACAGTACGTTTTACCTTCACAACTAAAACCCATATTTTCATACGCTGGGTTCAGTTTAGGTTCGATAAGAAACACGTATAATCCAGCACCTAATAAACCTAGGACAGCTGCTGATATTACAACTGAAAGAGAGTTTGTTTTTTGAGGTTCCACGCCAATTAAACGAGCACTTGCTGCACTTAATTTAGGCTGATTATTTGCCAGATGAAACTCTACATGATCACCTACTTGTGGGCGACGATAGCCTTGGGGAAACTTGGATATATGAACAAATACGTCGCCATCAAGCTCATCAGATTTAATGAACCCAAACCCACGTTCATCAACCCAGCGAAGAATCTTCCCTTTCATATATTCTCCCGTTTTCACGTTAAGGCATAACGCTGCGTTAAGGGGTGAATGCCGCCTAAACCAGCTTTCCGCACACCACTTTCACCACAAAAACCAACCGCATACCAAAAATGCCACGCGGCATGAATCCCACTTGAACGCCTTGTTATGTTTAAGACTCAAAGGGTTAAGTTTTACGATACCAAGAGCTTAACTCGACTTACCTTTACACACCAAAGCCACAGCCTAAAAAACTGAATTAACTAATAAAATTAATTGGATTTACTTTGAGTTGCAATGTTAGAAAACGAAAACCTGAGGCTCTAACTTTAAAACTGAGCAAGCTGCACTCGCCTCACCCAAACACTACATTTCAATGAGGCAACTCTCTGAATTTTTAGCGCCCACGAATTGGAGTCCAGAAAACAGCGATCAACGATGTTAACTTGCCGACAAGGGAAAAACTTGAAAGCTGCGTGAGCAAAAAAGAGTGCAACCAACTGATTTTACGTGATTAAACATAACGCCCTGTTAAGGTGTGAGCAACGCAATACCGAAGCTCCCGCATGCCACCTTAAACACAAAACGCAACGCATAGTAAAAATGCCACGCGTTGCGAATCACTCTTAAACAGATTGTTAGAGCGCCACTAGCTCCGCAAGTTTGCTAGCAACATTATCTAATGGATCTTCTGCTGTATCTAAGCCACTTCGCGAACCTAGTAACGGGCTTACATCCCGAAGATCGTCATACGTAGTGTCGTGGACAATTGGTACTAGCAAATCAGTAGAGAGTAAAGCCGAAAGCTCTTTGTCAGCAACCCCCTCGCCAGCTATGCGCTTCAAAAATGATGGCGTTACCATAACAATTCCAATTCTTGATTTAGCTAAACCCTTATCGATTTCACGCATTAAGTTTGAGCCGAGCAAAACGTCTTTTTCACTAAACCAAACTGAAACACCCTTAGCTTCGAGTAAATCATGTAACTCCTTGGCGATTCCTTTACGGTCATCCCAAGCGTGACATAGGAAGACATCGCGAAGATCAGGTTTAGAAGCTCGTCTCTCTACATTTTTTCGGACTGGAGTAAGAGTTCTAATTTCAGCTTGAGTATAAACTACAGAAGAGCCTGGACTTGACCAACTTGGTCTTGGGCTACTTGAGCTTGAACCACCTGAACGGTAACCACTTCCTCCAAACGATGAATATGAGGACGAAGGGTATGATGAATATGAACTGTAGCTACCACGGCTACTGCATGCTGGACAGTTAGCTCTAGCACTTGCTGTACGGTGACCATTTACTGGTGCAGTACATCTTGCCATATAAGAATCTCCAATTATGAATTCAACCCAATGATAAATGATTGATTACAATATGAAACAATAACAGTATGGCATTTTAAACACGGTCACAAAATGTGATTATTGTAGGTGCGCTCTAACGCTGCGTTAAGGGGTGAATGCCGCCTAAACAACTTTCCGCAGACCACTTTACCCACCAAAAAACACCGCATACTAAAAATGCCACGCGGCATGAATCCCACTTGAACGCCTTGTTATATTTCTTGGATTCAAGTACGAAGTGCGACACCTCTGAACATAAAAACAGTGAGATGCGATAATCATGAAGTTTGCTCCCGCCAAGAAGTAAAAAACATGAGATACACGCACCTCACTGAGAACGAAAGGTATATGATTTCTGCGCTCAGAAAGCAAGGAATTAGTACCGCTAAAATAGCTAAACAACTAGGTCGTCACAAAGCTACTATCTATCGAGAAATTGAACGTAATTCCCGATACAACAGACACTTTAGAAGGTTCTCCTATCAAGCATGGAGAGCCCAACAGATGGCTCGCAACCGGCTAAGCCGCTCGCGCAGAAACAAGCGCTATAGCGAAATCGACTTCAGGTTACCTGAAGCCTTGCTACGACTGGATTGGAGCCCTGACCAAATCGTCGGATACCTAAGGGTAAGAGGCTATCCAACAATGAGCCACGAGCTCATTTATCAGCATATTTGGAACGACAAAACTCTCGGTGGAACACTATGGAAACATCTACGCCAATCGACCAAGAAAAGGCGCAAAAGATATAACTCAAAAGACAGCCGAGGTCGGCTGGCAGCAAAGCGTCATATTACCGAAAGACCTGCAAAAGCTGAGCATCGAAATGAGCCTGGCCATTGGGAAATTGATACCGTCGTTGGCCGCGGAACCAAGCACTGTATCGTAACTTTAGTCGACAGAATGACTGGCTACACTTTTATAGGGCAAATGGACGATAGAACAAGCGAGTCGCTCAACGTAAGAATGAGCAAAATCATGACCCGCTCTGACTTACCTTTTAAGACGATAACTGCGGATAACGGCACTGAATTTCATGGTTATGCACAACTGGAAAAACATCATAACTGTCTGTTTTACTTTGCAAATCCATACCATTCATGGGAGCGAGGGACTAATGAAAACACCAATGGTTTGATACGACAATACTTACCAAAACGAACTTCTATGTCACACGTAACACAGAAGCTCTGCAATGAAATTGCACACAAATTAAATACGCGCCCACGCAAAAGACTTGGGTATAGGACACCAACGGAGTATATTCATGCGCATCTGTAAAAAGTGTCGCACTTCAAACTTGATACTAAGTTTTTATTTGTACACCACTTTGAACTGCTCTAGTACTAGCAACATATCTTCCGACGGTGATATTTCTAACTCTACGCACTCTTTTGAGAAGAAGTTCCAATGCGCCTCCCGCCACCAAGCTAAAGTCTTGTCACCCTCACCTTCTAAAGCCGCGAACTCCGGTGTTACTTCGCTGTATTTTTGCTTGGTTACAGACGTCATTTCTATAATACAAATCGGTATACCATCCCAATTTGTCACGACTTGAAGGTGTCCAACAACTGGCATTGGCTCGCCTTTTTCACTGTACCAATAGTCTAAGCTGCATGATGCACGCTTTTCACCACGAAGGATTAACTCGGCACAGAGATTAGCATTGTGTTCATCTGCACAGAAATAGTCTGAGCTGAACGAAGTGTATTTGGAAGCGACCTCATCAGGTAAAGAGTTCAGATATTGTTCCAGGTAAACTCTACTTCTTTCATCCATGATTTCGACTCGAAAATTGATTAAAAATATAACGCCGCGTTAAGAGGTGAATGCCGCATAAACCAACTTTCCGCACACTACTTTCACCACCAAAACTCACCGCATACCAAAAATGCCACGCGGCATGAATCCCTCTTGAACGCCTTGTTATGCTTAAGCTTCAATGGATTACGTTTTTCTGAAAACAAGATTAACTCGACTGTGATTTACAAACAAAAGCCAAAACGTAGAAAACCGAAATGACTCATAGTTTTGAAAATCTGGGCTTTGAAATTCGGCCGCTAAAACTCAAAAACCTAAGATCAAATTGCTGATTGAGCCAGCCACCCTAACCTCTCGCTTACCTGAAAATTGATTGAGGTAACTCTCTGAATTTTCAGCGCCAAAGAATAAGTGTCCGAAAAACAGCGCCCAATGAAGTCAACTTACCGACATACACCAAACTGAAAAGCTAAGGGAACAAAGAAAACCATAAACCACTGATTTTACGTGATTAAGCATAACGCCCAATTAACGTGTGAGCAGCGCATACACTGAACTTGAAGGCTGCGCCGTAAACACTAAATTCAACCCGAAGTGAGAGCGCCAAGCGTTGCGAATCACTGTTGAATTGTTTGTTATATGATTTATTTCGGACTTACCTTTCCACCTTGCTGCAATCGGTAAAAATTGTTTCTACTTGCATGCTTAACATCTTGTAGCTTTCTTGTCGCAGAATTCAAACTTGGGTTTACTGCGTCAAAGATCTTTACGGTTAACTTACCAGAGCGAATCGCGTCTATCACTAACTGCTCGAATTGCGCATGTCTCAGGTTTTTATGATGCATTTTTCTATGCTGTTCAAACCCTTGGCTTGTTAGCTTTTTATTACATATTGGACATGTTGTCCTAAAACTCACGTCCAGATTTTCGACTACGTTTTTTGTTTTTCTCATGGATTCTCATCAAATCATATAACGCCGCGTTAAGTGGTGAGCAACGCAGACCACCTAACCTAAAACATTGTGCCGTAAACACTAAAGCTAAGCCAGACCAAAAATGCCATGCGTTGCGAATCCGGCTTAAACGCTTTGTTATGCGCCTTGCATCCAAGCCCAACTAATACCATAATTAGGTATCTATTGGTATTGAGGACTAAGTTATGGCTAAGAACACTAGTATTACTTTGGGTGACCATTTTGACGGTTTTATTGCTAATCAAATCCAAAGCGGTCGCTATGGCTCTGCAAGTGAAGTCATTCGTTCTGCTTTACGTTTACTTGAAACCCAAGAAACTAAAATGAACACTTTACGCCAGTTGCTTGTTGAGGGCGAAGAAAGTGGAGTTGCGGATTATGACCTTGATTCGTTTATCAATGAGTTAGATAGCGAAGAGAGAAAATGAGACCATTTCAGTTAACTAACAAGGCGAAATCTGATTTAAGAGATATAGCCTTGTTTACCTCTCGACGTTGGGGTCGCGAACAGCGAAATATTTATCTAAAACAGTTTGATGACTCATTTTGGCTGTTAGCCGAAAATCCTGACATTGGTAAAGCCTGTGACGAAATTCGCGATGGCTACAGAAAGTTTCCACAAGGAAGCCACGTAATATTTTATCGTCAGATCGGCAGTCAAAATATTGAAATTATCCGTATCCTCCACAAAAGCATGGATGTGAATCCAATTTTTGGCGCATAACGCTCTGTTAAGGGGTGAACAACGCAATACTAGAGCTACTGCATATCACCGTAAACACTAAAACCAACGCATAGTAAAAATGCCACGCGTTGTGAATCCCTCTTGAACAGTTTGTTATTGCGCTGAGCTAACGGCGCCACTGTCAGCGTCCATTTGATAGCCAAAATTCATACCGTTCTTTTGCCCTTTCAGATACACGCAACACCTTGCCTTCAATCCACTTAGGAGCATGTCTTCGACTCAAAATGGAAATATTTAGCTTATCCCCAGATTCTGATGTGCAATCATCGCAACCCAATCCATATTGATTGCGTAACCATCTTTTACCTTGAAAATAATAAGAGCGACCGTTTCGAGTCAGTTTGACGATATCAATCAAAACAGTACCACTTTCCAACTCAATATATGCTAACAGCTCTCTTTGTTTATGCTTCATTTTTGCCTCTGCGCAATAACGCTGCGTTAAGGGGTGAATGCCGCCTAAGCCAACCTTCCGCAGACCACTTTCACCACTAAAACTCACTGCAAACCAAAAATGCCACGCGGCATGAATCCCTCTTGAACGCCTTGTTATGTAACAATTTTACGCATATTTGTAGACATGGTCTGCGTACAAATGACCACCAATTTCATAAGCTTGAGGCACTATCCTATCGAGCACAAAACCCACTTTTGTAAGTACCTTTTCGGAACCAATGTTGCCCTCGGTGACAACTGCACTGTATTTATCGATGCCGAACTCTGACATTGAATAATTTATGAGGGCTTGCAGTGACTCTGTACCATACCCGAGCCCATGATATTCGGGTAAAAACATAAACCCAACTTCAGCAACAGAATCGTTAACACAAAAACCTGTTATACCTACTGCTTTATTCGTTGTGGACTCGACAACAACTAAACATAACCAATGCTCCGAATCTACAAACCAAGATGCTAATCGAGATTTAAATTTACTCTCAATTTCTAACTTTGGCAGTTCATCGAAACAGAGCGAAATGACACTTGGGTTTGTATGGAGTTGTAGAAATAAAGACAAGTCATTTCCCGATAATGGCTTCATCCGTAGCCTTTCAGATATTACTTCCATTTAGCCAAACTCTCCTTGTTACATAACGCCCTGTTAAGGGGTGAGCAACGCAATACCAAAGCCGCTGCATACCACCTTAAACACTAAAACCAACGCATACCAAAAATGCCACGCGGCATGAATCCCTCTTGAACGCCTTGTTATGCTTAAGCTTCAATGGCTTACGTTTTACTAGAACCAAGAGTAACTCGACTTTGATTTACAAACAAAAGCCAAAACGTAGAAAACCGAAAGGACTCATAGTTTTGAAAATCGGGCTTTGAAATTCGGCTGCTAAAACTCAAAACCTAAGATCAAATTGCTGATTGAGCCAGCTACCCTAACCTCGCGCTTACCTGAAAATTGATTGAGGCAACTCTCTGAATTTTCAGCGCCAAAGAATAAGTGTCCGAAAAGCAGCGCCCAATGAAACCGACTTGCCGACAAGCACAAAACCAATAAGCCAAGGGAACAAAGAAAAACCATAAACCACTGATTTTACGTGATTAAGCATAACGCCGCGTTAAGTGGTGAGCAACGCGGCCACCAAACTTAAGGCATTGAGCCGTAAACACTAAAGTTGAAACAAACTGAGAATGCCAAGCGTTGGGAATCCGTCTTAAACGCTTTGTTATATTTATATTGTTGGAGATTTATGGTTTGGGGCAAAGATGCCCCAACCAAAGGTTACAAAAAAAGCACCAACAATAAAGCCGAAGCCCTAATTATTGCAGCAACATCAATTGAAACCACTATATTTCGAGTTTTAACAGTAAACATAAAGTTCGCCTGATAATTCTCGAGCCGACTCAAGAGTTAATCCTGATATTTTACGTGAGTGGCCGTCACGCGCTGAATAAGGTTTTGCAATCCTTACCAACGATTATTTGCTCTCAGTTGCAGTGAAAGCAGCAAAGTGTGCAACCATTCAACATAACTATCATCAACAGTCGCCTGACCATCTAAGATGCGAATGCACTTCTAGCAAAAAGAGCCTTGCCCAAGTTGCGTGTTCTGATTATAACTACACACATACATAAGCATCAAATGGATTATGGAAATACGTGGATAAATATAACGCTGCGTTAAGGGGTGAATGCCGCCTAAACCAACCTTCCGCAAGCCACTTTCACCACCAAAACTCACCACATACCAAAAATGCCACGCGGCATGAATCCCTCTTGAACGCCTTGTTATGCTTAAGCTTCAATGGGTTACGTTTTTCTGGAAACAAGATTAACTCGACTTTGATTTACAAACAAAAGCCAAAACGTGAAAACCGAAATGACTCATAGTTTTGAAAATCTGGGCTTTGAAATTCGGCCGCTAAAACTCAAAAACCTAAGATCAAATTGCTGATTGAGCCAGCCACCCTAACCTCGCGCTTGCCCGAAAATTGATTGAGGCAACTCTCAGAATTTTTAGCGACCAAGAATGGATGTCCAGAAAATAGCGCACACAAAAGCCAACTTGCCGACAAACATCAAACTGACAAGCTGAGGGAACAAAGAAAAACCATAAACCACTGATTTTACTTGATTAAGCATAACGCCACGCTAAGTGGCTAACAAACCTACCACTCAACTCAACTGACCACCTTACACACCCAACTCGACCAAACCAAAAATGCCACGCGTTTGTTAGTCCGTCTTAAGCGTTTTGTTAGTTTGCGTGCCTAATGTAGGCAGCGCTTTTGCAGCAACATGCTGAATTAAGGCCAAAACTACTGACTTTGAACCCAGATGCAAAACTGGAAGCCAGAGTTTCAAACCCAACCGACAAAACAGACTTAGCGAAGTGCGACAAAGGGTAGTTGGGAGCAATTAGCCGCAAAGAAAAAGAAGCAGCGTAAAAGAACGATGACAAAAAAGTTAGAGCCAGTAAACGACCACCCCACCGCGATCACTTCCCATATAGTGCCACCGGAAAGTTCGTGAAATTGGCAAACCAACAGGTGCAAAGCACAGAAACCGGACTAGCCTTTTGCTTACTTTGCAAACTAACGCCCTGCTAAGGGGTGAGCAACGCAATACCAAAGCCGCCGCAAACCACCTTAAACACTAAAACCAACGCATAGCAAAAATGCCACGCGTTGCGAATCCCTCTTGAGCAGTTTGTTAGTTTGCAGACCCAAAGCGTTAATTTTACGTTGTTTTAAACTTTGCAAACAATAAACTTTATGTGTTCTGGTGCACTTAAGTCAGGCGTAGTCTCAAAGCGACTACTCAATGAAACCACTTGGAACAAACAACGCCGCAGAAAACGAGTTTACAACACCAAAAAGCGCTTTTGGAAAACCAATCTCACAGTGCGAACTTTCAACAAAGCCACTGAAACCACGTGGAACTTACCACACCAGAGAAAACGTCCTTGCAGCGAGTAAATCGGCTTTTGTACCAACAAACTCACAGAGCAGAGTTTCAGCAAAAAGTTCGATTCAGTTACCCAAAAAGTCACAGCACCAAAGAACAAATCAACCGCTGAAACGATGCCAATTTTGGTTTTTTACCACGCTGATTAACACTGAAATTAAATGCCGATACGACATGAGCTTTACCGCTAGATCTTGCGATATAGCTACGTTTTTCCTCTTGCAAACTAACGCTCTGCTAAGGGGTGAGCAATGCACTGCAAAAGCTACCGCACACCAACTTAAGCACAAAACTCACCGCATACTAAAAATGCCACGCATTGCGAATCCCTCTTAAGCAGTTTGTTATGTTTTGGCCAACCTCAAACGCTTAATCAGCTGTTTCATCGGCATTTCCAACGTCAAAACACCTTTAGAACGACTGAGCTCGCGAAAGCCAACTGAAAAATATTGCTCCTTGGCAGTATTATTTTCAAAAACACAACAACGCACTTTTTGAACCATAGGAGATACGCTTGTTTTTAATAGACTCGATTTTAACAAACGAAAACCCGCTAATCTGTTTTGATACCCTTGAGCCACTTGCAAAGAGTCAATAAAGTGAACATCTTCATTTTGATGGTACGCGATGAATCCAGAGATATGATCTCGCTGTACTTCAACAATAACAGACTTACTTTTATAGTGACGTATGATCGATTCTCGATCCCACTTCAACCCAAGTTCAATCTGCATATTGAGCATATTATCTTCAATAAGTTCGTATATTTGATTCCAATCCGAATCAATCACATCACGTAAGCTCATCATTTCCCTGTAAAAACATAACGCCGCATTAAGGTGTGAGCAACGCTACCACGACACTAAACCATTGCACCAGAAACACGAAACCCAACGATGGAATGAAAAATGCCAAGCGTTGGGAATCACTCTTAAATGCTTTGTTAAGCGTTGTCCCTATCACCGGAAATCAAGCGCATCTCGATTAAGGCTAACTTTATAACAGCCATAGGAAAACGCTGCTCTTCTCGTATACCGCTGAGCGAGACTTGATAATTGAACCTTTTTCTGAGGCAACTTTTTCACATTGAGCAACAACTAAAGTCAATTTACTCTCATCTATCTCTAGGGACCTGATGACTTCGCTAACATCAAAATATTCAAGGTTTGAGTGATTATTAAGCTCTACGGTATCTAACCTTTCTTTTAGGGACTGTAAAACAGAACCTTGAAGCTTAATAGTGTCTGATTGCTCATCCACTTTATTGTCCAAATGCTTGAACTTTTCCATAGAGCTACGCATAAACTGGCTCAGTAACTGAGACTGTTTTGCTTGTTGATCTGCTACTTGCAATAGAAAGTCGTCATCGTTTACTTCCGGAGGCGGATAAATACCAAATCGACGGATTGATGGCATTACTTCTTTTAAAACCCAATTTTGAAACTTTTTCGCTCCAGAGCTTTTTGCTTGCATTGCCACTCGGTATACACCCGGCTCAGTAACGTAGTAATGACGCTCTTCCTTGCCATCAACAATCACAGTCTCAATAAATCGCTCATCATCTTCTAATGATGTAATGCTAGCTTTCAATAGGGATGCTTGATTCGAAGTTGCCCTGCCATCTAGAGACTGAGTCTCTTGTGAAATAACTTGAACAACATCAGGTAAAAGGAACAGCGTATCCCCACCCTTTTGCATGGTTTTTATTTCAAGTTCTCCCATAGAACTTGGATAAAGCAAAACATCAAACATTTAGGCACCTCTACATAATTCCTAAGCGAAATATGATACCACACCATTTGCACCAAGGTTAATATACGACGCTTAACGCCCTGTTAAGGGGTGAGCAACGCAATACCGAAGCCACCGCACACCACCTTAATCACTAAAATCAACGCATAGTGAAAATGCCACGCGTTGCGAATCCCTCTTGAACAGTTTGTTAGAGCGCAACTCACAGATTGAACAGAACTTTCAAAAGAGAATTTACCAAAGAAGATATTCCTAGAAATAGAACTAATGGCAAACCTATCGCTATTATCAGTTTAAACTCGACAAACTGACCTACAACCGCATCACCATATCTACCGCCCAAAAACTTTCTCGATTCGTCTCCTACCGTAGATTTGACTTCATCTGTGACCGTCTTGCGATCTTTACCGATGAATTCTTTAAACAACATAAAGCCGAAAGGAGCGATAAGAATGCCTGCGATAAGATATGAAATGTATTCAATTATGTCCGTCATATTCACATTTTTCTCCTGCGCTCTAACGCCCGCTTAAGGGGCAGCCAACGCTACTACTAACTTTCCGCATAACACTGTAACCATAAAAACCAACGCATAGTAAAAATGCCACGCGTTGGCTGTCCCTCTTGAAGCGTTTGTTATAACGAAAGTTCGTCAAATAGCCCATTAATATTGCTTATTGAATTACTTAAATTTTTCTTCTCTACTCCTCTTTCGGAAAGATATTTAGCTATAACTGAAAAACATGAATCTACATCCTTCAGTTCTTCATCAGTAAAAGTTATCGTTGATATACCAAACTTAGAGAAGTATTCATTTCTTTTACCCATTTCTTTAGACCATTTTTTAGATAAGTCTTCATTAATATCTATCTTTTTTACATCTCTGATCCTATCTACAACCATATGCGTTGATGACGGACTTATCTCGAAACCCACGAGTTTATTCGTATATGGATTAAGTATTGTGTAATCAAGTCTATATTTGTGTTTAGCTTCTTTTCCTGCGTACCTCAACTCTGGGATTAAAAATGGCTCTTCATATGAATTGTCTGAATTTTTCAAATAATCTATATAACGATCTGCTATAGCTTTTTCATACTGCGAATTAGAAACTCTTTTTAAAACACTTCTATAAAATTGAACAAAATCCTTTGATGATTGAAATTTCATTGGTTCATCAGAATCCGGATCAATTAGCCCTGTATTCATAACATGCCTAATTGTCCAGAAATTGAAATCTGATCGTCTCATTTCAGATTTGTCGTTTACCCAGTCATCATTTCTCATTTCAGGAGAAATGAGTAATCCCCACACTAAATTTCCACTTCCAAACCAAATTGTCCAAAGAGATTCATCAGGTTTATGCCTTACTCTTTCTTTAAAATTTCGATAAAAATTACGGGTAAGAAATAATATTAGGTACTCTTTTAAGAGATGATCTTGGAGGGCATGCATTAAGAAATATTCACGATTAACCCTATTATAGGGAGCTTTGGGCTTTAGTCGTCCTAGAACAGCTTTTTCTCGTACACTTTTACCTAAACCGTCAATCCACATACTAATGAAATCATTGGGATCTAAAAAAACAGTGTTAACACTATCTACGTAAGTATTATTATTCGCTCCCATCATTGCATGAAATGAATGTATAGAACGAATACCTGTTATTTCTTCAAATCGAATTAATGCTTTATCTTGTAACAACTTCAAACGAGCTGTAAGTAACTGCTCTTTTTCTTCTAAAAATTTTTTATTGATACTTACTACGTCCATAATTACCTATTTCGTTATAACGCCGCGTTAAGGGGTGCAGGCACGCAATACAAAAGCTACCGCATAGTGCCGTAACCACCGAACTCAACGCAAACTAAAAATGCCACGCGTGCCAAATCCCACTTTAACGCTTTGTTATGCTTAAGCTTCAACGCCCACATTTTTACCAAAACCAAGATTAACTCGGCTAGGATTAGTTAACAAAAGGCAAAACCTAAAAAACTGAAATGACTCATGATTTTTGAAAATCTGACTTTGAAATTTGGCTACTAAAACTCAAAAACCTAAGTTCAAAATTCTGAATGAGCCAACTGCCCTAACCTCACGCTTACGCGAAAACTGATTGAGGCAATCCTCTGAATTTCCAGCGCCAAAGAATTGATGTCCAGAAAATAGCGCCCTATGAAGCTGACTTGCCGACGAACTCGAAACTAACAAGCCGAGGGAACAAAGAAAAACACTAAATCACTGATTTTACGAGATTAAGCATAACGCTGCGTTAAGGGGTGAATGCCGCCTAAACCAACTTTCCGCAGACACTTTCACCACCAGAACCAACCGCATACCAAAAATGCCACGCGGTATGAATCCCACTTGAACGCCTTGTTATGTTCACATTGCTCAAATAGTATGCCCACATTTTTGACATTCGATTTTTTTATCTTTTAACGATTGCGTAAAGTTTGATTTCCCACAGTTGTCGCAAAACTTAGCACCACGTATGTTCATAAAAGTTATTAGCGCAACAATGGGGACAATTACAATCCAGAATTGATGTTTAAAAAAGCCCATCAAGTTAACAATGAACAAAAATAAAGCGCCTGTCACGACAGAGAATGCTGGATAATATTTCCTCTTAAACTGTGTATTTTTATTCGCATAGAACAACACATAACCGAGGAGTGAAACACCCGCCCAAACACCAAAAGCTATTTGTACTTTTTCATCCATATCTACAATCCATCTTGTGAACATAACGCCGCGTTAAGGGGTGAATGCCGCATAAACCAACTTTCCGCAGACCACCTTCACCACCAAAACTCAATGCATACCAAAAATGCCACGCGGCATGAATCCCTCTTGAACGCCTTGTTATGCTTAAGCTTCAATGGGTTACGTTTTAATAGAACCAAGATTAACTCGACTTTGATTTACAAACAAAAGCCAAAACATAGAAAACAGAAATGACTCATAGTTTTAAAAATCGGACTTTGAAATTTGGCCGATAAAACTCAAAAACCTAAGATCAAATTGCTGATTAAGCCAACCGCCCTAACCTCTCGCTTACCCGAAAATTGACTGAGGCAACTCCCTGAATTTTCAGCGCCAAAGAATAAGTGTCCGAAAAACAGCGCCCAATGAAGTCAACTTGCCGACAAGCACAAAACCAATCAGCCAAGGGAACAAAGAAAAACCATAAACCACTGATTTTACATGATTAAGCATAACGCTCGCTTAAGTGGTGAGCAACGCAATACGATGCTTTCGCATACCACCTAAAACACTAAATTTACCGCAAACCACAAATGCCACGCGTTGCGAATCCGTCTTAAAGCGTTTGTTAGGGCGCTTGGATTCATCTTCTAGTTCCAATAAATCGAAGCGAGTTTTATCAATTTAGACTGCCCATTGACCAAGACACTGATTTCATCTAAGTAACAACTTTTTAGCTTTAGTTCCGCAAGCTTATTATTTCCCAAGCAATATCGTATCTTGAAATCACTGAGCCTAACAACTGCAACCCTAGAGCTCATACCCTCAGTACCTTTTCTATTAGGGACTTCATCAATTACCAGCTTTACAAATGCAATGTACTGACTATCCGAAGACCATAAAATATCTTGTGTAGCTCCCTTTATCTCTTCATTATTATCTATTGATAGATAACCCCATTCAGGACCACTCATCCACATTTCTCCGCCTGACCGATAAGTTGCTACGTGCTTTCCATCAGGGCTAATTGACTCAAACATCTAACTTAATCCTTCATTCAAACGACAAACTTAATTTTAAAACTGACTAGCCATGAGCCCTAACGCCGCGTTAAGGGGTGAATGCCGCCTAAACCAAGTTTCCACACACCACTTTCACCACAAAACTCACCGCAAACCAAAAATGCCACGCGGCATGAATCCCGCTTGAACGCCTTGTTATGTTTAAGACTCAAAGGGTTAAGTTTTACGATACCAAGAGCTTAACTCGACTTACCATTGAAAACCAAAACCAGAAGCTAAAAAACTGAATTAACTCATAAATTTGATTTTACTAACATTGAGTTTTAGCGTGAAAAACCGAAAACTGGAACTCTAACATTGAAATTGAGAACACTTCACTCACCTCGCCAACACACTGGATTGCAATGAGGCAATTCTCTGAATTTTTCGCGCCCGCGAATAGGAGTCCTGAAAACAGCGACCACTGAAGTTAGCTTGCCGACAGGGGAAAAACTTGAAAGTTACGTGAACAAAAAAGAGTGCAAACAACTGATTTTACGTGATTAAACATAACGCCGCGTTAAGGGGTGAATGCCGCATAAACCAACTTTCCGCAGACACTTTCACCACCAGAACCAACCGCATACCAAAAATGCCACGCGGTATGAATCCCACTTGAACGCCTTGTTATGTTCACATTGCTCAAATAGTATGCCCACATTTTTGACATTCGATTTTTTTATCTTTTAACGATTGCGTAAAGTTTGATTTCCCACAGTTGTCGCAAAACTTAGCACCACGTATGTTCATAAAAGTTATTAGCGCAACAATGGGGACAATTACAATCCAGAATTGATGTTTAAAAAAGCCCATCAAGTTAACAATGAACAAAAATAAAGCGCCTGTCACGACAGAGAATGCTGGATAATATTTCCTCTTAAACTGTGTATTTTTATTCGCATAGAACAACACATAACCGAGGAGTGAAACACCCGCCCAAACACCAAAAGCTATTTGTACTTTTTCATCCATATCTACAATCCATCTTGTGAACATAACGCTGCGTTAAGGGGTGAATGCCGCCTAAACCAACTTTCCGCAGACACTTTCACCACCAGAACCAACCGCATACCAAAAATGCCACGCGGTATGAATCCCACTTGAACGCCTTGTTATGTTCACATTGCTCAAATAGTATGCCCACATTTTTGACATTCGATTTTTTTATCTTTTAACGATTGCGTAAAGTTTGATTTCCCACAGTTGTCGCAAAACTTAGCACCACGTATGTTCATAAAAGTTATTAGCGCAACAATGGGGACAATTACAATCCAGAATTGATGTTTAAAAAAGCCCATCAAGTTAACAATGAACAAAAATAAAGCGCCTGTCACGACAGAGAATGCTGGATAATATTTCCTCTTAAACTGTGTATTTTTATTCGCATAGAACAACACATAACCGAGGAGTGAAACACCCGCCCAAACACCAAAAGCTATTTGTACTTTTTCATCCATATCTACAATCCATCTTGTGAACATAACGCCCTGCTAAGGGGTGAGCAATGCACTGGCAAAGCCACTGCACACGGCCTTAATCACAAAATTCACCGCATGCTAAAAATGCCACGCATTGCGAATCCCTCTTAAGCAGTTTGTTAGGCTTCTTGGATTCAAGTACGAAGTGCGACACCTCTGAACATAAAAACAGTGAGATGCGATAATCATGAAGTTTGCTCCCGCCAAGAAGTAAAAAACATGAGATACACGCACCTCACTGAGAACGAAAGGTATATGATTTCTGCGCTCAGAAAGCAAGGAATTAGTACCGCTAAAATAGCTAAACAACTAGGTCGTCACAAAGCTACTATCTATCGAGAAATTGAACGTAATTCCCGATACAACAGACACTTTAGAAGGTTCTCCTATCAAGCATGGAGAGCCCAACAGATGGCTCGCAACCGGCTAAGCCGCTCGCGCAGAAACAAGCGCTATAGCGAAATCGACTTCAGGTTACCTGAAGCCTTGCTACGACTGGATTGGAGCCCTGACCAAATCGTCGGATACCTAAGGGTAAGAGGCTATCCAACAATGAGCCACGAGCTCATTTATCAGCATATTTGGAACGACAAAACTCTCGGTGGAACACTATGGAAACATCTACGCCAATCGACCAAGAAAAGGCGCAAAAGATATAACTCAAAAGACAGCCGAGGTCGGCTGGCAGCAAAGCGTCATATTACCGAAAGACCTGCAAAAGCTGAGCATCGAAATGAGCCTGGCCATTGGGAAATTGATACCGTCGTTGGCCGCGGAACCAAGCACTGTATCGTAACTTTAGTCGACAGAATGACTGGCTACACTTTTATAGGGCAAATGGACGATAGAACAAGCGAGTCGCTCAACGTAAGAATGAGCAAAATCATGACCCGCTCTGACTTACCTTTTAAGACGATAACTGCGGATAACGGCACTGAATTTCATGGTTATGCACAACTGGAAAAACATCATAACTGTCTGTTTTACTTTGCAAATCCATACCATTCATGGGAGCGAGGGACTAATGAAAACACCAATGGTTTGATACGACAATACTTACCAAAACGAACTTCTATGTCACACGTAACACAGAAGCTCTGCAATGAAATTGCACACAAATTAAATACGCGCCCACGCAAAAGACTTGGGTATAGGACACCAACGGAGTATATTCATGCGCATCTGTAAAAAGTGTCGCACTTCAAACTTGATACTAAGCTTATGCCCAACGTATGTTCATGAACCTGTTTAATTCGTCGACGCTCTCTCTGTACGCATAGATGGGAATTTCTCCAAGCCCAATAGCTTTTGCAACAGCATAGCGATGATGCCCGCCTTGAAAAATGACTTCACTATTTTCAACAGGCTTTATGACTGGTGGCGTGATTGGTTTACCCTCAGATAAATATACAATCATTTTTGCCAACTTAGATTGACTGCCAACTTTCCAAAGTTCATCTCCATCTCTACGACTAAAATGGCACAAATATCTATCAAACTCTTTTAGAGGCATATGCCCTAAAACTAGTCCATTTGGGTAAAATTCATCAAATTCAGACTTACTTAAACCGTCAAAGCAATACCGCTGAGATTCAGGGCGATAATCCCAATTAATTGTTATTGTTGGCCATTCGTTCGGTTGTTTGCCGTAGAGCTTTTCCGATTTGGTATGCAATTCTTCACGTTCCGCCATCGAGCGCTTGTAATCTTCTGCACTCTCATACCCGAAGACTTGAGCTAATTCATCGTTCATTATTGAGACATTTCCTCTGATAAGCCTAACGCCGCGTTAAGGGGTGCAGGCACGCACTACAATAGCTACCGCACAGCGACTTAATCACTGAACCCAACGCAAACCGAAAATGCCACGCGTGCCAAATCCCTCTTAAACGCTTTGTTATGTTTGTAATCAAAGCGTGCAACTTACATTTTTAGAGTAAGAATGAGCACTTTTGACATCGTTCGCCATTATATAGTACTCCATGTGCCTTTTTAGCCATGTACCATCGGGGCCATTATCTTCTGTTGGTTCCGAAACTAAATAATCATACGGGCAAAGCTCTTTAATTTTTTCCTCGAAAACACTATCGATTTCACCATTTGAACTTGTTAGCTTTTTTTCACTAATAGCTATCAAAGTGTAATTGTTATCATCAGCTTCATAACTGAGAACTTCTATTGGTGCTGCCTGACTAGCAGCACACCCAGTCAAAAATACTAAACTCATAAAAACTGAATGTTTCATTTTTATCCTTAAAACATAACGCCGCGTTAAGGGGTGAGTGCCGCCCAAATCAACTTTCAGCAGACCACTTTCACCACCAAAACTCACTGCAAACCAAAAATGCCACGCGGCATGAATCCCACTTAAACGCTTTGTTATGCAGATTTTCCTAACCACTGCTCACGTGTAATTGCGTACAAGCAATGTCGCTCCAAAGGATGGCCTTTAACTACCTTTGGATGGCTAAAGTCCTGCTTCGTATCAACCATCCCAAGCTTCAGCATTACACGCTGAGAAGGACGATTCTGCAAAGTAGTAAATGCAAAAACTGTTGGTGCATCTAACTTTTCAAATGCGAATTGCAATGCCTTTTGAGCCGCTTCAGGAGCGTAGCCTAGCCCCCAAAACTCAGAAGACAGCCGCCAGCCAATTTCAAGAAAAGGAGCATTAGGAAAACCACTGTCTTCATCTTGGCTATGTAACCCAACAAATCCAATAAACTGCCCCGTTGCCTTAAGTTCAACTGCCCAAAAACCCCAACCTTTATCTAAAATTAGCTTTTTGATTTTTTCTGCTTGTTCATAACTCTCAGCATGCGAAAGTGGTGCAAGAAAATATCTCATCACATGAGGATCAGAACACAACGCAGCATAAGGTTGATAATCGTCATCTCGCCACTGACGTAAAACAAGCCTATCTGTTTCCATTTTCATACTAAATTCTCAATGAAATAGTAAATCTGCATAACGCCCAATTAAGGGGTGAACAACGCCTGCCCCCAAACCTAAAGCATTGTGCCATAAACACTAAAACTGAAGTAGAAGCAAAAGTGCCAAGCGTTGTGAATCCCTCTTAAATTGCTTGTTAGCTGTCTCAGTCGCTGAGCTCTCTTTTGTGAGTAATGTACAGGTCCTTAGCCGCGAGTTGAATACCAATTTCACTGAAAATTTGATCAATTATTTCTGCGTCAGATTTACCTGTTATGCCTTTCGAATCCCCTGCAAGAACTCGCATGGTGTTCAATGCACAGCACCCTGTGAACAAATATTTCTTGTAACAGTTTTTCAGTAATGTCCGATTCTCTTTAGTAACTTCTTTGTTTTCTTTTATCTCTAAGCAGTAGTCAACAAGTCCGGTAAGCTGTGTTTGCAAAGATTTTGCTGCATATCGTTGTTCTTTTGTTAATAGTTGAAAGCTGTTTTCTGTTGCACTCTTTAAAAAATAACAACTTGTTTCTCGAGGGATATAGAACCAAGGTTGATTTATTTTCGGCTCATTTTTTTCCTCCCAATAGGTTAGGCTATCTAAGCATGACGCAAAATTCATTAGCCTATTTGGAAGCTCTCCAATTTCATCATTAAGTTCCAACTTCAAATTGTCATATATTTCATTAGCTTTAGCTTTGTTTTTCCGTTTTTCGATGTAAGGAGCTAAATACACACCAACCAGCAAAGTAACTACTGGTAAAATTGTTTTAATTTCGAACATTCTCACATCCTTATTTAGAATTTTAACTGATGAAATCTTGATATTCGCTGATATTCAAATGGCAGCTAACGCTGCGTTAAGGGGCACAGGCACGCAATACAAACGTGACCGCATCACACCTTAACCACTAAACTTACCGCAAACTGAAAATGCCACGCGTGCCAAGTCCCTCTTTAACGCTTTGTTAGGCAAATTAGTACGATGCGCCATTGATATTTCTCACTGCAATACCTGACAATACTTCTGCTTCAGCCATTCGCATGTTTACGGCCAAGATTTTATCCAGACATTTGGCTGTAGTTACATAATGAGTAATGCAACCACAAACTGAACACCGATGAAATTCGACTTCTTTGTCACCCCAACAGTAGATATCTGTTGGTTTTGTCATGGTGACTTCGACTTGTTCCGGAGAAAAATACGCCCAAGAAGCAGCATAACGTCGACAAATTGAACAATTACACTCACCAACTTCTGTTGGAATTTCACTCAAAATAAGAGTTACATTTTCACAATGGCATGTCAGTTTCATCTTAAACTCCTTGGATTTGCCTAACGCCCTGTTAAGGGGTGAGCAACGCAATACCAAAGCCGCCGCAAACCACCTTAATCACTTAAACCAACCCATAGCGAAAATGCTACGCGTTGCGAATCCCTCTTGAACAGTTTGTTATGTGTTTACTTCAACACTCGCCATTTTTCTATAGCTGCAAGAGCCAGAGTAGAAAACTGTTTAGTCACATCTCGACCTTTAAAAACTGAGTGGCTACCTTTAGCGATAGGTGCCGAATAATGGATATCGTGAGAAAGCTGGTTCAGATACTCTCTACCTTCGGATTGATATTGGTTTAATTCAGTCTCGTTGAGCTTAATCATATATGTGTAGCCCAAAAAGCTATGATTACAGTTAGCATCTAAGTAGAGATCATCTTCATGTTCAAATAAGAACCATCGCTGATCTTCGGTATCAATTACTCTCATAGCTTTCTCCTGAACACATAACGCTGCGTTAAGGGGTGAATGCCGCCTAAACCAACCTTCCGCAGACCACTTTCACCACTAAAACTCACTGCAAACCAAAAATGCCACGCGGCATGAATCCCGCTTGAACGCCTTGTTAGAAGTTTGCTCACCTAGTGCTCCGGCTTTCCCTTTTCGCGTCATGTGGGAAACAACTTGTATACGCACGAGCAACATGACTTTTGCCATTATCATCTACGACTACACAAACTAGATTGCACGGATTTCCAAATGCCCTCCTCCAAGTGTGATGACGCTCCTCATAATCAGCTTCAAATTCAACGTAAACGTATGCTGAGCTAACCCATTCAAGTGGGATTGAGCGTTTTATAAGTAGCCCCTTAAACATCTTTGAATAGCTCTCAGTCATGAGGTCAAAGTGCGGAGAATATGGGGCAATCTGTTGAGAGCAAAGGTTTATAGAAACACACTTACTTTGAAGGTGCTCTACGAGCAGGTATAGCTTACCTATACCCCAATAGCCATCAACATCATTGTTTCTACTACAAAACGAACCAATAATACCGCTTGCGATACTACCCAGTTCTCTTCTGCATCCCATATTTATTCCCAAAACTTCTAACGCTGCGTTAAGGGGTGAATGCCGCATAAACCAGCTTTCCGCAGACCACTTTCACCACCAAAACTCACCGCATGCCAAAAATGCCACGCGGCATGAATCCCTCTTGAACGCCTTGTTATGCTTAAGCTTCAATGGGTTAAACTATTCCTAAACCAAGATTAACTCGACTTTGATTTACAAACAAAAGCCAAAACGTAGAAAGCCGAAATGACTCATAAGTTTTGAAAATCAGGCTTTGAAATTTGGCTGCTAAAACTCAGAAACCTAAGTTCGAAGTACTGATTGAGCTAGCCGCACTAACCTCGCGCTTACCCGAAAATTGACTGAGGCAACACTCTGAATTTTCAGCGCCAAAGAATTGATGTCCAGAAAACAGCGCCCAATGAAGCTAACTTGCCGATGAGCACAAAACCAATCAGCCAAGGGAGCAGAGAAAAACATAAACCACTGATTTTACGTGATTAAGCATAACGCCCTGTTAAGGTGTGAGCAACGCAATACCGATGCTACCGCATACCACCTTAAACACAAAACGCAACGCATAGCAAAAATGCCAAGCGTTGCGAATCACTCTTAAACAGATTGTTATACAATATTTTCGGGGTTCGCAATGAAGCCAGTTCTTTTACCAGACTTTTGCTTTTCATCTATCAACCCTTGATAAGCATCCCTCAAAGTTAATAGTGAATTATCTTCATTGCTCAGGCGTTTAGATAGTTCAGATAGCATTGTCTCTAACATCGCATTTTCTACACCAACTATTTTCGCCTTATAGTGAAACTCGTGTGTCATATCACCCCATGCGTCTTGAATCTTCGTTCGAATTTGAACCTCGCAGAGCATTGATTCATTTTTTATTTCAACACTTTCGCTGCCTTTTGCCTTGCTAATACTGTCATAAGCAACGCGAGCTTGAAGATGTATAGAACGGTAACCAGAAGGCTTAGGGTTTGTAATGTAGTCTTCAATTGATTCAGGTTTCACATCGAGGTGATTCGACGAAGAAATGAAATCCATAATTCCATTACAATCATCTATAAACCAACATATTACTCGCGCACCAATTAAGTCTTGAATAACCTCTGTTGGCAAATAGAACTGAGGGAATCCTTTTTTTTCCAGTTTCTTTAGGAAGCTACCTAGGCTCTTAACTCGTGTTGAAACCGTAATGGCTTCAGGAGGAAGATTGTGATTTATAGTGTATGCATGAGCTAACTGCGTTAACCGAATTTGAAGCAACTCTCTAACCTGTTCAAGCTCGTTTCCGTAACGGTTGTAGAAACGAATCGCTCGCTCTTTCAATTCTTCTGGGGTTAAATTCTTGTCTTTTTCCATTTCTGACTCTTTTATTGTACTCATTTTTACTCTTTATTGTATAACGCCGCGTTAAGGGGTGAATGCCGCTTAAACCAACTTTCCGTAGACCACTTTCACCACCAAAACTCACCGCACACCAAAAATACCACGCGGCATGAATCCCACTTGAACGCCTTGTTATGCTTAAGCTTCAATGGGTTACGCTTTACTAGAAACAAGATTAACTCGACTTTGATTTACAAACAAAAGCCAAAACGTAGAAAACCGAAATGACTCATAGTTTTGAAAATCGGACTTTGAAATTTGGCTGCTAAAACCCAAAAAATAAGATCAAATTGCTGATTGAGCCAGATGCCCTAACCTCGCGCTTGCTCAAGAATTGATTGAGGCAACGCTCTGAATTTTCAGCGCCAAAGAATAATTGTCCGGAAAACAGCGCCCAATAAAGCTAACTTGCCGACAAACTCGAACGAACAAACCTAGGGAACAAAGAAAAATGATAAACCACTGATTTTTCGTGATTAAGCATAACGCTGCGTTAAGGGGCGCAGGCACGCTCTACAAACGTGACCGCATCACGCCTTAACCACTAAACAAACCGCAAACCGGAAATGCCACGCGTGCCAAGTCCCACTTGAACGCCTTGTTATAACCGTTTTTCCATTCGCACCAAACCCCATAATTGACCATCAAAAGATCTGGTGCCAGATTCAATCCCAATGACATTAAAACCTAAAGATTCATAGCACTTTCTAGCTACAGTGTTATGTTCAAAAACGCCTAAACTAAGCGTAGTCGCAGAAAAATCTGACCGGACTTTATCTATTAATAACATAAGCATAGATTTTGATAAGCCTCGCCCACGATAAGAGTTTGAGATAAATACACGACAAATTCGATAATGCTCGTTGGTGACTTTATACAACTCCACAAACCCAGCATTCTGACCACTTACTTTTAGCAAGTAAGGAAATACTTCTTCCTTGGTACAATGGGCAATGATCTGTTCAGAAGTCAGCGGAAAAGTATAAGCTGGACCACCCCATAAATAGTTCAACTCATCTGAGTCGAT
Organism: Vibrio vulnificus CMCP6; assembly: GCF_000039765.1. NCBI lineage: Bacteria > Pseudomonadati > Pseudomonadota > Gammaproteobacteria > Vibrionales > Vibrionaceae > Vibrio > Vibrio vulnificus. The sequence continues at coordinate 2,552,111 of NC_004459.3, read as the reverse complement.
CCATTCGATAAGCAGGTGAAAATCCGTTTTTTGAAAATCTACTAAGTTCATTATTTCCCATTAGGTTATAACGCTGCGTTAAGGGGTGAATGCCGCTTAAACCAGCTTTCTGCAAACCACTTTCACCACAAAAACTAACCGCATACTAAAAATGCCACGCGGCATGAATCCCTCTTGAACGCCTTGTTATGCTTAAGCTTCAATGGGTTACGTTTTACTCAAAACAAGATTAACCCGACTTTGATTTACAAACAAAAGCCAAAACTTAGAAAACCGAAATGACTCATAGTTTTGAAAGGCAGACTTGGACTTTTAACATTTCAAGCTTGGGCAACTAAGAACTGAAAACTGATTTCTGATTGAGCCAGCCGCCCTATCCTCGTGCTTACCTGAAAATTGATTGAGGCAATTCTCTGAATTTCCAGCGCCAAAGAATTGATGTCCAGAAAATAGCACCCAATGAAGCTGACTTGCCGACAAACTCGAAACTAACAAGCCGAGGGAACAAAGAAAAACCATAAACCACTGATTTTAGGTGATTAAGCATAACGCCCTGCTAAGGGGTGAGCAATGCACTACGAAAGCTACCGCACACCGCTTTAATCACGAAACTCACCGCATACTGAAAATGCCACGCATTGCGAATCCCGCTTAAGCAGTTTGTTAGCTTAAATTTCAGCACCTTAGATTTACCAAGCCTGAGATTAAACCGATTTGGAAAACCAACAAACCGCTTAAGCTTTGAAACCCGAATTGGCTCAAACTTTGTTGCCTTTCATGCGATTTGAAAACCCGAAAATTTTGATAAATCACTTTCGGAAAATTCAAAGCTAAAACAAAACCTCCAAAGCGACTTTGCACCAAACTGGCGAACCTCGCGCAGTCCCAAAACTCAATTGAGGCAACTGTTCGAAACTCACGTTGACAAACAATGTGGATTTGCCGAGGAACCAGAGCGAATGGCCGAAGGAAGAAAGAAAAACCACAAACAACTGATTTTTAATGTTTTAAGCTAACGCCCAATTAAGGTGTGAAGCACGCAATGACCAAGCCACCGCATAGCACTTCAGCACCAAAGCCACCGCATACCAAAAATGCCACGCGTGCTGAATCACACTTAAATTGTTTGTTATGCCACTAGCGCTCACTGATTGCGACTTTGCCTGCTAGCCCAATAAGCAGAACTCCCGAGACACCCTCAAGTGCTCGTGAATAACGCTGAGAATTTGAACGACTAAAAACCCAACTACCGACTGAGGCATAGAGAACGTTACACAGCGTAGCTAATGCGCTGAAGAGCAAACCAAGCACTAATAATTGCATTGACGCGGAGCCTGCAGATTTATCGACAAACTGAGGTAAAAATGAAAGGAAGAATAGTGCTACCTTCGGGTTCAAAACACTAACAATAACGCCTTGTATAAATACATTTTTGTTGGTTTCAACACTTTCACTAACCACTATTTTACTGCCTCCACGCCACATAGATAGCAGAGACTGGACACCTAAATATACTAAGTAAGCGGCACCCAACCATTTTACCGCACTAAAAGCTGCAGCAGAGCTGAGGATTATCGCGGACAAACCTAAACACGCAGCTAATGTATGTACAAAGTAGCCAACACCTAGACCAATTGCAGCTTTAAATCCAGTTGTAAGCTTGCCTTTCATTGTGTTTGAGACGATGTAGATTACGTCTGGGCCAGGTATCATATTGATAGCCAGGCAAGCGACTACAAATAGTAATATTGCGTTTAAATCCATTTCCTTTCCTCCATGTTGAACGTCTTGTGGCATAACGCCGCGTTAAGGGGTGAATGCCGCATAAACCAGCTTTCCGCAGACCACTTCACCACCAAAACTTACTGCATACCAAAAATGCCACGCGGCATGAATCCCTCTTGAACGCCTTGTTATGTTTAAGACTCAAAGGGTTAAGTTTTACGATACCAAGAGCTTAACTCGACTTACCTTTGCAAACCAAAACCATAGGCTAAAAAACTGAATTAACTCATAAATTCGATTTATTTTGCATTGAATCTCAACGTGAGAAACGAAAGTTGAAGCTCTAGCTTTGAAACTGAGCAAGCTGCGCTCACCTCACCAAAACACTGCATTTCAATGAGGCAACTCTCTGAATTTTTAGCGCCCACGAATTGAAGTCCAGCAAACAGCGATCACTGAAGTCAACTTGCCGACAAGACCAAAATTATAAAGCCGAGAAAGCAAAAAAAGATGCAACCAATTGATTTTACGTGATTAAGCATAACGCCGCGTTAAGTGGTGAACAACGCCAACCACCAAACCTAAACCATTGTGCCGTAAACACTAAATTCAAAGCAAACCGAAAATGCCAAGCGTTGTGAATCCGTCTTAAACGCCTTGTTAGCAATACGAACTCATAGGTTGAGATAGCCTCTTATTCTTTGCTGGTTGGATGGCACAGCGTCTGAGAGGGCTAAGTACGTTTCTATGTCCATAAGCTTCCAATATTGCCCCTCATCGCCAAACTGAATTTCGCGTAACTCACTTTCGGTTATCGTAACCGCTAGAAAATACGCACAACCAAAGCCTGTATGACTTTCCACTTTTTGCTTGTAATGAATACGCGATGGGCACAGTTCGATACCGAATTCTTCTTTCAATTCTCTTAGTGCACAATCCTCTGGCGTTTCGTTCCCTTCACGACCGCCACCAGGTAAGTCCCAGCAATTTGGGTATGAGATGGAAGAAATATTATCTCTTTTATAGGTAAGAATTTGCTCGTTACAATGAACAACTAATTTGCATCCGTTAAAATGTTGCACACTGTCTCTCCTAAGATTGCTAACGCCCAATTAAGTTGTGAGCAACGCTGCCACCTACCTAAAGCATTGTGCCGTAAACACTAAAGCTGAATCAAACCAAAAATGCCAAGCGTTGCGAATCAGCTTGAATTGCTTGTTATGTTTTACCACAAATACATGATTTAATTGAGAAAGAACTGCGATTTCTAACTAGTTTTCTGAAGCAAACCACAAGGTAAGAACCAACTTGGCCACCAAAGGCGATTAACCCAAAACCTGTAATTCCACTTCCCTGCCCAATGAGGCAACCCGACCTCGTTTCAACAAGCACCCTTTCTTTCCAACCAAAGCGCAAAACAATGCTGAATTGCCGAGGCTACTGCCAAGCCGAAATACTACTTGGCAAAGAACCTAAAAGCGACTTTAAGCCAGTTAAACAAGAAACCGACCGCCACGACCTGACAATGAAGCAACCCACGAACATTGGCATGTTTTACGGGCTGAGTGGTTCAAGAACTTAGACCAACAATACTGATTTGCTGAGTCTACTAGGGACGAATTACCAGAGGGACAAAGAACCAGAGCCTAAGACCTTTAAGCCTTTGAAATACAAGTAAACATAACGCCGCGTTAAGGGGTGAATGCCGCATAAACCAAGCTTCCGCATACCACTTTCACCACCAAAACTCACTGCAAACCAAAAATGCCACGCGGCATGAATCCCGCTTAAACGCCTTGTTATGTTTAAGACTCAAAGGGTTAAGTTTTACGATACCAAGAGCTTAACTCGACTTACCGTTGAAAACCAAAACCAGAAGCTAAAAAACTGAATTAACTCATAAATTTGATTTTACTAACATTGAGTTTTAGCGTGAAAAACCGAAAACTGGAACTCTAACTTTGGAATTGAGAACACCTCACTCTCCTCGCCAACACACTGGACTTCAATGAGGCAGTTCTCCGAATTTTTCGCGCCCGCGAATAGGAGTCCAGAAAACAGCGACCACTGAAGTTAGCTTGCCGACAAGGGAAAAACTTGAAAGCTACGTGAACAAAAAAGAGTGCAAACAACTGATTTTACGTGATTAAACATAACGCTGCGTTAAGGGGTGAATGCCGCCTAAACCAACTTCCCGCAGACCACTTTCACCACCAAAACATACCGCATACCAAAAATGCCACGCGGCATGAATCCCTCTTTAACGCTTTGTTAGGTGAATTTATACCGCTGAAATATAAACACAAACCTCGCGTTCACCACCTTGCATACGAAGTGTTTGATTTTCTATGTAAGTAACGCCAAGTTTATCGATAACTGACTTTGAACGAGCATTACCAACAAGATGCATAACCTTTAACTCTCTCAATCCATGAGATTCTTTTGCGTACTCAATTAGCGCCTTTGAAGCTTCTGTCGCATAACCCTGCCCCCAAAAATCGACACCCAACCAATAACCTAATATACCTTGGCCATCTTTTAAGCTTGGCAAACTCACGGCCCCAATAAGCTCTAACGATTCTTTATGTACAATCGCATAAACAATACTCTCTCCGCTGGCAAAACCAATTTCATGTGTTTCAATCCATGAAATTGCATCTGAAACTTCGTATGGATGCGGTATGTTTGCTGTCATTTCTGCGATTCGTTTATCACCAGCTAATACTGATACTTGCTCAGCATCAGACTGCTTAAATGATCTAAGAATTAAACGTTCAGTTTCCAAAATTTGCTGCATTATTTCCCCAAATTCACCTAACGCCGCGTTAAGGGGTGCAGGCACGCAATACAAAAGCTACCGCACAGTGCCGTAACTACTGAACCCAACGCAAACTGAAAATGCCACGCGTGCCAAATCCCACTTAAACGCCTTGTTATGCTTAAGCTTCAATGGGTTACGTTTTAATAGAACCAAGATTAACTCGACTTTGATTTACAAACAAAAGCCAAAACGTAGAAAACCGAAATGAATCATAGTTTTGATAATCAGGCTCGGAATTTTGGCACATCTGGTTTGAAGTTTGAAAACCTAGAAATGGATTTCTGATTGAGCCAACCGCCCTAACTTCGCGCTTGCCCGAGAATTGATTGAGGCAATTCTCAGAGTTTTTAGCGCCAAAGAATAAGTGTCCGAAAAACAGCGCTCGAAAAAGCCGGCTTGCCGACAAACACAAAACTGAAAAGCCGAGGGAACAAAGAAAAATCATAAACCACTGATTTTACGTGATTAAGCATAACGCCCAATTAAGGGGTGAGCAACGCTACCACCCAACCTAAAGCATTGTGCCATAAACACTAAACTTGAAGTAGAAACAAAAATGCCAAGCGTTGGGAATCCCTCTTAAATTGTTTGTTATATGCACAGAATTTCGACTTGCTTAATGGCGTCAAAGAATACTTTATGACACTTAAAATCGGGCTTACTTCCTACTTTATGCCAGAAGAAATTAAACTCATGCCCACCGTCATCTTGAGTAAAGAAACTCCAGCTATTCGGTAGTTCTTGGTCTATTTCGCAAAGCACAAAATGCCACAGTTGATTTTGAAAACCGCTTTCCCAGCAGTCGAGATAGTGAGCACTTGATACACTAGATAACCCAGATTCTTCTTCCAGCTCTCTCAAAGCGGCACTTTCGATAGAAATATCCGACGGCTCTAGTGTTCCTTTAACAAGTTGAACCTCAGCTAATGGATGTTCAAACAACAGTAACTCACGATAGTTTCCTGATTTTCTGAGCACTACAGGGCAGACTTTTACGTCCCTTTTTCGGATTCTTTCTTCCACTGAACTCTCCCGTGCATATAACGCCGCGTTAAGTGGTGAACAACGCAAACCACCAAACCTAAACCATTGTACCTTAAACACTTAACCTAACCTGAACTGAAACCGCTAAGCGTTGTGAATCCGCCTTGAACGCTTTGTTATATGCGTTCTCTAAGGTGTACACTTTTGGCTTCGATCACACGAATACCAGCATTTGTACTTAAGCTGAACTTGAACCAACTCGACTTGAATAAGTCACTATCCACTCTTTTCACAGACTCTAGTCCTAAGAGTGTTGGATTACCTTCAAAAGGAATTTCGTTGATCTTTAGAGAATGGAATCCGCTGAATACAATATCAGTTTCTTCATATTCGTCATTTTCCCAATCTACTGGGTACATAACTCTTAATATCAATTCGTCTTGTGACGGTACTTCAATCATCGACAGCAACTCACAATCGTGCCAATGTATTTCATTATGTTCCATCATTTTTCACCCAAGCATATAACGCCGCGTTAAGGGGCGCAGGCACGCAATACAAAAGTGACCGCATCACACTTTAACCACTAAACTTACCGCAAATTGAAAATGCCACACGTGCCAAGTCCCTCTTAAACGCTTTGTTAGGCCCTCAAGTCGCTTACAACCGTAGTCTCAATCTTGGGTAAATGCTTAGCTTCATTGACATAATCTATAAACATCGTACAGCTTTCAATGTTAGAGACTTTCCAAACCCCATTAGTTAAGGTCAAAGTCCAAATTGTTTCGACATCTTTGAATTTTTTACTCCCTTCAACAATTTTTCCTGTCTCTTTAACCATTAGGTAATCTTGAGTTTCTCCCGTAATAGCAACCACAACCATAGAACCTTCGTGTTCTACAGATTGATTCCTATGAACAAATAGTAACGGCTTAATTTTGGACAAATGGGTTACCTTACATACATTAACCAACCCTTGTTTTTTCCAACTCTCAAGATGTACTTGCTGCTGATTTTGCCAATACCAATCTGTCATCCAGTCTGAAACACTCGATAGGTCTTCACTCTCCCAACCAGCATGCACTCGATAGAAACAATCCTTGACTCTTTCTTGTACTTTTAACCACTCAAACAGTTCACTATAGCCAGCCATAAACCTCAGATCTTTTCTAGCACGTTGCTCAGCTAGTTTCTCCTTGCAAAAGGCGTACACTATAAACGGTGAAAAAAAGACTAATAAACATATTATTATTACCTTTCCCCAGAATGTCTCAGATAATACGCTTGCAATTTTTCCTCCAGGGCCCGCAAATGCGGGCTCTGCTACCACTAAACATGCGACAACAATTGCCGACAAATAAACCACTAATTTACTCATTGAACCTCCTTGTATACTATTTGGGCCTAACGCCGCGTTAAGTAGTGAACAACGCCTACCACCTAACCTAAACCTTTACACAGTAAACACTAAACCCAACTTGAAATGCAAAATGCCAAGCGTTGGGAATCTGCCTTAAACGCCTTGTTATATGCGTTTTTGAAATTTACTTTTGATGATTGCGATAACTAGAAGTAACGTGACATAAAGTGCATTTAGCCAAAGTTGCTCGTGTATATATGCTATCGAGGTTTGCCTCGATTGAAAACTTAGCTTCCTTGCCTCTCGATGACCTTCAGTTGGCTTAAACAACTTTTCCTTACCATTTATGTCCACATAGTAGGCGCCGTCATACCCCAATATAAACAATTCTTTAGCAATAAGTTTAGTTACCGCAGTGCGCTCTTGGACCGAAATCTGGGTGTTATTTCTTGCTTCAGTATAGAAATGAACACCCTTCTGCCAATTGCTATCTTGTAGCTCTAAATAACGATATAGCTGGAAGATAGAAAAGGATGAGATACAAAGATTTACGGTTAGTGCAGCTACTAAAAGAAACCCAATTATTTTCATATCACACCTAACCCATTGAATCTTTGAAGCATATAACGCTGCGTTAAGGGGTGAATGCCGCACAAACCAACCTTTCGCAGACCACTTTCACCACCAAAATTCACTGCAAACAAAAAATGCCACGCGGCATGAATCCCGCTTGAACGCCTTGTTATGTTACGGAGCTACCAGTGATAGCGCAAACTCTCGCATATGACGTGCATTATCAGCAGTTTCGGCATTGCCACAAGCCTGTCCATAATATTTGATATCTGGTGATGAATAGGCTGGCAACTGCTTCTCTGCATAAGTCATTACCGTCCCCGCTTCATGACACAATGCCCCAAATGCATATGGCTTAATTTGCTTGTGATGCTCTTTTAGAAGCTGCCCTTTTAACCAATGTATTGCTGTGTTGTCGTGCCATGCCCAAGCCAGATGCCCCAACTCATGCTCTAGCACATGAAGTTCTGCATCAGAAGATAGAACCAAAAAACTGCGACTAAAATTTACATGAGCAGTTCCTGCACTGTCTTTTGCAAAAGGAAAGTCTTTAGGAAGAACTAGAACATAATAACTTCCAACTTTTTGCATTGGCGCAAGAATCGAGTTACCAACATTTAGGAGTAACTGTTGATGTAACTTACCACTGTCTTGACTTTTAAAACTGGTCAAATCAAGTTTGGTGATTCCTGAAAGGGTCCTTCTAATTGGAATGCAAGAGTTCTCTAGAACAAGGTTTGAATAGTCAATAAACTCTTCAATTCGTGCCTCACTAATGGAGTCATCTGTGAAAAAATGCACTGGCGTATCAATTTTAGGGACGGAATCACACACGGGGAGCGATAACTCCTCACCACCTCGTTTACCGACAAAAAATAGAGCGGTTACACCGAGTAAACAACCGCCAACTAACAACTTTATATTCATTCAATTACTCGTAAAGTGCAGTAACATAACGCCCTGTTAAGGTGTGAGCAACGCAATACCAATGCCGCCGCATACTGCCTTAAACGCATAGCAAAAATGCCACGCGTTGCGAATCACTCTTAAACAGTTTGTTATGCGTGTTCTCTCAACTGTTCAAGTAGTTCATCCAATTGAGAGGCAATGCCAGCTTCGACACTACCGTACGCTAAAGCTTTTGAAAGGTACTCTTCAAGATCATTCGCAATAGAAGGTGGTATATCTGTAATTGTTTTAGTGGCTAAATCAGCGTTCAGCAATTGACACTGTTCGGCACTCAAGGAAAACTCTTTTTGGGTTGTAATTAAATCAATATAAGTAGCTAGATTCATATTTAGAAACCTTACGAAAATATACACCTAGTTTACTATTACTTGTCAATTTGAACTAATGAAAAAGTCAGCAATTCTCGTGAACGCATAACGCCCTGTTAAGGGGTGAGCAACGCAATACAAAAGCCGCCGCATACCCCTTAATCACTTAAACCAACGCATAGTAAAAATGCCACGCGTTGCGAATCCCTCTTAAACAGTTTGTTATACCACTTTTACCCATTAAGTAGATGAATTCTTTACTTAAATAGTTTATATTCACCGCGCCTAAATAGGCAACAGATGGCTTAATGCCTAAACGTGCACTTTGCACATTAACAAACAGGAAATAGCTTATGCAATTTTTTGTAACTTTCAAATCACGTCATAGGAGTGCCTATGGCAAAAAACTAATTCTATAAAGGAGAATTTATGTCAAAAATTAATGTTTGTGTTTCAAAACCTGCGACTCGTGAGTTCGCAAAGCTTCCAAAAGATGCCCAGAAAGCCTTCAGAACTTATGTTGAAGAAACTCTTAAAAAAGGTGAGTATTCGAGCCTCGATACCGAAAAGTTCAAATCAGTTCATACTTCGGTTGTAGAGGTCAAAGTTAAAGGTCGTCCTGCGGGTCGTATGTTCTACACAACATTGGTCGATGGTCACATCGAAGTTTTGGCTTTTGCCACTAAATCCAGAAATGGTCAAGATCCCAAAATCAAAGCTACCGTTGAACAACGGTTTAAAGATTTCAAATCAGCTCAAGGGATCCATTAATTTTAAGAGGGAGCACGCTCCCTCTTTTTTGCTTATTCTGAAATTGCGATAGTCAACCCAGACTTTGTACTAACCTCAATTTCACAACCCAATTTATCTGCAAGCTTCATTAAAGCCTCGATTGAAAATTTATCGTGATGAAGGTTTTTAAGATTACTAATCCTTGGCTGAGTGATTTCAAGAGCCACAGCGGCTTCTTTTTGGCTCCAGCCTTTCTGGTGGATTTTAGAGTTGATGATTGTAAAAAGTTTGCCTTTTACGTCCATTTCTACAATTTCAAAAGGCGAGAAATTCTCGGCGATCATTGTGTCGAATGAAATGCTTGTCATGTTCTTTACCTCTCTTACTTTGAGGTAAAGGATATATAAAATTTTATATAAACGCAAGCTTTTTGAACAGTAGTGGTATAACGCTGCGTTAAGGGGTGAATGCCGCCTAAGCCAACCTTCCGCAGACCACTTTCACCACTAAAACTCACTGCAAACCAAAAATGCCACGCGGCATGAATCCCTCTTGAACGCCTTGTTATGTAACAATTTTACACATATTTGTAGACATGGTCTGCGTACAAATGACCACCAATTTCATAAGCTTGAGGCACTATCCTATCGAGCACAAAACCCACTTTTGTAAGTACCTTTTCGGAACCAATGTTGCCCTCGGTGACAACTGCACTGTATTTATCGATGCCGAACTCTGACATTGAATAATTTATGAGGGCTTGCAGTGACTCTGTACCATACCCGAGCCCATGATATTCGGGTAAAAACATAAACCCAACTTCAGCAACAGAATCGTTAACACAAAAACCTGTTATACCTACTGCTTTATTCGTTGTGGACTCGACAACAACTAAACATAACCAATGCTCCGAATCTACAAACCAAGGTGCTAATCGAGATTTAAATTTACTCTCAATTTCTAACTTTGGCAGTTCATCGAAACAGAGCGAAATGACACTTGGGTTTGTATGGAGTTGTAGAAATAAAGACAAGTCATTTCCCGATAATGGCTTCATCCGTAGCCTTTCAGATATTACTTCCATTTAGCCAAACTCTCCTTGTTACATAACGCCCAATTAAGGTGTGAAGCACGCGACCACGACTCTCAATTTGACCACCGTAAACTCTCAACTCAACCCAAATCAAGAATGCCAAGCGTGCTGAATCACTCTTAAATTGTTTGTTATATTTAAAGTTCCTCTACATTTACTCGTCTTGGTGAGTAAGTATAGTTACCGTAGTAAATATCTTTATTTCCTGGATGTGGTGCGTAATCGTTTATACCGTCAACACCTATGATGTAGTTATTTTTACCCATTAAGTGATGTTTAAAGTGAGAAAATTTTTTAGGGAATTTGTACCCACCTTGATTTTTTAGCTTACCAAAGACAAGCAGAAAGTCTGTATTTTCCTTTAAAATTCGCCGAACCTTTCGCTCAGAATCCAAGCGTAGTAGATCGACCTTAAATTCTTTTGCAGTATCAAACCTTGTATATAAGTTGAGCATTACAATCTTCGAGTACTGTGGCATTCGTTCATAAACAAATCGCTCTAGAAAATGCAGGGTTTTATCTGCACAAAGCTGATTAGCTTTACTCGGGTTTTGTCCAATAATACATAGGGTTTTATTTGTAGATCTATCTAAAAGAGGGATTGTTAGAGATACCCTGTGCTTATTATCATCAGAAAGGTCGGCTATGATTCTAGCATTATCCACTTTATAAAAATGTTCAATTCTCATGGAAGCCTCAAATAAATATAACGCCCAATTAAGGTGTGAGGCACGCAATACCGATGCTGCCGCATACCACCTTAACCACTAAAACCAACGCAAACCAAAAATGCCACGCGTGCCGAATCACTCTTAAATTGTTTGTTAGTACGCTGTTCCTGAACCTTCTGGTATGCACCAACATATTGAAATATAGCACGAAACTGTTGGCTTAAAACGCTGAAACTATAGGGACAACGGCCAAACTAGAACTCAACTTCAAACCGCAAATTGGCTAGAAGAAAAACGCGCCAAACTACCCCATTTTGACCAGTTTCAAATTAGCAAAGGATTCGGTCACCAAACTTTTACAACCACACCAACGTACAGAATTGAAGGCTAAAAAGCCAACAACACAAAAGAAGCCGCGCCCACGAAATAGCCAAAAAATTAGAAACCGTAAACGCTGAAGTCAAAGCGGAAACTCCGCATATAGTGCCACCGGAAAGAACGTGAAAGGCATGCCCGTGCAGGTGTAAAGCTAGGAAACGAAACCAATAAACACTGAAACTTTTAACCTTTGATGCCACCCCCGTACTAACGCTGCGTTAAGGGGTGAGTGCCGCCTAAACCAACTTTCCGCAGACCACCTTCACCACCAAAACTCACCGCATACCAAAAATGCCACGCGGCATGAATCCCTCTTGAACGCCTTGTTATGCTTAAACTTCAATGGGTTACGTTTTAATAGAACCAAGATTAACTCGACTTTGATTTACACACAAAAGCCAAAACACAGAAAACCGAAATGAATCATAGTTTTGATAATCAGGCTCGGAATTTTGGCAAATCTGGTTTGAAGTTTGAAAACCTAGAAATGGATTTCTGATTGAGCCAACCGCCCTAACCTCGCGCTTGCCCGAGAATTGATTGAGGCAATTCTCAGAGTTTTTAGCGCCGAAGAATAAGTGTCCGAAAAACAGCGCTCAAAAAAGCCAACTTGCCGACGAGCACAAAACTAAAAAGCTGAGGGAACAAAGAAAAACCATAAACCACTGATTTTACGTAATTAAGCATAACGCCGCGTTAAGGGGTGAGTGCCGCATAAACCAACTTTCCGCAGCCCACTTTCACCACCAAAACTCACCGCATACCAAAAATGCCACGCGGCATGAATCCCTCTTGAACGCCTTGTTATATGCGTAGCTTCGGCTACATAAAGACTGCTTCAATTTTGTTACCGTCAACATCGCGGACAAACGCTGCATAGTAAGTCTCACCGTACTCTGGACGCAAGCCAGGCTTACCGGCACACTCGCCACCGAGCTCTAATGCAGTAGCATAAAACTTGTCAACAGCTTCTTTGTTTGGCGCATTGAAAGCAATGTGAGTTCCATTACCTGAAGAGGCTGCATTTTCACATGGGTAACCTACCCAAAACTCAAAGTTTTCGCCGTAGGCAGCCGCGACATTCTCGATGTAATGAGCCCGTTTTATGGACAAAGCAGATAGAACTGAATCGTAAAAAACCACCGCAGATGGCACATTTGAAACACCAACTGAGACATGATTTAGAATCATTTTAAACTCCCTTTTGCTCACAGATTTTGAAAGCATATAACGCGCGCATTAAGCAGTGAGAGCCGTCAGTGACGTACTCTCAGCAAACTACGTTTTTCAGATATACCCAAAGTAAACTACGAATGCACGTAGGCGCGAATCTGTCTTGAATGCTTTGTTATGTCACGACCAACGTCAGCTAAATTTGACTAAAATAGTGATTTAATACAATGAGATAGGCGTTAGAAGACAAAAAATCGAAGCCGAAGTATTTGTTATCGCACTACCTTGAGTGCGCTGCCGCGATTACTTTAATTGCTGCGCCATATTAAGAAGCGCGAAAGCGCCTCAAGGTTAGCATAGAAATAACTAATATTCGTCCCTTTTGACGTCTTTCACACTGAACCATCGTCTAAAAATCATACTTGGTCATGATATCCATACACTCTACCTGTGATGACCGTCGTGATATAACGCCCAATTAAGGTGTGAAGCACGCAATGACCAAGCCGCTGCAGACCACTTTCAACACCCAAAACCACCGCATACCAAAAATGCCACGCGTGCTGAATCACTCTTAAATTGTTTGTTATACGTAATTTCCAATCATTACTTCTCGTTATTTAACCACTCAAATTTTGTGCTAAATAGCCATCAAAACCATATAAAATAACAATGGTAAACAAATAACCAAATTTGCCATATTGGTGCTTGATACATTTTTCAACTTTGTGGCTACTACAACCATCACCCAAATTGTGGCAGAAACATAGCCTAAATAATCATCTAGGTCACTGTAATACTGAAACTTATCAAGTGAAGATAGAAGATTAGAGCCTTGTGCTTCCACTGCGCTTTTAAGTACATCTTTCGCAATAGAACCATAATATTTCGAAAAACTCAGTAGAGTCAGTTGAAGCAGTGTTGCTACCAATAAATATGTCTTCATACTCTCATTACGTATAACGCTGCGTTAAGGGGTGAATGCCGCCTAAACCAACCTTCTGCAGACCACTCTCACCACCAAAACTCACTGCAAACCAAAAATGCCACGCGGCATGAATCCCTCTTTAACGCTTTGTTATATTTTCGATTTCGCTAACACTCAAAATATCTTTACAGCGCTCTTTCTCAATACGCGAAAGTACCACATCTTGATGCTCTCTAACCAAGTTCCATAAGTATCCATCTGCCTTTCGATACTCGAACGCTAAATCAATACTACTAAAATACTTCGATTTCAAAAGCGGCTCTGACGGATAGTGTTTTTGAACTTCTGTAAGGCATCTTTCTGCGTTGACTATGTTAACCATCAAATCTATTGCCTCTTCGAGTTCAGAGTTAACAAACTTTTTTTGCGTGATATAAATATCGTGCTGTTGCTCCCAAAGAGTCACCAAATGTAAGCCAACTTTTCTAAGCTCATCAGCTTCAATTTCTGTAGCCAAGTACTCTTTGAACTCAAAAGCATTGTTCGAACTGGATGCCAAAGAAAGAGATGAAAATAGCAGACAAAATAAAATCAGAGTCCTTTCCATGTACCCCTTACCTCGAATGAAAATATAACGCCCAGTTAAGGGGTGAAGCACGCAATACCTAAACTACTGCATGGCACTTCAACACCGAAGCCACCGCATACCAAAAATGCCACGCGTGCTGAATCCCTCTTAAACTGTTTGTTAGCTAATCAAATTTTCGCATATGTTTAAGCGCATATGTTCTCATAACACGCGCATTATCACCCAAACGTTGGTCACCACATGCTAGGTCACCCACAAATAACTCTGGAGATGAGTAAGCTGGGATCTTTTGGGGTGCAAATGACATTACCGTCCCGTAATTACCGCAGCGCCAACCATAAGCAAATGACTTTATCCGAGGATAAGTCGTTTGCTCAAAAGCATTTAAAGTTGAGTGAGAGGATAAAATTGACTCGTGATCATGATGAGCCCCGCTTAAGTGTCCTATTTCATGTTCCATAACAAAGTCTGCGCAATCTAAAGCAGCGAAGAAAAAGTTACCCGAATCGCTTGATAATCCGCAATTAGACCCGCCAAAACTAGCTTTATAGCTATCAAAAACCACACCAACAAAACTTGGTATAGATCTGTTATTCAATTCAGGTGGTTCGTAGCCAAGGCTTAAAGTAAGCAATACTTTCGCTGCACTTAAAGATTGAAACCAAGTCTCATCAATATCATCGAGAAACTCCACTTTACTTAAATAACGCTCGATTGGGACACATGAGTTGCGTAATACAACATTCGAATAATTAACCCATTTGTTGAGTATTTGGTGAACAGCATCCTTAGTTCGAGTTGCCAGTACTTTTTCGGACAAATAGAGTTGAATCGGCGTTTTTAAACTTTCACTTCGCTCACAATTAGGATACGAAATAACTTCGGCATAAGAAAAGTTATTCCATAGAATCAGAATGAAACAAAGAAAACATTTCCTCGACACACTCAAATCTCCTTGTTAGCTAACGCCGCGTTAAGGGGTGAATGCCGCATAAACCAACTTTACGCACGCCACTTTTACCACCAAAACCAACCGCATACCAAAAATGCCGCGCGGCATGAATCCCTCTTGAACGCTTTGTTATGTTAATACTCACCGCAATCTACGTACCCACTTTTTAAACAAAAACGAGATAAGTCTTGAGCCTTGCTAATATCTTCTTTTGCGAGCAGTTTTCCGGCTTGATTCCGAACATCCTCACCTCTTTTGTTTCCATTATGAGTGCCAATATTCGCCCACATATATGCAGCCTTAAAATCTTGTAACACCCCAATTCCATATAAGTACAGTTCCGCAAGATCAACTTGAGCCACTGGATAACCTTGTCCTGCAGAACTCCGTAAAAGCGGGATACCTTTAGAGTAATCTTGCTCCATGTCACTACTTCCAAAATATAGACGACCAAGCTCGTACTGTGCTTCAGCATCACCTTTTGAAGCCAAAAGTTCTAACTCACTTTTTCCTTGTTCAAATCTACCTTCACTGATATTCAACTTCGCATCATCTACAGATGCACCTAATGCTGAAAAAGCAATTGCAGATAGCACCAACATTACTCTCATACGAACTCCATTAACATAACGCTGCGTTAAGGGGTGAATGCCGCATAAACCAGCTTTCTGCAAACCACTTTCACCACTAAAACTAACCGCATACTAAAAATGCCACGCGGCATGAATCCCTCTTGAACGCCTTGTTATATGCAATTTTCTGGCGCTTGCTAAATCGGCTTAATTCTTAACTTAAACGAATCGATTTGCTCGACTTGCGACGGTACAAATGCACATTTGATCTCAAGATAAGAGGTTTCCTTTGGCTGCATAATGAAAAGTTCATTTTCGCCGATACAATTACCAATAAAATTACCATTCACATCAAACGCAGATGCTAAAACTTCACGAGAATATAATGCGTCTTCCGTAAGGTTTTCCTGTACGACAGCTAAACGCACGTCGTCCCCATCTTTGAAGACATTTTTCAATGTTAAACCATAGGCAGTTTTGAAATCCGCTAAATACTCAATTGCTTTGTCGTCGATTTCTTTGTCTTCAAGAATATTTCCGAGCGACGGTTCAACAAACTTTGTATAAACCAACCCACTCAGAATGATTGCAACTGAGAAACCGATTCTCCAGGTGAAACCGTTTAAGATGCCATTTAATCCTTTCATAAACATTCCAATCCATTGCATATAACGTCGCGTTAAGGGGTGAATGCCGCCTAAACCAACTTTCTGCAAACCACTTTCACCACCAAAACTCACTGCAAACCAAAAATGCCACGCGGCATGAATCCCTCTTAAACGCCTTGTTATGTTTAAGGCTCAAAGGGTTAAGTTTGCGATACCAACAGCTTAACTCGACTTACCTTTGAAAACCAAAACCAGACGCTAAAAAGCTGAATTAACTCATAATTTTGAATATT
This sequence comes from Vibrio vulnificus CMCP6, assembly GCF_000039765.1. Classification (NCBI taxonomy): domain Bacteria; kingdom Pseudomonadati; phylum Pseudomonadota; class Gammaproteobacteria; order Vibrionales; family Vibrionaceae; genus Vibrio; species Vibrio vulnificus. The sequence goes on along the minus strand of NC_004459.3, from coordinate 2,535,382 downwards.
CTGACTTTGAGTTTTAACGTGAGAAACCGAAAAGCCGGACTTTAACTTTGAAATCAAAATCACTTCACTCACCTCGCCTACACTCTGCATTTCAATGAGGCAACTATCTGAACTTTTAGCGCCCACGAATTGGAGTCCAGAAAACAGCGACCACTGAAGTTAACCTGCCGACAAGACCAAAATTAGAAATACGAAGGAACAAAGAAAAGATGCAACCAACTGATTTTACGTGACTAAACATAACGCCGCGTTAAGTAGTGAGCAACGCCACCACTAAACCTAACCTTGCCACCGTAAACACAAAACCCGACGATGGAATGAAAAATGCCAGGCGTTGGGAATCTGCCTTAAACGCTTTGTTAGAACGTTTTTTCCATGAATAACAATTTCTTACCTTCATAGAACGCTTCTTTAAATTGCGTATAGCCCAGCTTTTTATAAATATATATTCCTCTTGAGTTTGATTCGAATACATCTAACCAGACTTTTGAACAGTTTAAGTTTTCCGCACAATACTGTTCCATCTCTTTAATTGCGAGTTGACCAAGACCCTTTCCTTTGGAAGCAACAACAATTCTCCTGAACTCAACGACATCTTGGCTTTCTTGCGACAAAATTATGAAGCCTGACAACTCGTTTTCGTAGTACAAAGACAGATAAATTACGTCATTGCTCTCTATTAGACTTGCGTGCTTTTCTAGTGAATAAGGGATAACAAAGCCTTTTGTATCATGAGAACACTCCATTTCAACAAAAGCCCTGGCTTCTGATATCACCGACTTTCTTAATTCTAACACCATATTTTCCTAAACTTTCTAACGCCTTGCTAAGGTGTGAGCAACGCCTTCACCAAGCCTCCGCATTGCGCCGTAATCACTAAACCCAACGCAAGCCAAAAATGCCACGCGTTGCGAATCACTCTTAAGCAATTTGTTAGGTGAATAACTGGATTGCACATGGCTTATTTTTTTGCGATATAAGCGACACCATCTATTTGCACATGAAGACCTGATGACTCTCCACCTCTATGAGCAAAATCAGTAGAAATCGTTTTTCTCGCAGGATAGCCATTCTTAAAACGTTCTTTGATAACTTTCTCTACTAATGGAATATTCCATACATCCCTGAGCAAAACATCGATTTTCACTACACTATCTAACGTTAGATTTTCCATTTCAAGCTTTCTAGCCATATCATCAAAAGCTCCGTTTACTTGTTCTTCGACACTTTTCCCAACATTGCCAACACAATAACCAAGGAAAACATAATCTCCAGCTACAACGTAACCTGAGTGTGCCCATTCTTCATTTACATCACATCTCTTAATTTCGCTCATTCTATCCCCCGATCTTGTTGAATTATCGCAATTCACCTAACGCCCTGTTAAGGGGTGAGCAACGCTACCACCTAACCTAAAATTACCACCGTAAACACAATACTCAAATTGGAATCAAAAATCCCAAGCGTTGGGAATCCCTCTTGAACAGTTTGTTAGTTGCGTACTCAACTCACCCACCAAGCTCTTAATTTGACTTTGTGTATGACCGTCTATAGCTAAACGCTCACTTTCATTAACGAGGAAATCAACTAGCTCAACTGATAAAAATAGTAACTCGGTTAGTTCCTTAAACGTAAAGACATACTGTGATGGATGTTGATGAATAAATGTGTTCCGAGTTGTCTGTAAGCGACTGACGCTTTCCTTTTTAAATCGCTGGTTATCAATGATTTGACTTCCCATGTAAGGGAGGAAATCCTCCTTACGCAATTTTTCATAGAGCCATTCAATATTATCTAAATCGCCATAATCAGCATGGTAGCTGTCTCTTTTCCGTACCAGACGTGAATCTGAAGTAATTAGAGCTAAACACATTGCCGATTGAACCGAATTATGTCCGTATATTACTGCCCATTTAAAATACGAGTTTTGCCCTACTTCTATTTGAGATAAAGCATCAAGTAAGCACCGCAATGACATAACTAGATCTGTTTCAAGATCAAATGAGACCAATCTATCTTTCATGTACTTACCTATTATTTCTGAAAGCAACTAACGCCCAATTAAGTAGCCCGAAACGCCCTGGCTCACTTTCCGCATTACTCGGCAACACAAAACCCGACGCAAAACAAAATCGGCGAGCGTTGAGGGTCTGCTTGAATTGTTTGTTATGCTAAAAATTCAAAGTGATACTAAGAAATCACCTTTAAGGCGAGATAAGGTACTAAAAAGAAAGCTAAGGTGATCACTTTGTAGTGACCGAGATAGCTGAAATACAATGCATTTAGCCTAGGCTTGGAAATATCAAACAACTTACTGTGATACGACAAAATCTTACTTTTTAGTAGCAGCACTAAAACTGTACTAAGAGACAGAATCACAATATTTATCAACGTACACCAACCCAAAAACTCGGTAATTTGCTCTAAACTCATGATGATATCCTATCTTTAAGGGGATTTAGCATAACGCTGCGTTAAGGGGTGAACGCCGCCTAAACCAGCTTTCCGCAGACCACCTTCACTACAAAAACTAACCGCATACCAAAAATGCCACGCGGCATGAATCCCACTTAAACGCCTTGTTATGTTTAAGACTCAAAGAGTTAAGTTTTACGATACCAAGAGCTTAACTCGACTTACCTTTGCAAACCAAAACCATAGGCTAAAAAACTGAATTAACTCATAGAATTGATTGAATTTGCATTGAATCACAACGTGAGAAACGAAAGCTGAAGCTCTAACTTTGAAACTGAGCAAGCTGCACTCACCTCACCCAAACACTGTATTTCAATGAGGCAACTCTCTGAATTTTTAGCGCCAATGAATTGGAGTCCAGAAAACAGCAGCCACTGAAGTTAACTTGCCGACAAAGCCAAAACTAGAAAGCCAAGAAAAGATGCAAGCAACTGATTTTGCGTGATTAAACATAACGCTGCGTTAAGGGGTGAATGCCGCATAAACCAGCTTTCCGCAGACCACTTTCACCACTAAAACTCACCGCATACCAAAAATGCCACGCGGCATGAATCCCTCTTGAACGCCTTGTTATGTTTAAGACTCAAAGGGTTAAGTTTTACGATACCAAGAGCTTAACTCGACTTACCTTTGCACACCAAAACCAGAAGCTAAAAAACTGAAATGACTCATGATTTTTGAAAATCAGACTTTATAATTTGGCTGCTAAAACTCAAAAACCTAAGTTCAAATTTCCGATTGAGCCAGATGCCCTAACCTCGTGCTTACCCGAAAATCGACTGAGGCAATTCTCAGAGTTTTTAGCGCCCAAGAATGGATGTCCAGAAAACAGCGCCCTATTAAGCCAACTTGCCGACGAGACCAAAATTAGAAAACCGAGAAAGCAAAGAAAAAATGCAACCAACTGATTTTACGTGATTAAACATAACGCCGCGTTAAGGGGTGAATGCCGCATAAACCAACTTACCGCAGACCATTTTCACCACTAAAACTCACTGCATACCCAAAATGCCACGCGGCATGAATCCCTCTTGAACGCCTTGTTAGGCAAATTTAACCTTCGCTACTTTCAAAACGTACACAATAATAGTGACCAATAACGTCCAAGGCATTGCAAACCACCAATAGTAAGGAGCCTGACTATCAGCGAGGTAATAATTAGAAACGATAATTACGCTCACAATTGTCGAAATGACATATGCTCCACCTAACGCCATACAGATATCTGCGTGATATTTAGAAAGTTCAAATTCACGCAATTGAAATACGGCAACAAAAAACACAAAAGGACTAACAAAACAAACTGCAATGTGTAGAAATGAAAGAAGAATTAAGGACCCAAGTGTCATATGCTTTCCTTTTATTTGCCTAACGCTCTGTTAAGGGGTGAGCAACGCAATACCAAAGCCGCCGCAAACCACCTTAATCACTAAAACCAACGCATAGTGAAAATGCCACGCGTTGCGAATCCCTCTTGAACAGTTTGTTATGTGCGTACTTACGTTATGCACCAAACTGTTTTATACGCTTAGCGCCAATAAAAAACTGATACTTACTTTGTTGAAGTAAGTCTAAATGGCGCTCAAACATGGGTACGCCATTGGATAAAGAAAGGTGGTAGACGAGTCCATTACCGACATACACCCCAACGTGTGCTCCGTATGAGTCAGTAGAGTCGTTGTACATCATGATATCTAACGGCTTAAACTCAGTGACCACCTCACTAAACTCCGAGTCATCCCACAATTCACTAGAACGGTAGTTAGGTGGATTTAGACCGAAGTCTCTGAGCAGGTTATAAGCAAAGACCTGACAGTTAGCTCCAAGCGTTAAGTCTGAATCATCTTTGCAACCCGGAATGCGGGATGAAACGTATCTTACATTTTTGAATCTGTCGGGAATATCCATTTCCATTTTCTCCCAAAGCACATAACGCCCAATTAAGGGGTGAACAACGCCTCCACCCAACCTAACGCATTGTGCCATAAACACTAAATTTGAAGTAGAAGCAAAAGTGCCAAGCGTTGTGAATCCCTCTTAAATTGCTTGTTAGCTGGTTGTTTCCACAACATCGAAAGCTACCAAGTTGAAACTTGTTGCCTGAATAAACCACTCATGCCAAGGCATCGTTTCCTTAAAACCATCAAAGTGGAATGTACTCCCATCAAACTTCGCATTCATGATTTCATCAATCGGGTACTCTGGAATTTTGTGACTGACAGGTGCCACATCATTCAACCAAGTGAGGCTTTTTTCATTAGACACGTTGTATAGAGTCATCACCCCATTCTGAACAATTAGATCTTTTCCATTGGAACTTGGGTGCTCTTTGCTGATGAAAATACCACTGAGAACGATGATGATCTTGGAGTCAGTTCTGGAAACATCATTGATAGATACATCATGAAAGCTCATCTTCTCAAAGTCGGTATTAATTTCCATATAACCTCCTACCAGCTAACGCCGCGTTAAGGGGCGCAGGCACGCAATAAAAAAATTGCTGCATACCACCTTAACCACTAAACAAGCTGCAAACCAAAAATGCCACGCGTGCCAAGTCCCTCTTTAACGCTTTGTTATGTTTAAGCTTCAAGGACTTACATTCTACCAAAACCAAGATTAACTCGGCTTTGACTCACGTACAAAAGCTAAAACCTAAAAAACTGAAATGACTCATAACTTTTGAAAATCAGACTTGGAATTTTAACAATTCAAGCTTTGACAACAAGTAAGTGAAAGCTGATTTTTGATTGAGCCAACAGCCTTAACCTCGCGTTTGCGCGAAAATTGATTGAGGCAACGCTCTGAATTTCCAGCGCCAAAGAATTGATGTCCGGCAAACAGCGCCCACTGAAGCCAACTTGCCGACAAACTCGAAACTAACCAGCCGAGGGAGCAAAGAAAAGATGCAACCAACTGATTTTACGTGATTAAACATAACGCCGCGTTAAGGGGTGAATGCCGCACAAACCAACCTTTCGCAGGCCACTTTCACCACAAAACTCACTGCAAACCCAAAATGCCACGCGGCATGAATCCCACTTGAACGCCTTGTTATGTTCACATTGCTCAAATAGTATGCCCACATTTTTGACATTCGATTTTTCTATCTTTTAACGATTGCGTAAAGTTTGATTTCCCACAGTTGTCGCAAAACTTAGCACCACGTATGTTCATAAAAGTTATTAGCGCAACAATGGGGACAATTACAATCCAGAATTGATGTTTAAAGAAGCCCATCAAGTTAACAATGAACAAAAATAAAGCGCCTGTCACGACAGAGAATGCTGGATAATATTTCCTCTTAAACTGTGTATTTTTATTCGCATAGAACAACACATAACCGAGGAGTGAAACACCCGCCCAAACACCAAAAGCTATTTGTACTTTTTCATCCATATCTACAATCCATCTTGTGAACATAACGCCCTGTTAAGGGGTGAGCGACGCAATACCAAAGCCGCCGCATACCACCTTAATCGCTAAAACCAACGCATAGCAAAAATGCCACGCGTTGCGAATCCCTCTTGAACAGTTTGTTAGGCGAATTCCCAAACCTCTCGCCCAGGACCATTTGTACCTGGAAAACGAAAGCCTTTTTGAGTCACTGTATTGATAACCGAGCAACTCAATTCTTTGACATGTTGTTGGACTTGATTGAGATAAGTAACATCTATTGCTGTATCAAATATTTCTTTGTTTTTATTAACAAAAAATGGGACCGATTTTCCGCACGAATCCGGTACAGCCCAAGAACCGTGGCATAAAACATTTCTTAGTTTTGAGGCTTCACGTAAATCATGTACTAACTGTTCAATATCCGACGAAACGCACTGATGAGTTCGAGCTTGCTTACTGAAAGAGTCAATTAAACTTCCTAATTGATCTGATAATGAACGCTCCATCAACCCTGCCCATTTCTCGTAGACTAATTCGAGGTCACTTTCTTTGTGTTCCTTTGTTACGCTCAGTGCAAAAATTGCTCTAAGCAATATCTCTTCGAGAAAGCCATATGTTGCGATTGTTCGCCCTAAACTTTCCCAAAACAAAGGCGAATGATTGTGAGTTGGAAATTGCTCAGGTAAATTTTCGATTTTGACATTATATATTGGCAATTTTATATCTCTTCACTTCAGTTTATCCGAATCGCCTAACGCTGCGTTAAGGGGTGAATGCCGCACAAACCAACTTCCCGCAGACCACTTTCATCACCAAAACTCGCCGCATACCAAAAATGCCACGCGGCATGAATCCCTCTTGAACGCCTTGTTATGTTTAAGGCTCAAAGGGTTAAGTTTAACGACACCAATAGCTTAACTAGACTTACCTCTGCAAACCAAAACCAGATGCTAAAAAACTGAATTAACTCATAAATTTGATTTTACTGATATTGAGTTTTAGCGTGAGATACCAAAACTGGAGCTCAGACTTTGAAACTAGGATCGCTTCATTCAACTTACAAACACACTGAAATTAAATGAGGCAGTTCTCTGAATTTTTAGCGCCCACGAATTGAAGTCCAGAAAACAGCGACCACTAAAGTCACTTGCCGACAAGACCAAAATTAGAAAGCCAAAAAAGATGCAAGCAACTGATTTTACGTGATTAAACATAACGCTGCGTTAAGGGGTGAATGCCGCACAAACCAACTTCCCGTAGACCACTTTCACCACTAAAACTAACCGCATACTAAAAATGCCACGCGGCATGAATCCCTCTTGAACGCCTTGTTATGCTTAAGCTTCAATGGGTTACGTTTTTCTGGAAACAAGATTAACTCGGCTTTGATTCACAAACAAAAGCCAAAACGTAGAAAACCGAAATGACTCATAGTTTTGAAAATCAGACTTTGAAATTTGGTAATCAAAACTCAAAAACCTAAGATCAAATTTCTGATTGTGCCAACCGCCCTAACCTCGCGCTTGCCCGAAAGTTGATTGAGGCAACTCTGTGAATTTTCAGCGCCAAAGAATAAGTGTCCAGCAAACAGCACCCACTGGAGCCAACTTGCCGACGCGCACAAAACCCAAAAGCAGAGGAAACAAAGAAAAACCATAAACCACTGATTTTATTTGATTAAGCATAACGCCCTGTTAAGTAGTGAGGCACGCTATACAAATGCCTCTGCACTACTCCGTAATCACAAAACTCACCGCAAACCCAAAATGCCACGCGTGCCGAATCTGCTTGAACAGTTTGTTATGTGCTTACTTTCCGACCAAACATCAAAGGGAATATATGGGCATGATATGACTTTACAATCACCTCTAAATCAGATGATAACACTTCGTCGGGAATATTGGGCTCTATGACGTAAAACACAGAAAGTAGCTCTTCCTTGGTGACTTCATGATCCAACTTATGCGCTAGGTTATTTCGTAGTGTATTTAGCTTTTTTAGAGAACCAACCACGGAACTATTGAGAACCCTCTCGCCATCTTCAAATTGTAACTTAGAGCATAGTTCTAATTTCTGTCTATATGAAAGGCTGACACTCAGAACCGCTGAAGCATGCCTATCTAATATTAAACCTATGATTTTCTCTAAGACTGCCTCTGTTATCAGGTGAATAGTCAATATCCTAGCGATAGAACCTTCTGGTTCATGAAACCCACGCATTGCCTGGCTGAACATTTTGTATTCAAGTTTACTTAGCTCTTCCTTTTTTGTCATACAATCTCCTGCTGCACATAACGCTGCGTTAAGGGGTGAGTGCCGCCTAAACCAACTTTCCGCAGACCATTTTCACCACAAAAATCACCGCATACCAAAAATGCCACGCGGCATGAATCCCTCTTGAACGCCTTGTTATGTTTTTTTCAGCGTTGATGATTTTTTATTAAACCAAGTCATAAAAAAGAGCCCAAGATATGAACCTAACAGCATAAAAGAAAACGTTTTAAATGAAAAAGATAACAGATAAGCAGAAAACAGTGTTGGATACACTAAAATCAAACTAATAAAGTAGCCAAAAAAAGTTATTTTATCCAATGACTGTTCGTCCGTATCATACACTGCAAGTAAAGTTGCACACACAATAATTGGAACTGACAGGCTAACTGATAGCATCAGAAGCTTAATAAGATCTAGATTTAAAAACAGCTCTCTCTTGTATGTAAAAATTATAAGCAAGCCCGGAGATATAATGGCTGCAGAAAAAGCCAATGAATAGATAATTTGGTGTGAACTTAGGCTTTTAATCTCTTGAATTAAATCTGACATATTAAAGTTTCCCAATAAAACATAACGCTGCGTTAAGGGGTGAATGCCGCCTAAACCAACTTCCCGCAGACCACTTTCACCACCAAAACATACCGCATACCAAAAATGCCACGCGGCATGAATCCCTCTTTAACGCTTTGTTAGGTGAATTTATACCGCTGAAATATAAACACAAACCTCGCGTTCACCACCTTGCATACGAAGTGTTTGATTTTCTATGTAAGTAACGCCAAGTTTATCGATAACTGACTTTGAACGAGCATTACCAACAAGATGCATAACCTTTAACTCTCTCAATCCATGAGATTCTTTTGCGTACTCAATTAGCGCCTTTGAAGCTTCTGTCGCATAACCCTGCCCCCAAAAATCGACACCCAACCAATAACCTAATATACCTTGGCCATCTTTTAAGCTTGGCAAACTCACGGCCCCAATAAGCTCTAACGATTCTTTATGTACAATCGCATAAACAATACTCTCTCCGCTGGCAAAACCAATTTCATGTGTTTCAATCCATGAAATTGCATCTGAAACTTCGTATGGATGCGGTATGTTTGCTGTCATTTCTGCGATTCGTTTATCACCAGCTAATACTGATACTTGCTCAGCATCAGACTGCTTAAATGATCTAAGAATTAAACGTTCAGTTTCCAAAATTTGCTGCATTATTTCCCCAAATTCACCTAACGCCCGCTTAAGTGGTGAGCAACGCAATACCAGAGCTTCCGCACACCACCTAATTCACTAAATTTACCGCAAAACACAAATGCCACGCGTTGTGAATCCGTCTTAAAGCGTTTGTTAGGGCTGCTTAGCGACTAAGATGTATGCAACCTTTCTGTTGCCTACTAATAGAGATACTCCTACAACCAACATCATCAATGACGACAGTGATGACGTTGGGTCACCACCGTAGTGACTTGATATTGAGATGATTGCTGGTATCACTGACCATGCACTGTTAATAATTAAGTTGAGAGCCATCAACGCTACACCAACCCTTGCCAGATCAAATGCGCTTATAGATGTTACTTCTTCTGTGTTGACCTCAATTGGCATTAATTTTTTAGCTATGGTAAACGGAAAACTCCAAGCAATTATAGCTATTACGGCATAAGCTGCCGCGACGACCAGTAACCCCATATTTTCACGGGCAATATCCTTAACTGCCATAAGCGAAGAAGTCGTGTAAACTGCTTCCAAAATCAAAAACACTGCAAAAATTCGAATACCAATGGATAGTATTGTTCTAGCGTTCATCTATTGTCCTTGTATAAATTAACCACATAAGTAATAAAAAGCCCTAACGCCCTGTTAAGGTGTGAGCAACGCAATACCGAAGCTGCCGCATACCACCTTAATCACATAGACCAACGCATGCTAAAAATGCCACGCGTTGCGAATCACTCTTAAACAGTTTGTTATGTGCGTAGTCACAGCTTTAAGACCATCGGCACATAACGAATACCATTTTTAACTTGCTCAGTATCTACGGACTGAAAACCTAGCCGCTTATAGAAACCTACTGCGTTAACTGAGGCTTTTAATTCAATGCTTGAAACCCCACTATGTCTTTTCATTTGGTTAATCAAGCCTCTGCCAATCCCTTGATTCTGATTCTTTGCACTGACATATAACTGTGCAATATAGTTCCCTTCTCTCCAAGCAACATAACCGACTATTGCACCGTTTTTAACAGCTTTAATTGAAGTGTAGATGTCAGTATTTGTAGCCTGCTCAATATCACCTTTACGAGCATTTCGCATAGCTTCCTGACCGTCGGAGCTCAGATAGGGAATAACAAACTCTTCGTTAACAGATTCGCCTAAAGCTAAAATTAACTGCTGATCTTCCTGAGTTACAAGTTCATAGGAAATATCCATTTATCCTCCAAGCACATAACGCCGCGTTAAGGGGCGCAGGCACGCACTACAAACGTGACCGCATCACACCTTAACCACTAAACCCGACGCAAATTGAAAATGCCACGCGTGCCAAGTCCCTCTTTAACGCTTTGTTAGGCGCGCAGCTGTAATTGGTAAAAATCAGTTTCAGCGTGCTTCGGATTAGCGCAACAATATACCCAACCATTACGCTTATAGAACCTTAACGCCCTTGCGTTCGTTCTACTCACGGAAAGCACAGCACGATCACAACCAGCTCGTGCTAATTCTGTTTCGATGTAGACCTGAACTTGCTGGCTCAAACCAGAACCGCGAACTTCAGGCAACAAGTAAACCAAATGAACATAACCAGTCTCTGGCTCGGATGAAAAAGAACGAAACTCTAACTGCCCTACCAATTTTCCATCCAACCAGATATGGATGTAAAACCAACCTGCTTCAGATTGCCTTTCTTGGACTCGTTCTCGATAACCTGCTATGAAATCATCAAAACCCGAAAAGGTCTCGAAACTGCAATAGTAAGCATCCTTTCGAGCAGCTACGCAAAAATCATAATCTTGCGCCAAATTGATCACTTTAAATTCTACGTTCATCCCTAATCCTAAAGTGAATAGCGCCTAACGCCGCGTTAAGGGGTGAGTGCCGCCTAAACCAACTTCCCGCAGACCGCCTTCACCACCAAAGCCAACCGCATACCAAAAATGCCACGCGGCACGAATCCCACTTTAACGCTTTGTTATGCTTAAGCTTCAATGGTTTACGTTTACCAGGAACAAGATTAACTCGACTTTGATTTACAAACAAAAGTCAAAACATAGAAAACCGAAATGACTCATAATTTTGAAAATCAGACTTTAAAATTTGGCTGCTTAAACTCAAAAACTTAAGTTCAAATTGCTGATTGAGCCAGATGCCCTAACCTCGCGCTTACCTGAAAATTGACTGAGGCAATTCTCTGAATTTTCAGCGCCAAAGAATTGATGTCCAGCAAACAGCGCCCGCTGAAGCCAACTTGCCGACGAGCACAAAACCCAAAAGCTAAGGAAACAAAGAAAAACCATAACCCAATGATTTTATTTGATTAAGCATAACGCTGCGTTAAGGGGTGAATGCCGCATAAACCAACTTTCCGCAGACCGCCTTCACCACCAAAACTCACCGCAAACCAAAAATGCCACGCGGCATGAATCCCACTTGAACGCCTTGTTATGCTTAAGCTTCAATGGGTTACGTTTTACTAGGAACAAGATTAACTCGGCTAGGATTAGGCAACAAAAGGCAAAACCTAAAAAACTGAAATGACTCATAATTTTTGAAAATCAGACTTTAAAATTTGGCTGCTAAAACTCAAAAACCTAAGATCAAATTGCTGATTGAGCCAGCCGCCCTAACCTCGCGCTTACCCGAAAACTGATTGAGGCAATTCTCTGAACTTCCAACGCCAAAGAATATGTGTCCAGAAAATAGCGGCCACTGAAGCCAACTTGCCGACGAGTACAAGACCAAAAGCTGAGGGAACAAAGAAAAACCATAAACCACTGATTTTATTTGATTAAGCATAACGCCGCGTTAAGTGGTGAACAACGCTAACCACCAAACTTAAACCATTGTACCTTAAACACTAAATTCAACTTGAACTGAAATCGCCAAGCGTTGTGAATCCGTCTTAAACGCCTTGTTATGTGAAATTACACTCTGAACATAATTCTTCTATAATTTTAGCGTCCAATTCTGGAAACAGTTCAGCAAGAGCATCTACTGAAGCGTTACCAAGAGAACCACAACGTTCCCTTATTTTCTTTGCACTTTCATAAATGCCATCTGGTAGCTTCTGTACCAATTCATGCGCTCTAGAATAAAATTTATCTGAAGGCGACATTGGATGCTGAGTATACTTACTGGACATATCGACAGAAAATGCCACTGCAACACCCTCTTCAAGAAAGTTTGTATAACCAGCGACTGGATTTAACAAATGAATTGTTTCATGCGCTAGTTCATATAAAGCACAGGGCCAATAACCTTTAGAATTATGACTCAACTTAGCCCAAGCTCCATCAAAGTTAACGCTATTAATAATACATGGACCACTCGTAGTATTTTCTGAAAACGTAGGTTGATATACTTTCTTATCTTGCTCGATTCGCCCCAATAAGCTTTCTGCTTCTTGAAGTAAGAACTGTTGTAGCCTCCAGACTTCTGGAGCTGAGTGTTCTGGTAATATTCCCGGAAACTTGTACATATTTCGACCTTTTCATATAACGCCGCGTTAAGTGGTGAACAACGCTAACCACCAAACTTAAACCATTGTACCTTAAACACTAAATTCAACTTGAACTGAAATCGCCAAGCGTTGTGAATCCGCCTTAAACGCCTTGTTATATGCCTTGGATTCAAGTACGAAGTGCGACACCTCTGAACATAAAAACAGTGAGATGCGATAATCATGAAGTTTGCTCCCGCCAAGAAGTAAAAAACATGAGATACACGCACCTCACTGAGAACGAAAGGTATATGATTTCTGCGCTCAGAAAGCAAGGAATTAGTACCGCTAAAATAGCTAAACAACTAGGTCGTCACAAAGCTACTATCTATCGAGAAATTGAACGTAATTCCCGATACAACAGACACTTTAGAAGGTTCTCCTATCAAGCATGGAGAGCCCAACAGATGGCTCGCAACCGGCTAAGCCGCTCGCGCAGAAACAAGCGCTATAGCGAAATCGACTTCAGGTTACCTGAAGCCTTGCTACGACTGGATTGGAGCCCTGACCAAATCGTCGGATACCTAAGGGTAAGAGGCTATCCAACAATGAGCCACGAGCTCATTTATCAGCATATTTGGAACGACAAAACTCTCGGTGGAACACTATGGAAACATCTACGCCAATCGACCAAGAAAAGGCGCAAAAGATATAACTCAAAAGACAGCCGAGGTCGGCTGGCAGCAAAGCGTCATATTACCGAAAGACCTGCAAAAGCTGAGCATCGAAATGAGCCTGGCCATTGGGAAATTGATACCGTCGTTGGCCGCGGAACCAAGCACTGTATCGTAACTTTAGTCGACAGAATGACTGGCTACACTTTTATAGGGCAAATGGACGATAGAACAAGCGAGTCGCTCAACGTAAGAATGAGCAAAATCATGACCCGCTCTGACTTACCTTTTAAGACGATAACTGCGGATAACGGCACTGAATTTCATGGTTATGCACAACTGGAAAAACATCATAACTGTCTGTTTTACTTTGCAAATCCATACCATTCATGGGAGCGAGGGACTAATGAAAACACCAATGGTTTGATACGACAATACTTACCAAAACGAACTTCTATGTCACACGTAACACAGAAGCTCTGCAATGAAATTGCACACAAATTAAATACGCGCCCACGCAAAAGACTTGGGTATAGGACACCAACGGAGTATATTCATGCGCACCTGTAAAAAGTGTCGCACTTCAAACTTGATACTAAGTGCCTGTTTTCGAATAAACTGCCGTGCTACTCAAATCGCCTGACGGCAACCTTCGGTTATTACGTAAAATACCTTCAAAAACATACCCGCAACGCTCAGCTACCGCTCGACTTTTCAAGTTGTGTTCGGCTGCTTTAATTTCAACTCGGTTAGCGTTAAGCTCATTAAACGCATATGACTCTAGTGCTTTCACTGCTTCAGAAATGAAACCATTACCAACACTTGAACTACGTAACCAATAACCAATTTCAAAGTACGGAACCGTTTTATCACGGATGATTAACCCTATTGCACCAAGAAAGTGCCCTGTACTTTTTTCTATGATTGAATAGCGTAACTCACCTTCAAAATTCTCAAAGTTATTGATAGCTTGTTGCGTAGTTTCAATGGAACCAGCTTCTGTTAAAGCATATGGAACCCACGGAAGGTAGACACCAAGTTCGTCTTGGCTTTCCAATATCGCTTCGAGCATCAAAGGTTGATACTCCATTGAAGGAGGTAGTAGTTTAAGTCTCTCTGTTTCCATATTTACCATTATCCAATTAAGGCTTATAACGCTGCGTTAAGGGGTGAATGCCGCATAAACCAACTTTCCGCACACTACTTTCACCACCAAAACTCACCGCATACTAAAAATGCCACGCGGCATGAATCCCGCTTAAACGCCTTGTTATGTGTTTGCTAACTCTATGAAAATTAGTATTTCTTCGTCAATAGCACATTTTTTGATTCAAAAACAACCAATCATTAGAAAACGATTAGCGCTAGCTATAAAGTTATCTGATATTCATTCATTAATAAAACGTTAGCTAAGGTCTAGGTAAATGAAATTCAGTTTAAAAATAGTACTATCATTACTACTTGTTACTTTAACGTCTGGTTGCTCATCGATGGATGCACATGGTTACGGAGGTTATGGCAAACCATTTTCCGGAACGGCATTGTCAGTAGTCCGTCTGCCTTGCTTCTTTCGGGGAACAGCGGTCGACTACGCTTTAAGCCCTTTATCGTTAGTGGCAGTACCAATAAATTTAGCTACAGATGTTGTTTTTCTACCCTTTGATTTAGCCATGATATTCACGCCCACAACAAGCTACGGGGAAGTAATTTCAATTGGCTGCCCCAGAGGCCCTATGATCTAGAACTGACGCTGTCTTTCTAGGCTCCAACACCAGTAGATACGCTGGTGTTGGAAGAACACATAACGCCCTGTTAAGGTGTGAGCAACGCAATACCGAAGCCGCCGCATATCGCCTTAAACACTAAACGCAACGCATAGTAAAAATGCCACGCGTTGCGAATCACTCTTAAACAGTTTGTTAGCTGTTTGGAATCTCATACCCAGCGTTGCGTAACTCTGCATCTAACTCATCTTTCCACGTTCCCGCAGCATCCATAGAAACGTAAACAACCCCACTAATATCATTTGGGGTTTCAACAGAACCTTTAACTAAGGCTGCCACTCTTTCTCTCGATAGTTTTGCAATGAGGTAGCCATGTTCAAAAACTACGTTTTGACGAGCTCTCCATTTAAAGCTCAAAGTATCCCTTTTAGCTCCTAGGTCACATTCAGTATAAAGAACGATACCAAATCCAACATTACTATAGTGGTCAATCTTCTCAATGATAGTTCTTCCACCACTAGCCTGTAGATGAAGAATTATTGGCTCTAAACCTTTAGATTCAACGTATGCTTTAACATCGTTCTTGGCGTGTTCGTCATGCCCATGCACTATGAATACTTGGTTCTTATTAAAACTAGAACCGTCCTCTGGCGGTAGGTTTTCAGCTTCGAATTCAACTGGTGAAGTAGGACGGACTGGAGTTTCGATGGGACTTAAGATATTTGCCAAGTTTGAGCTTTTGACTGCCCAATGCGTTCGATAGAACTCAAATTCCTCGATGCCTAACTCAATAGCCAAGTCTTCTATTGTTTCTTTCGGGATTACACCATAGCTATCATCTCTTTCAAACGTAATTTTATAATCTCTATATGAACGAGTGATATTAGTGATGTTGGCTACAAAAGCTCCATCAGGGCAATGTTCTTGCAAAAATAGTGCAGGGAAGTCTTTTAGCTCTCGGACATTATCTGCGTTCAAGTTTCTGTATCGCATTTGCGTTTCAGAGTCAGTGTATTCGAGAAACCTTGAAGCAGAAACAATAACTTCATTCTCGCTCTCACTCGGTCCTGTATACCCAATTATTAAGTTGTACATATTTATCCTTTAACTAAATTACTAAACTTGACGAAAACAGCTAACGCCGCATTAAGGTGTGAGCAACGCTACCACCAAACCTGAACCATTGCGCCTTAAACACGAAACCCAACCTTGAACTGAAAATGCCAAGCGTTGGGAATCACTCTTAAATGCTTTGTTATGTGCTATCTACACTTGCCTAGCTAGAAAACCTAGAAATGCGATAAAGCCCAAATAATAGCGGCTACCCCAACCAAAGTGGATTTGATCAATGCGCTTAAAGAAATGTTCCTCAAGTAGCAATCCGATCCCTGCTGGGTTGGGTTTAGTTTGATGCTTTTCTCAATCAAACGACGCCTCTCACTGTCAACATTACCTTTCATATCAATTCCTTACTAAAGCTCTAATCTCGGTTTCAAAATTAGTGAAAACATCCCTTTTGGTCAACTACGCAGGAACCAATGGACAGAAAAACGATCGAGCACAACGACCCCTTAATAGGGCGTTATATAGCTACATAACTCGGGAAATAACTAACTTGGTATTTAGACAACAAGGTGGTACTCTAAACAAAAATCAGCGTCTGTTCTGAGGTTTTTTTTCACCTAAAACAAATTGATAGATGAAAAAATCATCAAAAAACAGACTAAAATCTAGCTCTTTTTTAATTCAGAAATGTGACATTAATCACCATATGCAAGCGCAATTAACAGACAATATCAATTAATTTTCCCACAATACCTCTGCCTAAAGCCCCTTTAATTTATTAGTAAAGGAATGTTTGCACACTTAGCACATAACGCTGCGTTAAGGGGTGAGTGCCGCCTAAAACAGCTTTCCGCAGACCACTTTCACCACAAAAACTCACTGCATACCAAAAATGCCACGCGGCATGAATCCCTCTTAAACGCCTTGTTATGTGCGCAGCTCATCGATGAACACCCTAGCCTTTTTCGGGCTAGTTACTCTAACGAACTTTATGTGGCTATACCTCGGGTCATTAAGTAACTCTGTATAACGAATACGATTTGTTTTATACGTTTTCAATGTCCAGAGAATAATCGAATCTTTGCTAAGAAACGACTTTTTGAATGACTCAACATTGCCCGTTTTACCCCACAGTTCCTGTTTAGTCACAATACGAGTTAACGCTCGTTTCACAGCTTGAAATAACGTCCTAGAAAAGGAATAGTCCACCCAAATGATGGTGTCAGCCCTAGCCCATTTGATTTCGGCTGTCCGGCTATAGTTACCATCAAGCACCCAATGTTCGCCACTTAGACTCTCAGTTAGATTTGCGTAGAACTCTTCATCTGTAGACTCTTGCCAATTTGGCTTCCAAAATATCGCATCCATTTCCAAATATGGGTATTTAAGCTTGCTAGCAAGTTGGCGACTGAAAGTACTTTTACCACTACCACTTGTACCTATTACATTAATTCTTTTCATCACCAAACCTGATTTCTTTCCCTAGCACATAACGCTGCGTTAAGGGGTGAGTGCCGCTCAAACCAACTTTCCGCAGATCACTTTCACCACCAAAACTCACCGCATACCAAAAATGCCAAGCGGCATGAATCCCTCTTGAACGCCTTGTTATGTGAATTTTTCCAGCGCGCTCAATACACACAACCATTAAACTCAATAACTTGATTGCTTAGAGCGTGACCAACATTGTAAGCTTTAACCATGCCTCCACGGTAGACAAACTCGTTCCAATTTTTCTGCTGCATATCGTAGTAATGAATAGGACAAACTAACTCTGAATACCCTGAACTTCGATATACATCTGGCTCATAAGCGAAGAGAAAAGAATGAGTTACACCAAAAGACACCAAGTATTTATCCAGTTCTTTTACGATAACCTTGGCTAAACCCAGACCACGCTTATTTGCTGCAACCGCTATACCGCCAACTATGCCTGCTTTGAAGTTGATGGAGCCCTGTGACATTAACCGGCTATAAGCAAAACCGGTAGCAACAATCTGACTATCGTCTTCAATGAGAACTGCACAAACGAATTCTTGGTTAAAATTAACTGTAGAATCTTGACCAAAAACTGAGTTTAGATGTGCATTAAGTGACGCTTCATACGCCTCAATTTCACCACTTTTGACGACTGATATTTTCAAGATGAGCTCCATTCACATAACGCTGCGTTAAGGGGTGAATGCCGCATAAACCAACTTTCCGCAGACCACTTTCAACACCAAAAACCACTGCATACCAAAAATGCCACGCGGCATGAATCCCTCTTGAACGCCTTGTTATGCGCGTGCTTCAGACCAAACAGCAAATTCATTGCCACCTGGCTCTACAAAATGAAAACGACAACCACCAGGAAACTCAAAGATTGGACGGATGATATCGCCGCCATTTTTCACAACTTTATCCAATGTGCTTTCAATATCTGAACTAAAGAAAACTAAGAGTGCGCCACCATTTTCAGTACGACTAGAATGCTCAGATTTGAAAAAACCACCATCTAAACCTTCATTTGAAAAAGCTGCGTATTCAGGCCCATAGTCAACAAAGCTCCAGCCAAAAACCTTTGAAAAGAATGCCTTCGTTGACTCCAAGTCTTTCGCTGCAAATTCTACATAATTGAGCTTTTCATGCTGATTCATTGTTAACTCCTGTCATTTTTCCAATTAGCGCATAACGCCGCGTTAAGGGGTGAATGCCGCACAAACCAACTTCCCGCAAACCACTTTCACCACCAAAACCAACCGCATACCAAAAATGCCACGCGGCATGAATCCCACTTGAACGCCTTGTTAGTTGCGCAGCTGATGTTTGCCAAAGAACTTAGTCCAAGTAGTCTGGCGTGCTAAGGTTGGTGCCACAAACCTTACATTTATAATCACCTGTTGGCTCACCTTCCATCAAAGCACTTGCTATTGCAGCAAATAACCCAGAAAAGAAACCTCTTGCTTCAGTTTTAGGTTCTGTTTTTGAAAAGCTCTCATACTTATGAACCGTAACTTTTTTGCAGTTACAACAGAACGCTTTTGTTTCCTCAGCGCCGTAAGCATGTACCACTTTGCTTCTCCTTTGATACGAATTTATCTTCTAGCAACTAACGCTGCGTTAAGGGGTGAATGCCGCATAAACCAGCTTTCCGCAGACCACTTTCACCATCAAAACTCACCGCATACCAAAAATGCCACGCGGCATGAATCCCTCTTGAACGCCTTGTTATGTTTAAGACTCAAAGGATTAAGTTTTACGATACCAAGAGCTTAACTCGACTTACCGTTGAAAACCAAAACCAGAAGCTAAAAAACTGAATTAACTCATAAATTTGATTTTACTAACATTGAGTTTTAGCGTGAAAAACCGAAAACTGGAACTCTAACTTTGGAATTGAGAACACCTCACTCTCCTCGCCAACACACTGGACTTCAATGAGGCAGTTCTCCGAATTTTTCGCGCCCGCGAATAGGAGTCCAGAAAACAGCGACCACTGAAGTTAGCTTGCCGACAAGGGAAAAACTTGAAAGCTACGTGAACAAAAAAGAGTGCAAACAACTGATTTTACGTGATTAAACATAACGCTGCGTTAAGGGGTGAATGCCGCCTAGACCAACCTTCCGCAGACCACTTTCACCACTAAAACTCACTGTTTACCACAAATGCCACGCGGCATGAATCCCTCTTGAACGCCTTGTTATATTTTTATTTGCACACTACTTTGAACTGCTCTAGTACCAGCAACATATCTTCCGACGGTGATATTCCTAACACTACGCACTCTTTTGAGAAGAAGTTCCAATGCGCCTCTCGCCACCAAGCCAGAGTCTTGTCACCCTCACCTTCTAAAGCAGCGAACTCCGGTGTTACTTCGCTGTATTTTTGCTTGGTTACAGACGTCATTTCTATAATACAAATCGGTATACCATCCCAATTTGTCACGACTTGAAGGTGTCCAACAACCGGCATTGGCTCGCCTTTTTCACTGTACCAATAGTCTAAGCTGCATGATGCACGCTTTTCACCACGAAGGATTAACTCGGCACAGAGATTAGCATTGTGTTCATCTGCACAGAAATAGTCTGAGCTGAACGAAGTGTATTTGGAAGCGACCTCATCAGGTAAAGAGTTCAGATATTGTTCCAGGTAAACTCTACTTCTTTCATCCATGATTTCGACTCGAAAATTGATTAAAAATATAACGCCGCGTTAAGGGGTGCAGGCACGCAATACAAAAGCTACCGCACAGCGACTTAATCACCGAACCCAACGCAAACCGAAAATGCCACGCGTGCCAAATCCCACTTAAACGCTTTGTTATGCTTAAGCTTCAATGGGTTACGTTTTTCTGGGAACAAGATTAACTCGACTTTGATTCAGAAACAAAAGCCAAAACTTAGAAAACTGAAATGAATCATAGTTTTGATATTCAGGTTAGGAATTTTGGCAAATCTAGTTTGAAGTTTGAAAGCCTAGAAATGGATTTCTGATTGAGCCACCGCCCCAACCTCGCGCTTGCCCGAGAATTGAATGAGGCAATTCTCTGAATTTCCAGCGCCACAGAATAAGTGTCCGAAAAGCAGCGTTCAAAAAAGCCAACTTGCCGACAAACTCGAAACTAACAAGCCGAGGGAACAAAGAAAAACCATAAACCACTGATTTTAGGTGATTAAGCATAACGCCGCGTTAAGGGGTGAGTGCCGCCTAAACCAACTTTCCGCAGACCACTTTCACCACCAAAACTCGCCGCATACCAAAAATGCCACGCGGCATGAATCCCTCTTGAACGCCTTGTTATGCTTAAGCTTCAATGGGTTACGTTTTTCTGGAAACAAGATTAACTCGACTTTGATTTACAAACAAAAGCCAAAATGTAGAAAACCGAAATGACTCATAATTTTTGAAAATCAGGCTTGGAAATTTGGCTGCTAAAACTCAAAAACCTAAGTTCAAAGTTCTGATTGAGCCAACTGCCCTAACCTCGTGCTTACCCGAAAATTGATTGAGGCAATTCTCTGAATTTTCAGCGCCAAAGAATGAGTGTCCAGAAAAGAGCGCCCAATGAAGCTAACTTGCCGACAAACTCGAAACCAAGTAGCCGAGGGAACAAAGAAAACCATAAACCACTGATTTTACGTGATTAAGCATAACGCTGCGTTAAGGGGTGAGTGCCGCCTAAACCAACTTTCCGCAGACCACCTTCACCACCAAAACTCACCGCATACCAAAAATGCCACGCGGCATGAATCCCTCTTGAACGCCTTGTTATGCTTAAGCTTCAATGGGTTACGTTTTAATAGAACCAAGATTAACTCGACTTTGATTTACACACAAAAGCCAAAACACAGAAAACCGAAATGACTCATAGTTTTGAAAATCAGACTTTAAAATTTGGCTGCTTAAACTCAAAAACCTAAGTTCAAAGTTCTGATTGAGCCAACTGCCCTAACCTCGCGCTTGCCCGAGAATTGATTGAGGCAATTCTCTGAACTTCCAACGCCAAAGAATAAGTGTCCGAAAAACAGCGCCCAATGAAGTCAACTTACCGACAAGCACCAAACAGAAAAGCTAAGGGAGCAAAGAAAAACCATAAACCACTGATTTTATTTGATTAAGCATAACGCCGCGTTAAGGGGCGCAGGCACGCAATACAAAAGTGACCGCATAACACCTTAACCACCAAAACCGACGCAAATTGAAAATGCCACGCGTGCCAAGTCCCTCTTGAACGCCTTGTTATGCTTACTTTAGCTTCACGACTTTACCCGTCAATGCAACGCCAGCGACCATTGTCCCAGCACCACATTGAAAAGTGTCAACGCTTGAAGTTAGGTTGTTTTTGTAGTTGGATTTGATATCAACGACCGCGTTACCACCTTCTTTGATTGCTCTTTCTTTCAGTACTATCATGGCCGACAAAAAGACCCAGTTACACGCCTCTTCATCTGTTTTATTAAATGCATTTGTCTTTTTGTTCGTTTTGAACTCGCCAAACTCTGCCACAACTTTAGGAAATTTCTGTTCTCCAAAGTAAAACTTTACATCTGTACCTAGCTTGTTTTTTGCGGCCTCTGAGCTCAGAGCGTTTTCTATGGAATATGAGCCAATATCATCTCTAGCAAAAGTGTAAGAAGAAAAGAGCATTAGAGAAGATAGTGTCAGTATTGCTATATTTTTCATATTGTTAAACAACCTTAGTTAATAAAAATTTGATTGTAAGCATAACGCTGCGTTAAGGGGTGAATGCCGCTTAAACCAGCTTTCTGCAAACCACTTTCACCACTAAAACTAACCGCATACTAAAAATGCCACGCGGCATGAATCCCTCTTGAACGCCTTGTTATGTACGTTTTACGGCAATCACTGAAAAGATATGCCAATGCTTAGGATATCCAATCCTTGTTGCGCCAGGCTCATCACGCTCTTTGAAACTGACTATTTCAAACTCTTTAAACAAGAGCTCAACTTGTTTTTTACTCAACGGCGCCGTAGGTAAACGATAATTCGTTGCCCAACTATCTCTGGGCCCCATAAAATCACCGACAAAGACACCACCAACCGCAATAGAAGAGGCAATTTTACGCCATGTATTTTTAAACTCTAGCGGGTCAGCAAAGAACAAACTTGAGTTTGCTATCACTATACCAGCAGAAGGATATTTGAAAGACTCAAATGAACACTCTGAAAGTTTAACCAGTGGTTTGGAACTAAACCTTTCAGAACATATCGCAACAGAGTCTGGGTTAATATCAAAGCCATACACCTGATAACCTTGCTGCTCTAGATACGCTATCTCACTTCCCGTTCCACAACCGCAATCGACAGCGGTTTGCAGTCCAGACTGATTCAACTCAATTGCGATTTCAGTGCGCGAATTGTGGGGGCGTAACAATGATTTTTCGTAGTATTGACGCCAAGTTGCTAAGCTATCATCCATAAAGTTCAATATTCCAATAAAGTACATAACGCCCTGTTAAGGGGTGAGCAACGCAATACCAATGCCGCCGCATACCACCTTAATCACTTAAACCAACGCATAGTGAAGATGCCACGCGTTGCGAATCCCTCTTGAACAGTTTGTTAACTGAGCGCCTTTCAGTTTTCGCCGATTTTTCAGCCACTTTCGCCAAAGCTCGTTTTGCTAATTAATGATTAGCAAAGCTAACTCAAATATGTGTTTAACAAAAAAAATACCGTTGATCTTTAGTTTGAAATGCGTCTCACAACACCATACTTCGGCGATGTAAGTGCGCCGAACTAATCGCGAACGCCTTATATTATTAGAAGGCTTTATGCCGCCTTTCACATCAGTAAACTTAAGTACCAAACTGAAATTAGTCGCATTACCTCAGCTAAGGAAACCGACCGAACACGCTAAACCTCCGAACCTAGAAACCGTATCAATGTGCTTTCGTATTTTCTGCGCCAGTTAACGCCTTGTTAAGGTGTGAGGCACGCAATACCGAAGCTCCCGCATACCACCTTAACCACTAAAACTAACGCATAGTAAAAATGCCACGCGTGCCGAATCACTCTTGAACAATTTGTTATATTTTTTTTGCTTCCAAGTAAGCTCTCCAGAGATCCTGTTTTTGAGGTCTAGGCAATGGGATTTCATACTCAAAGGTTGTGCAATCGATTTGGACCTTCATACGTTGTACAGCAAGCCACGCCATAAATTTATTATGATTATTTAGGAATCCTGCACTACTTAACACATCATATTTATTGAGAAACACTGCTTTTTCCCCCTCTTCTAACTTTGCTGGCAAAGAGGTGGATAAAGAGTTTAGCTCATTTTGCATATGAAAGGTCGAAATTGAGATTGGTAAAGATCTTGGAAGCTTATATTTCCACGCGTATGAATTGATTGTTACTTTGCGCAATCCAGTATTTTTAACGTTCAAAGCCAAAGCCAAACCGTCACCACTAGAAACATTAACAAAGCAGTAATTCATGTCTACATCAATCTTAGGCTTATCTTTTCTTTTGCATAAGTGTAAGCCTTGAACGAAATGTAAAGAGACAAAAAAGCAATTATTGGAGATACAATAGCAGAGAACCACGATGAGAAACTATTCACGCACTGCCAAGTACTACAAACTTCAATACTATCAAACATATTTCACCAAAAAATATAACGCCCTGCTAAGGGGTGAGCAACGCAATACCAAAGCCGCCGCATACCACCTTAATCACTAAAATCAACGCATAGTAAAAATGCCACGCGTTGTGAATCCCTCTTGAGCAGTTTGTTAGTTTGCAGACCCAAAAGGTTGATTTTACGTTGTTTTAAACTTTGCGAACAATAAACTTTATGTGCTTTGATGCACCTAAGTCAGGCTTCGTCTCAAAGCGGCTAGTCAATGAAACCACGTGGAACAAACAACGCCGCAGAAAACGAACTCACAACACCAAAAAGCGCTTTTAGAAAACCAATCTCACAATGCGGACTTTCAACAAAGTCACTGAAACCACGTGAACTTGCCACACCTGAGAAAGCATCCTTTCAGCAAGTAAATCGGCTTTTGTACCAACAAACTCACAGAGCAGAGTTTCAGCAAAAAAGTTCGACTCAATGACCCCAAACTCACAACACCAAAGAACAAATTTACCCTTGAAACGATGCCAATTTTGGATTTTTACCACGCTAATTAACACTGAAATTGAACGCCAATACGACAATTTCAACTTTGAGCCTTTACACTAGATCTTGCGATATAGCTGCATTTTTCCTCTTGCAAACTAACGCCGCGTTAAGGGGTGAATGCCGCACAAACTAACTTCCCGCAGACCACTTTCACCACAAAAAATTGCCGCATGCCAAAAATGCCACGCGGCATGAATCCCGCTTGAACGCCTTGTTATGCTTAAGCTTCAATGGTTTAAGTTTTACTAGAACCAAGATTAACTCGACTTTGATTTACAAACAAAAGCCAAAACGTAAAAAACCGAAAAGACTCATAGTTTTAAACATCGGACTTTGAAATTTGGCCGCTAAAACTCAAAAACCTAAGATCAAATTGCTGATTGAGCCAGTCACCTTAACCTCGCACTTACCTGAAAACTGATTGAGGCAACCTTCTGAATTTCCAGCGCCAAAGAATAAGTGTCCCGAAAATAGCGCCCACCGAAGCCAACTTGCCGAAAAACTCGAAACCAACCAGCCGAGGGAGCAAAGAAAACCATAAACCACTGATTTTACATGATTAAGTATAACGCCGCGTTAAGGGGTGAGTGCCGCCTAAACGAACTTACCGCAGACCACTTTCACCACAAAAATCACTGCAAACCAAAAATGCCACGCGGCATGAATCCCTCTTAAACGCCTTGTTAGCTTACATTTTTCCACATTGTTTTTGACTGCTCTTGAAAACCCAATTTCGCATAGAAGCTTTGCGCATGCTTATTGAAAGCCATTACCTCAAGTCTAATTTGCTCTGCACCTTGAGATCTAGCCCAGTCGTTACAATGAGCCATAAGCTGAGAACCAATACCTGAAACTCTCGCTTTTTCATCGACTACGATTGTGCTAACACGACAAATAGGCGTTTTAACTAAGAATGGAATAGCTTCATTTTGAGTAACAGTAGCAGTCAAAAAACCAACAACATCACTATTAACGTCTGCAACCAGAAAGAGATTTGATTGATCATTTATAGTGCGAAGGAGAAACTCTTTTTCTTCAAACGATGGTTCAACAAATGCTTCTGGTGCATTCTCAAAGTGCATGACTCCAATCTGATAATTTAGACGTAAAAGCGAATCTATATCTGATGCTTGAGCTTCTCTAATTTTCAATTTTCATCCTTTGAATCTAATGTGTAAGCTAACGCCGCGTTAAGGGGTTAACATAAATGCATTAAATTTAATTAAATCTTACACTTACACCAGAAACATTGTTTAAAATTAAATTGTCATGTAGCAAATGTGTATCAATGATTTTAAATATCTCTTATCTAAAAATTAGCAAAAAGTAACTACTGAACTATAGCTAAATGTAGAAAAGCTTTATCAGAAACCCATATACATGTGTATGTGTAGTCAAAAATCACTCACTATATACATATTATTTCTACTCAACAACAACCTAAGTAGATGCCTAATTATCTGCTCTCAAGATAATCTCTTTTCTTTTCATCCTCGATAGACTTCAACTTATACTCAATTTGTTTTTCTACGTAGGATTTATGTTCAAGAAACCGAATGGAGTTAAAAAGTGGTAGTAAACTTTCAAGGAAATTCCTTTCTCGTTCCAAGATGGGGACTCGACTACCTGACCAAATCCGAGTAGTTAGTTCGCAATCTAACATTTTAAAGTCCTCGAACTTATCATTTTCTTTAAGGAATAACTCTAATAGTTCCCTCCTTGTTTCTTTGCTAAGGTAGTTGGCCGAGTCAAATAGAAAGCACATGAATGTAATGTCAGTTGCATTCTTAGTGATAACTCTACGAAAGAAATTATGTTTTTTTTGAATCATCTCTTCTGAGTCAGCTTTACTATTTTCTTTAGTAAACAATTTGCCAAATATATTATCTTTATACCTATAGGATTTCTCATTTTTTATATGAATATACTTCGCGTAGCCCTCAATCTCTTCAATATAGTTTTCTCTTTCCCACAAAAAATTCAACTCAGGCATATTGGTATGCAAGCATGGCCATCTTTCCTTTTCGTATATCTTATCAACCAAACTATATAAAAACTCAAACTTCCTATCCAGGATAAGTTTTAATGCGTCGCCAGAATAATCCCAGTAATTGCCTAAAACGTAAGCTGCTAGATATGCATCAAAAACCAATTCCACATCGGGTTCGAACATTTCAAACCACCTACCAAAAATACTGGAATTTTTACTAAAAATGTGCTCCAACGGCCTTGCATAGTAAGCATCTTCACGGGATTTATCTGTTAGAGATCTGACAATCTTTCTATATATAGAATCATCAACAGACTCATACTTATCCAAATAATTTAGCCAATCTTGCAATTCATTACTTGGTGTAGTCCTTACATGCTCTACTAATAATCTAGCATCATCTTCAACAATGTACTTCTCTGGTAATAATGCAAAATAGGCAGATAGCCATAATTTCCTCTTTCGATATTCTTTGCTGTTTAGCATTAAGAAAACATCTTTTTTCGATCGAGAATTAAATAGATCAATGATTATTAGATGAGGATTCACTTCAAAATAATCATCATAATCCATATACATGAGTACAATATCAGGAAAGAGTTTTGGTACTGATTCAGCCATTGCATGAAGACTCATTTCAATTCCATTTTTTAGAGAATAATCCCTATCTCTCCCCGATAGAGCATTATTCAACTCTTTACACCTATTTATGAAGTCAATGAAATCCGCCATAGAAATACCAGTAAAATACTCGACCAACCCCTTATGTCGATACTGGTTATACTCCTCATAACCCATTTCAAGTATACGCCGCTCATATCTGTCTTCAAGAATTAAGCGTGATATTTTAAGCGTTTCATTGAAGAAATCAGCGTTCCACTCTTTGGGATAGTTCAACTCTAAAGAATTAAGGTGCTCACAATAGTTTTGCATCATCATGCAGTGAGTTAAGTTATCTTTATCTAATTTTTTAATTAGATATCTCTCAATGAAAGGAAGGTCAGCCTCAGCCATATCAATCCCTTCATATCTTACCCTATCTACATATTTTTTAAATGCTTCAATGGCTAAAGAATTAAACTCATCTTTAGCTATTAAAACAGATAAGTTTGATATAATTTTTTCTCTTAAAGTGAGTAAGTATTCATCAGGGTTTAATCTAAAGGTAATAATACTTATTGAATCCCCTCTAGAGTACTGGTGATCCTGATGCTCGACTTTTAGCAGATAATTAGCTATTAATATAAAAAGGCGACTAAATAAGTGGTTTTCCCCGTTTTCCATTTTTTCAATCAACATGTCTACAATGAACGATTGTACATAGTAGCCATATCGAAAATCATCAGGCTTAAAGCTATAACACTCAGATAATAATCGCACGACAAAACCCAAAGATGTTCTGTTTTTAGAAAGATATTCTAGCAGCAACTCAAAAGACAATTTAAACTCTTGCTCACTATAAAATCTAAAACTTGTTAACAAGCTGATTATAGATGACTTACCTGCCTCGTGCTTAGACTCTTCATAAGATTCGTTTTTCCAATCAATCCAAACTTCCGGCATTCCTTTAATAATCTTTGATGAGTAAACTAATGCTTCAGTTGGTAGAGCAAACCAAAAAGTATTTAAGAATTCTACTGATTTATCTATCTCCTCATTTTTAGAAAAAACTTCAAAAATATCTTTGATCTCACTTCTAATCCCTGCAACAACTTTTCTTTGATCAAATGCACTTATGATGGGATTAAGTGAGTCAACAATAGTTCTGGTGTAGTCTGGATAAAAATATTTAACAATTGATGAAAATTGCATTATCTTCTTTTCAAAGACAGCTATATAAAAAAGATACGTAGATAGAACTTGGTCGGATATTTTTACCACTTCATTTTCATACAAATCTACCAATTCATTTTTATGTAAGATATCAACAAGCTCCCAAAACTCCTCAGCCTGAACACCGAAAGAGTTCTCCAGCAAACTCATTTGCTGTTCATTGAGTTTGTCAATCTTTCTAAAAAATGAAATAGCGCATGCTGCAAGAATTAACCTTTCATCTTCAATAATAAGTTTTACATTTTCATTTTCTCTAAAGTAATCTCTATACAAGGAAGTGACATTTTGAATGGATTGTATTTGATTCTTCTCAATTGCAACTTTTGATGCCATTACTGCCAATCTTGGATTACCACAGGATATTTCTTTTATTCTTTTTTGATATTCTCCATTTTTAATTCCAAACAATATTTCAGTCAGTTCTTTAATTTGTTCATCAGTTAAGGGCCTGATAACTTGCTCATCAAAAACTGTAAATTTTCTAATCTTTTCTATAATAGAAGTTCGTGCATAATCTCTCACCGTAGCAATAATACGAAAACTTCTACTTTCATCTTTTTCAGTTAGATAATGAAGAATATAATCAAGTCTATTATCTAATCTATTGGCATCATCAACAAAAATCAAATAATCTCCAGGCTCGCTAAAGTATGCAGTGATATCTCTTGTTAGGTCTGCACCTTTATCAAAAACACAAATGATACTGGTGTTTTTATTCTCTTGCTGAATTCGTCTTGCCAAAGTGACTGAAAATAACGTTTTTCCTAATCCTGCTGCTCCTGACACAAGTAGGAACTTTGAGGATTTCATTGTTCTAACCGCGCTACTCAACAAGTCATCACTGAACAACAGTTCATTGTCGATAGACGTTGTAAAATTGCTTCTACCGTACCTCTCTACAAAATCGTCAAGGCCCAACAATTGACCAGTATCTAAAGGTAAATCTAAATGAGTTTCTGATAAGACAGGATAGGAGTTTTTAATACTTAATGAAATTGAATCAAGTCCATTAAGCGTTAACATTACTCCTCTATCGTAACAAATAGTTCGGAGTTGGTTGATTTCTTCCGTTGATAATTTACCCGTGTAGCATATGATTATTTCGCTGATTTTGTCTACTGGGATACACGTTTTACTTACGTCAAAGCACTTTTCAATGTCGTTTCTTAGCTTATTCGCTAGACGATCCTGCTGAACTGTATACTCTAAAAAAACATATTTTCCATTTGACTGCATAAACAAACAGTCAGGCGTACCTTTAACTGTCCTGTTGGTAGTATCCATCATTCCGATTGGGTTAATATTTTCATACCCCTTCCTATGCAGCCAATCATCACAGAGCCGTTGAAACTTTCCGCCTTCCAGTTCCAATAACTTGGACTTAATCTGATTTTGGCTTCCCATTAGTTCATTTCTCCAACGCCACTAAAGCATACACAATAACACTTGATAGAAACTCTTTGAATATACTACAACAAGTCGATAATTCGGGTTAGATACTTTACTTATTTTTCGATACCTCTAAGCTCTATTGTCTGATTTTTGATTGAATACAGTTATTCACAGAACTCCAAGTTAAAAAGCGTGACGCATGTTAGATTCGATGCGCCACTTAAACAGACGAGTGATGATTTCACGCCCTTCAATGGCAACCCCTTTCAACGCTCTAACCAGCTCACTGGCACAGTACAACGTGGTTTTGATAACGCCGGTCTCCGTGTCGATTGAAAACGCATAGTGCGGCTTAAACACTTGCGCTTTGCGTGTACTGAACACACCGCCCATGCGCTGCGTGAATCGCTTCCAGTCGCCTTTATCTGCCGCTTCCACAATCTCTTTTGCCACTACGGGTAAATCTTGCATTTCTTTGAGGCGGCGCAGCTCTCGCCATACCGTCACAGAGCAGCCGCCGAGCTGTTGAAACTGGCGGATACCCCAACATGAAGCCCATGCGTCCACTCTTGCGGCGGCGTCCTTTGGGTCTTCCCCATAGACACCACAATCAAGATCACTTCCATCAATGTTTTTCGAGATGTATTTGGCGATGTATCCGGTAGCGCTGCCTTTGGCGGGGTCGATTTTGACTTCGGTAAAACGGTGCTCCGTTGCGCCCTTTTCCTCTCCATCTTCGCGCATGGCGTAATCACGCATGGTTTGCACCATCAGGTCATAGTGTTTGGGCTCGACAAACAGCAGCAAATGCCAGTGCGGTGTGCCGTCATGTTGCGGCTCTGCTACACGAAAACCGTAGAAACGCACACCCAAACGATTGAGTGTTGAGCGCATCAGTTTCCAGATGTCATTAAGGTAAGTTTGCCCGTCCAGCGGGGTATGCCCTGCCCATTTGGGGTTCACCTGTCCCGATGTGGAATAACTGCGATGGTACTTTGACGGACAAGTAATAGTGAGAAAGGTTGCTACATGACCGAGTTCTTTGGCTAGGTCTTCAAAGCCTCTGGCTCTGACCATCAGCTCGCCTTTGCGAATGGTCGGGTCGGAAACGCCTTTTTGTGACAGTTCCAGTAAAGAGAACGACTGACCTAGCTCATTGGTGGCGATGGTGTTTTCGAGATACGCCTTTTGATAGGCTTTCTGCTGACGCCTTGCCATCAGTGTGGGCATCGAGCAATAGAGGCTTTTGTGTTTGTTCACTTGGTTGAGGTGATGCAACACCAGTTCGATGTTACGTCGTAACGCCTTGCGCAATCCTCGCAGCCACCATTTGCGTCGAGCTACTTCACCTCTAAGTGAATATTGCCCGCCATAGGGCGTTAACCCTTTTTGGGCGACAAACTCACGCAGCACGCTCAAGGCGCGTTCGTCATTACGAAAACGGCGGCGGCGCTCCAACACTTCCGCAGCGTTCGTTTTGGCTTTTGCGCGCAAGTCTTCTTCACTGACGTTCAGCGTGATTTTGCCAATCGGCAGCGACAACTTGGCCGCAATCGCCTCCACCGTGGCTCTAAGGTAGGTATTGCGTTCAAACTTGGTCGGATAGCTCAGGTATTCTTTAAGTAGCAAACGCTGAATGACGTCCGGAAATGGCAAAAGCCTTTGCTGAACAAAGGCTCTGTCGTCACGGTCAATGCAAGAAAGGTCGAGTGTGCTCATCGAATGCCCTTCCCTTTTTCAGTGATGGAAAAGACATCCCAACGCAAACCGTTGAACTGTTGTGGGGTATAGTGGATAAGCCCCTCTTTCATCAGTTTATGGATGGTTTTGTGATGCACCTGTATCGGTAAAAGGGATTTCGGTTGCACATCGCCATTATGGGGACAGTAATCCGAGCACACATCAAAGGTGCGCCCTGCTCTCATCCATTTCAGTAGCGTGATTTGCTCCGGTGTTAAATTAACCATGCAGCCACCCTCCTTGAGAAAGGTGGTTAAGTTTGGTTTGGCTATCAAGCCATGCGTCTAAGTCTTCTTTGAGGTAGCGAACCGCACGACCAATTTTAATGAACGGTGGTGCAAGAGTACGGTTTTTACGC
The DNA here is from genome assembly GCF_000039765.1 of Vibrio vulnificus CMCP6. Lineage (NCBI taxonomy): Bacteria > Pseudomonadati > Pseudomonadota > Gammaproteobacteria > Vibrionales > Vibrionaceae > Vibrio > Vibrio vulnificus. The sequence goes on along the minus strand of NC_004459.3, from coordinate 2,503,167 downwards.
TGCCCTTCCATACGGGCTTGACGTAAGAAAGAACGGCTCATGCCAATGTAAATCGAGGTTTCTTGCTCTGTGTATGCACGTTTATCAAGTGTTTTCATATGTGTGTCACCTACTTTGTTGTTTAGGAAGTGACATTGAAACTACACAGTTTAAAAAAGGGATTTGAAATCGGATTTAGAATCGCGTGTTTCGATTTGTTAAGCCAATCACAAAACACCCTTTTGGGGACTCCCAAAAGCGCTATGTCAGCATAAAAAACCAAATAGATTGCAGATTGCAGACGTTTTTCTAAATCATGTTCACAATGTTTCTAAATAAAATCCCTACAGATACCCAATCCAATAGAGCAACATTCTAAAAATCATCACGCATTTAACCGATGAGATTCACCGCACTGGCCTTATGTTCAGGAGCCAGATGCGCATAGCGCAGCGTCATTTTTAAATCCGCATGGCCCAACAATTCACGAACCACGTTCAAATCCGCTTCTTTCATCACCAACTTACTGGCGAAATGGTGGCGCAAGTCGTGAAAACGGAAATTCTCTATTCCCGCATCTTTGAGTAACGACTCCCACTGGTACTGATAAGAGTCGAGCGGTTTGCCATTTCGCTCAAACACCAATTCGGTATCCGGATTTTGCTCATGCCAAGCCTGTAACATGGTATACACCGTGTTATTGAGTGGAATGGTGCGTTTGTTTTTCGATTTGGCATTCTCAGAGCGAATGGTCAAATACCTGTCTTCCATGTTGATGTGTGACCACTTAAGCGACAACATTTCGCCTTTGCGCATACCTGTATTGAGTGCCAGTACAATCAACGGCTCTAAGAAATCCACATAGCGCTGTGACACCAGCCTTTGGGCGCGCTTACCGTACCTTTGCAATGCTTCGTCTTTTAAACGTGCATCACGCGCTTTCAAGCTCTCCAGTAATGCCGCCTCTTCACTCACCGACAGGTAACGAATACGCTTGTTATCAATGCGAGGGATTTTTACATTATCAAGAGAGTGAGAATCGATAAAACCCCACTCCACCGCACGATTGAACACTGCTCTTAGGCGGTTATAGGCATAGGAAATGGTCGCAGGGGCGCGACCTGCTTTGCTACGTTCGGCCACCCACTGCTGAATGTCCCAAGCGGTAATTTCAACTAGTGGCTTAGTGGATAAATGTTTGAAGTTGCTTTGAATGCACATCAACGACTTTTGCGCCGTTTTTTCATTAATCGACATGAGATAGGCGGAATAATGTTCCTCAAGGAATTTACTCAGTGTCAGGCTGTTACGCTGCTCTCGCTTTTTCGCTTCATGGCGAGTGACTTGCACATCTTCCCCCGCCGCGACTTGCCCTGCTTTTTCTTTGGCTAAGTCTCGCGCTTGCGCTGGCGTTAAAGCATTAGCTGAACCGAGCAAGAAATTGCGCTGCTTACCGTGAATTCGATAGTAGAGGTAATACTTGATCACCCCTTTGGGCGAAATCCGCGCATGAAATCCGCTGATTTCAGTGTCGTTCAATCGCTTGTCTGCGATGGTGAGATTTTTGATAGAGCTGGCGGTGATTTTCTGCTTGATAGCCATGACACAGATTCCTTGTGTAGCGATTATGTAGCAGAATTATTGTATACGCAGGCATTTAAATGAACAACAACAAACAACCAACCAACATTTAAAGCATTGATTTAGATTACATTAAATATCTTCTCTGTTCTTTGCTGTTTACTGAGTAATACATACCAATCCCAGCGTTAAGGGGTGAATGCCGCATAAACCAACCTTCCGCAGACCACTTTCACAAATGAACTAACCGCATACCAAAAATGCCACGCGGCATGAATCCCACTTGAACGCCTTGTTATATGCGTAGCTTCGGCTACATAAAGACTGCTTCAATTTTGTTACCGTCAACATCGCGGACAAACGCTGCATAGTAAGTCTCACCGTACTCTGGACGCAAGCTAGGCTTACCGGCACACTCGCCACCAAGCTCTAATGCAGTAGCATAAAACTGGTCAACCGCTTCTTTGTTTGGCGCGTTGAAAGCAATGTGAGTTCCATTACCTGAAGAAGCTGCATTTTCACATGGGCAACCTACCCAAAACTCAAAGTTTTCGCCGTAGGCAGCCGCGACATTCTCAATGTAATGAGCCCGTTTTATGGACAAAGCAGATAGAACTGAATCGTAAAAAACCACCGCAGATGGCACATTTGAAACACCAACTGAGACATGATTTAGAATCATTTTAAACTCCCTTTTGCTCACAGATTTTGAAAGCATATAACGCCCAATTAAGGGGTGAACAACGCCTCCACCTAAACTTAAAGCATTGTGCCATAAACACTAAAACTGAAGTAGAAGCAAAAGTGCCAAGCGTTGTGAATCCCTCTTAAATTGCTTGTTATATGCGTACTTGAATATGAAAATACGACTTCTTTAAGTGGCACTTACCTACCTTTCAGACGATTCCCTATGTATTTACGAAAACAAAGCATTAATTGCAGATACAATAAGGCCCAATGCTGGTGCAAACAAACATAGAATGACAACAACGAAGAGTAAGATAATACGCTTCCAAGACTTTGCTGCTTCCTGGGCAAATTTGACTGTAAACCAAGAATCCGAAGCAACTAACATCGCGTCTTCTTGCTGCGAATTGCTATTTCGTTTCTCATAGAGTGACATAAGTTCTATTCCTTCTACTGACGGAAGCATATAACGCCGCGTTAAGGGGTGCAGGCACGCAATACAAAAGCTACCGCACAGCGACTTAATCACCGAACCCAACGCAAACCGAAAATGCCACGCGTGCCAAATCCCACTTAAACGCTTTGTTATGCTTAAGCTTCAATGGGTTACGTTTTTCTGGGAACAAGATTAACTCGACTTTGATTCAGAAACAAAAGCCAAAACTTAGAAAACTGAAATGAATCATAGTTTTGATATTCAGGTTAGGAATTTTGGCAAATCTAGTTTGAAGTTTGAAAGCCTAGAAATGGATTTCTGATTGAGCCACCGCCCCAACCTCGCGCTTGCCCGAGAATTGAATGAGGCAATTCTCTGAATTTCCAGCGCCACAGAATAAGTGTCCGAAAAGCAGCGTTCAAAAAAGCCAACTTGCCGACAAACTCGAAACTAACAAGCCGAGGGAACAAAGAAAAACCATAAACCACTGATTTTAGGTGATTAAGCATAACGCCAAATTAAGTAGTGAGCAACGCTGCCACTAACCTAAAGCATTGTGCCGTAAACACAAAAGCTGACTCAAACCAAAAATGCCAAGCGTTGCGAATCTGCTTAAATTTATTGTTATATGCGTACTTGAATATGAAAATACGACTTCTTTAAGTGGCACTTACCTACCTTTCAGACGATTCCCTATGTATTTACGAAAACAAAGCATTAATTGCAGATACAATAAGGCCCAATGCTGGTGCAAACAAACATAGAATGGCAACAACGAAGAGTAAGATAATACGCTTCCAAGACTTTGCTGCTTCCTGGGCAAATTTGACTGTAAACCAAGAATCCGAAGCAACTAACATCGCGTCTTCTTGCTGCGAATTGCTATTTCGTTTCTCATAGAGTGACATAAGTTCTATTCCTTCTACTGACGGAAGCATATAACGCCGCGTTAAGGGGTGCAGGCACGCAATACAAAAGCTACCGCATAGTGCCGTAACCACCGAACTCAACGCAAACTAAAAATGCCACGCGTGCCAAATCCCACTTTAACGCTTTGTTATGCTTAAGCTTCAACGCCCACATTTTTACCAAAACCAAGATTAACTCGGCTAGGATTAGTTAACAAAAGGCAAAACCTAAAAAACTGAAATGACTCATGATTTTTGAAAATCTGACTTTGAAATTTGGCTACTAAAACTCAAAAACCTAAGTTCAAAGTTCTGAATGAGCCAACTGCCCTAACCTCACGCTTACGCGAAAACTGATTAAGGCAATCCTCTGAATTTCCAGCGCCAAAGAATTGATGTCCAGAAAATAGCGCCCTATGAAGCTGACTTGCCGACGAACTCGAAACTAACAAGCCGAGGGAACAAAGAAAAACACTAAACCACTGATTTTACGAGATTAAGCATAACGCCTTGTTAAGGTGTGAGGCACGCAATACCGAAGCTCCCGCATACCACCTTAACCACTAAAACTAACGCATAGTAAAAATGCCACGCGTGCCGAATCACTCTTGAACAATTTGTTATAAAGATTTTTTCTCAGTTGCCTTTTCATAGTCATTGAGTGCTCTATTGATGTGATACACAGAAAACAAGGCACTACCATCATTGAGCATATAAAAGCCTAATGGTAGGAAGATAACACCAGAAATAATAAGGCTTGGCTCAAATCCAGTAACAATGGAGTAAATCGATAATAAAAATGTTATGAACCCAAAGCCAGCTATCAGCAATCCAAACACCAAATTATAAGAAGCAATAACCTTATCTAGGATATTTAATCTGATCCGGTACGACAAAAGTTCTACACCTGAAATATCAGGTAAAAGTTGGACTGTTTTCAAAACATGTCTGAAAGAGACCGTCGCCCCAACTCTTTCATTAAGTACATAAACTGCTTTTAACATTGGGAAACTAACACGAGTACCATGAATACCTTTAAAACACTCAATATCTAGCTCGTTTTTTAAATGAGTCTTTAGTTCTTCCGAGACACTCGGTTCTTGTAAAGCAGATAAAATTTGAGCCATTCTATTTTTTCTAAGCAAGAAGTAGTACTCGGTTACTCTAGGAGCATTTATAGCAATAGTTACGATCACTACAACAATCGCAATCCAGTAATCACCACTTTTTAGTAACTCAACAACTAAGTCCATTTATCGTGAAAGTCTCCTAATCTTTATAACGCCGCATTAAGGTGTGAGCAACGCTACCACGAAACTTGACCATACCACCTTAAACACAAAACCCAACGATGGAATGAAAAATGCCAAGCGTTGGGAATCACTCTTAAATGCTTTGTTAGGTATCTTGGATTCAAGTACGAAGTGCGACACCTCTGAACATAAAAACAGTGAGATGCGATAATCATGAAGTTTGCTCCCGCCAAGAAGTAAAAAACATGAGATACACGCACCTCACTGAGAACGAAAGGTATATGATTTCTGCGCTCAGAAAGCAAGGAATTAGTACCGCTAAAATAGCTAAACAACTAGGTCGTCACAAAGCTACTATCTATCGAGAAATTGAACGTAATTCCCGATACAACAGACACTTTAGAAGGTTCTCCTATCAAGCATGGAGAGCCCAACAGATGGCTCGCAACCGGCTAAGCCGCTCGCGCAGAAACAAGCGCTATAGCGAAATCGACTTCAGGTTACCTGAAGCCTTGCTACGACTGGATTGGAGCCCTGACCAAATCGTCGGATACCTAAGGGTAAGAGGCTATCCAACAATGAGCCACGAGCTCATTTATCAGCATATTTGGAACGACAAAACTCTCGGTGGAACACTATGGAAACATCTACGCCAATCGACCAAGAAAAGGCGCAAAAGATATAACTCAAAAGACAGCCGAGGTCGGCTGGCAGCAAAGCGTCATATTACCGAAAGACCTGCAAAAGCTGAGCATCGAAATGAGCCTGGCCATTGGGAAATTGATACCGTCGTTGGCCGCGGAACCAAGCACTGTATCGTAACTTTAGTCGACAGAATGACTGGCTACACTTTTATAGGGCAAATGGACGATAGAACAAGCGAGTCGCTCAACGTAAGAATGAGCAAAATCATGACCCGCTCTGACTTACCTTTTAAGACGATAACTGCGGATAACGGCACTGAATTTCATGGTTATGCACAACTGGAAAAACATCATAACTGTCTGTTTTACTTTGCAAATCCATACCATTCATGGGAGCGAGGGACTAATGAAAACACCAATGGTTTGATACGACAATACTTACCAAAACGAACTTCTATGTCACACGTAACACAGAAGCTCTGCAATGAAATTGCACACAAATTAAATACGCGCCCACGCAAAAGACTTGGGTATAGGACACCAACGGAGTATATTCATGCGCATCTGTAAAAAGTGTCGCACTTCAAACTTGATACTAAGTATGTTGTTTTAGATTTTGCCCAAACATAAACAAAAACATCTCTGCCTGTGCTGCTGTGCACTCTGAAGATAGTGCAAAGTCGTTCATAATTTTCAGATACTCAGGATAAAGGTTTGGGGCATTTGTATAAGTTATACGCTTCATGCAAACAAACTCTTTATAAATACCTGTATTGATAGCTTCAATTACACGTATGTCCAAAATTAGTGGCTCATGCCCCTCAATTTTACCTCCAACAAAATAGAGAAATTTTGAGTATGTAGACAAACCTAACCCACTAATTTCTTTTACTTTGTTGTAGTGTATTTTCCAGTCATCAATACCTTGCGATGCACACTTTAACAAAGAGGCTATTTCAGGCAATTTATTGACAATCTTTGAGAAGTTGTTGCCTCTCATACCCGATGAGTAGCCCCATAGAATCGTTGCTATTATTAACTTGTTGTAATCCTGAGTGTCTGCGATGTCTTTGAGGTCTTGCCTGCATAGTTTTACCTCCAGTTCACCAGAAAATATAGACTGTATTGTATTCCAGATTTCTGGGTGGCTCTCTTGATACTTTTCCCAAGTAGCTAGTTTTGTGCCAATAGCATGGTCTGCTACAGGCAAATGACCAATCAAGGATTTGTAATTTTCCATAGTTCCCTCTGAATACCTAACGCTGCGTTAAGGGGTGCAGGCACGCAATACAAAAGCTACCGCACAGTGCCGTAACCACCGAACTCAACGCAAACTGAAAATGCCACGCGTGCCAAATCCCACTTAAACGCCTTGTTATGTTTAAGGCTCAAAGGGTTAAGTTTACGAAACCAAGAGCTTAACTCGACTTAGCGTTGAAAACCAAAACCAGAAGCTAAAAAACTGAATTAACTCATAAATTCGATTTTACTAACATTGAGTTTTAGCTTGAAAAACCGAAAACTGGAACTCTAACTTTGGGATAGAGAACACTCGCCAACACACTGGATTTCAATGAGGCAATTCTCTGAATTTTTCGCGCCCGCGAATAGGAGTCCAGAAAACAGCGACCACTGAAGTTAGCTTGCCGACAAGGGAAAAACTTGAAAGCTACGTGAACAAAAAAGAGTGCAAACAACTGATTTTACGTGATTAAACATAACGCCGCGTTAAGTGGTGAACAACGCCAACCACCAAACCTAAACCATTGTACCTTAAACACTAAATTCAATTTAAACTGAGATCGCCAAGCGTTGTGAATCCGCCTTAAACGCCTTGTTAGGCGAAGTTTCCCAGCGGGGTTTAAGGTTGTTTGAAAGCAGATTACCCGAAACCGAATAAGCAACCAAACACCCACTGACTTTTTGTGATTCAAGAACCAAAATATCACTATATTTCAGCCAAAATTCCAACGACCACGAAATGCTGACCTTCAGCAACAAAGCGGGATTTGAGCCCGAAAATGCCAAAGCGACAAACTAGCAGCGAAATCGAAAGCCTCAATTGACTTGCCCTTGCCACACTTTGAGCAAGTCAAACTCACCGCCATCCAACACTGAAAAATAATGAGGCAACCCACGAATTTTGGCATGTTTTACGGTTGGAGAGATTCAAGGATTTGAGCCGACAATACCAAATTGCCGACTTAGAAAAACGAATGCTCAAAGAGAACTAAGAAGATGAGAACTAAGAAGATGAGAACAAAGAAGATGAGAACAAAGAACGTTCCTGCCCGTCGCCTAACGCCGCGTTAAGGGGTGAATGCCGCCTAAACCAACCTTCCGCACACCACTTTCACCGCAAAAATCACCGCATACCAAAAATGCCACGCGGCATGAATCCCACTTGAACGCTTTGTTATGCTTAAGCTTCAATGGCTTAGTTTGACCAGAACCAAGATTAACTCGACTTTGATTTACAAACAAAAACCAAACCGTAGAAAACCGAAATGACTCATAGTTTTGATGATCAGACTCGGGAGTCTGGCCACTCAGACTTAGAAACCTAGAAGTGGATTTCTGATTGAGCCAATCGCCCTAACCTCGCGCTTGCCCGAGAATTGATAGAGGCAATTCTCTGCATTTCCAGCGCCAAAGAATGAGTGTCCGAAAAATAGCGCTCACAAAAGCCAACTTGCCGACAAACACCAAACTGAAAAGCAGAGGGGACAAAAAAAACCATAAACCACTGATTTTACGTGATTAAGCATAACGCCGCGTTAAGTAGTGAGCAACGCAGACCACTAAACTTAAAGTATTGTGCCGTAAACACTAAATTTGAAGCAAACCGAAAATGCCGAGCGTTGGGAATCTGTCTTAAACGCTTTGTTATGTGTTGGCTAAATTGACAGAAAGACTATTCTCACTGTGCTCAACTTTTAGCTTCACATTCTTTCCACTTGCTACACTTAAAAAAACACTCAGAACATTAACCAACTGAATATAATACAATTCTTTCTTACTGTCGTAGTCAGAAACAAAATAGAAGCCCACACAAAAGTTCCCGTCGGGTACAAATGGCGAAAAATGAACACTATGAACAAATTGGTGGCAAATTTTCTTTAGACTAAACTGCTTATCAAAGCCCTTACTGTGATTGTAATTACGAATCCACTTTTCTGACTTTGCCTCTTCGGAAGAGGGGTAAGCTGTTAATGTCCAATTAAGGCTGGATACGCCTTGATCTAAATGCCCGTTTTCCCGCAATTTTCGGATAGCGTAAAACCCAACAAATATCGATTTTTCAACCTCATATTCTAGTCGTTCATGCCACTCTTGTGAGCGATAAAGCCCCTCTAAAAAATGTGCCGAGGCTTTAAGTTCATCCAACCAAAATTGCTTTAAACGTACATCAATCATCATTTCCTCTTAAACACATAACGCCGCGTTAAGGGGTGAATGCCGCATAAACCAACTTTCCGCAGACCACTTCACCACCAAAACTTACTGCATACCAAAAATGCCACGCGGCATGAATCCCTCTTGAACGCCTTGTTATGCTTAAGCTTCAATGGGTTACGTTTTTCTGGAAACAAGATTAACTCCACTTTGATTTACAAACAAAAGCCAAAACGTAGAAAACCGAAATGACTCATAGTTTTGAAATTCGGCCGCTAAAACTCAAAAAGCTAAGATCAAATCGCTGATTGAGCCAGCCACCCTAACCTCGCACTTGCTTGAAAACTGATTGAGGCAATTCTCTGAATTTTCAGCGCCAAAGAATAAGTGTCCGAAAAGCAGCGCCCAATGAAGTCAACTTGCCGACAAGCACAAAACAAATCAGCTAAGGGAACAAAGAAAAACATAAACCACTGATTTTAAGTGATTAAGCATAACGCCCTGTTAAGGTGTGAGCAACGTAATACTGAAGCTCCTGCACACCATATTAAACACTAAACGCAACGCATAGTAAAAATACCATGCGTTGCGAATCACTCTTAAACAGATTGTTAGCTTTCATTTTGTGGAAGTAATAACGAACAAGCATGTGCTTTAATGTCAAAACCAGTTTTTAATAAGTATCTATGTGAGTAAACCTCGTTGACTGAAGAATCAATCTTGATATGACTACAGCCATTTTCTCTAGCATACTTCTTTAGCCACTTTATAAGAAAAATACCACCATAATATTCATCAGGATCCACATGGGAATAAACATCATTGTTTAGATAATTTTCGTTATGACTTTGGATTTCTCCCTTTGTTAGCAAGTCTTCAATATGAAGGTGTTTTCCATGAGAAAAATTTTCCCGAAGAAAAAAACCGGCTATTCCATAATCATCCGCACCATCATTTAGATACGCGATTTTGTAGCCCTGTTTTATCAGCCTCTTTAAAGTAGTCTCAATTTCATCCTCCGTGCACTGTGGTTTCAGCTTTTTGTAATACCAAAGAGCAACTTGGACTTTAATCTCGTCTTCAATTAACCAAACTTTCATACAATTCTCCTTGTAAAGCTAACGCTGCGTTAAGGGGTGCAGGCACGCAATACAAAAGCTACCGCACAGTGCCGTAATCACTGAACCCAACGCAAACTGAAAATGCCACGCGTGCCAAATCCCACTTAAACGCTTTGTTATACCGTTACTTACAGCTGACCCAATACCTAGCTAAAGGATTTGGAAACATCTTACCTATAACGATTTTTTCAAACTCACCACCGTTAGCTTCGATAACACCACGCGATGCAAAGTTATCTTCATCAGCAGTCAGCAGTGCTCGCTCGATGCCAAGAGCGGCAGCTTTCGAAAGCGCCAACTTCAGCATTAACTTACCGTTACCCTTTCTACGATATGAGGGGGCTATATCGTAGCCAATATGCCCACCTTCTAAAGAGAGGAAATCATTGTCAATATTATGGCGAACCCGAATAACTCCGAGGATAGACCTTACACTATCTATCAGCCAGAAATGACTACATGGTACATAACCGTCACGTAAGTTTATACCCTTAGCTTCGTCACTCAAGCGCTGAACATATTTGGAAAAATCAACTTTACCTTCAAGGTAATAATCAGCATTTTCAACATCGTTTTGAGCAAAGTCCTCATAGAACCGTTCAAAAGCAGACTTAAACTCTTGCGATGGTACAACTAACTCCATGTAATTTTCTCCGATAAGGTATAACGCCGCATTAAGGGGTGAACAACGCCACCACCTAACCTAAGCCATTGTGCCGTAATCACTAAAGCCTATTCAAACCAAAACTGCCAAGCGTTGTGAATCCCTCTTGAATGCTTTGTTAGTTGCCAAACCTAAAGCTTTGATTTGAAGTTAATTGCCGCTTTGCCAACACTGTATTTGCGTATTTTGGAAAACTCAAATCAGGCGCAGTTTCCAAGCGCCTGTCACTGAAACCACTTGGAACATACAACGCCTTTGAATACAGCCTAACAACACCAAAAAACTCATTTGAAAAGACAATATCACAGAGCTGACTCTCAACAAGTGAATTGGCTTCTGAAACAGAAAGTCCGACCACAAAAAACCAAAGCTGATTTGCTCAAACCTAAAAGACTAAAATTTGGAATACGAAACCGAGCCAAAAATGCACGAACATTAGCCCTAAACATTCTGCTTTAGCTGCGTTTTTCTCGCTAGCAACTAACGCCGCGTTAAGGGGTGCAGGCACGCAATACAAAAGCTACCGCACAGTGCCGTAACTACTGAACCCAACGCAAACTGAAAATGCCACGCGTGCCAAATCCCACTTAAACGCCTTGTTATGCTTAAGCTTCAATGGGTTACGTTTTAATAGAACCAAGATTAACTCGACTTTGATTTACAAACAAAAGCCAAAACGTAGAAAACCGAAATGAATCATAGTTTTGATAATCAGGCTCGGAATTTTGGCACATCTGGTTTGAAGTTTGAAAACCTAGAAATGGATTTCTGATTGAGCCAACCGCCCTAACTTCGCGCTTGCCCGAGAATTGATTGAGGCAATTCTCAGAGTTTTTAGCGCCAAAGAATAAGTGTCCGAAAAACAGCGCTCGAAAAAGCCGGCTTGCCGACAAACACAAAACTGAAAAGCCGAGGGAACAAAGAAAAATCATAAACCACTGATTTTACGTGATTAAGCATAACGCCGCGTTAAGGGGTGAATGCCGCATAAACCAACTTTCCGCAGACCACTTCACCACCAAAACTTACTGCATACAAAAAATGCCACGCGGCATGAATCCCGCTTTAACGCCTTGTTATGTGTGTGGTTCAACTAGTCCCACTGCCCCTGCTCACTCACCAAAACTTTTTCATCTTGAGTTACTGTTAGTACACCAGAATCTGAAATCATGTAAACAACGTTACTATTAGTGAACTTATAACCCAAAAATTTTGAAGGAGTACCATCTGACAAATGAGTATGTAACGTGTGACCTTTAAGAATAATCTCATCACCAGATTTCTTAGACTTGCCATAATAAGTTACATCATCACAAGTAACCTCGCCTTCCATGCAGTTTGATGCTATCGAAACAACATAGTTCTTTGTCACTAAGGTTGTCGCTAAACTTGAAAAACTAGCAAAAAGCAGCATGAACAAAGCTCCATACCTAGCCATGACTATCTCCAAACACATAACGCCCAATTAAGTAGTGAGCAACGCAGTACAAACGCTACCGCATTGCACCATAAACGCAAAACTCACTGCAAACCAAAACTGCCACGCGTTGCGAATCTGCTTAAATTGTTTGTTATGCGATTTTTCGGCAATGCTAAATTGGCTAACGAAAACATTACCTTAAACACGACAAACTACAAACGCTCAGATGACTTTTTGTGATTCAAGAACCGACAGATTCAACATTTCGTAAAAAGGTCACCACGAGTGCGGAACGCAGCTTTAAAGCGAAGATTTGGATTTTGATTGTGAGAAATTCAACGAGCCGAAATATCAGCAATTACCGACTTTCCGTAAACCTGCCCTTTCCACACTTTACGCCCGAAAACCTTACCTCGGCCAAATGCGATTTTTAATGAGGCAGCTTCACGAACTTTTGCATGTTTTATGGTTTGAGTGATTCAAGGATTTGAGCCGACAATGCTGATTTGCCGAAACCAAAAAACGAATTGCCAAAGAGAACGAAATTGAAGTTATATTAAAATTTAGCCTTGTCGCATAACGCTCTGTTAAGGTGTGAGCAACGCAATACAGAAGCTCCCGCATACCACCTTAATCACTAAAACCGACGCATAGTAAAAATGCCACGCGTTGCGAATCACTCTTAAACAGTTTGTTATGTAACTTGGATTCAAGTACGAAGTGCGACACCTCTGAACATAAAAACAGTGAGATGCGATAATCATGAAGTTTGCTCCCGCCAAGAAGTAAAAAACATGAGATACACGCACCTCACTGAGAACGAAAGGTATATGATTTCTGCGCTCAGAAAGCAAGGAATTAGTACCGCTAAAATAGCTAAACAACTAGGTCGTCACAAAGCTACTATCTATCGAGAAATTGAACGTAATTCCCGATACAACAGACACTTTAGAAGGTTCTCCTATCAAGCATGGAGAGCCCAACAGATGGCTCGCAACCGGCTAAGCCGCTCGCGCAGAAACAAGCGCTATAGCGAAATCGACTTCAGGTTACCTGAAGCCTTGCTACGACTGGATTGGAGCCCTGACCAAATCGTCGGATACCTAAGGGTAAGAGGCTATCCAACAATGAGCCACGAGCTCATTTATCAGCATATTTGGAACGACAAAACTCTCGGTGGAACACTATGGAAACATCTACGCCAATCGACCAAGAAAAGGCGCAAAAGATATAACTCAAAAGACAGCCGAGGTCGGCTGGCAGCAAAGCGTCATATTACCGAAAGACCTGCAAAAGCTGAGCATCGAAATGAGCCTGGCCATTGGGAAATTGATACCGTCGTTGGCCGCGGAACCAAGCACTGTATCGTAACTTTAGTCGACAGAATGACTGGCTACACTTTTATAGGGCAAATGGACGATAGAACAAGCGAGTCGCTCAACGTAAGAATGAGCAAAATCATGACCCGCTCTGACTTACCTTTTAAGACGATAACTGCGGATAACGGCACTGAATTTCATGGTTATGCACAACTGGAAAAACATCATAACTGTCTGTTTTACTTTGCAAATCCATACCATTCATGGGAGCGAGGGACTAATGAAAACACCAATGGTTTGATACGACAATACTTACCAAAACGAACTTCTATGTCACACGTAACACAGAAGCTCTGCAATGAAATTGCACACAAATTAAATACGCGCCCACGCAAAAGACTTGGGTATAGGACACCAACGGAGTATATTCATGCGCATCTGTAAAAAGTGTCGCACTTCAAACTTGATACTAAGTAACTACCTAACAGCAATAGAGATCTCGACTTCATGAGCGCTTTTATAGTATTCAAAGTCCGTTGTGTATGCGCGTTTGTAAAGGCAATTTTCAGAGCTAAAATAACTCCAGACTTTGCCCCAAAGATCTATAACTGCTTGTGGCATTTCACCGCTCGCAGCAAAAGTTACGTATTTTCCAGAGGTAACGTTCACTTTTACTGAGTCTGATAATATTTCTGGTGATAAAGTATCCGAACAAGCGATAACGTCAAAAGCCCCAGTAAAATCAGACTCATAGTTTGTGTAAATGCCAAAAACTTTTGATTTTTCATTCAATTTTGGCGCAGCATTTGCGTAAAACTTTGCCCAAAGCTCTCCAATTTTTGCAGTCGATGGATTTACTTCACCCGCGTTAGTTGTGCGAATGACGAAGCCCGTAGCCTCAAAGCCGTTTATTTCACTTATCTTCATTTTTCCTCCTAGTTACATAACGCCCTGTTAAGGTGTGAGCAACGCAATACCAAAGCTCCCGCATACCACCTTAAACACTAAACGCAACGCATAGTAAAAATGCCACGCGTTGCGAATCACTCTTAAACAGTTTGTTAGTTTTTTCCGTAACCCTTTAACCACTCAAGTAATTGCTCTTTGTCTGCCAAAGTTAAATCTAAATTCGTTGTTGCCTCATTCTCAATGAACTCTCTTGCTCCCGATGTAAAAGTAGATGTGGTTACGATGATTCCTACATTGCCGCCGGAACGAGAGTTTTTAACGCCATACAATGCTCTTACGATGTCTACTCCAACTTTATTGGTATCAGCATAATGCTTACATTCGATGATATATTTGGATCGTATACCGAGTTGGTCTTTATGGAACGCAATAACATCTTTGCCACCGTCTCTTGTACGTTTGGTTAACTCAACTTCAAAACCCTTATCTCGGAAAATTTCTGCAGTTACTTCTTCGAACTGACGAGGTTCTAAGTCAGTAAGCAAAGCAGGCTCAGCTTGTAAAGCTATAACTAATTCCGATACAGAACTATAAAGGTCGAAGAGGTCTCTAGCTGAATAAATTTCACGAATATATTCGATATCGGGTTCGTTAAGGGCAGTTGCGCCATCACATTTGTCGATTATGAAATTTATAAGACCAATAGGATACTCAGAAACTTCGAAAGCCAAGTTGATCGGGCGGGCGCAGTCGTCACATTCAAAAGCGCAGGATAATTCGTAAATCTCCTCGTCACCCATTGAGCGCTCACTGCCACCAAGACACTCACAGTCAAACTCATCTATCGGTATTTCTCCATAAGATGAACAACTTGAACACTCATATTCAATCTCACCAACGAACTGCCACATCCACATAACTCCAAGAAAAAACTAACGCCCTGTTAAGGGGTGAGCAACACAATACCGAAGCCGCCGCATACCACCTTAAACACCAATGCCAACGCATAGGAAAAATGCTACGCGTTGCGAATCCCTCTTGAACAGTTTGTTAGTTGCCAAGCCTAAGGCGGTGACTTGAAGTTTATTGAAACTTTGCCAACACCTATTTCTAGTGTTCTGAAACACTCAAATTAGGCGTAGTTTCAAAGCGCCTGTCACTGAAACCACTTGGAACATACAACGCCGTAGAAAACGGACTAACAACACCAAAAAGCCCTTTTGGACTGATAATTTAACCGAGCTGACTTTCAACAAGCTAATCAGCGTCTGAAACAGAAAAACCAAACCGTACAAGAAATCAAAGCACGATTTTCACAAACCCAAATAGCTAGAAATTGAAATACGAAAACCTAGCCAAAAACATACGGACATTAGCCCCAAACATTCTGCTTTAGGAACGTTTTTCCTCGTTGGCAACTAACGCCGCGTTAAGTGGTGAACAACGCCAACCACCAAACCTAAACCATTCTACCTTAAACACTTAAGCTAACTTGAACTGAAATCGCCAAGCGTTGTGAATCCGTCTTAAACGCCTTGTTATGTGCCCGAACTCATTGTGTACTCTGGGTGTCCCGTATGCTCGTCCAGTTGCTCACTGACGACTGCGAAACCTTGAGACAAATAGAACTGATAACTAGCCTGATTTTCCTTGTATACGGAAAGGCTCAAGATCGCCCTTTGAGCTTTGGCATGACTTAATAATTGCTTACCAATGCCTTTACCCTGAAATTGAGGAAATACGAATATAGCTGCCAAAGTATTTTCATACAGTGCATAAAAACCAACTGTTTTCGACTCGATTTCATAAACGAAAACTTCTGAAGCAGGAATGTAAATATTACGCATGCTCTCAACTTGAGATTCCCAGAAGTCCGCTGGGACGAAATCATGCGCTTTAACAGAGGCTTCAAGCCAGATTTCAAGAACCGAATCTAAGTCATGTGAATTGTACTTTCTTATCATTTTCGAACTCTAGATTTCCAAATTTATAGGGGCAACATAACGCCGCATTAAGGTGTGAGCAACGCTACCACAAAACTTAACCAGACCACCGTAAACACTAAACCCAACGATGGAATGAAAAATGCCATGCGTTGGGAATCACTCTTAAATGCTTTGTTAGCTATCTTTTTCGCAGTGCAGAGGAAAATGTTGCGACACTCCCATTGCAGAGCCACGTGATAATCTAAGGTGTGTATCACGATAATGGGCATAGCAATTATCAACTAAGTTGATTGTAGCTTTTAGTGCAACCTGTACCTCTTGCACAACTAGTTCACAAATTTTGTCACGGGAACTTTCATAAATACCGACTAAATCATAACCAGTATTGTCGATGACTTTGCCCTCCATCCATGACATGTTTTTGAACATCTGGTCGTCACCTGTATAAAGCTCACTAAAACCTTTATGAGCTCGGTCATTACGATCGGTCCTCAGTTCTTCACCAGTTTTATCTAAGATTATTAAGTCTTCAAGAATTTCTGGATGCTGAGTTTTAAGCGCCTTTTTCAGCTGCTTTATATTCAACTGAAAGTCGGAAAGACCAAGCTCCAAGACTTCATTCACAAAGTGGAAAGCTATATCTCGCAGACTGGAAAAACGAAATAGCGTCAAGTCTACGATAGATTTAAGCCAGTCGTATCTGTTTATATCTTGAACACTAGATTTCACTGGAACAGTCTCAACTCCAAGCATTTGAGGGATTACCCGTAAATCGATGAACTGCTGCTCAAGCATATTAAACCGAACATAAGTTAAATGTGCGTAAGCCATGTGTGGGTCAGCTTCAGAAAACTCTTGCCAATTTTGGTAAGGCAAGTCATGGAGAAAATAACAATTGATCGAATCATATAAGACCCCTTTGAAGCGAGAACCTTCCAAATCCCACCAATAATATTCATTCTTCATAGACACTCACAATTTCCGATTGATAGCTAACGCCGCATTAAGGGGTGAACAACGCATTCCACCCAAACTAAACCATTGTGCCGTAAACACTAAAGCCGATTCAAACCAAAACTGCCAAGCGTTGTGAATCCCTCTTGAATGCTTTGTTAGTTGCCAAACCTAAAGCTTTGATTTGAAATTGATTGCCGCTTTGCCAACACTGTCTTTGTGTGTTGTGAAAAACTCAAATCAGGCGCAGTTTCAAGGCGCCTGTCACTGAAACCACTTGGAACAAACAGCGCCGTAGAAAACGGGCTAACGACACCAAAAAGCTCATTTGAAAAGACAATATCACAGAGCTGACTTTCAACCAGTAAATCGGTTTCTGAAACAGAAAGTCCGACCACAAAAAACCAAAGCCTGATTTGCACAATCCTGAAAGACTAAAATTTGAAATACAAAACCGAGCCAGAAATGCACGAACATTAGCCCTAAACATTCTGCTTTAGCTGCGTTTTTCGCCTTGGCAACTAACGCCCAATTAAGGTGTGAGGCACGCAATACCGATGCTGCCGCATACCACCTTAACCACTAAAACCAACGCAAACCAAAAATGCCACGCGTGCCGAATCACTCTTAAATTGTTTGTTAGTACGCTGTTCCTGAACCTTCTGGTATGCACCAACATATTGAAATATAGCACGAAACTGTTGGCTTAAAACGCTGAAACTATAGGGACAACGGCCAAACTAGAACTCAACTTCAAACCGCAAATTGGCTAGAAGAAAAACGCGCCAAACTACCCCATTTTGACCAGTTTCAAATTAGCAAAGGATTCGGTCACCAAACTTTTACAACCACACCAACGTACAGAATTGAAGGCTAAAAAGCCAACAACACAAAAGAAGCCGCGCCCACGAAATAGCCAAAAAATTAGAAACCGTAAACGCTGAAGTCAAAGCGGAAACTCCGCATATAGTGCCACCGGAAAGAACGTGAAAGGCATGCCCGTGCAGGTGTAAAGCTAGGAAACGAAACCAATAAACACTGAAACTTTTAACCTTTGATGCCACCCCCGTACTAACGCCGCGTTAAGGGGTGAATGCCGCCTAAACCAAGTTTCCGCAGACCACTTTCACCACTAAAACTCACTGTATACCAAAAATGCCACGCGGCATGAATCCCTCTTTAACGCTTTGTTAGCCCTGTGCCGATTAGTACATATAACCTAACCAGTCCAAATGACCATTTGCCCACTCTTTGCCACTTACTGGTTTGATAAACAGATCGTCAATATGCTCAACTGCCACACCATAGTTTGTGTGTTCATTAAGCCGTAACCAAGAATGGATTGTCTCGACTTTGCTATAACCATGCTTCAGATAGAAGCCATCTAGTTCAGAGATTAGCATAATGAAATCAACCCCTTTTCCCTTTGCAAACGACGACACTTCAGAAAGCATAAGTGACCCAATGCCTTTACCTCGATATTGTCCTGCAACACAGAAATCAATGATACCCAAGACTTTATAAACTTCATCACCGACTTTCACGGCGCGATAATCTAACCCTAAATAGCCCACGAGCATGTCACCTTCATATTGCAAAGCACGCATATGAGGCAGTTGCTTGTAGTAGGATCGATTGGCTTGATGCTCAGGAAAAGACTGATTCCTCAAAGTCTCAATAGCTTTGTGTTGTGCTTCCGTTACATTAATTTCAAATACAATATCCATTGTTTTCCTCGAAAGGGCTAACGCCCAATTAAAGTGTGAAGCACGCGACCACAGACCTCAAATTGAACACCATAATCACTAAACTTGATTCAAACCCAAAATGGCAAGCGTGCTGAATCACTCTTAAATTGTTTGTTAGGCATTTACTGTTTTAGACGCTCAGCTTTACTGCGATCTGAAGCAAACGGTTCTAGTAACGGGAATTGACGTTCACAACAGTAAGCCAACTTTTTGTAAATATTTTCATCTCCCGTCGTGTGAGTCGCCATACACAAGTACACATTTCCAGTTTCTTGAGCTGAAAAGACTAACCATTCTCCCGTCATCCGTTTTTCATCGCTACGGGTTTCAATCGCACCTTCAAAGGCATTGTGTAATAAGTTATTGATATGATGTTGCTCTATAAGACTCCCTTGTTCACCCATAGATTTATCCCAGATATTCTTAAAATTACGTCTGTGTTCATTTTGAATATTATGAATTAAATAATGTGCTGAAAAGTAGTGCTGATGCCAAAGAGGGAATAAAGGGGCATGTTTGAATTGAGTAGCTTGCTTTGTGTAACCTTCAACGTCTGTCCGTTCAAGACGCTCAATTTGTTCAATGATGCTTCTCGGGTCGATACCATTTAACTCTAGATTCATCAGCAAATCGACCACAAGAATTTCAGAATAACGATTAGGAATTAATTCATCCAAACCGTAGTCTCTAACAAAGTTAGTCCTTTTTTTACCGTCAACTCTCACTGTTTCACCATTAACCACAACATCTATGTTTAAAGACCGAAACTGATTCATGTTAATTACCTTTAATTTTAAGATCATAGAACATGGTCACAAAGCGTTCTATCCCAAGAAATGCCTAACGCCGCGTTAAGGGGCGCAGGCACGCACTACAAACGTGACCGCATCACACCTTAACCACTAAACCCGACGCAAATTGAAAATGCCACGCGTGCCAAGTCCCTCTTTAACGCTTTGTTAGGCGCGCAGCTGTAATTGGTAAAAATCGGTTTCATCGTGCTTCGGATTAGCGCAACAATATACCCAACCATTACGCTTATAGAACCTTAACGCCCTTGCGTTCGTTCTACTCACGGAAAGCACAGCACGATCACAACCAGCTCGTGCTAATTCTGTTTCGATGTAGACCTGAACTTGCTGGCTCAAACCAGAACCGCGAACTTCAGGCAACAAGTAAACCAAATGAACATAACCGGTCTCTGGCTCGGGTGAAAAGGAACGAAACTCTAACTGCCCTACCAATTTTCCATCCAACCAGATATGGATGTAAAACCAACCTGCTTCAGATTGCCTTTCTTGGATTCGTTCTCGATAACCTGCTATGAAATCATCAAAACCCGAAAAGGTCTCGAAACTGCAATAGTAAGCATCCTTTCGAGCAGCTACGCAAAAATCATAATCTTGCGCCAAATTGATCACTCTAAATTCTACGTTCATCCCTAATCCTAAAGTGAATAGCGCCTAACGCTGCGTTAAGGGGTGAATGCCGCCTAAACCAGCTTTCCGCAGACCACTTTCACCGCCAAAACTCACCGCATGCCAAAAATGCCACGCGGCATGAATCCCTCTTAAACGCCTTGTTATGTAGCTAGTCAGCGCCACCAAAATCAAGAAAGTTTACTCCACCGGAACTATCTAGAGTCGTGTTCGTAACACTACATTTAGGTGCTGAATTTACCTCTGCATATAACAGGTAGCTTTCAAACGATGGAACTTCCGACACGTTAAATAAGATCTCTCCGACAGACTTTTGAAACTCTAACAAGTCACCCAAGTCTTCTTGTAACTCGATAGTCAACTCTTTACTGTAAGGCAACAACATGCCATAAGAAACTGACCTATAGAACTGGTCATCACTACGCTTAATCTCACTCAATGCCCAACTAATTTCCTGAAACGAATAGACGAGCTTTTTCCCAAACTTAGCACACAGTTTAGGAGCTACATCTTTAGCAACTGACTGAACATAAGACTTTTTATTCAAAAAGTTAAGCACACCGTATCTCCTTGCTACATAACGCCGCATTAAGGGGTGAACAACGCTACCACCTAACCTAAACCATTGTGCCGTAAACACTAAAGCCAATTCAAACCAAAATTGCCAAGCGTTGTGAATCCCTCTTGAATGCTTTGTTAGTTGCCAAGCTCAAGGCTAGGATCTGGAGTTTATTACCGCTTTGCCAACACTAGCTTTACGTGTTTTGGAACACTCGAATCAGGCGTAGTTTCAAAGCGCCTGTCACTGAAACCACTTGGAACATACAACGCCGTAGAAAACGGGCTAACAACACCAAAAAGCTCTTTTGGACAGATATAATTTAACCGAGCTGACTTTCAACACCCAAATAAGCTTACGAAACAGAAAATCCAATCACACAAGAAACCAAAACTCGATTTTCACAAACCCAAATAGTTAGAAATTGAAATACGAAAACCTAGCCAAACACACGAACATTAGCCCTTAACATTCCGCTTTAGGTACGTTTTTCCTCGTTGGCAACTAACGCCGCGTTAAGGGGTGAGTGCCGCTCAAACCAACTTCCAGCAGACCACTTTCACCGCCAAAACTCACCGCATACCAAAAATGCCACGCGGCATGAATCCCACTTGAACGCCTTGTTATATGCGTGCCTATTGTTTATCTAGACTTGATCTGGGAAAAGATAGAGGGATTGTAAATTTTATCCGCGATGAGTACACATCTGTGAAACTGCCATTTTTACCCAAAGAAAGACCCAAAACTGATATTTTCGCATCTCCTTCAGATACCTCTTCAGTAGTAATTGCGACGTCGAAAGTAACATTCTGCATGAAAGTTCCATTTTGAGACAATGGATCATTGCGAGAAAAGCTGGTAATTGGAAGCTCGTTTACTTTAACGCCATATTCGGGACTACTATTTTGAGCATCATAAACACCCTTCGATATCATCAATAATGTCTTTGTTACAAATTTATCTAGTTCCATAAAGCACCTTTAGTTTAGTGGACATAATTAGCATATAACGCCGCGTTAAGGGGTGCAGGCACGCAATACAAAAGCTACCGCACAGTGCCGTAACCACCGAACTCAACGCAAACTGAAAATGCCACGCGTGCCAAATCCCACTTAAACGCTTTGTTATGCTTAAGCTTCAACGCCCACATTTTTACCAAAACCAAGATTAACTCGGCTAGGATTAGCTAACAAAAGGTAAAACCTAAAAAACTGAAATAACTCATAATTTTTGAAAATCAGACTTTGAAATTTGGTTGCTAAAAATCAAAAACCTAAGATCAAATTGCTGATTGAGCCAGCCACCCTAACCTCGCGCTTACCTGAAAATTGATTGAGGCAATTCTCTGAATTTTCAGCGCCAAAGAATAAGAGTCCGAAAAGCAGCGCCCAATTAAGTCAACTTGCCGACTAGCTCGAAGCTAATCAGCCGAGGGAACAAAGAAAAACCATAAACCACTGATTTTGCGCGATTAAGCATAACGCCGCGTTAAGTGGTGAGCAACGCGGCCACCAAACTTAAGGCATTGAGCCGTAAACACTAAAGTTGAAACAAACTGAGAATGCCAAGCGTTGGGAATCCGTCTTAAACGCTTTGTTATATTTATATTGGTGGAGATTTATGGTTTGGGGCAAAGATGCCCCAACCAAAGGTTACAAAAAAAGCACCAACAATAAAGCCGAAGCCCTAATTATTGCAGCAACATCAATTGAAACCACTATATTTCGAGTTTTAACAGTAAACATAAAGTTCGCCTGATAATTCTCGAGCCGACTCAAGAGTTAATCCTGATATTTTACGTGAGTGGCCGTCACGCGCTGAATAAGGTTTTGCAATCCTTACCAACGATTATTTGCTCTCAGTTGCAGTGAAAGCAGCAAAGTGTGCAACCATTCAACATAACTATCATCAACAGTCGCCTGACCATCTAAGATGCGAATGCACTTCTAGCAAAAAGAGCCTTGCCCAAGTTGCGTGTTCTGATTATAACTACACACATACATAAGCATCAAATGGATTATGGAAATACGTGGATAAATATAACGCTGCGTTAAGGGGTGAATGCCGCCTAAACCAGCTTTCCGCAGACCACTTTTACTACCAAAACTCACCGCATGCCAAAAATGCCACGCGGCATGAATCCCTCTTGAACGCCTTGTTAGCTTAAATTATGTAGCACCAAGCCACACCGCCCCAAAACAGAATATTCAGAGTCCAAACCATAGCGCTTTGAACTGGAAGCATATGAAAAATTAGCTGGGGACATGCCTTAAGCTCACTTGGAGAGAACAGCATCTGAGGCTGAAAGTCCCAACTAGTCGCTAAGCAAACACCTCTTTTGAATCTAGGATGATTCACCAAATATTCCGCATAGGATGAGTAAATTGTCCATAAACCCAAAAGGCCAAATAACTCGATTGCAGAAATCACTTCCAAACTAAAGGGCAATAGTGAAGGGCCACCAATGAGCAAAATCGCCGCAAAGACCCATTTTTTGTTTCTCATTACACATCCTTGTTAATGATTTAAGCTAACGCCCTGTTAAGGTGTGAGCAACGCAATACCGATGCTTCCGCATAGCACCTTAAACACTAAACGCAACGCATAGCAAAACTGCCACGCGTTGCGAATCACTCTTAAACAGTTTGTTAGTTTTATTCTCTACGTTCTTTGGGAACATAATTCCAGTGGTCTTCTCGATATAAGGCTCCCATCAGGGCACTAAACTTACCTATACTAATTTCATCTTGCTTCGCTATGTCGACCACCTCATCTGCATAGCCACCTTCAGGTCTTGCGATAAGAATAAAAGCACCTTGCCCAACTTTATCTGGCTTCTGAAAATAGTTCGTAAGCAAATACCTATAGTCGTCTGCCGCATGTAGAACTATATCTGAGAGTCCATCAGTACGTCGGATACGATAGATAAAATCGTTGTCGTTCTGAGGATGATCGATTCTCTGCCAATCTCGCACTTTCGTATGTTCGTCAAGTGCCTTTTGTAGAAAGCGGGGAATTGTATAGTGAAGATTTCGCCCCATACTAAAGTACCTTCTTGGTTGAATGAATTTTTAGCATAAACTCTTCATAAGACTTCACTTCCAGTTCAGAAAAAACTGTAGCGTGAAGAGTTAAACCAAACTTGCCCTTAAAACGATTTTTAAGCTCAGTTATATAAGCTGAAAATGACCTTACTTGCTCTATTGAAGAATCATTAGTTTTTATAACAATATCGACATCTATTTTTTCCTCTCCGTACAACGCACTTCCAAAAATCAGGATATTTTCAATTCTAGCTTTCTCAGCGAGAGTTTCATTGCGTAACCAGTAAGAGTATTTGTCTACGTTGTTATGTTTTTTTGCACAATAAGAAAAAATTAAATCGGCAAATGATTGGGGAAACTGGTTATTTGAATAGTCAAATTCCGGATCTTCACAGTGTTTCTTAAATGCTTCAATATGAGACTTAATGTCAGACACTGTAACTTGTTCGCTTTGACTAAACTCAGATACAGAATCTAAGATATTACGGATTTTATCGTTATTCGGAACTATTTGGGTTTTCTTTAACTCTTCCCACAGCGACATATCATGACGTAAGTCGCCAGTACTGCCTGAGCCTGAGTTTGGGCCAAATGTCATAAAAATGCGTCTATTTTCATCTAACAACGGCCTGATAGCAGAAGCAGCTTTTCTCAAACTTTTGTAAGTTACTACCTTATCGAGGTCACGGTGATAGTATTTTAAATAAAATAGTCCACAAGAAATCAATACAAAAATAAAGCCTAGAAATACAAAAAACGTGTCCGCTCCCGAACTCAAGGATAACTTTACGTACCACTCAGGTGAAAGAACCTCAATACTGGAGCCCAATTGAACTACTCTTTGATACCCCAGTAAAGATAACCCTGCGACAAGTAGCGCCCATATGAACTTAGTTTCAAAATTTGGGTTTAGTATTCTGTTTAATTTTTCTAATGCAATACTTTTTAAAGTCAATGTCGTACTCATATGTCTCCTGATAAAACTAACGCCCTGTTAAGGGGTGAGCAACGCAATACCGAAGCCGCCGCATACCACCTTAACCACTAAATTCAACGCATAGTAAAAATGCCACGCGTTGCGAATCCCTCTTGAACAGTTTGTTAAACGCACATATCACGCGCTTAATTAAATATTGCTCCACGACCTTCTTGAACTGATAGTTCACCGTACTCTATAGCTTGGTTTACTTTTTTGTAAGGCAAATACACGACAATAGAATAGCCAGAATTATGATCAAGATTAACGGCTATTGCATCTGAAGCCTTACCTGAAGGAAGCATAATACGAACATCGTAAACTACCGCGGTGGTGCTATATTGTCGATTTGCAGCTGCTTTAAGAAAGGCAGCACCGAGTCAAATAAGTGTTGGGTGTCTTCTTTCCCTTTCCCCAAATTGCCTCCAAAACAAAATGAACTAAAACATAACAGCAAAGCTATCAAACTCAATTTCACCTGATTAGCCTCCATATGTCGTTTAACGCCGCGTTAAGGTGTGAGCAACGCTACCACAAAGCTCAACCAAGCCACCGTAAACACAAAACCCAACGATGGAATGAAAAATGCCATGCGTTGGGAATCACTCTTAAATGCTTTGTTATGTTCGGACTAAATGCATAACTCTTTTTTCACATTAAGCCGATAAACTTTATACAATTCTTTATAGTTATCAATGATCTGAAATAGCTCCCTCATAGCGACATCATATTTTTTAGATCCCTCGAAGTCATCCCAACTTCCAGCTCTGTCACAGTTCCATTGAGGATGTAAACATAACCAAAAATCATCACCTCTCCCTGGACCATAAGCATCAAAGTTACAGACAAAAAACTCGTCCAGTTGACGTGTTACTGGCTTTAATTGATTGAGAGATGATGCTATGGGTTCCAGTACGAATTCAGTTTTAACCTTTCCAATTTCATACATAAAGTCCGTGAGCGGCTTAACTTTACTATAAAAATAGGCATGATTTACTTCTACACCCTCAAAGAAGCGCATTAAGTATTCGTCGTCCAGTATATTATCGAGGTGCTCGAATAAAGCCTTGTCATGCTCAATGGCTTGTTTATTAACTTCAATCTTGCCATTCACCTCAATTTTAGTTTTTTCTCTTTGTAGCAATATGTTGTGAATCAACCCAAAGGCAATTAGGACAACGCCGATAAGGGAATCGTATGGACCTAAAATTCTAATATTAAATTGAGTTTCCAAGAACGCATTGATAATACTTTGCACTAATGAAGTCGATGTCAGGCCGATACCGGCAATGACTACAGCCCAAGTTACTTTGTTTGAGAACTCAGGGAAGAATAACCTGAATACTTTCTCAATTTTTTCCCAATTAATGTTCAATTTACCTCCTAGAACATAACGCCGCGTTAAGGGGTGAACAACGCCACCGCCTGACCTAAACCATTGTGCCATAATCACAAAAGCCAAACTTTGAACCAACACTGCCAAGCGTTGAGAATCCCTCTTGAACGCTTTGTTATGTGCGTGCTAAACGGTAGCGCCTTACAGTGCCCTCGTTTTCGCTTGTGTAGTTGCCAAGATACTCACCGCCACAGTTTTCGATAACCTTTTGGGACGCTGGATTGTCAATTGAACAAGTAACAATAACTGAGTCAGTGACAACATGGTCTCGCACCCAAACGAGGAGAAATGAAGCTACACCTTTACCACGAGCTGACGGTTTAGTTTCGTAGCCAACATGCCCAATGACATTTTCTACGTTGGCGTTAGTACCTTTACGAACTCGAATAGCGCCTAAGATTTCAGAGTCAGATACGCAATAATAAGTTGTGCTGGGTAAATACCCGCTTGGTAACTCAGAAGTTGCCTTAGAGCGTTCAACCAAACCTAATAAATAAGCTTCAGGATCTTGCTCAACGCTGGAATATTTAAGGATACCCGACTCCAAACATTCTTTCGCGTACCTCACTAATATCGGAGCTAAATCTGGACTCGCTTCTACTACTTCCATGTCAATTTTCCTCAAAAGCACATAACGCCGCGTTAAGGGGTGCAGGCACGCAATACAAAAGCTACCGCACAGTGCCGTAATCACCGAACTCAACGCAAACTAAAAATGCCACGCGTGCCAAATCCCACTTGAACGCTTTGTTATGCTTAAGCTTCAACGCCCACATTTTTACCAAAACTAAGATTAACTCGACTAGGATTAGCTAACAAAAGGCAAAACCTAAAAACTGAAATGACTCATAATCTTTGAAAATGAGACTTTGAAATTTGGCAGATAAAACTCAAAAACCTACTATCAAATTGCTGATTGAGCCAACTGCCCTAACCTCGAGCTTACGCGAAAACTGATTGAGGCAACTCTCTGAATTTCCAGCGCCAAAGAATAAGTGTCCGAAAAACAGCGCTCACAGAAGCCAACTTGCCGACAAGCACAAAACCAATCAGCCGAGGGAATAAAGAAAAACCATAAACCTCTGATTTTACGTGATTAAGCATAACGCCCTGTTAAGGTGTGAGCAACGCAATACCGAAGCCACCGCATGTCACACCTTAAACACTAAACCTAACGCATAGTAAAAATGCCACGCGTTGCGAATCACTCTTAAACAGTTTGTTAGCCGTTCATTCCCAAAGGTTATTGCTTGCTCAATAGGAACTTACGCAAGTCTCTCTCAGCACGCATAACAAACAAAATAAATACTTTGTCGCCGTCTTGTTTATAGAAAATACGGCACGGATTAACTACAACTTCACGATAACTTAGATGTTCTAGTTCAGGCGGAATGCGACCCGATTCAGGGAAAGCCTCTAAGCGCTCGACTTTAGAAAAGATCGCTTGAACCAATTGTTTTGCAGCTACGATATTTTCAAGTGCGATGTATTCAGCGATATCATTGAGGTCGGATAGCGCTGGCTCAGTCCAGATTATTTCAGCCATTTTGACATTTTGTCCTTGGCTTCATCGTGACTCACCACTTTACCGTCAGCTAATGCACGTTCACCTCGTGCAATCCCCTCAAGAATCGCTAAACGATTTTGCATAAACTCGTAATCATCAACATCAACCAGATATGCCGATGGCTTACCATGTTCGGTAATTAACACTGGTTCTTTAGTGTCGTGGAGATCGGCAAGGATCTTTGTTGCTTGGCGTTTGAGTGATGTAACTAGTTCTACTTTCATGAGAGCTGCTCCAAAGAAATACTAAAGTGATACTATTCTATCACTTTGAGTATAGCAAGCTCCATGACGGCTAACGCTGCGTTAAGGGGTGAGTGCCGCCTAAACCAACTTTCCGCAGACCACCTTCACCACCAAAACTCACCGCATACCAAAAATGCCACGCGGCATGAATCCCTCTTGAACGCCTTGTTATGCTTAAACTTCAATGGGTTACGTTTTAATAGAACCAAGATTAACTCGACTTTGATTTACACACAAAAGCCAAAACACAGAAAACCGAAATGAATCATAGTTTTGATAATCAGGCTCGGAATTTTGGCAAATCTGGTTTGAAGTTTGAAAACCTAGAAATGGATTTCTGATTGAGCCAACCGCCCTAACCTCGCGCTTGCCCGAGAATTGATTGAGGCAATTCTCAGAGTTTTTAGCGCCAAAGAATAAGTGTCCGAAAAACAGCGCTCAAAAAAGCCAACTTGCCGACGAGCACAAAACTAAAAAGCTGAGGGAACAAAGAAAAACCATAAACCACTGATTTTACGTAATTAAGCATAACGCTGCGTTAAGGGGTGAATGCCGCCTAAGCCAACCTTCCGCAGACCACTTTCACCACTAAAACTCACTGCAAACCAAAAATGCCACGCGGCATGAATCCCTCTTGAACGCCTTGTTATGTAACAATTTTACGCATATTTGTAGACATGGTCTGCGTACAAATGACCACCAATTTCATAAGCTTGAGGCACTATCCTATCGAGCACAAAACCCACTTTTGTAAGTACCTTTTCGGAACCAATGTTGCCCTCGGTGACAACTGCACTGTATTTATCGATGCCGAACTCTGACATTGAATAATTTATGAGGGCTTGCAGTGACTCTGTACCATACCCGAGCCCATGATATTCGGGTAAAAACATAAACCCAACTTCAGCAACAGAATCGTTAACACAAAAACCTGTTATACCTACTGCTTTATTCGTTGTGGACTCGACAACAACTAAACATAACCAATGCTCCGAATCTACAAACCAAGGTGCTAATCGAGATTTAAATTTACTCTCAATTTCTAACTTTGGCAGTTCATCGAAACAGAGCGAAATGACACTTGGGTTTGTATGGAGTTGTAGAAATAAAGACAAGTCATTTCCCGATAATGGCTTCATCCGTAGCCTTTCAGATATTACTTCCATTTAGCCAAACTCTCCTTGTTACATAACGCTGCGTTAAGGGGTGAGTGCCGCCCAAACCAGCTTTCCGCAGACCACCATCACCACCAAAACTCACCGCATACCAAAAATGCCACGCGGCATGAATCCCTCTTTAACGCTTTGTTAGCTTACTGAGACGTTGCGTTTTTTCTCATCCTGTAGAGAGAAAATGCGCCTAGCAATAAACTTGGCGTATACCAAGCCATTGAACTCACACTGTACTTGTTAACTACGACATAAACCAAGTTTATGACCAGCGTAATTTCACAAGTTACATAGGCAATGAAAAACGCCTTTGACCAATCAGCAAACTTCTCTGCCGTCGATAGAAACCAAGTTTGTTGATCTAGGATAAACGACAGCGACACAAAGAAGGAAACCATTACTGCTACAAGCCTAAAACTCTCAGTTTCCATCATGTCTAACGCAAAATTGAACAGAAAACTGGTCACCAACACAACATTGAAGTTAGACATTATTAATACCGATATCACTCATAGAAATGATGAAATAATAACAAAATGCTAATACTCTGAGTCTGCTTATAGTATTACTGCTTGCGAGTAAGCTAACGCCCAATTAAGGTGTGAAGCACGCTGCCACGACATTTCATTTGAACACCGTAAACACTGAACCGAACCCAAACCAAAAATGCCAAGCGTGCTGAATCACTCTTGAATTGTTTGTTAGCTAACTTTTGCTTGGTTGGTGCTTAATGATTTTGAGCATGATCGTCGTCACCCTAATGAAAGCAAATGACGCTGCAATTGAAATAAAAATCCAAACAACCCCGTACCAAAGTTTACTAGTACTACAAAAGTAGCCAACCATTGCTAAGACACAAAAGCCAAAGCATAGCCAAATAGCTTCACCAAGGTAAGAGGCTAAATCTTGAGCATAAGCTGTACTTCGGATCCTATTCATTACAGGCGTATCTAAAGTCATAAGCAATGTTTTTGCTGTAGCTAAAAAGCCAGTAAGTATGGCTCCAATTGTTAGAGATGCTGACAAAATGTCGTTCCCTACTGGAAACGACATTTTGAAATAGAACCACGCAAAGCTGGCACCTGAAGCCAAAACATATGGATATGATTTTTCAACATATAAGTGCATAAAAATTAACCCATTATTTTTTTCCAACCGCGTCGTGCCCTTTCGAGAGCTTTATATCTCGCATCTCTGGGCCAACGTTTATCGTTGCCTACAGGGATATCAGTAAAGTTTCGGCACAAACGCTCTTCAATTAAGTCTAAAACTTGCAGTTTTTCATCGACGCCCGAGCTAACAACTCCTGCACGCAATTTACCTACTGCATCAGGATTTTTCTCTGCAAGTTTTTTCATTTTTGTCGCAGTATCGTCGATAAACTTTGAAAGAAAACGCTTCTTCTCTCTGCCTGCTGTGATAGTAATTTCAATCTTCGACGCATTTGACTTGTCACCCAACTCAATTGCACTGCCTAATGCTGTCTTTGAGTCTCGATCCTTATCGCTTAACAGCCTAGGATCGATTGCCAAGGTTAGCGACTTAGTCGCTTTCCTAGATGTAAACTTGCGATCCACATCATCATCGTACTTGGCTTGAAGCTCATATTGATTATCAGGGTTCCCACTATAAACACTGAAGTAATCCTCTATAGCAGAATACCGAACCCCATGATGGTTATACTGAAGTAAAATGTAACTGCGCTTAGGGCAGTACATTAATGCAGTTTCCTCACAAAAAACTTCACCCGCCTTAAAGTCAAAGCCTAAAACCTTTGTCTTTCTCGAACCTTTACCAGGTCCATGAACATCACGAAATTTCACAAAGTCTAGATGCCATACACCGTCAACCTTCTCAATATGTTCTACTCGAATCTCGTGTTGACCAATTGTTCTAACACGGTCCTCGATATCATCAGCGAGTATATCGTTTAAAACGTCCTCTAAGTCATCAGTTTTGTCGTTTAGTCCAACAATACCAAATGCATGAACTCGAAAATTACCTGCCATCTATATTTCCTTACTACATATTATTATTCTTACGTTGGTTAGCTAACGCCGCATTAAGGGGTGAAAAACGCTTACCCCCAATTTAAAATTGAACAAAGTACACACAAAAATGGATTCAAACCGCAAATGCCACGCGTTTTGAATCCCTCTTAAATGCCTTGTTATATGCAAGGTTCAGACTAGTGGCAATGTACTGTGCCTGTACTATTGTCTTTGTGGCAACATTGACCAGGTGGTGAACTCTTACGACACCCTCCGCCATGAGCTAGGACAGAATTACTCACAAACAATGTAGCCAACAATAAAATTAAGACTCTCATTATATTTCCTTATTATCTCCGTTGTATTTCGCAAGCCAATGTTCTGCTTTGAACAGACTCGACAAGTTTAGTGATAATAAGAATGACAATAAGCAACTGAGGTCACATAAATCATAAATTTAGCTTAATGTCTATGTTTCAGAGCTGCACTGCATATAACGCCGCATTAAGGGGTGAACAACGCCACCACCCAACC
Organism: Vibrio vulnificus CMCP6; assembly: GCF_000039765.1. Classification (NCBI taxonomy): domain Bacteria; kingdom Pseudomonadati; phylum Pseudomonadota; class Gammaproteobacteria; order Vibrionales; family Vibrionaceae; genus Vibrio; species Vibrio vulnificus. Next base: position 2,471,282 of record NC_004459.3, on the reverse strand, counting down.
TAAGCTATTGTGCCGTAAACACTAAAGCTGATTCAAACCAAAACTGCCAAGCGTTGTGAATCCCTCTTGAATGCTTTGTTAGTTGCCAAACCTAAAGCTTTGACTTGAAGTTAATTACCACTTTGCCAACACTTGCTTTACGTGCTTTGAAAAACTCAGTTCAGGCGCAGTTTCAAAGCGCCTGTCACTGAAACCACTTGGAACACGCAACGCCGTAGAAAACGAACTGACAACACCAAAACGCTCATTTGAAAAGACAATGTCACAGAGCTGACTCTCAACTAGTGATTCGGTTTCTGAAACGAATCCAACCACAAAAGAAACCTGAGAACGATTTTCACAAACCCGAACGATTTAAAATTGAAGTACGAAACCCCACCAAAAACACACTGACTTTAACTCTAAACATTCTGTTTAAGCTGCGTTTTCCTCGTTGGCAACTAACGCCGCATTAAGGTGTGAGCGACGCTTGGCTATACTTGAGCGAAGCGAAACCGCCAAGCGTTGCGAATCACTCTTAAATGCTTTGTTATTCTGCGATTTCTGCTTCCATTTTTGAGTTTAAATAAGCTTGAAAGCGATTGAAATCCTCTTTCACTTCGTTTAGTAAGTCTTCTTCATCAGAAAACAACTCGCCTATTTTTTCATTCAACCCTTTGACAATCATTGAGTCGGTATATGGATGAAAATCGACTACCAAATAAGCACTTCCTTTATCTTTAACTTTAAATAGCCCCATAGCTTTCATCGCTATAAACGAAGCAAATGCATAATCTTTGTCCATTTCCATCGCTTCTACTAATTCTCCGTCAAATTCAAATATCATTTTGTGACGATAGAAAAAGTTGATAGTAAACAATGTTAGTAATCCGTTGTAAGATAACCTACTAATAAAGTCATTTATAAACCCCTCGGATAGCTCGTCAGATACATTCCCGACAATATTTGAAGGTGGAGCACTTAACTCCAAATTTTTAACTAAATCATGAGTTTCAGAAACTCTGGATTCTACTTTTTCAATGGCCTTTGGGATACCTCGAACAGTTTCCGATAATTGATTAGTAGACGAAGAAAGACTTTCTGATGTCAAAGATAGTTTACTACTTGAAGTCTCCAGCAACGTTAAACTCGACGTAAGAGATGAGTTTGAATACATAGAATAAATGATAGCTATAATAGCTAAACCTAGTGAAAACACAGTAAGTGCAAAAGATATGTAATCTTTCAATCCTTCTATTGTCGACCACTCTACGGTAACTAACAGTACAATTATCGTTAAAAGAATTGTTAGAATATAAAATGAGTGGATTTTGTACTTTTCTTCCATTATTTCCTCGAAGTTTCTTAAGCTGAATAACGCCGCATTAAGGGGTGAACAACGCCACCACCTAACCTAAACCATTGTGCTGTAAACACTAAAGCCGATTCAAACCAAAAATGCCAAGCGTTGTGAATCCCTCTTAAATGCTTTGTTAGAAATTACTTTAGGTTCGTGAAACTCAGTGGTTTGGGATGGCAATCCCCATAAATGTCTATATCTGTTCCACCATTATTGGGTAAAGCTTTTAAAACCAATGATAGAGCTGACTTTCCGTTGTCCATATGTGAGTCGTTGTCATCAAACTCCCACACTTCATAAAACTCTGGGTAGCTATGTGAGACTACATTTATGGCAGTCACTTGACTTGGCTGATAGCCACACATTTGATGGAAACTATCAAGTACATCTTTCAGTACAAGTTTGTCTACTACAGCAATTGTTTGCCCAGGAGTTCCTGCCATTATTTGACCAAATACCGACTTTGAATCGGTAGTTTCAACTTCAGCAAGGCGATAAGGTGAATACGATAATGCTAACTTTGAGTTCGCTTCTAACAGCAATTTGTCTGCGCTACTCGCTGCAATGGGCATACTCAGACATAGGGCTGATAAGCCCCAAAAAATCTTATTTTTACGCAAGATACATTCCTTGTAATTTCTAACGCCCAATTAAGGGGTGAACAACGCTACCACCCAACCTAAAAGATTGTGCCATAAACACTAAATTTGATGTAGAAGCAAAAATGCCAAGCGTTGTGAATCCCTCTTAAATTGCTTGTTATGTTTATTTTGCCAACCAAGCACTAATTGCAGCAAGCGAGACCAAAATAACCCTTTCAATAACACGTATCAGTTCTGCTCTATTGTTGTCTTTGTACCTGAAATCTTTTAACTGTAGCCAACGCCTAAACAGGTATGGCGATAATAACCCAGCAGAGGCATGACTCGAGGCCAAAGCATATTTTTTGAAAACCTTTAGATGCTTATTAATCAACCTAGGCGATATGTCTACAGGTTGTTTATATCTAGCAATGACAATATTCTTTTCGTGAACATTGTAGATCTCTGAGGTGTACGGAGAAAGCACTACTAAAACATCTCCAATTGAGCCTTGAGTGTAATAAAGTTGCGCATTTCGTTCACTACATATCGCCAAAGGTTCCTTATTTTCATTTGGAATTTTAGCTATACCTAGACTTCTACTACCGAATTTTACGTATGTTGCATTATGGAACTGACTACTTAATAAGTTTGAATTTCTGTATTTTTTTCGTTGTTTCAATTGAGTCAGGTACACGTCACCAAAAGCAGCTAGAGACTCTTTCTGAAAGGTCTTAAACTCTTTTTCTATCCTTACATCTAAATCAGGCCACATACATCTCCGTATATATGCACGATCATCTAGTTTTGTAAGCTTTCGAGCAAATTTGTCCTTTTTCATCATACTCCTTGTAAACATAACGCCCAATTAAGGGGTGAACAACGCTACCACCCAACCTAAAGCATTGTGCCATAAACACTAAATTTGAAGTAGAACCCAAAATGCCAAGCGTTGTGAATCCCTCTTAAATTGCTTGTTATAAGCCTACCCAAAGATACGTGCCCAAAACCCTTTCTTTTCTGTTGGCTGAGGTTTCTGACCTTTAGTTGGTTTAATGCATTTATTAACCTGTTTCTTTTCGTCAGCAGCAGCTATTAGAATGTTCACTAAATCAAAGGTTGATTCATAATTAATCACATCACAAGCCTGCACAGATTTTGACTCGGAAAATAGGTCTTGGAAAATATCTTTCCATACGTTGTAGTATTTCGAGCACTGTTTTTCAGTACCAAACATTTGCCCATAAGAACCGCAAAGCAATGCATGGGTAATCTGTTTGCGCTGCCCATTGACCGCTTTAGCTTGGGATATTTGCTCCGCACTGAGAGTAACAAGTATTAAAGAATTTTCCATATTTCCTCTTTGGCTTATAACGCCGCATTAAGTGGTGAGCAACGCAGACCACCAAACTTAAAGTATGATGCCGTAAACACCGAAGTTGAAGCAAACCAAAAATGCCGAGCGTTGGGAATCCGTCTTAAATGCTTTGTTAAGTGTCTGTTTGTACCAATGGTCCAACCAAGGCTGCCCCATTAGGTAAAAGAACGCTGTCATAAACGAAGACAAAGCCGTCATATTTGTCTGCTATCTGAAATAGGCTTTGCCAGATCTTGTGGTTATCTTCAAAGTCAGTATCAGAAACTAGTCCAAGCACAACTTTTGTATGACTAATTGCGTAACTAGTATTCTCTTTTCTATCGTCGCTATTGTTCAAAGAAGCGATGTACCCAAGAAAACCATCAATATGATTAGGAATTTCTGAAGATTCCATAATATTGAATCGAACAACATCCTCACCTAACTTGACATCGTAGTACGTTGGCTTTCTAAATATACCTTTGTCGCTTGTCACATCATCAAATACATCTTTTAGATCAACATTATCTCTTTGTATGTATATTGCTCCATTTGCTGCCATTATTTCTCCTTTTGACACTTAACGCCCTGTTAAGGTGTGAGCAACGCAATACCGAAGCTATCGCATACCACCTTAAACACTACACGCAACGCATAGCAAAAATGCCAAGCGTTGCGAATCACTCTTAAACAGATTGTTAAGCTACTTGCCCGCCATTACCGCTGAGGTAACGGTTTCACCAATATTAATCTTACATTTTTCAAACAGCATTCGTTCAAAATTTTTGACGATTTCATAATTGGTTTCTACATGTTCAGGAGTCAAACTGCTATCCCATGGGCATTGCATTTGCGTGCGTAATTCATCACGAGTTTTAACATCTGTAGTAAATTCGATTGGTTTCCCATGAGCGATTGAATCTCGCAATTCTTTCAGCTCCCAAAGCGATTTATAGACACCTACACTTTTATCAAACTCTTCTCCTGCTGAAGAACACACCTGAGAAATTTTGTCATGGTAAGGCTTGCGCTCTTCCCACCCTTTAACTCTCTTTGAACCGACGAAATTAACGAGAGCTTCTACTGAAAATGCCAATGAAATCAGACATGATAAACAATCTAAAGCTAATGCATATTCTTCATCGCTTGCTAACTTATTACGAATAGTTTCTCTCTGATAATGCGCAAGATTCATCAAATCATTGTGTGGATATACTCTAACTCGTGCCATATTTTCTCCTAGTAGCTTAACGCCGCATTAAGGGGCAGCAACGCGCTACCACAGAACTTCAATTTAACACCGTAAACACAGATGCCAAGATTTAAACCAAACTCGCCACGCGTTGACTGTCCCTCTTGAATGCTTTGTTAGTTGCCAAGCCTAACGCTTTCATTTGAAGTCAATTACCGCTTTGCCAACACTAAGGTTATGTGTTCTGAAAACTCAAATCAGGCGCAGTTTCAAAGCGTCTGTCACTGAAACCACTTGGAATTTACAACGCCGTAGAAAACGGACTTTGAACACCAAACAAACCTTTTGGAACGACAATACAGCAGAGCAGACTTTCAACAAGCTAATCAGCGTCTGCAGCAGAAAACCCAAACCGCACAAGGAACCAAAACACGATTTTCACAAATCCAAATAACTAGAAATGGAAATACGAAAACCTAGCCAAAAACACATCGACATTAGCCCTAAACATTCTGCTTCAGGTACATTTTTCCTCGTTGGCAACTAACGCTGCGTTAAGGGGTGAATGCCGCCTAAACCAACTTTCCGCAGACCACTTTCACCGCCAAAACTCACTGCATACCAAAAATGCCACGCGGCATGAATCCCACTTGAACGCCTTGTTATGTTTAAGCTTCAAGGGCTTACGTTTTACCAAAACCAAGATTAACTCTGCTTTGATTTACAAACAAAAGCCAAAACCTAAAAACTGAAACGACTCAAAATTTTGAAAATCAAACTTTGAACTTAACAGTCAAAATTCAAAAAACTAAGATCAAATTTCCGATTGAGCCAGCCACCCTAACCTCGTGCTTATCCGAAAATTGACTGAGGCAACTCGCAGAATTTTTAGCGCCCACAATTTGGAGTCCAGAAAACAGCGACCACTGAAGTTAACTTGCCGACAAAGCCAAAATTAGAAATCCAAGAAAAGATGCAAGCTGCTGATTTTACGTAATTAAACATAACGCTCTGTTAAGGGGTGAGCAACGCAATACCAAAGTCGCTGCATACCACCTTAAACACTAAAACCAACGCACAGTAAAAATGCCACGCGTTGCGAATCCCTCTTAAACAGTTTGTTATACCTGTTCTAACCATTTGCATTTGAACGGGCTTTTTCTATTACTTTTATCAAGTTTGATGGTTCTACAAGCTGTTCCGCGTACTCTTTATAACGAGTAAGTAACGATTCAAACTCTCTGATCTCTATTTCGATTTCTTTAGCATTAACTGCATCAGGATCTACACCAGACATGCTTAATATTAATTCAATGCGGTCTTCTGGTGTTTCACAAGTCGGCAGCATTGCATTAATAACCAAGCCAGAAGCTGCACCATGTAGAGTCCGTACTCGATCACTTTTATGACCAATTATTTCCCTTAACCGCTTCTGCAACTCATAGTCTTTGAAAGCAAGGCATGAATCTGAAAAGATGGCTTGCTGGAGCACATATAGCCTAGCCCCTTGCTCACGGAGAATACAGTCACAAACTGAGAGATACGGCTTCAAGTCTTCATCTTTGAGTGACCCGATATAATGAACAGGATCCCACCCACAGCTGTTCATAAGACGTAAGGCATCTTCGGTCATGTCTTTTAAGACAAAGTATGTCGAAAATATTTGTACATGTGCTTTTTGCCTTTGGGCATCATCAGAGATAGATTTTACTTTCTCCAAGCCAGAAAAAAGCACTTTTAATATTCTTAATAAATCTGAAAACACTCTGACTCCAAATAACTACAGATAAAGGTATAACGCCGCATTAAGGTGTGAGCAACGCTACCACCTAACCTAAACAATGCCACCGTAAACACAAAACCCAACGATGGAGTGAAAAATGCCAAGCGTTGCGAATCACTCTTAAATGCTTTGTTAGGCAATATTTTGCAGGTTGCTCATAAAAGTTTCGAAAACTGCACGACCTTTCTGTGAATTAGCTGCGTGAATTTTAATATACTCACTTTCATCTAGCTCAAGATCTAACTCCTCTCGCACAGAAAGAAGGAGGTGAGGAGTTAAGTCATTGACTCGAAAAAACTCAGACATACAACGCTCAGTAAACTTAAAATGTTCTTCATTTTGAACAGCCCAATTCGCATCAATTTCAGATGCTATCTGATCTCGCGACTTACACTCATTTTCAAAAGCAAGATTTACACGCCCCCATGCACCTTCATCTCTGACGCCATCTAAGTTCATGTTTTTCATAATGGTTAAGCAGCGCTCGATTTCATCATTGTGCTTTTTTCTATAAGTTTCTAAGAACTCGATATGAACCTTACGGTTTATTAATAGACCACGTTCGAGGAAAAGACTCATATATGCTACACCTACTTCACCGGTGAAGTTAGTTAAATTCTTTACCGTTATTTCCGTCCCAACCAGAGTGATTTTAGCAATCTGAGCTGCGTTCTCTGAAAATGAGTCCGCTATTATCTGGTTCGAAATATCAAGGTTTGCCATCAAACCTAAAGCGCCTTGATACTTAGTCAATGCTTCTACACTATCTAGGTATACTTCTTTCTTAAGGAGCTTTTCTCTTTCAATTGATGCTAGTCTCAATTGATGGTTACTTTTAACCTCTTCAAGCATCTCTGCATAACCAGATTTGACTTGTTCAACTTCACTAGTAATTTCTCCAATATCTTCTTTCGTCGCGAGATTCTTAGCTTTTTCGGTAAAATAAGCGGGTAAGAATGACTTTAATACAAAAAAGAGAAAGCCAGCCCCTATTATTGCTCCAATGCCAAAACTTCCAAATATTTGAATCAGATCTTTTATATCGCTAATGCTCATTTTTACCTCTATTGCCTAACGCCGCGTTAAGGGGTGAATGCCGCCTAAACCAGCTTTCCGCACACCACTTTCACCACCAAAACCAACCGCATACCAAAAATGCCACGCGGCATGAATCCCACTTGAACGCCTTGTTATGTTTAAGACTCAAAGGGTTAAGTTTTACGATACCAAGAGCTTAACTCGACTTACCTTTACACACCAAAGCCACAGCCTAAAAAACTGAATTAACTAATAAAATTAATTGGATTTACTTTGAGTTGCAATGTTAGAAAACGAAAACCTGAAGCTCTAACTTTAAAACTGAGCAAGCTGCACTCGCCTCACCCAAACACTACATTTCAATGAGGCAACTCTCTGAATTTTTAGCGCCCACGAATTGGAGTCCAGAAAACAGCGATCAACGATGTTAACTTGCCGACAAGGGAAAAACTTGAAAGCTGCGTGAGCAAAAAAGAGTGCAACCAACTGATTTTACGTGATTAAACATAACGCTGCGTTAAGGGGTGCAGGCACGCAATACAAAAGCTACCGCACAGTACCGTAACCACTGAACCCAACGCAAACTGAAAATGCCACGCGTGCCAAATCCCACTTAAACGCCTTGTTATGCTTAAGCTTCAATGGGTTACGTTTTACTAGAAACAAGATTAACTCGACTTTGATTTACAAACAAAAGCCAAAACATAGAAAACCGAAATGACTCATAGTTTTGGAAATCTGGGCTTTGAAATTCGGCCGCTAAAACTCAAAAACCTAAGATAAAATTGCTGATTGAGCCAACTTCCCTAACCTCGCGCTTACCCGAAAATTGACTGAGGCAACGCTCTGAATTTTCAGCGCCAAAGAATAAATGTCCAGAAAACAGCGCCCAATGAAGCTAACTTGCCGACAAACTCGAAATCAACCAGCCGAGGGAACAAAGAAAAACCATAAACCACTGATTTTACGTGATTAAGCATAACGCCGCATTAAGGTGTGAGCAACGCTAACCACCTAACTTAAACCATTGCACCGTAAACACAAAACCAACCTTGAGATGAGAATGCCAAGCGTTGGGAATCACTCTTAAATGCTTTGTTATGTGCGTACCCTGCGTAGTCTGACCATAAAATTACAATTATGAAATCTAAATTAAATTTATGCGCCTAACTTGATCATACAAACAAACCCTACTACGTTTTATTTATACAACACTGTAATTTTATTACACAAGGAGTTAACTATGTTGTCAGCTATAAGGGATTTGTTCGTTCCTCACAAAGATTATGCAGGCCGCAATATCGACGCTGTGATCTCTCGTCTAGCGGCACAAACCAGCACAGACGCTCACGTTTGGTCTTACATTCAAGAGCTCTCTGTGTACGAAAACACCTTAAATGGAATGAGAGTTTACCCACACGAGCTCAGAAAACATGCGTCTTAGTCAATCATATCTACACTACATAAACCCTACAGTTGATCTAGATTGTAGGGTTTTTCCATCAAGCACATAACGCCTTGTTAAGGTGTGAGGCACGCAATACCGAAGCCTCCGCATATCACCTTAACCACAAAACCTGACGCATGGTAAAAATGCCACGCGTGCCGAATCACTCTTGAACAATTTGTTATACCGCTGCCTGCCGCTCCAAACGAACTTCTACTGCTTTAGCGTTTGAGTTGTCAGCCAACCCAAAAATACCTGATGCAACCCGCTCCGCAACCTTGAAACCTAATGCCTCAAAGATCTCCACGTTTCCAGTTTGCTCAACACACCAAACTGAGAGTAAATCTGCCGATGAGAACATACGCTCTGCCTCTAAAATTAAGTTTCGAGCGACACCTCTTTTACGGTACTCAGACATGACAGCAAGTGTACTTAAATTAAGCATATTGCCAGACAATTTAGCTTTTATAATACCCACTAACTTGTCATCCAAATAGTACCCCAAACAAGTCCACTCATCTGTTGAACTAACTGGATTTCTGTGGGCTTCGGAAGTCGGGCGATAGATTCTTCTTAGCTCGGAGAAGGTTGTTTTTGATAGAGATAAGAGCGACTGATCTGTACCGCTTATTTGCTTTATCATTGATTTCTCCTTTGCGGTATAACGCCCAATTAAGGGGTGAGCAACGCTACCACCCAACCTAAAACATTGTACCGTAACCACTAAAATTGAAGTAGAAGCAAAAATGCCAAGCGTTGGGAATCCCTCTTAAATTGTTTGTTATATGCCTGACCACCAAGCCTAGCTTTATATCAGTTCAAAAGCCGCGCATGGCGTTCCTTGATGATACTTCAACTGCCAGCAGCTCCCGGTAAAAGCCCAAATAGAACAACGTTTAGCATAATCGCTTACTTCACCAGACTCTTTGACTAAAGCTGATTCATATTTAAGAAGCTGAACTGACGGCTCAAGTTGAATACATTCATATTTTTGCGAATGAACATGAAAATTCGAAGGCTTTTCTGAACTCATCATTTCGATTATCGAGTTAAAGTTAAAACTGTTACCTGATTTACCAACTTCAGTAAAACTCGGGTGAATTAGGCGTTCAATATCAGCTCTATTTTTACGTATCTCATACTGATGAAGTTCGATTTCTTGTTCCACTAAAATATCCATTTCTTCTCCTGAACTGATAAAGCATATAACGCCCTGTTAAGGGGTGAGCAACGCAATACCGATGCCGCTGCATGCCTCCTTAAACACTTAAACCAACGCATAGTGACAATGCCACGCGTTGCGAATCCCTCTTGAACAGTTTGTTAGGCATCTTACCCAACAAAATCAATCATTTTTTGTATTTGGTCTTGTAACCGGGGTTCTCTTCAGGTCGGAGTGAGTTGGGATAGTGCAAGTCAGACTTAACATCGATAGAAACTTGTTTGATATTTTTGAATGTATCATTTGGGTAAGGGATCGCTATTATATCATTAGTGATTTGTTGACCTTTACCGCCGACTTCACCACAAAAAATCTTGATTGTTCCAACGTTAAACAAACTCTCAATTGGATTAATATTAACTTCAGCATTTGTGATCTTATCGTAATCAATCACTTTGTAATCAATACCCATAAAACCACTTCGAAAGAGAAGCCGCTTATTAGAATACGCATAGAACGTGTTTGGATACACTAGTAACTTGTATATTATTAGCGCTAAACCAAACCACATGACACACCCCTCAGATAAAAGCTGCACCGGATCTGTAGGAAAAAGTTCCGAGGACGACCTACCTAAAAATAAAAATAGTGGGATTCCGCATAAGAACACAAAAGAAGCATTTAGCATGTATGCTATAAAATAAGGCTTTTCCACCCACAGTACTTCTTCATTGTCATCTAAGACTGGTTTAAATATATCTTTCATAATATTAGTTTCTGAATAATTGCCACTGATGCCTAACGCCCGCCTAAGGGGCTGGCAACGCATTACCACTAAACTCAAACGCAACAACTGCAACCACCGCGGCTCAATGGGACTGGAAACGCCACGCGTTGACAGTCCCTCTTGAGGCGTTTGTTATGTTTGTACTTACGGCAAGTCTCTTAACTTTTTAGCCGGATTTCCTGCGTAGATCCCTTTCTCTGTAATGTTCTTAGTCACAACACTACCAGCACCAATAACTACGCCATCGCATATGCTAACTGGTAACACTGTTGCATTAGATCCAATTGTAACGTTGTTAGCGATAACTGTGCGTCCCCAGTTATCTGGATTTGGGTCTGGCTGACCGTTCTTAAAAAGATCGTTAGCAAACATAACCCCATGACCAACGAAGCAATCGTTGCCAATGGTTACATACTCACAAATAAAAGTGTGTGACTGGATCTTTGTTCGAGCGCCAATTACGGAGTTTTTTTGTATTTCTACAAACGGACCAATAAACACGTCATCCTTTAGCTCACAGCCATAAATATTAGAAGGCTCGATAACGGTGACATTTTCGCCACAAATAACATCTTTAATTTGAGCTTTTAAAACTCTCGGACTTGTCATTTTACCTCCGAAAACATAACGCCCGCCTAAGGGGCTGGCAACGCATAACAACTAAACTCAAACACAACAACCGTAACCACCGCGGCTCATTGGGACTGGAAACGCCACGCGTTGACAGTCCCTCTTGAGGCGTTTGTTATATGCCGCTACGACTTTCCCAGATATGGCTCTAAAAAAGCGCTAACCTGACTGCTACATAGCCCAATATCTACTTGTACGCCGGCTTGCTCAAGAATTTGAATCCCGCGCCCACCATTGCGTGGATCTGGGTCAAGTATTGAAACAACGACATGTTTAATGCCCGACTTTACGAGAGTCGCAGCACAGGCAGGTGTTCTACCAATAAATGAACAGGGCTCTAATGTTACGTAGGCTGTGACACTGTCCATATCGCCTGAGTACGCTTCAAGCGCTTGCACTTCTGCATGGTTACCGCCAATTTTTTGGGTAAAGCCCTCGGCTACAATACTGCCTTCTTTAACTAACACACAACCAACTGGTGGATTAGGTAGGCAATTTGGCAAAGCAAACTTAGAAACTTCCAAAGCTCTAAGCATATGTTCTTCTGACATTATTTTGGAGTTCTCATTTCAGGCATATAACGCCGCATTAAGGTGTGAGCTGCGCTCGGCTATACTTGAGCGAAGCGAAAATGCCGAGCGTTGCGAATCACTCTTAAATGCTTTGTTATAAATTTTATGTGTATTGCTCTATGACTTGCCTGATTTTTTGAGCTGCCAAGATAATTTGGAACGTAGTTAACCCAGAGATTAGGATTGAACTCAATAATATTGAACCTAACATTAGTTCACTCAACTCTGACATGAAGAACCAAATTGTAAAACTAGCGGCACAACAAAGTATACAAATCAAATAAGACGCCATTATACGATCAGAAACCTTATTGAATGAGCTCCATTCGTAAAGTTGCTTGTTGGACGTATTCTCCAAAGGTGCATGAACTTTTTGAGCCACTTTAAAGGTCACGCCAGTGAAGATAACAGGCAATGAGGGGATAAACTTCCATAGTTCTGTATTGCCTTTAAGTTTTCCACCTATAAGTACAAATACTTCCGGATAACTATATGTCATTGCAACCGTCAGAAGAATAACAACAAACTCCGGAGAAATAATAGTAAAGCGAAAAATATCTAGAATTCGATTCATCAGTGACCCAGGTGCCTTTTTTCTTTGATTTCGTCAAATATTCCAAGAGCTTTACGATAAAGAGCATCAGGCTCTGGATTTTTGTCGAAGGAAAAGTTCTTTACTGTCTCGGATGTTTTAATAGTTATAACTTCATTATCTCTTTTCCCTTTAACTGTTCCATGACCATAGCCGTCTGCTGCCATAAGTATTGCAGCGTCCCCGATCGGAAGAGGTTCTTCTGACACATATTGCTCATCTGCTGTCTGGTTTGCCGCTTTTTCTATGTGATATGGCAGATCTGTATTTAGCGGCTCACTTTCTGGGGCATCTTCGACGACGGTCATGCGATCAGTGTTTCGTTTGATTAAGTAGTCCTTTAACTCTGCCCAAAGACAGCCGAACATTGGGTTTGGAGGAGATATTTTCGCGTTAACATGATAGATACCATCCAATGATGATACTTTCGCAGCAAAAGAGCGTAAGTCTGAGACTAACTCAATGTCACAATCAACGAAAAAGCGTTGATAAGTTTCCTCGATAATAGAACAAAAGCGATTAACAAAAGCTTTTTGTTCAATGTGATTATACACATTAAGAAACGCAATACCCGAGTGGGACGGGATATATACAAAAGGGCTAGAGGCAACTTTCAAGTTAGGTTCAATTTGTGTTTCTTCTGTTCTCCGATGTGTATCTACGACAGTAACCTCACCTAACGGCTTGTATTTGCTTAGGCGACCGAAAATATAATGCTCCCCGTTACCCTTAACTTCTTGGACGTCAATGAACGTCCAAGATGAACCTCTATAAGATAAGGAAACAGGCTCTTTGATTGCATTCATTAACTTTTCTTGATCGAGAGTACCAAGTTTCAATACTCGACCTAAATAATATGTACCAGAGCTTGCCACTCATGACTCCTTTAAAAAATTTATAACGCTGCGTTAAGGGGTGAGTGCCGCCTAAACCAAGTTTCCGCAGACCACTTTCACCACCAAAACTCACCGCATACCAAAAATGCCACGCGGCACGAATCCCTCTTGAACGCCTTGTTATGTTTAAGACTCAAAGGGTTAAGTTTTACGATACCAAGAGCTTAACTCGACTTACCTTTGCACACCAAAACCATAGGCTAAAAAACTGAATTAACTCATAAAATTGATTGAATTCACATTGAGTCTTTACGTGAAAAACGAAAGCTGAAGCTCTAACGTTGAAACTGAACAAGCTGCACTCACCTCACCCAAACACCACATTTTAATGAGGCAACTCTCTGAATTTTTAGCGCCAAAGAATTGGAGTCCAGAAAACAGCGACCACTGAAGTTAACTTGCCGACAAAGCCAGAATTAGAAAGCCAAGAAAAGATGCAACCAACTGATTTTACATGATTAAACATAACGCCGCGTTAAGGGGTGCAGGCACGCAATACAAAAGCTACCGCATAGTGCCGTAACCACCGAACTCAACGCAAACTAAAAATGCCACGCGTGCCAAATCCCACTTTAACGCTTTGTTATGCTTAAGCTTCAACGCCCACATTTTTACCAAAACCAAGATTAACTCGGCTAGGATTAGTTAACAAAAGGCAAAACCTAAAAAACTGAAATGACTCATGATTTTTGAAAATCTGACTTTGAAATTTGGCTACTAAAACTCAAAAACCTAAGTTCAAAGTTCTGAATGAGCCAACTGCCCTAACCTCACGCTTACGCGAAAACTGATTGAGGCAATCCTCTGAATTTCCAGCGCCAAAGAATTGATGTCCAGAAAATAGCGCCCTATGAAGCTGACTTGCCGACGAACTCGAAACTAACAAGCCGAGGGAACAAAGAAAAACACTAAATCACTGATTTTACGAGATTAAGCATAACGCCCTGCTAAGGGGTGAGCAACGCAATACCGAAGCCGCCGAAAACCACCTTAATCACTAAATTCAACGCATAGTGAAAATGCCACGCGTTGTGAATCCCTCTTGAGCAGTTTGTTAGTTTGCAAACCCAAAGAGTTGATTTTACGTTATTTTAAACTTTGCAAACAACAAACATTATGTGCTTTGATGCACTTAAGTCAGGCGTAGTCTCAAAGCAGCTGTCAATGAAACCACTTGGAACAAGCAACGCCGCAGAAAACGAACTCACAACACCAAAAAGAGCTTTTGAATAACCAATCTCACAATGCGGACTTTCAACAAAGCCACTGAAACCACTTGAACTTACCACACCAGAGAAAGCATCCTTTCAGCAAGTAAATCGGCTTTTGCACCAACAAACTCACAGAGCAGAGTTTCAGAAAAAAGTTCGGCTCAATGACCCCAAAACTCACAACACCAAGAACAAATTTACCCTTTCAACGATGCCAGTTTTGGATTTTCACCACGCTAATTAACACTGAAATTGAACGCCGATACGACAATGTCAACTTTGAGCTTTTACCACTAGATCTTGCGATATAGCTGCGTTTTACCTCTTGCAAACTAACGCCCTGTTAAGGTGTGAGCAACGCAATACCTGAGCCGCCGCATACCACCTTAAACACTAAACGCAACGCATAGTAAAAATGCCACGCGTTGCGAATCACTCTTAAACAGTTTGTTAGGCAGGTTTAGGCTCAGTCCCTATAACCAAAGATATTGATACTTCGGCAGCTTCTTTTGAAGGCTCCACGTCCCCTCGAATACCGCTATTTATAGCCGCTAACATGCAGATGAATAGAATCAGTGCGCCTACGTAGATGTAATAACTTTTAAAGTAACTAAAATTATTTTGCTCGAAAAACTCATACCCAGCAAACTTGGCCATAAGAATTTTGGGGATAACTATGAAAACTGGGAAAAAAAGCGCTGCAAACACTGACCACCAAGGATAGATTGTCGGATTACCAAAACCGTACCATAGCCATAAACCAATAGGAGCTACAACAGCAACGACCCAATAAAACAATAGATTGGGCTTTACTTCATTACCATACCTTTCACTAATCTCGCGAAAAGCAACTTGCTGCCCTATAGCTTGAATACGCATGCCAGTTACAATACAAACAGAGGAAATAGTGGCTACATGAAGCTCTAACTCTGAATAGTGCAAACCTGCAATGGACGCTATAGATATCACAGGTTCTACAAAGAATGACTTGTAGAACTCTATACCAGACAGAATGAAACCTTTCCAAACTACGATTTTGCTAGATAATTCAGCTAAAGACGTCAAGGTCAGTATAAAGCCCATAACCATTGTCACTTTAGTCAATGCATTGCCTTTCTGAAAAGAACTCTTAAACTCGCCAATTTCTTTGTCAAAATTCATGCTCAATCTTACCCATCCTGCCTAACGCCGCGTTAAGTAGTGAGCAACGCTACCACAAAACCTAACCATACCATCGTAAACACAAAACCCAACGAAGGAATAAAAAATGCCGAGCGTTGGGAATCTGTCTTAAACGCTTTGTTATGTACGTTTTTGCTAAAAATTAGCTTTAAGGTAATCTGTAAGGGCGTCTTCTACACTATTTGTTATAGATGATATAAAAAACTGAGATGAGTCAGTGCCATTTCCACCAATAAGCATTGAACCATAATTCGGAGTTTCATATAGAACAAAACCGCCGGTCGGCATGATTGTCCCAAACCTTATTTCATAAGAAACAGCTGTACCTCTATTGTCTCCACCCTTACTTTCTATATCCATACACATTGTATTAACTGTAATGTTAAAAGAAAGGTCCTCATTAGCTTTCACACGAGCTCTAAGGAACTCACCTTCAATACGTTTTAATAACGCATCGTTAGTAAATGGGCAGTCACCGAAGACTGAAGAATATAACCCTAAACTATCAGGTTCTTCTCGTTTCATCCATTGAGGCAAATCTGCGTAAGCAACACTGTTAATTAAAACCAATAGATAGCCAATAAAATATTTCATAAATCAATCACTTAAATAACATCACTCAAAATGTGGATTATAGACTGAATCTCGAGTCCAAGTACATAACGCTGCGTTAAGGGGTGCAGGCACGCGATACAAAAGTTACCGCACAGTGCCGTAACCACCAAACTCAACGCAAACTGAAAATGCCACGCGTGCCAAATCCCTCTTAAACGCTTTGTTATGTTTTCATTGCCCAACTTTGCCAGTTTCCAATAAAGTCAACGCATAGTCACGCAACACCCTTGCATTGTCAGCCGACGCACTATTGCCACAAAATTCCTCTTGATACTTGATTTGAGGGCTTGAATATATGGGCAGTATATTCCGCTCATAACTCATTATTGTGCCTGAATCGCCACACTTAAATGCGCGAGCATACGGAACGAGTTTTTCCTGATATCCTTGCGGAACAGCGGATTTCAAAAACATTGTTAGATTGGGAATTGGATGTTTCTCACTATGCTGCGCCCACGATAAATGACCCAATTCATGCTCTAACACATGTATTGGCGCAGTAGAAGAGATAGCAAAGAACCACGCTCCAAAATACGATGATGCTTGGCCAGACAATCCAAATTGACTTTCATGCTTTCCATGAAAAATCAGACCATATTTTTCATTAGGACTAAGCTGTTTAACTGATATTTTTTGTTTTTCGAGAGCCTTACCGACCAAGTTGCCTGCTGCGACTAGACTACGAACTTCACTTTTATCTATGTAAAGTGGTACAACATCACCCAAGCTTCGGGTCAATGGAACACATGAATTCTTTAAAACCTGATTCGCGTACTTTATTGAAGCGTTCAGCGATTTTTTAATGTCTTCTATTGAAGATGACTCTAAGACTTCTTGGTCAACAAAAAAATTAATCTTCGTATTTGCCACTTTCTCAAAATTACAGCTAGGGAGCTTAAGTCCTCCTGAGTTTGGTTTTGTTAAAATTGCAATTCCGAAAACCACGATAATAGTGCCTATGGTCAAAACCTTTTTATTCATAAATCGGAATCATCCTTGAAATCGAAAATTGAAAGAAAACATAACGCCGCGTTAAGGGGTGAATGCCGCATAAACCAACTTTCCGTAGACCACTTCACCACCAAAACTTACTGCATACAAAAAATGCCACGCGGCATGAATCCCGCTTTAACGCCTTGTTATGTGTGTGGTTCAACTAGTCCCACTGCCCCTGCTCACTCACCAAAACTTTTTCATCTTGAGTTACTGTTAGTACACCAGAATCTGAAATCATGTAAACAACGTTACTATTAGTGAACTTATAACCCAAAAATTTTGAAGGAGTACCATCTGACAAATGAGTATGTAACGTGTGACCTTTAAGAATGATCTCATCACCAGATTTCTTAGACTTGCCATAATAAGTTACATCATCACAAGTAACCTCGCCTTCCATGCAGTTTGATGCTATGGAAACAACATAGTTCTTTGTCACTAACGTTGTCGCTAAACTTGAGAAACTAGCAATAAACAGCATAAACAAAGCTCCATACCTAGCCATGACTATCTCCAAACACATAACGCCTTGCTAAGGTGTGAGTAACGCAATACAAAAGCTACCGCACGGCGCCTTAAACACATAAGCCACCGCAAAGTAAAAATGCCACGCGTTACGAATCACTCTTAAGCAATTTGTTAGTACATGCGCTACTTCTATTTATGCGCTCCAAGATATTGAAAAGTGGCATGATATGAAAGGCTTTGAACACTGAAGTGAGACGGGCAGCTACAAAACTTTACCCCGATTGAAAGACGAAAGTTGGCTAGAAGAAAAATGCACTGAACTGCCCTACTTTCACTGGCTTTAAATTAAAAAAGGATTCTTTCCTCGTACTTCAACAGCCACACCAAAAGTAATCAAGGCTCTCTCAAAAAACACCACGAAAATGAAGAAGCGCCAAAGAAATAGGCTAAGAGTTAGAAGCCGTAGACGGTGAAATCAAAGCGAGCACTCCGCATATAGTGCCACCGGAAAGATCGTGAAAGGCACTAACTGAAAGGTGTAAATACGAGCGCCAAAACAGATAAACACCAGAACTTATGACCTTTGATGTCAAACCCGTACTAACGCCGCGTTAAGGGGTGCAGGCACGCACTACAATAGCTACCGCACAGCGACTTAATCACTGAACCCAACGCAAACCGAAAATGCCACGCGTGCCAAATCCCTCTTAAACGCTTTGTTATGTTTGTAATCAAAGCGTGCAACTTACATTTTTAGAGTAAGAATGAGCACTTTTGACATTGTTCGCCATTATATAGTACTCCATGTGCCTTTTTAGCCATGTACCATCGGGGCCATTATCTTCTGTTGGTTCCGAAACTAAATAACCATACGGGCAAAGCTCTTTAATTTTTTCCTCGAAAACACTATCGATTTCACCATTTGAACTTGTTAGCTTTTTTTCACTAATAGCTATCAAGGTGTAATTGTTATCATCAGCTTCATAACTGAGAACTTCTATTGGTGCTGCCTGACTAGCAGCACACCCAGTCAAAAATACTAAACTCATAAAAACTGAATGTTTCATTTTTATCCTTAAAACATAACGCCCAATTAAGGGGTGAACAACGCCTCCACCCAAACCTAAATCATTGTGCCATAAACACTAAAATTGAAGTAGAAGCAAAAATGCCAAGCGTTGTGAATCCCTCTTAAATTGCTTGTTATATTAATCTTTGTAATCGACTTTATTGTTAGTCAGCTTAACTAACTTTCTATGTTGGAGTTCACTGACAATATCGGAAACTTCTGCTTCAGAAATACCACCTTGAAACTGAAACATTGCTTTAATGGAGTTCGTTAGCGATTTTGCTTTCGCTGGTCTTAATTTAAGCAAACGTTCATATACGTAGGAAATAGTGTCAATTTCTTTCTCCTCTACAATAGCTTCAGGAATAGAAGGTTTTGATTCTATTATTCGCTCTTGAGGGTTAACTGTTTCTTCTTCCTTTCGAGCGGTCTGAATTAACAACTGTGCAAGGCGTAACTTATCGCGATAATCTAATTGTTCACATGCCAAAGCGATAACATCATAGTTCATAGAAACTCCTTTTGTGCTCGAATTTTTTGATTAATATAACGCCGCATTAAGGTGTGAGCGGCGCTTGGCTATACTTGAGCGAAGCGAAACTGCCAAGCGTTGCGAATCACTCTTAAATGCTTTGTTAGGCAAATTTCTAATTTACTCACTAACTTGCTTTGAAAGCAGAATACCTTAAACACGATAAGCAACCAATCTCCCACTGACTTTTTGTGATTCAAGAACTACTGAAGTCACTATGTTACAGCCTCACTTATAACAACCACGAAATGCGACTTATCCGCGACAAAGCAGCTTTTGAACCTGAGAAATTCAAAGCTGCGAAATGACAGCAATAATGAAAGCTTCGACTAACTTGCCCTTTCCACACTTTGAGCCAGTGAAGCTCAACACCAACCAACACTGAAACCCAATGAGGCAACCCACGAACTTTGGCATGTTTTACGGTTGAAGAGATTTAAGAATTAGAGCCGACAATACGGGATTGCCGACTAAGAAAAGCGAACTGCCAGAGGGAACAAAAAATTAGAACAAAGAACTTTTCTGCCTTTTGCCTAACGCCCTGTTAAGGTGTGAGCAACGCAATACCGAAGCCACCGCATGTCACACCTTAAACACTAAACCTAACGCATAGTAAAAATGCCACGCGTTGCGAATCACTCTTAAACAGTTTGTTAGCCGTTCATTCCCAAAGGTTATTGCTTGCTCAATAGGAACTTACGCAAGTCTCTCTCAGCACGCATAACAAACAAAATAAATACTTTGTCGCCGTCTTGTTTATAGAAAATACGGCACGGATTAACTACAACTTCACGATAACTTAGATGTTCTAGTTCAGGCGGAATGCGACCCGATTCAGGGAAAGCCTCTAAGCGCTCGACTTTAGAAAAGATCGCTTGAACCAATTGTTTTGCAGCTACGATATTTTCAAGTGCGATGTATTCAGCGATATCATTGAGGTCGGATAGCGCTGGCTCAGTCCAGATTATTTCAGCCATTTTGACATTTTGTCCTTGGCTTCATCGTGACTCACCACTTTACCGTCAGCTAATGCACGTTCACCTCGTGCAATCCCCTCAAGAATCGCTAAACGATTTTGCATAAACTCGTAATCATCAACATCAACCAGATATGCCGATGGCTTACCATGTTCGGTAATTAACACTGGTTCTTTAGTGTCGTGGAGATCGGCAAGGATCTTTGTTGCTTGGCGTTTGAGTGATGTAACTAGTTCTACTTTCATGAGAGCTGCTCCAAA
This sequence comes from Vibrio vulnificus CMCP6, assembly GCF_000039765.1. NCBI lineage: Bacteria > Pseudomonadati > Pseudomonadota > Gammaproteobacteria > Vibrionales > Vibrionaceae > Vibrio > Vibrio vulnificus. The sequence goes on along the minus strand of NC_004459.3, from coordinate 2,450,596 downwards.
GAAATACTAAAGTGATACTATTCTATCACTTTGAGTATAGCAAGCTCCATGACGGCTAACGCCGCGTTAAGGGGTGCAGGCACGCAATACAAAAGCTACCGCACAGCGACTTAATCACCGAACCCAACGCAAACCGAAAATGCCACGCGTGCCAAATCCCACTTAAACGCTTTGTTATGCTTAAGCTTCAATGGGTTACGTTTTTCTGGGAACAAGATTAACTCGACTTTGATTCAGAAACAAAAGCCAAAACTTAGAAAACTGAAATGAATCATAGTTTTGATATTCAGGTTAGGAATTTTGGCAAATCTAGTTTGAAGTTTGAAAGCCTAGAAATGGATTTCTGATTGAGCCACCGCCCCAACCTCGCGCTTGCCCGAGAATTGAATGAGGCAATTCTCTGAATTTCCAGCGCCACAGAATAAGTGTCCGAAAAGCAGCGTTCAAAAAAGCCAACTTGCCGACAAACTCGAAACTAACAAGCCGAGGGAACAAAGAAAAACCATAAACCACTGATTTTAGGTGATTAAGCATAACGCCCTGCTAAGGGGTGAGCAACGCAATACCAAAGCCGCCGCATACCACCTTAATCACTAAAATCAACGCATAGTAAAAATGCCACGCGTTGTGAATCCCTCTTGAGCAGTTTGTTAGTTTGCAGACCCAAAAGGTTGATTTTACGTTGTTTTAAACTTTGCGAACAATAAACTTTATGTGCTTTGATGCACCTAAGTCAGGCTTCGTCTCAAAGCGGCTAGTCAATGAAACCACGTGGAACAAACAACGCCGCAGAAAACGAACTCACAACACCAAAAAGCGCTTTTAGAAAACCAATCTCACAATGCGGACTTTCAACAAAGTCACTGAAACCACGTGAACTTGCCACACCTGAGAAAGCATCCTTTCAGCAAGTAAATCGGCTTTTGTACCAACAAACTCACAGAGCAGAGTTTCAGCAAAAAAGTTCGACTCAATGACCCCAAACTCACAACACCAAAGAACAAATTTACCCTTGAAACGATGCCAATTTTGGATTTTTACCACGCTAATTAACACTGAAATTGAACGCCAATACGACAATTTCAACTTTGAGCCTTTACACTAGATCTTGCGATATAGCTGCATTTTTCCTCTTGCAAACTAACGCCGCATTAAGGTGTGAGCGACGCTTGGCTATACTTGAGCGAAGCGAAACTGCCAAGCGTTGCGAATCACTCTTAAATGCTTTGTTATATTTTGTCTTCAATGATGTCATCAGTAGGCATTTTAAACATTGAGACTATGCCACACGCTTCTTCAAACTGCTTTACATAAAATACGTTCGACGCTTGGGGAGTCAATGAACTTTTGTAGTGCTCTTTAAAGAAATCATGAAGCCATTTATAGTTTGCGCTTGTCGAGAAAAACCGCCCTTCCGATACCTGATTGAAGATTTCACTATTTTTTACTTTCATCATTGCAGCCGGTAGAAAGAACTCAAAAAGCGAAGACCCTTTTTCTTTAGGAAGAGCTGCAAAGCAGAAACTAACGTAACTAAACGCCCTTTCGATCTCGCGACTATTCATATTTAAGTGCTTTGGCTGACACAGTAAAGTAAACATATTCTTTAGCGACGTAATTCTTTGCTGTTGATTTGGTAATTCAATATTAAACTCCCGAACAAAACTATCAAACAACTGTTCATAAGAGCTTGTTGATGACTTCTCATCAACAACTGGTAAATTAGCCTCTATATGAATAAACTTCTCTAGATACTTCAATGCATCTTTATTTTCAACACCGTAAACGTGAGATATTATCTTTGACAATTGAGACTTGTTGTAAGAAATAACAAAAATCACATTCTTAGCAGCAAATAAGTGCTTTACCTTTTCAAGAACTTCAACAGCAAAGTCTGGGCGACATCGATCTAACTCATCAATGAAAAATATGACTTTTTCACCATTTTGGCTAACTGATTCTAAAGCATCTACATACGATTGGATGTTTGATTTAGCATTTTCGTATGCTTTGAATTTCTCATTTAACTCTAGTTCTAGTGTACCGAAAGTCGCCGAATTAAAGGTTTTTATAGCTATTTTCTCTAATTCTGAGTTATCAATCATTCCAGCAGTCAAAGATTTAAGGGCTAAATTGCTCGATAACTTTATCAGCTCTCCTGCGGTTTTTTTTGTTAAGTCTTTGAGATGTTCTAACTGCTTTTTAACCTTTACGCTTTTACCTGTTGACTCAAAATAGCCTTCGACTTCATGGAATATAGTCGCACCAATAGATAAAAACGTATCATTAGAAAAATCGTTGGAAAATGCATCATAGTAAATCGGAATAATTTTTTCTGTTGCTTTTAGATCGTGGATTAACTGATGAATAAAAGCTGTTTTACCTGCTCCCCAAGTAGCATCAATCGCTAGAACAAAACCACTTTCTGAATTAGAAAAAATATTCAATAAGCTCTTTGCAAAAGCTTCACGACCGAAAAGGTATTCACTACTTTCACATACCCTTGTCGCTTGATGTTCAATTGATAATCTCATTGGATCCTCGAAAAATATAACGCTGCGTTAAGGGGTGAATGCCGCTCAAACCTACCTTCCGCAGACCACTTTCACCACCAAAACTCACCGCATACCAAAAATGCCACGCGGCATGAATCCCTCTTGAACGCCTTGTTATGCTTAAGCTTCAACGGCTTACGTTTTACTAGAACCAAGATTAACTCGACTTTGATTTACAAACAAAAGCCAAAACGTAGAAAACCGAAAGGACTCATAGTTTTGAAAATCGGGCTTTGAAATTCGGCTGCTAAAACTCAAAACCTAAGATCAAATTGCTGATTGAGCCAGCTACCCTAACCTCGCGCTTACCTGAAAATTGATTGAGGCAACTCTCTGAATTTTCAGCGCCAAAGAATAAATGTCCGAAAAGCAGCGCCCAATGAAACCGACTTGCCGACAAGCACAAAACCAATCAGCCAAGGGAACAAAGAAAAACCATAAACCACTGATTTTACGTGATTAAGCATAACGCCCTGTTAAGGTGTGAGCAACGCAATACCGATGCCGCCGCATACCACCTTAATCACCAAACGCAACGCATAGTAAAAATGCTACGCGTTGCGAATCACTCTTGAACAGTTTGTTAGAAGAATTATTGTGTTCGATGATCTACTACACAAACATCAATAAATTGACGACCCAAATCGGTTACAAGAACAGCCGTTTTTATTATTTCGGCAACTCTACCCTCTTGTTTGTTGATATTACTAACTATACTTTTGACCGCCGTATGAGAAATAATATCGTCGTAGATACCTTCTTCAATGAGTTGAAAATTATCTGGGATATCAACAAGCCCTAAACGAATTAAATTACTCCAATACGAAGAGTTTAATCCCAAATTCTCCAATTTAAGTTTCTCACCAATATTGGTGAAATACCTATACTCATATCTACCACCCGATTTGTCTTTACGATTATTTTTTATGTCTACAATAGGAGCAGAACCTGATGAAGCAAAGTAAACAAGCAATTTAGCCTCGTCTGATGACAACTGCTTAATTATTTCTACAAAAGATGGATGAGCTTTATGAGTTGTATTTTTATCCATACTTGAAGCGATCAAGTTAGCATAAAGCTCTTTCAATTCTTCTATGCTACCTGTGTACTTGAGTGATTCGAGCGCAGGGCCTGCTACATTTGGCGGAGGAGAAACGATGTCTTCATCTTTTACATTAGATAACTTCTCGGACACTTTTGTATCAACAAAATCTTTAATTTTGTCATAACCCCAAACTAACGCAGAGACAGGAGCCAATGCTACATTGACAGTTTTTGCTACTGTGCCTAAGGCCTTTCCTATTTCCTTCGCAGCAGGTTGTAATGCGTCTTCATAAACTGGAATAGCTTTAGCTAATCCAGTTACGGCATTGATAGTTCCTTCAATATTGCTCTCGTTACTACTTTCATTACTCATAATTGGAATTGTTCCTTATTCTTCTAACGCCGCGTTAAGGGGCGCAGGCACGCAATACAAAAGTGACCGCATTACACCTTAATCACTAAACTTACCGCAAATTAAAAATGCCACGCGTGCCAAGTCCCTCTTAAACGCTTTGTTATGCGTTGCAGCTAACATCGACACTTTGCTTCATTTGACTACCAATTGCCAACAAGCAACCGGACAAAATGACAAGCTCAGCCATATGAGCCAAAAACGAAATAGATCTACTCACTAAACCTCTGTCGATAAAGGGTAACAATACTTCAGCAATAACTGCCGTTGATACCATCATATACCCTACGAATTTTTGCCATTTTCTAAGCGCCCCAGCTAATTGGTGAAATGCTAGTAAATAGAACACTGAAAAAATTGGGAGCACAAACCAGGTGATGATCTCTAAACCTGTAACCAGGAAGTGATTTTCATTACCTAGCACGCCAATCAGAATGGGTAGAACAAAGTTAAGTGACGAATAGGCGATCGGGTACAACACAATGCCCAAACCTAAGAATTTTGAAGCTTTAACAACTCTACTTTCCACTTGTACACCTTACTCAAGTTTTAAGGACGCATAACGCTGCGTTAAGGGGTGAATGCCGCATAAACCAACTTCCCGCAGACCACTTTCATCACCCAAACTCACCGTATACCAAAAATGCCACGCGGCATGAATCCCGCTTGAACGCCTTGTTATGTTACGGAGCTACTAGTGATAGCGCAAACTCTCGCATATGACGTGCATTATCAGCAGTTTCGGCATTGCCACAAGCCTGTCCATAATATTTGATATCCGGTGATGAATAGGCTGGCAACTGCTTCTCTGCATAAGTCATTACCGTCCCCGCTTCATGACACAATGCCCCAAATGCATATGGCTTAATTTGCTTGTGATGCTCTTTTAGAAGCTGCCCTTTTAACCAATGTATTGCTGTGTTGTCGTGCCATGCCCAAGCCAGATGCCCCAACTCATGCTCAAGTACATGAAGTTCTGCATCAGAAGATAGAACCAAAAAACTGCGACTAAAATTTACATGAGCAGTTCCTGCACTGTCTTTTGCAAAAGGAAAGTCTTTAGGAAGAACTAGAACATAATAACTTCCAACTTTTTGCATTGGCTCAAGAACCGAGCTACCAACATTTAGGAGTAACTGTTGATGTAACTTACCACTGTCTTGACTTTTTAAAACTGGTCAAATCAAGTTTGGTGATTCCTGAAAGGGTCCTTCTAATTGGAATGCAAGAGTTCTCTAGAACAAGGTTTGAATAGTCAATAAACTCTTCAATTCGTGCCTCACTAATGGAGTCATCTGTGAAAAAATGCACTGGCGTATCAATTTTAGGGACGGAATCACACATGGGGAGCGATAACTCCTCACCACCTCGTTTACCGACAAAAAATAGAGCGGTTACACCGAGTAAACAACCGCCAACTAACAACTTTTTATTCATTCAATTACTCGTAAAGTGCAGTAACATAACGCCGCGTTAAGGGGTGCAGGCACGCAATACAAAAGCTACCGCACAGTGCCGTAACCACCGAACTCAACGCAAACTGAAAATGCCACGCGTGCCAAATCCCTCTTAAACGCTTTGTTATGCGCGCAGCTTTACTAATCCTTTTTATATTTTGACTCTTGGTACAACCAAGTAAACCAAAATACAAATGGTAGAACTATTGCTATAAAAACTATGGTCATGGACTGCTCGGAGATAAAGCCTTCAATCGAAGCATTGTCTTGAGTAGCGAAGTAAAACACTGCACGAACTAAGGAAACGATCAGTAGGAACGAGATAGTGTTACTAGCGACGTATCTAGCAAATCCTTTCTCCCTATTTTTAGCCCATCGTTCTTGTTGATCTATACTCATGCATCGTACCCCAATTTATAAAAAGAACATGGTAACTTTTGGTCTGAGCACAATCATGAATACTTTGAGTATTTTCGACCAAGTTAATAAAGATTTGAATAGCGCATAACGCTGCGTTAAGGGGTGAATGCCGCTTAAACCAGCTTTCTGCAAACCACTTTCACCACCAAAAACCACCGCATACCAAAAATGCCACGCGGCATGAATCCCACTTGAACGCCTTGTTATGCTTAAGCTTCAATGGGTTACGTTTTAATAGAACCAAGATTAACTCGACCTTGATTTACAAACAAAAGACAAAACGTAGAAAACCGAAATGACTCATAGTTTTAAAAATCGGACTTTGAAATTTGGCGACTAAAACTCAAAAAGCCAAGTTCAAATTTCTGATTGAGCCAACTGCCCTAACCTCGCGCTTACGCGAAAACTGATTGAGGCAATTCTCTGAATTTCCAGCGCCAAAGAATAAGTGTCCAGAAAACAGCGCCCACTGAAACCAACTTGCCGACAAACACAAAACTGAAAAGCCGAGGGAACAAAGAAAAACCATAAACCACTGATAAACGCTTTGTTATGCTTAAGCTTCAATGGCTTACGTTTTGATAAAACCAAGATTAACTCGACTTTGATTCACAAACAAAAGCCAAAACCTAAAAACGGAAATGACTCATGATTTTGAAAATCAGACATTGAAATTTGGCCGCTAATACTCAAAAACCTAAGATTAAATTGCTGATTGAGCCTGCCACCCTAACCTCGCGCTTACCTAAAAATTGATTGAGGCAATTCTCTGAATTTTCAGCGCCAAAGAATAACTGTCCGAAAATAGCGCCCACTTAAGCCAACTTGCCGACGAGCACAAAACCAAAAAGCTGAGGGAACAAAGAAAAACCATAACCCACTGATTTTAATTGATTAAGCATAACGCCGCGTTAAGGTGTGAGTAACGCCATGCCGGAGCCTCTGCATTGCGCCTTAAACACTAAAACTAACGCACAGTATAAATGCCACGCGTTACGAGTCACTCTTAAACGCTTTGTTATGCGAGCTTGCCAACTCAGCTGATTGGATAGTTGTAGAAATAAGCTCTTCGAATAGCTCTAACTGTCCAGCTGGGATCAACTGATTTTGAATGCTTTTTCGTTTATTTGAGTCAAACAGCCGCTCGGCTAACCAACCTATTAGATACATCAGTGAAAGACAGCCTCCGGCAGTAGCTATGTTTCCCTCTACAACAAGAGGTTGGTCCTGAACGTCCCCTCCCATGCTTTGTAGAACAGCCTTAGCATCTGGATTTGTCGTCAATGGCTTGCCTTTAAGTAAACCGAGTTCATGAAGGATGAATGACCCCGCACAAATTGAACCAATTAGCTGTTTATTTGGGTCAAGATTCAACGCTGACATAAATTTAGTATCGTTTATTGCCGCTGGAATACCACGTTTACCACTGGTAATGAGAATGACATCTTGATTCGTCACCTCTGAAACAGGTCCGTCCGTTTTGACTTTCATACCTAGGTGGGAAGTGTGTTCAGATTTAGTTCCCAGCACGCTAACCGTCCAACTATCAGTTGTTCGACCAAGCAAGTCATACATAAGAAAGAAGTCTACATCTGTAAAATCATCAAACAAAACAATGCCGACTTTATACATAATATTTTTATCCTTATCGCTGCACTCATGAATCGCATAACGCCGCGTTAAGTGGTGAGCAACGCTACCACCCTACCTAAACCATTGTGCCGTAATCACTAAATTCAAAGCAAACCGAAAATGCCAAGCGTTGGGAATCCGTCTTAAACGCTTTGTTAAATGCACAGTTTCGATGCACTTTCAGTGTTCTCATCGTACTCCCAAAGCTCGACATCATTTGGGATTAAGTGCTTATAAGTACGGACATAATATTGAGCTAAAGTCTCGTTCCTCTTTGTACTGAAATCACGAAGGACAAACATAATTTTTCTGAAACCGACTGGAGCTGTATAAAAGTAATACATTGCTTCATTCCAAACAGTCAATTTCGCACTAGGAACATTACCACCTGTTGTCCATTTATGAGCCTTACACTCGACAATGATCTTTTGATCAATACAACCGAGATCGAACGCATGTTGTTTCTTCAAGTTTGAAATGCCGACTTCAACTTTCAGATTGGGAACAAGTTCTATGCCTTGGCTCAGAAAAAATTTTGATGCTGCAGATTCGAACTCACGACCTACATGAGCATTAGATTTTGAGCCTATTCTCTGAAACGGTTTATCCATAACTTCCTCGTGCATTTAACGCCCTGCTAAGGGGTGAACAACGCAATACCGAAGCCGCTGCATACCACCTTAATCACTAAAATCAACGCATAGTAAAAATGCCACGCGTTGTGAATCCCTCTTGAGCAGTTTGTTAGTTTGCAGACCCAAAAGGTTGATTTTACGTTATTTTAAACTTTGCGAGCAAAACTTTATGTGCTTTGACGCACTTAAGTCAGGCGTAGTCTAAAAGCGGCTAGTCAATGAAACCACGTGGAACAAACAACGACGCAGAAAACGAACTCACAACACCAAAAAGCGCTTTTGGAAAACCAACCTCATAATGCGGACTTTCAACAAAGTCACTGAAACCAAGTGAACTTACCACACCAGAGAAAACGCCATTTCAGCGAATAAATCGGCTTTTGTACCAACAAACTCAACGAGCAGAGTTTCAGCAAAAAAGTTCGACTCAATTAACCCCAAAGTCGCCGCACCAAAGAACAAATCAACCGTTGATGCGATGCCAATTTTGGATTTTTACCACGCTAATTAACACTGAAATTGAACGCCGATACGACAACTTCAACTTTGAGCTTTTACCACTAGATATTGAGATATGGCTGCGTTTTTCCGCTTGCAAACTAACGCCGCGTTAAGGGGTGAATGCCGCCTAAACCAACTTTCTGCAAACCACTTTCACCACCAAAATTCACTGCATACCAAAAATGCCACGCGGCATGAATCCCACTTGAACGCCTTGTTATGCAAATGTTCTAACGGCAAAACGTATCTATATACAAAGCCTCAACCTTGTCTCTCGCCCACTGTGTGCGACACAAAAACTTAAGAGAAGATTTGATTGATGGATTGCTGTAAAAACAGTTAATTTGAATTTCTCTGTCTAACCCTTCCCAACCATAGTGCTCTTGTAAACGAACAAGGATTTTCTCTAAGGTTAATCCATGTAAAGGGTTGTTTGGTTGCTCTTGGCTCATCGCTTGGATCCTAATAATACCGCTTAGTTTGGTCGCAGTTTACCAGAATGCTGTAGGCAGTTAGCCAATTTATTTTCGCCAATAGCCTAGACCTAAGCACTGGAAAATCAGCTGATTTGAGTATTTGCATAACGCTGCGTTAAGGGGTGAGTGCCGCATAAACCAACCTTCCGCAAGCCACTTTCACTACCAAAACTGACCGCATGCCAAAAATGCCACGCGGCATGAATCCCTCTTGAACGCCTTGTTAGGTTAATCTGTTACGACGATTTTGATTCGATTGTTCTCTTCTAACGGAATAACAAGTTCGTTACCACTGAAGTCTGATTCTCGATAATGTTCTAAAAACAACTCATGGAACCTTTCTACTGCGTCATGAATAGCACCAACATCTGCTTTTATGCCAAACGTATAATCGACCTCTTTCCCCATTAAGGACTCTAAGTCATCATACTGTAGCCCTTGCACGTTCCCTTCATCATCTTTCAGTAGCGAGAATTCGTGAGAGTCATAGTCGCTCTTATTATGTACAAGGCTATTACGTAGCTTAATTAACTCGACTAATAGTGCATATACTTTGTGCTCGGCATTTAGCTTGAATTTATATTTCGTCAAGATTGGCACTATATTGATGAGTTTTCCTTTAAAGTTCATTGACATTAGCCCCGGAAGCATCTGCTTCGAGTTATCACCAAACTCATCATCAAAGTGCTCAATTAAATGATCATTCAAGGAGCATTCTAGTGCTGCTGCCAATGTCAGAATAAATGGGACTGTTAGGATATTTGCTTTATGAGAATCATCAAAAAACCAACCCATATCACTACGAAGAGCCAGCAAAAGTTTTAAGTAAGTATTGTATCGATTCTGAAATGTCCGGACCGTAACCTTATCAGTTTTCATCATATCCTCATTGATTAACCTAACGCCCTGTTAAGGGGTGAGCAACGCAATACAAAAGCCGCTGCATGCTACCTTAACCACTAAAACCAACGCATAGTGAAAATGCCACGCGTTGCGAATCCCTCTTGAACAGTTTGTTAGTTTGCAAACCCAAAGTGTTGATTTTACGTTATTTTAAACTTTGCAAACAACAAACCATACGCACCTTGACGCACTCAAGTCAGGCGTAGTCTCAAAGCGGCTACTCAATGAAACCACGTGGAACAAACAACGCCGCAGAAAACGAACTCACAACACCAAAAAGCGCTTTTGGAAAACCAATCTCACAATGCGGACTTTCAACAAAGCCACTGAAACCACGTGAACTTGCCACACCAGAGAAAACGTCATTTCAGCGAGTAAATCTGCTTTTGCACCAACAAACTCACAGAGCAGAGTTTCAAGCAAAAAAGTTCGACTCAATGGCCCCAAAACTCACAACACCAAAGAACAAATTTACTCTTGAAACGATGCCAATTTTGGATTTTTACCACGCTAATTAACACTGAAATTGAACGCCAATACGACAATTTCAACTTTGAGCCTTTACACTAGATCTTGCGATATGGTTGCGTTTTTCCTCTTGCAAACTAACGCCCGCTTAAGGGGCAGCCAACGCTACTACCAACTTTCTGCATAACACCGTAACCACAAAAACCAACGCATAGTAAAAATGCCACGCGTTGGCTGTCCCTCTTGAAGCGTTTGTTATGTGATGCTGTTCGAGACTATGATATGAAGACACTAACCACCCAATCAGGCAGTCCGAATAAAAATGACCAACCGCCCAAAATAGCTGCTATTGGTGAAGTAATCGGGAACAACGCCAATGCAAACATTGCAAAACCGCCAATTTTTACTGCAACCCAAAGCCAATAGACCCAACCTAGTGGCAATAGAAGCCACATACTCATAATGACCCAACTAAAAAGTGTTGAAATAACATTTCCCATACGCTAACCACCTGTCTTTGTTGCAAAATATAAGCATATACTTATTTTAATTATTGTATTCTGAGTTGTGTCACTATTGGGAAGTCACATAACGCTCTCTATACACCAACATGTTGTACTAATCGTGCACGCTACCGCCAATCTTTATGTCAAAGACTTCAAGAATGCTATCACACAACCATATGAAACAAATATCAATTTTGAATGAAAGTGCGTGCTAATAGTCTCAATTAGGCATTTAGATGTAGCTTAATTTTACAACTAGCCTAACTTTAAAAGGCTGTATATATACACATATAAAAACACAAAGGTTAGGAATGAAAAATCAGTTTATTTTAAGTGTTCAAGATCATATGCGAACTCGACACTATGCCACAAAAACGATTCAGGCTTACATCAGTTGGATTAAACAGTACATCTATTTCCATAGGATGGCACATCCGTCTACATTGAATGAGAAACATGTTGAAGAATTTTTAACCCACCTCGCTGTTGAACAAAAAGTTGCCGCAAAGACACAAGCACTTGCATTAAACTCCGTTCTATTTCTCTATCGGGAATATTTCAGAACACCGCTTAATAATGAAATTAAGTTTCAGAAGTCTCTACTCGATAGAAAATTGCCAGTTGTGTTGACCAAGCCAGAGCTTCGTGCATTTATTCAACATATAGATCCAAGATATAAACTTCATATTATGCTGTTATATGGCTCTGGATTAAGAGTTATGGAGTGCGTTCGTCTTAGAATCCAGGATGTTGATTACCATTATGGAGCACTAAGAGTTTGGCAAGGCAAGGGAGGGAAAAACCGCACTGTTACACTCGCTAAGGAGTTATATCCCCTCTTGAAAGAGCAAGAGGCATTAGCACTACGTTATTATCAAAAAGACAGAATTACTGCGGGTTACGCCGGCGTTTGGTTATCGTCTTCTCTGCAAAGAAAATACCAAGGAGCCGAAATGGATTTCAACTGGCACTATTTATTCCCATCCGATAGGTTATCAAGAGATCCAGAGTCCGATTTACTCAGAAGACATCACATCAACGAGCAAGCTCTTCAAAGGGCCGTAAAGAGAGCGGCAAAAGATGCTGGAATTACCAAGTCCATAAGTTGCCACACGCTGAGACATAGCTTTGCAACACACTTACTTGAGTCCGGCGCCGATATTAGAACCGTACAAGAACAGCTAGGCCATTCTGACGTTAAAACCACCCAGATATACACTCATGTATTAGAAAGAGGTGCGGGCGGAGTCCTAAGCCCTCTATCTAAGCTTTAGTTTCAGAATACAAAAAAGGAGAGCCTAAGCTCTCCTTTCTCTTAACCTAAACTCTAATTAAAGAGCTGCTTTCGCTTTTTCAACTAGAACTGCAAATGCAGCTTTGTCGAATACAGCGATATCCGCAAGGATCTTACGATCGATCTCGATAGATGCTTTCTTAAGACCGTTGATGAAACGGCTGTAAGATAGACCATTTTGACGAGATGCCGCGTTGATACGTGCAATCCACAGTTGACGGAATTGACGTTTCTTAGCGCGACGGTCACGGTAAGCGTATTGACCAGCTTTAGTAACTGCTTGGAAAGCTACGCGGTAAACACGTGAACGTGCACCGTAGTAACCTTTAGCTTGTTTTAAAACTTTCTTATGACGTGCACGAGCTTGTACACCACGTTTTACGCGAGGCATTATGTCTCTCCTAAACTAAACGATTATGAAACTAAAAAGAATTAAGCGTATGGAAGCATACGAGCAACTGCTGCTACTTCACATCTTGGAAGTAGAGAGTTTGGACGTAGCTGACGCTTGTTCTTAGTAGTACGCTTAGTCAGAATGTGACGTTTAGTAGCGTGCTTGTACTTAATACCACCAGCAGTTTTCTTGAAACGCTTAGCAGCACCTTTGTTGTTTTTCATCTTAGGCATGATGAATAACTCCGCATTGTAGTAGTTTAATAACAACGTAATTAGGGCGAATTAAACCCAGCCGCCTTTCAACGGCTGGGTTTAATTACTTGTAAGCCGTTAATTACTTCTTTTTAGGGGCCAACACCATGATCATCTGACGACCTTCAATCTTCGTTGGGAAAGATTCAACAACGGCATGTTCCACTGTATCCACTTTCAAACGTTCAAGAACGTCGACACCGATCTCTTGGTGAGCCATCTCACGGCCACGGAAGCGAATTGTTACCTTCACTTTGTTGCCTTCTTCAAGGAAACGGATCAGGTTGCGTAGTTTTACCTGATAGTCTCCGATATCAGTTCCAGGTCGGAATTTTAGTTCCTTGATCTGAATCTGTTTTTGCTTTTTCTTCTGCTCTTTCGTAGCTTTGCTCTTCTCGAAGAGGAACTTGCCATAGTCCATCACACGACAAACTGGTGGCTCGGCGTTAGGGCTGATCTCTACGAGATCCATACCAGCTTCTTCTGCTGCAGCAAGTGCTTCTTGGATCGAAACGATACCTACAGATTCACCGTCAGCGCCTGTTAAACGAACTTCACGAACGCCACGAATTTCACCGTTTAAACGGTGCTGGTTTTGTTTGACCGGAACTTGGCCACGTCTTCCGCCTTTAATAGTTTATTCCTCCAGATTGAGCTTACGGCTAGCGATTTGATCTTGGATGTAAGAAACAAAGTCATCCACTTTAAATTTACCCAAATCGTTACCTTTACGTGTACGTACTGCGATTTCTCCGGCTTCCATCTCTTGGTCGCCACAAACCAACATAAACGGCACACGCTTCAAAGTGTGTTCGCGGATTTTAAAGCCAATCTTCTCATTTCTCAAGTCCGCTTTCGCTCTAATTCCACATTTTTGTAGTTTCTGGGCGATTTCCTGAACATAATCAGCCTGTTTGTCAGTGATGTTCATGATAACAGCCTGCTCTGGTGCCAACCAAGTTGGGAAGAAACCAGCATATTCTTCAATTAGAATACCGATGAAACGCTCAAGAGAACCCAAAATGGCACGGTGAATCATCACTGGCACTAAACGCTCATTGTTTTCACCAACATAAGTCGCACCTAAGCGATTTGGTAGGTTGAAGTCGAGCTGAACGGTACCACACTGCCACGCACGACCTAGGCAGTCGAATAGTGTAAATTCAATCTTAGGACCGTAGAATGCGCCCTCGCCTTCTTGGATCTCGTATGCGATATCCATAGATTCTAGGGCCTGCTTTAGCGCTTCCTCAGATTGATCCCAAATTTCATCGCTACCTACACGCTGTTCAGGACGTGTAGACAGTTTCACCGCGATGTTATCAAAACCAAATGTTTGGTACGTGTCGTAAACCATCTTGATACAGTTGGTCACTTCATCTTGGATTTGGCTTTCTGTACAGAAGATGTGTGCATCATCCTGAGTAAAGCCGCGAACACGCATGATACCGTGTAGCGCACCAGATGGCTCGTTACGGTGACAAGAGCCAAACTCAGCCATACGTAGCGGTAGATCGCGGTACGATTTTAGACCTTGGTTAAAGATCTGCACGTGACCAGGACAGTTCATTGGCTTGATAGCGTATTCACGGTTCTCTGAAGAAGTGGTGAACATCGCATCTGCGTATTTATCCCAGTGGCCAGAGCGTTCCCAAAGTACACGGTCCATCATTAATGGGCCTTTTACTTCTTGATAGCCATATTCCGTGAGCTTCTCACGAATAAAGACTTCAAGATCGCGGAATACAGACCAACCATTGTGATGCCAGAACACCATACCAGGTGCTTCTTGCTGCATATGGAACAAATCGAGCTGTTTACCGATTTTACGATGGTCACGTTTTGCTGCTTCTTCTAGACGAGTCAGATGATCTTTCAGCGCTTTCTTATCGTGGAAAGCGGTACCATAGATACGTTGAAGCATCTTGTTGTCACTATTACCACGCCAGTACGCGCCAGCCACGTTCAACAAAGTAAAGTGCTGACAGAAGCTCATGTTAGGCACGTGTGGGCCACGACACATGTCGATGTATTCTTCGTGATGGTAAAGACCTGGGCGATCGTCACGTGATACGTTTTCATCCAAGATTTCCATCTTGTATGTTTCACCACGAGCTTCAAATGCGTCACGCGCTTCCTGCCAGCTTACTTTTTTCTTGATAACCTGATATTTGGTTTTCGCTAGAGCTTTCATGCGCGCTTCAATCTTTTCCAGATCTTCTTGCGTCAATGACTCTTCCAAATCGATATCGTAGTAAAAACCATTATCAATGGTTGGGCCGATAGCCATTTTGGCATTTGGATAAAGTTGCTTCAGTGCGTGACCAAGTAGGTGAGCACAAGAGTGGCGAACAATTTCTAGACCATCAACTTCATCTTTCGTAGTGATGATCTCTAAACTTGCATCTTCTTCGATTAAATCGCATGCATCAACACGTTGGCCATTCACACGACCAGCAATGGTTGCTTTCGCAAGACCAGGGCCGATAGATAGCGCAACATCCATCGTTGATACAGGGTTATCAAATTGACGTTGACTGCCGTCAGGAAGAGTAATAATAGGCATTTTGATTCCTTTACAGTGGTGTTGCACACCAAGCAACACGTGTTCAGTAATTATGCTTTGAAAATCAATGTATTAATAATCAAACATAAGTGAATTTGGATAATTTGGTACAGATTTTGGTACAAATACGGATGTACCAGCCTCTGAAGCGACACATTGTAAACGATTAGACCTAAATCACAATGATTAAAAAATTTTTCTTGTCAGCAACTACACGATTTGTAAGCAGAATTGTTTTTTCCTCCCAAGGAGGAAGCCCCCTTGCCTCTTGCACAACTCAATTCGCGCAGTAATCTAATAAAAAACAATGAGATTATTTCAGTAAGATCATATAGATATGAATAAGACTATTCTTTCTTTATCATTGAGCGGAGCTATATTACTTACCATTAGCGGTGATATCTACGCCGATGACTTATATGGACCAACGCGGAGTTACGCGCAATCACCGATGCAGTCAAACGCGTTAAGCAATGTTTTGAGAAATGCACGTTCATTGCCTGATGACTCGATAGAAGCTTACACCTCTCTCACTGCAGCAAGCGTTTGGGCGGAAACCAATGATTACATGCTGGATTACTATCACAATCAATTGGAAATCGGCACGAGATGGCAAGTTAACGAACAGTGGCAATGGGAGCTGAACTATCGCTGGACGTTTGCTGCGGACAACCATTTAGATAACCTTACGATTGCGTTCCATGATTTTTTTGGTATCGGGCAAAATGGCAGAGACACCGTCGATAAACACCGCTTTTATATCTCCATGCCGGAATACGGTGTTCATGAAGAGGGATTTGAAGGGGAAACGCTCAGCAGCGCCATATCCACTTATGTGCAATATCAACTCTATCAAGATCAACACCACGCCTTATCTGTGGGAGGGAGCCTCTATTACAACGATGTAAACAGTGGGCCTTTCGAAGGCAGTAGTTTTGAACAAGGTTTACAACTCAATTACGGTTACCAAAAGGAGCAACACGCAATTTACGCAATGTTTGGTATGACCCATCGCAACAAAGAAGTCTCAATTGCAGACATCCCCTACCGTAAAGACACACTCGCTTTTGCGACCGGATACCGTTATGCCTTTACTCGCCAGCATCACATTCTCGCGGAATACCATATCTATCAGGGGGCGACTGAAGGGCCTGATGATTTTTCAGACCCATCAAATGAGTTTGTGTTGGGCTATCGTTATGTGATGGACAGTTCAGCGCTCGAAGTTTTGATGATAGAAAACGCCAGAAATATGGACAACAGTACCGATATCGCGTTTACATTTGGATATCGCTATCTCTTCAAATCGCGCGCTGATTAAGTACATATCACGAACGGTTAGGCACTTAATACTGGCGCGATGGCTTGCGCGATTTGCGAGTCCGTTGCATTTAATGGCAGAGTGAATGAGCGGTACTGATCCCCAGCTAAACTGAGCGAACGATCAATTTCCGCTAAGCAATGCACCACACCACCCTCCAGAATAAAAGATAACTCAATCTCTTTGCTGCCTAGGAAGCCATTGCTACGAAACTCGAGCTCTTGATAACAACCAGAGCGCGACGCAAAATTTTGCCCTCGAAGAAAACCTTTCTCTACATCCGCTTTCACCATGTTAAAACCGGCGCTAGTGATTGCGGCAATCACTTTTTGTATCACTGGCAAAGGTTTAACATCAATAAAGTCTCGGTCTCTCGGGTCTATTGCAAACTCAATGTCTAATGAAGTTTCCAGCCAAACATGACATTGGTTTTTCAATGCGTTCACCGCAGTGACTGGCGTTTCATCGTGAAGTTTTAATTCAAACGCCACGCTTTTTTGCTCGCCCGCTTGAATGACAAACGGCTCTACGGCTTGAATTTTATCGATGGTGAAGGTTTGGTAGCTCACACCGCTATCCGATTCAACTTTGACCTCCGTGTTGAGCTTGACCGTAATCGCGTCGATTTTCTGCTCAACATCACCGCCTTGAATATGCACCTGACCTTTTAGAGTTTGCCCTTGCTGCACACTCATTTCATCAAGAATTGTATCGACCTTCGCCGCCCCTATACCCAAAGACGCTTTTAACTTCTTAAACATACCTTTCCTTTCTATCTCTGTATTATTTCAGTCGTTTTTGTTATCTGATTCTGTTTACACAACCCCACTCAAACCTGCAAGCAAATTAGCTCACCTCGCTCGTAACAATGTGTTTCACCACAAAATGCGGCGATGAAGTTGCTTTTTCAACGTTAATTACGCACTATTTGTATAGTCAATTAGAGGAAAGATTATGCCATCACCGCTGTATATTCAGATCAAACAGTTCATTGAAACAAAAATCGACAGTGGCGAGTGGCACATCGGCTTTAAGATCGCAACTGAGCTAGAGCTGACCGAGCAATTTGGCGTCAGCCGCATGACCGTCAATAAAGCCATTCGCGATTTGGTCAATGAGGGGAAATTGCAAAGGCGACCACGTTTAGGCACGTTTGTCTGTGATAAACCAGAAAAGGCAGAATCTCCACTGCTCGATGTCCGTAACATTGCCGAAGAAGTGGTCAATCGTGGCAAGACGCATCACAGCAAAGTCATTCAACAGTTGGTCCTCAAAGCGGATGATACGATTGCAACCAAACTCGGTGTAATGCTAGGAACCAAAGTGTTCTACAGTGAAATTATTCACTACGAGGATAAGGAGCCTATCCAGCTCGAGTTGCGCTGGGTTAACAGCCTCTATGCACCCCGCTATTTGCAACAAGATTTCACCCAAATGACCCCCAATCAGTATCTTTCTGAGAACTGCCCTTTGAGTGCGATGGAACATACGGTTGAAGCCATCATGCCCGATACCCGTATTCGCCAAGAGCTCAACATGAAAGTCAATGAACCTTGTCTGCTGCTCAACCGTCGTACTTGGAGTGAAGACAAACTCGTCAGCACCGCACTGCTGTATCATCCGGGTAATCGCTACAAGCTGAGCTCTAAGATTTTGTTGTAATTTAGAGTATCACACTTCGATTTGATCACATTTCAGCAACATTCACCTTGTCACAACGGTTATTTTCTCCTATTTATTTGTATATACATTTAGTCAATACAAATCATTGGAACCTTAATCATGGATCTGTTGCTTACCAACGCACGCCTTGTCACTTTGCAATCAGGGGAAATGGGTTATCAACCCAGCACGCCGATGTCGATTGGCATTAAGGCGGGGAAGATCCATTATCTAGGCATTGACACGGCACTGGCTGCTACTAAGCAAATTGATCTAAAAGGTAAGCTGGTTACTCCCGGCCTTATCGACTGCCACACACATCTTGTTTACGCGGGTAATCGGTCCAACGAATTTGAAATGCGATTGCAGGGCGTTCCCTATCAAGAAATCGCTCGCCAAGGCGGGGGCATTCTTTCTACCGTTTACGCGACACGCCAAGCCAGTGAAGCGCAGTTACTCGAACAAACGCTACCACGTCTTGATGGCTTGCTTGCCAGTGGCGTCACTTCGGTTGAAGTCAAATCGGGTTATGGATTGACACTGGTTGATGAAATCAAAATGCTGCGAGTGGCAAAGTCCTTATCACAGCATCGATTGGTGAAGGTCACACCAACACTGTTGGC
The DNA here is from genome assembly GCF_000039765.1 of Vibrio vulnificus CMCP6. Classification (NCBI taxonomy): domain Bacteria; kingdom Pseudomonadati; phylum Pseudomonadota; class Gammaproteobacteria; order Vibrionales; family Vibrionaceae; genus Vibrio; species Vibrio vulnificus. The sequence continues at coordinate 2,431,473 of NC_004459.3, read as the reverse complement.
CGCCCATGCCCTCCCCCCTGAATTTACTGGCCGTGCGAACGACTACATCGAGTTTATTTGCCAAGAGATCATCCCACTGGTGGCCGAAGAACAGTTAGCCACCAGCGTCGATGTATTTTGTGAGTCAATTGGGTTTGATTTGGCACAAACAGAAAGAGTCTATGCGTGTGCTGTCGAGCACGGGCTGCGTATCAAAGGGCACACAGAGCAACTGTCAAATTTGGGCGGAACCGCTTTAACTGCTCGTTATCAGGGGCTTTCTGCTGACCATATTGAATTTCTTGATCCAGCAGGCGTCGAAGCACTTGCCCGTTCATCGACCGTCGCGACTCTATTGCCTGGGGCGTTCTATTTTCTGCGTGAAACTCAATTGCCGCCGATTGAACTATTGCGTCAGTTTGGTGTGCCCATGGCCATTGCCAGCGATGTTAACCCCGGCACCTCACCATTTTGTGATTTAACTTTAATGATGAACATGGCTTGTACCCTCTTTCGTTTAACGCCAGAAGAAGCTTTACGTGGCGTCACTCAAAATGCGGCGCAAGCATTGGGCTATGCGGAGAGTCGAGGGCAAATCAAAACAGGTTATGAAGCGGATCTCGCCATCTGGCAGATCGAGCATCCCGCCGATCTCAGTTATCAAGTCGGAACTCAGCGTCTCTTTGCAAGAGTCGTTGATGGTCAATTCGAGCAACACAAGGAGTGTTGTGATGAGTAAACATTTTTTTCTTCATAATGAATTTCATTGGCAAGGTCGCCACGATGCGGAAGACGGTGCCGCGGGTTCGCGTGTTCATCATGTGGTGCAGCAGATTGATTATACCCATATCGGTGAAAATCCTTATGGTGTCGCACTGCTTGGCTTCGCCTGTGATGCGGGCGTGGCGCGCAATAAAGGCCGCATTGGCGCAAAGAAATCACCGGACTTGATCCGCCGAGCTTTAGCTAACTTAGCGTGGCATTCACCACATCCGCTCTACGACTTGGGCACCGTTGTGTGCGATGACGACCTGCTGGAATCAAGCCAGCAGCACTGCGCCAAAATGATTGCCGAAGTTCTTCCGAGTGTTCCTGTCATTACCCTAGGGGGTGGCCACGAAGTGGCATGGGCGTCCTTTTCTGGTTTGGCGCGTTATTTTGAACAGCATCATCCAGAAAAAGCACCCAAAATTGGCATCATCAATTTCGACGCGCATTTCGACTTACGCGCTTTTTCAAGTTCACAAGCCGATATCAAGCCAAGCTCGGGCACGCCTTTCAATCAAATACAGCACTATTGCCAGCAACAAGGTTGGGATTTTCATTACGCTTGCCTAGGTGTGAGTAAGGCAAGCAACACACGCGCCTTGTTTGAGCGCGCCGAGCAACTCAACGTGTGGTTTGTTGAAGACAAAGATCTTGGCTCGGTCAACCACGACTACCATCTTACCCAGTTGCAGCATTTTATCGACGACTGCGACTACCTCTATTTGACCATTGACTTGGACGTTTTCCCTGCGGCCACCGCGCCAGGCGTAAGCGCCCCTGCGGCAAGAGGGGTCAGTTACGACAACTTAGCGCCCTTTCTTGATCGTATCCTCGCGCACCGAGACAAATTAATGTTGGCCGACATTGCCGAATACAACCCGACTTATGACGTCGACAGCCAAACAGCGCGGCTAGCGGCCAGATTGTGCTGGGACATTGCCAACGCCATGAACGACAAACTCGAACATCAATAAACAGAACAACAATCAGGTGAACCGATGAGTTCACCGCTACGTGAAATTAAAGGAGTCTTACAATGACACAGAGCCAAGGACAAGATCCTCGCCTAGACACCAGCCGAACCATTCGCGCCCCTCATGGCACCACGCTAAGAGCCAAGTCATGGTTGACCGAAGCGCCATTGCGCATGCTGATGAATAATTTGGATCCTGATGTGGCTGAGCATCCGCACGCCTTAGTGGTGTATGGCGGCATTGGGCGTGCTGCACGCAATTGGGCATGCTTCGACAAGATTGTTGAAGTGCTTGAGCGTCTGGAAGACGACCAAACTTTGTTGGTTCAATCAGGTAAACCTGTGGGTGTCTTCCCTACGCATAAAAATGCACCACGCGTGCTGATCGCCAACTCTAACCTGGTTCCACACTGGGCAAACTGGGAACACTTCAATGAGCTCGATAAACAAGGCTTGATGATGTATGGCCAAATGACCGCGGGCAGCTGGATCTACATCGGCTCTCAAGGCATCGTACAGGGTACCTACGAAACCTTCGTCGCTGTTGCAAAAAAACACTTCGCCGGTGAAGCAAAAGGTCGTTGGGTACTCACTGGTGGTCTTGGTGGCATGGGCGGCGCACAGCCACTTGCTGCAACCATGGCTGGCTTCTCGATGATTGCCGTTGAATGTGATGAATCGCGTATCGATTATCGCCTACGTACGGGTTATGTCGATAAGAAAGCGACCACCCTAGAGGAAGCGTTGGCCATCGTCAAAGAATCCGACACGCCTGTCTCTGTTGGCTTACTGGGTAACGCCGCCGATGTGTTCGCAGAATTGGTGGAGCGCAACATCACGCCCGATGTCGTCACCGATCAAACCTCGGCACATGACCCGTTGAATGGCTACTTACCGCAAGGCTGGAGTATGGCCTACGCAGCGGAAATGCGTCAGCAAGACGAGAGCACTGTCGTCAAAGCCGCAAAACAGTCCATGGCGGTTCAAGTCAAAGCCATGCTTGAACTGCAAAGTCGTGGAGCCGCCACGCTCGATTACGGCAACAACATTCGTCAAATGGCGCTAGAAGAAGGGGTCGAGAATGCATTTGATTTCCCGGGCTTTGTGCCAGCATATATTCGACCTTTGTTCTGCGAAGGCATTGGCCCTTTCCGCTGGGCGGCGCTGTCGGGCGATCCTGAGGACATTTACAAAACAGACCAAAAAGTGAAAGAGCTGATTCCTGACAATCCTCATCTGCACAATTGGTTAGACATGGCACGCGAGCGAATTCAATTCCAAGGTTTACCCGCACGTATTTGCTGGGTGGGTCTGAAAGATCGCGAACGCCTAGGCCAGGCATTTAATGAAATGGTGAAAAATGGCGAACTAAAAGCGCCGATCGTGATTGGTCGTGATCATCTAGATTCGGGTTCCGTCGCCAGCCCAAACCGTGAAACGGAAGGCATGATGGACGGTTCAGACGCGGTTTCTGACTGGCCACTGCTCAATGCCCTCCTCAATACCGCCGGTGGTGCGACTTGGGTATCACTCCATCATGGTGGTGGTGTAGGCATGGGCTTCTCGCAACACTCTGGAATGGTAATTTGCTGTGACGGAACAGAAGATGCGTCAGCGCGTATTGCCCGAGTGCTGCATAACGATCCTGCAACGGGAGTGATGCGCCACGCCGATGCGGGTTACGACATCGCCAAACAGTGCGCAGCGCAGCAAGGTCTTGACCTGCCGATGCTGAACGAAGAATTGAGCAAGTTGAAGTAAGGAATATGGATATGTTAAATCTCACGCTAAAGCCCGGTTGTCTTAGCTTAAATCAACTGCGTCAAGTCAGTCGTTCCCCGATCAATCTTTCTCTTGATGCGTCCGCGATTCCAGCCATTGAAGAGAGCACTCAAGTGGTTGAACGAGTCATCGCCGAGGATCGCACCGTTTACGGCATTAATACTGGGTTTGGCTTATTGGCCAATACACGCATCGCCCCAGAAGATCTTGAAACACTGCAACGCAGTATCGTCCTTTCTCACGCAGCGGGTATCGGCGAGTTCATGGCAGATGAAACGGTACGTCTGATGATGGTGCTCAAAATCAATAGCCTATCCCGTGGTTATTCCGGTATTCGTCTCAACGTCATTCAAATGCTGATCGATTTGGTCAACGCGCAAGTTTATCCTTGTGTACCACAAAAAGGCTCGGTTGGGGCATCGGGCGACTTGGCCCCACTGGCTCATATGAGCACAGTGTTACTGGGTGAAGGGCAAGCGCGTCACAACGGCAAAATTATCTCAGGCCTAGAAGCACTCAAAATTGCTGGCCTTGAACCGATCACGCTTGCACCAAAAGAAGGTCTGGCACTACTGAATGGCACACAGGCCTCGACGGCTTTCGCGTTGGAAGGTCTGTTTATCGCTGAAGACCTCTTCGCATCCGCCACCGTCTGCGGCGCAATGTCAGTCGAAGCTGCGTTAGGGAGTCGCCGTCCTTTTGACCCGCGTATTCACCGCGTGCGCGGACACCGTAGCCAAATGGATTCGGCGATGGCCTATCGTCATCTACTGGACACCAGTAGTGAAATTGGCCAGTCACACAGCAACTGTGAAAAGGTGCAAGACCCTTATTCGTTGCGTTGCCAGCCGCAAGTGATGGGCGCATGTCTGCAGCAGATCCGTAACTCAGCTGAGATCTTGTTGGTTGAGTCGAACTCGGTTTCCGACAATCCCCTCGTATTTGCTGAAGATGACGACATCATTTCTGGTGGTAACTTCCACGCGGAGCCTGTTGCTATGGCAGCAGACAACCTTGCTCTCGCGATTGCAGAAATCGGTAGCCTCTCAGAGCGCCGCATGGCATTGCTGATTGATAGCGCACTCTCTAAGCTGCCACCATTTTTGGTCGATAACGGCGGAGTCAACTCTGGTTTTATGATTGCGCAAGTGACCTCAGCGGCGTTGGCAAGTGAAAACAAAACTCTTGCACACCCGGCATCCGTGGATAGCTTACCAACGTCAGCGAACCAAGAAGATCATGTGTCCATGGCCACCTTTGCCGCCCGTCGTTTACGTGAAATGGGTGAAAACACACGTGGCATCTTAGCGGTAGAGTATCTCTCAGCGGCGCAAGGACTGGATTTCCGTGCACCACATAAATCCTCACCTCGCATAGAACAAGCAAAGCAGATGCTACGAGAGAAAGTCAGTTTCTATGATAAAGACCGTTACTTTGCACCGGATATTGAAAAGGCCAACTCACTGCTAAAGCTGGCCATGCACAACGTGCTGATGCCAGAAGCGCTGTTACCGAGTGTTCTCTAATCACGGATAAGCAAACCATAACCACAAGAGGGCATAACTTGCCCTCTTGCTTCTTGTTTCCAGATGTAAACCGTTCACTTTGCACCCAAATCTGTGAGCAAATATTGAACTTTCACACTGGATGGACCATTGAATCTATTCTCATAGCGTATAATCAGCCACAGTTTTGGCTATATCATACGACATATGTTTCTAACACCTTATTTTTCAAGCAATAACCATCAATTTCAGTTCACTCGCGAGCAAGCAAGCCACTTTGCAAAAAAAGTCGCGGGAGACTATAACCCAATCCATGATGAAGACAGCAAGCGCTTCTGCGTACCTGGCGATCTTTTGTTTGCCGTACTGCTCAGCAAAGAAGGCGTCAGCCAAAAAATGCGTTTCGACTTTTCTGGCATGGTCAACGATGGTGTGGCTCTTCACATTGAAAATAAGTGTGCAAAAGAGAGTGCCGTACTTGATGCTGCAGGTAAAGAGTATCTGCACATGAGCCGCGAAGGCGACGTGAATCGCGATGCGGCTTTCATTGAGCACGTGGTGACCAACTATGTTCAATTCTCAGGCATGAACTTCCCACACATCATGGTGCCTCTAATGGAAGAGCAGCAGATGATGATCAATTGCCAGCGTCCTCTGGTGATTTACGAAAGCATGGAAGTCGAATTTGAACGTCTGGATCTTTCTCACCCAGAGGTGGCATTTACCGGCGCCACCTTTGATGTCGATGGTAAACGTGGTGTTGTCACCCTTAACTTCGCGTTTAAAGAAGATGGCGAAGTAGTTGGACGAGGGATTAAACGCATGGTAGCCAGCGGCCTAAAGCCTTATGACCAAGATGCTGTTGATGACTTGGTTAACCGCTTTAACGAACGTAAAGAAGCCTTCTTGCAGCAGTTTGCGCAAGCAGCATAAGTGACTTAGCCAAGTAAACAAACAATACTAAGAACAAAAGGGAGCTTATTTAAAGCTCCCTTTCTCTTTAATACGAGATGGTCAAAACGTACACATTACTATTCTGTTAGTATTTTCGTCTTAAGAAACCCAACAAAGCAAATAACGATAACCAACCTAAGCTACCACCACTGCTTGAACCCGAACTTGAACTTTCTGCCGATGGTAAGATGAGTGATGAACTGTAGCGAATGGCATTTAAGAAACCGCGATCTGCCCCTTCACTTCCTAACTCATCTTTCACATATACCAATTCAATTACGTTTTTCTCGCGGGGTAACACGAATGAGACCGTCCCTTTTTGCTCTCCACTTACCGACAACTCTAGTCTGCCATTGACGAAAATCTTTAATTCATCAAATTTTTCTTCCGAAGAGACAGACATGTCCAAGGCCAGTTGTCCTTTTTCTATCCCTGAAATCGCAATACCTGAATGTTGATCCTTTTCTAAATTACCGGACATAATCCCTATCGCAGAAAAATCCCACTCGATACCCTGACTAAATACGGACAGTTGTTGCTTAGGAATTTGTCCCATGATCCAATCTGATATGAACGGGTCGGCCAATGGGTAAGATTGATAATGCACCGTCGATTTCACTTGGCCTATACCTTGGTTGCTATCCATTGTCACATCATAAGAAAAATCACCAGAGCCAAGAAGACTGTAGCTTGTAGTAATTTGGCACTCTGTTCCGATTGCAAGAGGCTGTTCGCAAGTATTATGAACAATTTGAGCACTTGACGTCGTGGAGAAGTTGGATAGCAATAACTCACTCTCGGTATTATTTCGGTAAGTTAACGTCGCACTCTGAATACCTGGTGAGACGATGCCCTCATAAACATGCTGATCGTAACTCAGGCCTTTTGTTTTATTGGCAATCCAATCAGCGTAATAACTGACATTGGCATACACACCGTACTTGCCTTTCTCCGCGCAACCATCACCCCAACTGACAATACCCAACTGTTTGTATTGGCCATTATCACTGACAACAATCGGGCCACCACTGTCACCTTGACATGAGTCTTTGCCGCCTTGAACCAGTCCCGCACAAAATGCCGTATCGGAAATCTTAGCGTAATCTCCTCCGACATTGCGGCATGTTTGCTGAGCAATCAGATTGACGTCAACTTGCTGTAACTGAGTTGCACCACGAAAGTTATCTGTTGGGTCTTGATCTCCCCATCCCATCACTGTCAAGTTAGTCCCAGCAGCCAATGAATTCCTAAAACTGGCTTCTACTAAGGCAACGGGAGCGCCTTCAAACTCTTCACTCAACTCTAAGATGGCGATGTCATTTCCCAGAGCAGCGTCAGCATACTCTTCATGAATATATACTTTACGCACTGAAAGACGTTGTTCACTCGTCGCTGCAGACAGATTCTGCTGGCCGATGATCACTTCAATGTCTTCACCCAAGGTTGCATCCAAACAGTGCGCAGCCGTCAGGACATATCTAGAGCCAATGAAACTGGCGCCACAAAATTGGCCTTTACCTCCGTTGTAACCCTTACTCACAACCGCCGCCATAAATGGCCACTTTTCGGCAGGTGCCGTAGCCCCACCAATAATTCGATTAGAGCGTTCCACAGAACTTTCCGAGCTATTCAATGAATCGAGAGCTAAAGCCTGGCTATTCGCGAAAGCCAATGTAGATATGATAGCGATAGAAAGTATTTTCCGACGATACATGATATTTCCTTACAACATGACGTTAATGATTATTGTTCTTAAAAATCAATAAATCATATATCAAACGCACCATTCATAAAGAGCAAACACCATCAAGATGGAATTCATTTCACAGATCAATATCACGCTTCTCAATATTCACAATCACTACATTAGAAACAGCTTTCTTTTATATTACATCCAGCGTCTAACTTTTTGTTTGTAAACTAAATAACGCTCACCGAACAATCCTTCTAACGCTCTTTCTTCGGGATAAATTTGAAAGCGGTTCATATAGGCAACAAATAAAGGGCAACCAGCAAAGGCCAACATATTCTCTAACCAAATCGCATAAGCGAGTAACAGTAGCAATAAAGCGAGGTACATGGGGTTGCGGGTATACGCAAAAATGCCATTAGATACCACTGTCGAAGCACTTTCTGGTTTGACCGGATTCACCGTTGTTTGCGCTTGACGAAACGCCAATACGCCGGCAATACCAATGACACCAGACAAGCCAAACAACACACCAGCGAACCATAATCGACCACTAAGTGAAAATGACCATGAGATGAAAAACTCACTCGTCAAATACATAAAAAATATGAGGATAAGAAATACGGCAACAGGGGGGATTTTTAACTCGAGTTTGTCCATTCTCAACTCCGGAGACCTTTACGGTCGCTGGTTCTTTTCACAAAAAAGCCCAGCATAACGCTGGGCTCACGGTCATCCATTCTGGCGACAGATGGAAAGCAGTGCTTGCACCGGATGGAGAGGTTGAACGCCTTCAAAGCGCTTCACTTGAGAGCGGCATGAGTAGCCAGTGATCAAGCAACGCTCTTTTGGTAATGTCTCCAAACTTGGCTGCCAGCTCAAGGCGTAGATATCTTTCGACATTTGTAGCTTGTCACTTTCGTGGCCAAACGTGCCAGCCATACCACAGCAACCAACTGGGACGGTATTAAGCTGAGCGCCAAAATGAGCAAAAATAGTGCCCCACTCTTTTTCCGCGTTCGGTAATTTCGTCTTTTCTGTACAATGCGCCAGCAAATACCAAGGCGGCTCCGCGCTGCCTTTGGTTACATCAAACTCCGCTAGACGAGGCAGTAACCACTCGTGCGCAGTGAGCACTTGAAAATCGCCTCGTTTGTCCCCTAAGATCTCTTGGTATTCATCACGATAGCAAAGCACCAATGCAGGATCGACACCAACCATAGGAATCGCTAAATCTGCCACCAGCTCTAGGAACTTCGCAGTATCACTCGCAGTTGCCGCAAAACGCTTTAAAAAGCCTTTGATGTGTTGCGCTTTACCATTGGGTTTGAACGGCAACAATATTGGCGTCTTACCTAAGCTTGTGACTAACGCAGCAAAATCTTCAACAACCTGTGCATCGTAATAGCTGGTAAAGGGATCTTGCACAATCAAGACGTGATCGCGTTTTTCATCACTTGAAAGCGCATTTAACTGTTGTAAATCAAACTCTTTAAGTGTTGCCAGTCGCTGCTTCAAGGTTGGGACCGACAATAAAGGTGTGTCCACGTAACCGACCGTTTTCTCCGTTAAGCTTTGCATCCACGACTGGCGAATCACACCATTAATCAAGCGTGGCGCTTTAGACATGATAGGTAACAAGGTTTCGATGTTCGCAACCAGATAATCCTTCGCCGGGCGTTGATAACGGCTGTGGTAGATGTTGAGAAAGCGCGAACGGAAGCTCGGCACATCCACTTTAATTGGGCATTGGCTGGCACACGCTTTACACGCCAAACAACCATTCATAGCCTCATACACTTCATGAGAGAAGTCGTACTCATGACGCTGATTAATTCGATTACGGACTCGATCAAGCATGTTCTTAATGGTCGGAGAACCCTGTAGGGTTTGAGCTTCCAAATCCAAAATATCAATGCCCTGCTCAGTCAACTGGCGCAACCATTCACGAACCAAACCTGCACGACCTTTTGGTGAATGGCGTCTGTCTGCCGTCACTTTCATCGAGGGACACATTGGCGAGCTTGTATCGTAGTTAAAACACAAGCCATTGCCATTACATTCCATCGCCTGTTTGAAGCTGTCGCGCACTTTTACGTCGATTTGGCGATCGTAAAAACCCCTTTTGGTATCAGAGACTTTGACGAGTTCTGCATCGCTACCAAGTGGTGTACAGATCTTACCTGGGTTCATTTTATTGTGAGGATCGAACGCCGCTTTAATGCGTCTTAGCTCGGTAAACAGCTCTTGACCAAAAAAGTCAGGGCCGTATTCTGAGCGAAAACCCTTACCATGCTCACCCCACATCAAACCGCCATATTTCGCAACCAGTTTGACAACGTCATCAGACACCTCATGCATGAGCAGTTCTTGTGTCGGGTCGCATAGATCAAGTGCAGGACGAACATGCAAAACCCCGGCGTCCACATGACCAAACATACCGTACTCGAGATTTTTACTGTCCAGCAATTGACGAAACTCAGCGATAAAATCGGCCAAATTTTCTGGTGGCACGCAGGTATCTTCCGCAAACGCGACCGGTTTGGCTCGTCCTTTCGCAGCACCAAGCAAGCCAACCGCTTTCTTACGCATGTTGTAGATACGCCCCAAGCTAGCCACGTCGTTACACACTTGATAGCCAATAATGCCAGCTTCACCGTGTTCTAGCATGCTATCGAGTTTGCTGGTCAGCGCGGCTACTTGCTCAGCGACTTCTAGCTCATTTTCACCTGCGTACTCCACCATGTTTAAACCGAGCATCTCCAGCCCGGGTACATCGGTAATCAAATCACTCACGCTGTGCCAAACAATGTCTTGCTTAGCGAGATTCAGGACTTTGGAATCGACGGTTTCAACAGACAGCGCTTTTGCCTCAACCATAAAGGGCGCATTACGTAGCGCAGCATCGAAACTGTTGTATTTTACATTTACGAGCGTGCGCGCTTTCGGAATTGGCGTAAGGTTGAGTTTGGCTTCAGTGATGAACGCCAGTGAACCCTCGGCGCCACAGAGTACCCGAGTAAAGTTAAACTCGCCGGTTTGCTCTTCAATTGCATTTTTTAAATCATAACCGGTTAGAAAGCGGTTCAATGGCGGGAATTTCGCTAAAATCTGCTGACGCTTTTCTCGACAAACGGCTTCCGTCGTTTGTAAAGCGTGGTATGCGTACTGACCTTCCTCAGGCAAGCCTTTTGAGAGGTCCGATTCGAGGACCGAACCATCGGCAAAAACCGCTTGCAGTGACAAAACATGATCAGAGGTTTTGCCATACTTCAGTGAACCTTGTCCTGAGGCATCGGTGTTAATCATACCTCCCAAGGTTGCACGGTTACTGGTAGAAAGATCCGGTGAAAAAAAGTAACCAAATGGTCTGACTGCATCGTTGAGTTGATCTTTCACTACCCCAGCCTGAACTCGAACCCAACCTTCTTGTTCATTGATCTCCAAGACTTTGTTCATATGGCGAGAGAGATCAACCACAACACCTTTGGTCAACGACTGCCCATTTGTCCCCGTACCACCGCCTCTGGGCGAAAATGTCACGCGCTCAAAGAGCGGATTTAGGCTAAGCTTGGCAATAAGTGCCACATCTTCCGTTGTTTTGGGTAAAAGCACCGCTTGAGGGAGTTGTTGGTATACACTGTTGTCGGTTGCCACCGCCAAGCGGCTCGCGTAGTGGGATTCAATATCACCGTTGAAACCAGCTTGCTCAAGTTCTTTGAGAAAACTCAGGACAACGGGATCAACATCCGATTGAGTATTAAGTCTTGGTAACATTTGCTTCCTGCCCCTACAACACTGATCCTATCAGCTACGGGTTTATGATTAGAGTTAGAAATTAATCTTTGAATTTCGTCACTTTACAACATTTAAAAAGGTGATCAAAACAGAATCTGAATGCAAAAATGAAAGTTGTACTTTCTTTTCCGGTGATACCCACCTAAAGTCATTGAAAGACCATATGTAAAGAACTTAAACAGAGCATTGATAATGAAAAAAAACAGAGTCGTTACGACCGAAGATATCTTGTTAAAACTGTGTCAGTCCGTATCTGGAGTGCTCACTTCTGCCACCTCTTCTCAAATTCACTATTCTGCAATGGTGCAGAAAATCAACAAAACCAGTCTAAAGCCTGATTTCGGCTGTTTTGTTCTTTTTGATGGTGGTTTTACTGGCCTTGTCGTCATCAACTTTACCGCAAAAGCAGCATTAGAGATTTACACCAATTACATGCGCAATATGGGCATGCCAGAAGAAGAACTGGCTGTGTTGCACACCTCCGATGAAGTGGGCGATGTGCTGGGTGAGTTGATGAACCAATTAGTCGGTGATTTCACCAATAAAATTCGCAAAGAACTGCAAACCAACATCACCCAAAATCAACCCAAAATGTTGTCTCTGAACAAACAGGTTATTCTTTCGGTGGATACCAACCTAGACCGCCCACAAGCGCGTCGCGTGACCTTCTCAACGGCAAATAACAACATCTTCTACTTAGAGCTTGCGATGGATAAAACTGAATTTATTCAGCTTGAAGATTTCGAAGTCGCTGAAGATGAGAATCCGGATGATATTTTAGAAGCGGCGCAAGCAAACATGCGCGGCAAGAAAGCAGAGAGCAACTCATCAGAAGAAGAATTAGACATTACCTCAGATTTGCTTGATGAACTGGGTATCTAAGCCTTTTCGCAACATCTAGCCCGCTAAAGCCGTGTCCACTGTGACACGGCTTTTTTGTCACCGCACCTCTCGCAAGGATTCAAATTTTGCCGAAAAAAAGGTATGATGTCCGACTTTGCTGATTGAGTTAGGTTTTTGCCATTGTCTATGGATAAACAAAAAGCGCTGAAGAAAATTGCCAAATGCCTAGAGCTAGGCAACTCCGCCAATGTCAACGAAGCGGCCAACGCGATTAAGATGGCGCATCGCTTGATGCTCAAGTATGGCCTCGACAAAGACGATATCGAGTTCATTAAGATGGGAAAAACTCAATCAACCCATCTTCTGCCTGCGAGTATCAGTTCCGTCTTACTGCGTGTTATTCGTGGCATCAATACCAAATTTGGTGTAGAAGCAGTGTTGCTTAACCATAAGGGACTCAAACGCTTAGAGTTTATTGGTGAAGCTGACCGTGCTATTTTCGCCGCTTTCGCCTTTGACATTATTTACCGTGAAATGAACGAAAGCACGGGCCAATTCCGCAATAGCTTTGCAGGCTCTGGCACCTCTTCACTTGAGGTGACACGCCGAGTCAACTCGTTTGTCTCTGGTTGGGTAGAGGGCGCATTGGAAAAACTGCCAGTGATCACGCCTGATGAAGAATCGGCTAACAAAATCAATAACTACATCGATAAAGAGTTCCAAAACATCGATCGTGAAACCTTTAAGCAGCAGTTGCGTGAGGCGATGAAAAATCTCACTGCCGATTACGAAGTGGGCCTGAAAAAAGGGCGCAAAGTGTCGGTTAACCGCCCGGTTGGTGGTGCTCAAGCAATGAAACAAATCGAAAAAAGATAACCTTACACTGACATTTCTCTCATTGACTTGCTGAATAATCCGCACGGAGGCAGCAGTTAGCCTCTGAATGTACATGGAGAGATGACTTTGAAAAAAGTTTCTATTGCTTTAGCGATTCTTCTGACTCTAAGCGGATGTCAGGCAACTCAACGTCAGAATGCAACCACTGGCGAATCTGAAACCAACTCAGCCACTAAAGGCGCACTGATTGGTGCGATTGCAGGCGCAGTCGCTGGCGCGGCAACGGGCGACAAAAAAGATCGTGGTAAACGTGCCCTGATCGGCGCAGCAGGCGGAGCCGCTATTGGTGGTGGTGTTGGCTACTACTTTGACCAACAAGAGAAAGCACTGCGTGAAGCACTGCTTAATTCTGGCGTTCAAGTCGAACGTGTTGGCGAAAATCAATTGCTGTTACGTCTTGAAAATGGCATCGGTTTCAGCTCAAGCTCTTATGCTCTGGATAGCAGTATTCACAATACCCTTAAAGGTGTGGCGCAAATCTTAGTTGAGTACCCAGATACCAGCTTAGTCATCGATGGTTTTACTGACAGTACAGGCAATGATGCCTCTAACCAAATTCTCTCTGAGCGTCGCGCAGAATCCGTCCGTAGCTTCCTGATTTCTCAAAACGTTGCTGCAGGCCGAGCCGTCGCACGAGGCAACGGTGAGCGCTACCCTCTTTGCACCAACAGCACTGCAGAAGGCCGAGCTTGTAACCGCCGTGTCGAGATACAAATCCTACCACTTAAGTAATAACGTAAATATGGCAATTTTGGCTTAGCTGCTGATTTCACATTAGGTTCAGTCTATAATTTGGGCTGAACCTAACCTCTAGAGATCCCATTTTGCGCAAACCCATTTTGCTTGTTACTTCGCTCATGTTCCTGATGCTTTCTTTTCGCTCTCATGCAGAAAGCACGCAGGAGTTAACAGCAAAAGCCAATCAGCAAGATCCCAAGGCACAATATCAGCTCGCTGTTCAACTCGAACAGCACCAAGATGACACGGCTTCTGTCGATGCTTTCTATTGGTACCAACAATCCGCTGAGTTAGGTTATGAGCCTGCGCAGTTTAAACTCGCACAAGCTTTAGAAAGTGGCATAGGGACGCAAGTCAATATTAAAAGCGCCGCAAATTGGTACCTCCACTCGGCACTCCAAGGTAATCAAGTTGCCCTGCTGCGTTTGGGCAATCTGTATGAACAACACGGCAATGAATTTAACAATCTTGACCTTGCTCAACAGTGGTTTGGTATTGCAGCCCAAACTAATCAGCAAGCTGATCAAGAATACAATCGCATACTTGAACTTAAATTCAACCAGTTGCGTGCCAAGCAAGTCTCTGCGATATCGCAGCTCGATAGTGCTTTGGCGGAACCCGTTGACGAGCATTCGCTCACATCAAACCAAACCAATTTCTCGCAAAAAAACAGTGCTTCTGTAGTCAGTGATTGGATCCCTATTGCTCTATTGCTCAGTGTTATTCTTGTAGCCGTCTCTTTAGCGCGCACAATACGAAGACGTCGACTCACTCAGCAAATAGACCGCGACTTAACACTAGAAAAGGAACTGAAAAGTCAGCAGTTCAGTAACAAGCAGTTAAAACGCCAGTTAGAAAAAGTCTTTAACGAGTACAAAAAACTGCAGAATCAACAAAAAAATCATAAGGTAGCGCTGGCTTGCGCGATGTTTGGTTACCTGCCAAGTAACATTCCTGATGAAAAGTCGATCAAAATTCGCTTCCGCCAACTATCGAAACTCTACCACCCAGATGCCAGGGGTAGTGAAGAGGAAATGAAGCGCCTAAACGGGGCATTAAAAGTACTATTACAAAATGTTACAAATAAGTAACACTGCAATTGTTGATATATCAATCAAAACGCGAAACACCCATATAATCTACTCTCGCAATCGATCACGCTCTCAAATTTTATTTACAGACATTTAACACCCATAGAAAAGTTATGGCATAATAGCGCCGCAAAATAACACCTAACCAAGACTCTAGGTGGGGAGAACGAGATGTTTACAATTGAAGGCACCTGTGATTGGTGCAAAAAGCCAAGAATGCTGACTAGACATGACTATCTTGATGGCAAATGCCATCACGCATGTGAAGAATGCAATGACATTGCAAAAATTGACGTACGCTTGTTTAACATTGGCGAACAACAGATGCGCGATCGTCAAATGTTAAGTTCATAGTGTTAAACAGCCATATTTTATCGTAAATAGACAAATCAATAAGCTTGGATAACCACACTAGGAATGAATCAAGCATCAATGGATGATTTCGATACCCTCTCTTTGCAGAGGGTATTTTTTTGTCGTCAGTTCCAGCTTCCCTATCGCGTCTTCTAACCATTATTATCTACAAACAGACAGCCGTTCGCATAACGAGAAATATTCAACTATCTTTCTGAAGCATTGTGCAATCGAATACATTTGTGACATCACTCTAATAATGCAACATAAACAACCGTTACATTGTTTATAGTGACAGGGATCACTGAAGAGTTTTCGTTCTTGCATAGAATAACCTTCCATGCAATTACAAGGATTCACCATGAAGAGTCGCTTTGAGAACGCGCTGGCAAGCGCACCAGAATCACTTTCACGCCATCTAGCGCCTATCATTTTGGCTGCTGACTTTGATGCTTCCCTTTCAACAGTTCAGTTTGATGAGTTACTCAAGCAAACAGGGATGACCGATAACCAACTACGTGTTGCGTTGCTTCCCTTTGCTGCCGCTTACTCTTACGCGCCCATCTCTGAGTTTTATGTTGGTGCGATTGTTCGTGGCCTATCTGGTGCTCTTTATTTTGGCGCGAATATGGAGTTTGATGGGGTCCAGCTTGGACAAACGGTTCATGCTGAACAATCGGCTATTAGTCATGCATGGATGAAAGGCGAGCAAGGTCTTTCAGACATCACCATTAATTTCAGCCCTTGTGGTCACTGCCGTCAGTTCATGAATGAATTATCCAGTGCCAAAGAGCTTAAGATTCAATTGCCAGAGCGCGAAGAAAAGAAACTACACGACTATCTGCCAGATTCATTTGGCCCATCAGATTTGGGCATCGAATCGGCATTAATGAGCCAAGTCCATCATGGTTTCGCCACTGAAGATGATGATGCCTTAATGCAACGTGCGGTTGAAGCCATGAACCGCAGTCATGCACCTTATACGCACAACTTGAGCGGTGTGGCATTGCAGACCGAAAGTGGACGCGTTTATCTGGGTGCATACGCCGAAAATGCCGCTTTCAACCCAAGCCTTCCACCACTGCAAGTGGCATTGATCCAGTTGCTTCTCGCGGGTGAGAGATTTGAAAATATTCAGTCTGCGGCGCTTGTTGAAAGCCATAAAGGCAAAATTAGCCACTTAGCATGTACCCAGTCCACACTGGAAGCCTTAAACCCCGATATTCCAGTGAGTTATCTCAGCTTATAGTGATATGTCGTCAGCCCTACTTTACGTAGGGCTTTCTTTAAAATCACAAAGCAAACGTTTGCTTTGCAGGTTAAATTGAGTATGATCGGCGGCAATTTTATTCTCTCTGATTACTTTTTAAAGGAAGCACTATGTTCGGTACCGCGACTCGCGAAAGCGCCACACGCGTATTACTTTTGGGCTCTGGGGAACTCGGTAAAGAGGTGGCGATCGAATGCCAACGTCTTGGGCTGGAAGTGATTGCCTGTGATCGCTACCCTGATGCACCCGCGATGCAAGTAGCACACCGCAGTTATGTTTTCGACATGTTAGATGCAAGCGAGCTAGAAAAAGTTATCGCCGCAGAACAACCTGCGTTTGTAGTTCCAGAGATTGAGGCTATCGCAACGGACAAGTTGGTAGAGCTCGAGGAACAAGGCTTAAACGTGGTGCCTAGTGCAAAAGCAACCAAACTTACAATGAACCGTGAAGGGATCCGTCGTCTAGCGGCAGAAGAGCTTGGCCTCACTACCTCACCATACCGCTTTGCAGACAACTATCAGCAATTTGTCGAAGCCGTTGAAGCGGTGTCGATTCCTTGCGTCGTAAAACCCGTGATGAGCTCTTCTGGCAAAGGACAAAGTGTCATTAAATCTCCAGCCGATATTGAGAAAGCATGGCAATATGCTCAAGAAGGTGGTCGCACTGGCGCTGGACGAGTGATTGTCGAAGGCTTTATCGACTTCGATTATGAGATCACTCTACTCACCGTTCGCGCAGTTGATGGCGTGCATTTCTGTGCTCCTATTGGCCATCGACAAGAAGATGGGGATTATCGTGAATCTTGGCAACCACAGCAGATGTCTGAAAATGCCATCAAAGCTGCCGAATACACAGCAGAACAGGTCGTCAATGCGTTAGGTGGCTACGGTATTTTCGGTGTAGAACTTTTCGTAAAAGGTGACAAGGTGATCTTCAATGAAGTCTCCCCTCGCCCACACGATACCGGGCTAGTAACACTGATTTCACAAGAAATGTCTGAATTTGCTCTCCACGTGCGTGCATTTACTGGCATGCCAGTGAACAAGATTGTTCAATACGGCCCTTCCGCTTCAGCGGTGATTTTGGGCAATGGTCAATCAGAGAACCTTCGCTTTGACGGAATGTCTGACGCGCTTGAACAACCGCAAACCCAGTTGCGTCTGTTTGGCAAACCCGATATTAATGGCCGTCGTCGTTTAGGTGTTGTGTTGACACGTCGTTCTAGCACTGAGAAAGCGGTGGATGCAGCAATAGAAAGTGCTAAGAAAATCAAAATCATTTACTGAACATCGTTTTTCGATTCAGCCGATTAAAAAGGGTAGCTCACGCTACCCTTTGTTATTTATCGTTTTCAATAACGTAGACTTCTTCGCTAAAGCGGCTTAAGCCTTGTTTTGCAATTTTGGGATGATGTTCATCCGCGATGTCTTGATACAAACGTGTCACATGCATGCCTGCAAATAAGTGTTCTATCTCTTCTTGAGTGACCGAAAACGGAGGGCCGGCCATCTCTTGCTGAGGGTAATCTAAACTCACCAGTAAAATACGCCCGCCAGGATTTAATAGACCACGAATGCGTTGTACATACTCCACTCGCATCTCTTCAGGCAACGCAATCAGAGCTGCACGGTCGTATATCAAATCTGCTTTACTGAGCGGAGCGGTGAAAAAATCCCCCGCGTAAATAGACAACTCATCAAACTGATATAGCTCATGTTGACCGGAAATCGGAGTCACCGTCGGAGTGTAGAAGTGCTCTGCAAAAAACGATCGCACGGCAATCAAACTGAGTTCAGCACCTTCAACGTGATCATGCTTCGTTGCCAACCACGCAAGATCTTCTGTTTTACCACAAAGTGGAACCAAAACCGTTTCTTCTCGCTTCGGTGCCAACGCAGACCAAAAACGGGTCAATAATGGATTAACGTCTTCCAAATGGAAGCCAATTTGGTTGCTAGCCCATTTGTTGTGCCAAAATTCTGCATCTCTCATCGTTATCTGTATCTTTCTTTTGAACTGACCTGCGCCATAGCCTAACCAATAATTAACATTGAAAACAGTGAAAAGTGGTTTTCGTTCATATTAAGTTAATCCTTGGAATGTAGAGTGTATGACTGAAATCTGGGGATTATGCAGTGTGTGACACTGTGCACATAAGAGAAACATATACACTTATCTTGATTGTTTCCTGACAGTGCGCCCCCATAACTTAAGTAACTTGACTGTGTTTTAGACCTTTTGACTCCCCGTTTACTAAAACAACGCAAGTTAAGGAGAGTGAATGAGCTTATTTCTTCGTACTACCGCATTGATGCTTTTGGTACTAAGCCGTGCACCTGCGTTTGCAGCCATTCCCACCGCGCCATCGAACCAAGAAAAACAGCGCGAAACAAGCCAAAATGAAGTGTGCTCAAAACTGTTTAAACACAGCTTGAGTGGTTTATACGGCATTCAATCCACTGATACGCAACCACTTCAACCCTACACTGATTTTGACGTGCTTTATAGTAAAGCGCACCAAGCGCAATTTGAGCTCGAAACCATCGTAAAGAGCACCGCACTGTTGACGGATACTCAGCCCTATTTTGCAGGCGTGAAATCACAACAACGCGCGAAACAGAAAATTGCTTTGGAACTTAATAATCAACCAGAACGCATTACTGACCTCGCTAGAGCAACCATTGTAGCCGACGACGTAGCAAGCCTTGTTAGTGCCTACGAGGCTTTAGAGCGAGAAACACGCATCGTCAAAGTGAAAAACCGCTTTAAGAGCCCAGGTGAGTCTGGGTATCGTGACCTCAACCTGCTGGTACAACTACCAAAGACCAACTTAGTTGCAGAAGTCCAATTGCACTTGAAAGCCATTGCAGATGTTAAAAGTGGCCCTGAACACGATTTATATCAGCAAATTCAAATGATGGAGAGACAAGCAGCAAGTGAAACGCGTTCACTGAATGATGTCGAGTTGGCGACCATTAAACGACTAAGAAGCCACTCAAAAGATCTTTACCAACAAGCGTGGCAACCTTATTTGACCACACACTTGGAAGCGGCTTAAGCGCTTAAGCAAATAAGCAAATAAGCAAATAAGTTAGATACCGCTGAAAAACGAAGACCACGCAATGCGTGGTCTTTCTGTATTCATAGTTCCATTACTATTTCAGATTTTCGACACGAGCTTTTAGCTTCTGGCCTGGTCTGAATGTGACAACGCGTCGTGCAGTAATTGGAATGTCTTCACCGGTTTTAGGGTTACGACCAGGTCTCTCGTTCTTATCTCGTAGATCAAAGTTACCAAAACCTGATAGCTTTACCTGCTCGCCATTTTCTAGTGCCTTGCGAATTTCTTCAAAAAACACTTCAACCGTGTCCTTGGCGTCCCGTTTACTAAATCCTAGTTTTTCAAACAGGTTCTCTGCCAAATCGGCTTTTGTGAGCGCCATAAAACTTTCCTCAAAGCTAAGTTATACCTTGCTACACAATGGGTAGCGCCAAAGCAATTTGCCCTACCAATCAACAACATATCGGGCTTACAACGGAAAGTGTATGCCAAGCTTCTGATTTACGCCAACTTTTTATTTGATCTAAATCGCGCATTGAATTCAAAAAGGCAGCGCTAGAGTGTCAATTTTTGAAGCAATTCAACAAAAAATGTAATAAAGCAAACACTTATAAAGATTAAAAAACCAAATCAAAGCAAAATTACGAAATTTTTATCTATTTGATATTTTCGTTAGCTATCGCATGTTTTTTCACCACCCTGACAAAACTTTCCGTTTTATCAGTAAGTTGCAACCGCAATAACATGCACATAATTAGGATAACACCCTAGCGATTTGTTTCAAAAATAGTCCTGCTTCACTCGTGCAGTTGTAGTTGATTCACATCGTCGATGCAGATGACGCCAAGCGCCGTCAGGTGGCTCACCACCTGAGGGTTATTTTCTGGAAACACTGCGCGAGTTGACGCCAAATTTAGAATCACCTTAAAGTCTGCGGCGACAAGCTGTTCAATGGATTTTTTCACGCAAAAGTCCAACGCCAATCCACCCACAAGCACAGTATCTATTCTGTGGGCACGAAGGAACTCAAT
The DNA here is from genome assembly GCF_000039765.1 of Vibrio vulnificus CMCP6. Taxonomy (NCBI): domain Bacteria; kingdom Pseudomonadati; phylum Pseudomonadota; class Gammaproteobacteria; order Vibrionales; family Vibrionaceae; genus Vibrio; species Vibrio vulnificus. Next base: position 2,410,739 of record NC_004459.3, on the reverse strand, counting down.
TCCCCCTGTCGATAGCGTATCGGCTTGGTCATGATAAAACGCCCCGTATGGGTGGGCATCGGGATCAATACCTTTGTTCATTTGGAAATCGTACTCTCGAATAGCGGGTAAGCCCGGAAGCAATTCGACACCTTGCGTACCGACAATACAATGTGGATTCCATTTAATATCCACTTCCGGAAGGCCAACCGGCTCTAACATGTTTGCAGGCGTTTCAGCTTCCCACGCAGCTCCCGGAGGATGCATATCGCGCGACACTAACTTCAGCTTTGCTTTTGTATGATTCTGCTTTAACGCTTCAACAATCTCTAACGCACCGGAGACAGGAAGTTCATTGGGGCATAACTCACTAAACCCTTGTTGCGGATCCACGTCTAACGACGCTGTGCGATTTTTAAAGATATCTACCATGTTTAACTCCCTTTAACGCAAGCAAGTTTGAAAATAGGTTACGTGTTTATCCGCTAAGCTATAGACCTGAGCGGGTTTGCCTCCCTTCCCTTTGTTGGTCGAGGCAATTTTATTCGCGCTCACGATCACACCGGTGTCGATCAAACGTCGCTTGATCGTCATGCGGTTCACATCCACACCAAACTTGGCGTAGGCGTGAATGATGTCAGAAACGAGAAACTCTTTTTCGAGTGCAAACAAGACCACCGATGTGTATTCGATCGCGGCACGCAACTTGGTCCATGCGAGGCGAATTAAATCGGCATGGTCAAAGGCCAACGCAACTTCCCCTTGCAGCACCGACTCAAGCGCGAACCAAGCCAATTGTTGATCACACAAACCACAGTTTTGAATTTGTTCGATATTGGTTTGATTAAGTAGTGCATAGTGGGCGATGGTCACGCTCCAACCATGAGGATCGCGTTTTGGGTTACCATCCACCATCGGCTCACTGATGTAGTGAGGATAGGTATGAATTTTTTGCCGACAGATACGACGTCGCGCAGAATCAAAATCAGCGTCAGCGGGTTGTCCTCCCTCTTGGGATAAATCGTGTTCAAACACAAATCCTCCCGGAATAGACCACATGCCATGCTGTGGTCTCTCAGGATTGGTGCGCTTAATCAGCAGAACTTCCAGCCCTTTCTCACCTAGCTTCAGGCAAATCATGTCAATCGTAACAATCATACGGCAACTCTTAAATATCAAACTGGCACTACAATACTGAGACGATCCTATAGGGTCAATAGGAAAGTACACTTTTGTTCCTAACTTTGATTTATACCTAATCATTCAATTCCAGGCACGCCTCATCCGTCAAACATAAGAATCAAATTAGCCCGGCACATCCCTCGCCAGAGCATTGGATGTTAGTAACAAAAATTGACAAACCATACTCTCTCATTTAGAGTTCAGCACATTAACGAACAAAATGTTCTTAACCTAAACAGGGTGAAAACAGACACATGTGCGCGCCACTTTTTCAACCAGCCATTATTCAAAGTGTTCTTGATTTAGATGTGTATAAAATCAATATGATGCAAGCCGCGTATCGATTTTATCCTCAAACACAAGTGCGCTACGAACTGATCGTTCGCTCTGATGATAACTTGTCTGATTTAGTGGAAGAGGTTCGTGAGGAAATCAACCGCCTCGCAGAGCTTCGCTTTGATGCTGCCCAGTTGGCTTACTTGGCAGAGAAAGCGCCCTATTTAACGGCAGAGTTTCTCTCCTATTTAGAAACCTTCCGCTTCCACCCTCAGCAACAAGTCTCTGTCGGTATTTTCCGCACCGCACAGGGCGACTGCCAGCTCAGAGTCACCATAAATGGCATTTGGCACGAAACCATTCTCTATGAAACCTTAGTGATGAGTATTATCTCAGAGCTGCGCAATCGTCGTTATTGGGCACAAATACCCCAGTCTCAACTGCACAAAGTATTAGAGGACAAACTGGACTTTTTAGATTCGGAACTTAAACGCCGTAATATTACTAATTTCCGTTTCTCTGAGATGGGGACACGACGCCGATTTAGCTTTGCTGCGCAAAAAACGATGCTTGACGTATTGCGTGCACGAGTGCCAGAACTGCTCTTAGGCACCAGTAATTATCACCTTGCTCAAGAGTTCAATTTAACGCCAATTGGCACGGTCGCACATGAATGGACCATGGCACATCAAGCGCTTGTCGCTATTCAACACTCTCAGCGTGTCGCATTAGACAAATGGCTTGAGGCGTTTAATGGTAGTCTTGGTATCGCTCTAACCGACACCATCGGTATTGATGCGTTTCTTAGCGATTTTGACCTAGACAAAGCCACTGCCTATGCAGGCGTGAGACACGATTCCGGCAGTCCATTTGTTTGGGGAGATAAAATCATTGCCCATTACGAAAGTCTAGGCATCGATCCAACCACTAAAACCTTGATTTTTACCGATGGACTGGATTTTGCGCGTGCGCTTGATATTTGCGAGTATTTCGCCGGACGCGCACAGATAAGTTTTGGCATTGGCACTTTCCTCGCCAATGATATGGGGAATTGGACCAATGACAAAGGCACCCGTTACCAACCGATATCAATGGTGGTCAAGATGGCGGAATGTAATGGCTCCCCAGTGGCAAAAATCAGCGACGAGCCAGAGAAAGCCATGTGTGAAGACATCTTTTTCTTGATGAACCTCAAGCAACGCTTTGGCTTAGAAGTGGACCTTGATAAAGCGATCGAAACGCTAAAGCAGATGAAACGTCAGCAGAAAAAGCGCATTCAAAGCGTCGCTTAAAACAAATTAGCCCCTGTCCTCTCATGGCGCCTTTCGTGGCGATTAACGACAGACACAAAAAAACCTGCCAACTGGCAGGTTTTTTGTCTTCTATGTTTGAGATTAGTCGCGCAGTGACGCGCCAAACTTCTCAGACACATGTGTCACGATGGCATCTACCGCGCCTGCGATATCGGCATCTTCCAACGTGCGCTCGTTAGACTGTAGAGTCAAAGCGATTGCAAGGCTCTTCTTGCCTTCTTCAACGCCTTTACCTACGTAAACGTCAAACAGTTTTGCCGCTTTAAGGAACTCGCCGCCCACTTCTAGACACGCGTTAACGATGTCACCAGAAGCAACCGCTTCATCAACAACAACCGCGATATCACGACGGTTTGCAGGGAACTTAGACAATGCCACCGCTTCAGGGATCACTTTACGATTGATTGCAGACCATTCGATCTCAAACACAATTGTGCGACCATTTAGACCAAACTTGCGTTCTAGCTCAGGGTGAACCGTACCAATCACACCGATTTCTTTACCATCAACAACAATAGCCGCTGACTGACCTGGGTGAAGTGCTGGATGTTTTGCTGCAACGAAGCTGTATGCTTTGTCGTTTGCAGAAAGCTCAAGAATCGCTTCCACATCGCCTTTAAGATCAAAGAAATCAACCGTGTTGGTATCGATGTTCCAATGTTCTTCACTGCGAGTACCTGCGATAACACCAGCCAGCATTGGCTCTTGGCGCATGCCGTTTTCAGCCGTGTCACATGGGATGAAACGCAAGCCGTATTCAAATAGACGAACACGTGGTTGCTGACGCTTCTGGTTATGAACCACAGTGTTTAGCAAACCTTGAATCAAGCCAAGACGCATTGCTGACATTTCTGCAGAAATTGGGTTTGGCAGGATCAGCGCATCAACACCTGGAACAACCAATTTCTGTTGTTCAGGTTCAACAAAGCTGTAAGTGATCGCTTCGTGGTAACCACGGTCAACAAGCAGATCGCGAACACGTTTAAGAGGGATGTTCGCCTCTTGGTGATCGTGCATTTTCAGTGCGGCTGCTGGGTTTTGGTTTGGAATGTTGTCGTAACCGTAAATACGGCCAACTTCTTCCACCAAATCCTGCTCAATCGCGATATCGAAACGCCATGTTGGTGCCACAGCAACCCAACCTTCTGCGGTCGTTTCTACCGTCATACCCAGACGCTCTAGGATCTCAACCACGTCGCTGTCTGCAATGTGATGGCCTAGGAGGTTATCCAGTTTCGTGCGGCGCAGTGCGACTTTGTTTGGCTTAGGTAATTCCGCTTCAGATTCTACCGCCACAACAGGCGCAACTTCACCACCACAGATTTCAACAAGCAGTGCGGTTGCACGCTCCATTGCGCTCACTTGCAGTGCGTAATCCACACCACGCTCGAAACGCATTGAAGAATCCGTATGTAGACCGTAGCTACGAGCGCGGCCACGAATGTGGTCAGGTGCAAAGAAAGCACACTCAAGTAGCACATCTTTGGTTTCAGAGGTTACACCAGACTCTTCACCACCAAAGATACCCGCGATCGCCAGTGCTTTGTTGTGGTCTGCAACCACCAATGTATCGGCATTCAATTCTGCTTCGCTGCCATCAAGAAGGGTGATTTTCTCGCCCTGCTCTGCCAAACGAACCACGATACCACCGTCGATCTTCGCTAGATCGAAGGCGTGCATTGGCTGGCCTTGTTCTAGAAGAACAAAGTTTGTGATATCAACCACTGGATCGATTGAACGAATGCCACAGCGACGCAGTTTTTCTTGCATCCATAGCGGTGTTTTCGCTTGAACGTTAACGTTCTTCACCACGCGACCAAGGTAACGTGGACACGCGGCTGGCGCTTTCACTTCAATCGCAACGGTGTCATCAATAGAAGGCGCAACAGGAGCAACAGAAGGCTCAGTGACGTCAGCACGGTTGAGTACACCCACTTCACGCGCCATACCGCGAATGCTGAAACAGTCAGCACGGTTAGACGTCAAATCAACGTCTACGGTCACATCATTCAGTGCTAGGAAATCACGGAAGTCCATACCGATTGGTGCGTCGATAGCCAGTTCCATGATACCATCCGATTCCACATCGATGCCTAGCTCTGTGAATGAACAAAGCATGCCGTGTGAAGGCTGACCACGTAGTTTCGCTTTCTTAATTTTGAAATCACCTGGTAGCACAGCACCCACGGTTGCCACAGCCACTTTCAGGCCTTGACGACAGTTCGCTGCACCACAAACGATGTCCAAAAGCTCTTCTTCACCAACATCGACTTTGGTGACACGTAGTTTGTCTGCATCTGGATGTTGACCACATTCCACAACGTGACCAACTTTAACACCGTTAAAAGTGCCCGCCACAGGAAGAACATCGTCTACCTCTAGACCAGCCATAGTGATTTGGTGAGTAAGCTCGTCAGTAGTAACCGCAGGGTTTACCCACTCACGAAGCCAAGATTCGCTGAATTTCATTGTGCTTAAACCTCTGGATTACTTGAACTGTTTTAGGAAACGAAGATCGTTCTCGAAGAACGCTCGTAGGTCGTTCACGCCATAACGAAGCATGGTTAGACGCTCAACACCCATACCGAATGCAAAACCAGAGTATTTTTCAGGATCGATGCCAACGCTACGAAGTACGTTCGGGTGAACCATACCGCAGCCTAGTACTTCTAACCATTTACCGTTTTTACCTTTTACATCCACTTCTGCTGAAGGCTCAGTGAATGGGAAGTAAGACGGACGGAAACGGACTTCAACTTCCTCTTCGAAGAAGTTACATAGGAAATCGTGCAAGATGCCTTTTAGCTGTGCAAAATTCACGTTTTCATCCACCAGCATGCCTTCCACTTGGTGGAACATTGGCGTGTGCGTTTGGTCGTAATCGTTACGGTATACACGGCCTGGTGCGATGAAACGGAATGGTGGTTTACCATTTTCCATCGTACGGATCTGTACGCCAGACGTATGAGTACGCAACATCAAATCTGGATTGAAGAAGAAGGTATCGTGGTCTGTACGCGCCGGGTGATCTGCTGCGATGTTTAGCGCGTCGAAGTTGTGGAATGCGTCTTCGATTTCTGGGCCAGACTCAACGTTAAAGCCTAGTTCACCAAAAAACTGTTCAATACGCTCAACTGTACGCGTAACTGGGTGAAGACCACCATTTTCGATACGACGACCAGGTAGGGTCACATCGATGGTTTCTGAAGCCAGTTTTGCTTCCAATTCCGCTCTTTGCAGTGCGTCTTTACGAGCTGCTAAAGCGTGTTGAACAACCTCTTTGGCCTTGTTGATCTCTTGACCAGCTTCGCGGCGCTCTTCTGGTGGAAGTTTACCTAGGCTTTGTAGTTGAGCCGTTAGCTCACCTTTCTTACCTAGATACTGAACTCGCACTTCATCGAGTGCGACAAGCGACTGTGCGGCATCAATCGCAGCATTCGCGTTAGCAATGATCTCTTGTAGATGTTGCATCGTTTCCTCATCTACCTTCTGGTAGTGTCCATAAGGGAGTAATTGGTACTTTTTTGATAGCTGTACATAGTAGCTAAACCCGCCTCTAATGCCAAATTGAATTATTAAAAGAAGAGGTTATTGAGTAAAAAGACGCCAAATATCAAAAGAGGACAAAATCCCGGAGATTCGATTAATGGCATTTGGCTGAAAAAGAGGCGAAATGAACGAGAAGATAAGCGCAAGTTCGTGTCTGAACCATTAGCATCTAAACAGTTAGCATCTAAACAATTAGCATCCGAGCCATTTGCGCCTGAACCAAGATGGCCCAGACGCGAGTTGAGCGTGCTACGGACTAAGCGTTGAGTTGAGTCGCGTTAACGCAATTTTTACCGTGGTGCTTGGAGCGATACACAGAATCATCCGCGAATTGAATTAACTCTGTGTAGGTGCTCATCGCAGGCGTTCTTTCTGCCACTCCAACACTGATGCTGCCGCGCCATGGTTCCAAGCCTGTGGGGATAAGCAGATTGTTCACTTGTTGACGCACAAGCTCAGCGACATGCAAACCGCCCGCTAAATCGGTATTTGGACAAATCACCAAAAACTCATCTCCACCCAAACGACAAACAATATCGTCACTGCGGAAACTGTGTTTCAGCGTGTGCGCTAGCTCTTTCAACACCACATCCCCGGCTTCATGGCCGCAACTGTCGTTCACTTGTTTAAAGTAATCCGCGTCAATCATGATGCACACCAACGGAGCGTCAGCGAGAGACGAATCATTCCACAACTCTTTAAGCGTTTGAATGGCACAGCGACGATTGGGTAACTGGGTCAAAGCATCGGTATAAGAAAGCACTTCCAGTTGTTTATTGGCTTCAACCAGTTGCCGTGTGCGCTCCTCCACTTTTTCCTCAAGGTGCTGGTTGAGCGACAACAACTCTCGGTTACGCTCCGAGACTTGATTAAATAACGCGTTCAACGCATCAAGCAGTGGCTGGGTCGAAGAATCACTTTTTCGCTCTTCTTGTTCATAGGCTTGTTGCGGAGTAAGCCCTGATTTGATCGCTTCCACTTGTCTTGCCATATTTTGGTCAATACCCAAAATATGATAAGCCAACCAATGAATCAGGAAATGCAGTAATTGTTCTGCCGATTTTTTGTTTTCTTCCGAGATAAAGCTCTGCATGCCCATGATGTCAGACATGAAAGCGCGATGAATTTTGATATGGTATTGCAAATGCTCGTGATAGACACCCGCGTTACGCATCAAGTTTTCTTCTTCTTTGAAGTGAAACTCGGCGTAACGCGACAGCTCAAACAATGCCATTTGAATGTCTTGTATTGATATCGTATTTTCTGAAATCAGCTCACCGTAACGGTTGATAAAACCCACCAGATACTGATGTTGCTCATCAACATCTGCGATGCCCGTTTCAAAGTTTTTATCCCATTTGAATGAGTTCAATTGACAGCCCTTTAAAATGTGTCCGTTCTAACCGAACACTCTAAATCCACTCATTTTTAAGGGATTTTATAGTGAATACAGCGAAAGAGCTTTATAGAAATGTTGAAAAAATGAGGTAGATCTAATTTGAACCGATATCACAAAACTCAAATCAATAGCCCACCTCAATAGATAAGGGAAATCTAATTAATAAAATCAGATAGTTATCTTTAGAAATAATAATCTAGGCCAAGTTCAATAAAGTCATCTTTACGACCAAAGTATAGCAGGTCATTCGGGGTTTCATTTTCAAACAGCCATGCATCGATACGCCACTTGAGCTGATTGTTAACTCGGCTACTCGCTTCGAGCTTGGCGTTGTATACGTCACTATTATCAAGATCTTGAGTTATACCCATTAAGAGTTCGGTGCCATCCTCATCATTAAAGGCAAAACGTAGCCCTGCAAAAGCGTCATTTTGCCCTATCGTCTGAGCATTGTTTCCTCGGCTGTCATACAAGTATTCCGCAATAAAGCCGATATCAACGACGGAGTCCAACACGCCTACCCATGTGTATTCAAAACCGGTCACAACACCGGTGTGGTGATCGTCACTGTCTCGGTAAATGCTCTCAAGCTTCCACAGCCAATCGCCGACAATACCCTGGATATCAATGCCAACTTGAGACATTTGTGCGTAGTACGGTTTTATCTCTCCCCCATCCAAACGATAGTAGGGATCACGATTGGTGCCTTTAAAATAGCTGACTCCGACATCCCAATCTCCAAGCATTTTGCTATATCGAAAGGCAAAATCGGTGTGTTTCTCCGCTTGCGAAGATTGATATAACGCATCTTGAGAAATGGGCGGATTAGGCCTTAACCTGCCCTCTTCGCCTGAAAACGTTCGCTCACGAAAATACGGCAGCACAAACCAATCTGTTGTTCCCCACTCTTTTACGACCGTCACATGCACCATCGGCTGTCCTAGTTTGGCTTCACCATCCACCGATTCAACCGCATCGGTCTGGTTAATCACATCCACTAAATGCGCCGATTCCGTTACCCCCCAAAACACTTTGCCGATGCCCGCTCGCAACTCGTAATCTCCCCAATAATTGAGGTAGAGTGCTTCGCGTATATCGCCATGAGAGCGCTCTTCATCCACCGCATCCCAACGATAAAACGGGATAAAAGTAAAACGGCCATTACCCTCACTTTGCTGCCAATAAAATTCAGGCTCGAATACCAAGGAACTTTGGCCTCTGTCTTGACCTTGTAGCCCTGATGAAAAGAACTGCCTATGTTCAAGACTTGCGCTGCCCGAAAGCTCAATGCCAAAACACGGTAACGCTGCGGTGACAAGCAGCGTTGAGGCCAGCAACTGGCCTCCCTTAACGATGGTTTTCTTCATGTATCGATCCCATTACTTGATGCGTTTCAGCACGTTTTGCTCGAAATCGCTTTCCGTTAAGCCTGTTCGAAACGCCATTGCATTGGTCGTCAGTTCTGTACTCTTGCCCGTTTGATGATTCACCATCGTCATCTTATGGGCTCGCCAGTATTGATTGAGGTATTGCTGGTACTCATTAAATACGAGGGTTTTGAGTAACGCATTTTTGCGATCATAAAACTCCATCTTCAAAGGACGATAATGTTGCTGATCCAGCCAAACCAGTTGGCGCGTATAGCCCGAGTTTTCATCCGTTGGCACTTGTTCGATAACAAATGCGTTTTCTCCATCTATCGATTCATCACCCAAATAAGCAAAACGGTATTTTTCCAGCTCGAACGAGCTGAGATCTTCATAGGCAAACTCACTGCCCATAAAAGGGCCGGATTTATTGCGTGACGAAATGCGTTTCACCCGTTTAAGCGCAGGTAAATAAAGCCACTGATCGTCCGCATCGCTGATGTGCGAATGGTTGAGAAACGCCGTACCTTGAACGTCTCTTGGCTCATCGAAAATGGTAAGCCCTTTGTCACCATCGGCTTCGACCTCCAGCGACTTCAAACGCATCAAACGAAGGCTACTTTCGCCTTGTGCATTTTTGAGGAGCATTTCCATGGTCGCGACCGAGTCCCCCCAACCAAGGTCACGCTGCTTGCGCTCCTTGGCGATTTCTAGTCCTTTGGCTTGATCATTGGCCATTGCTGGCGTGACTCCCAGTGCAGCAGATAGTGCAGTAAACAAAGCCGCCACAATCGCCATCGTATTGAGTTTTTGTATGCTGAGTCTTTTCATCTTGATGTCCTTATTACGCTTGATTCGGTTGAATAGGTGTTGTGTTCGGCTCTTGAGAGGTGTCCGGTTGGGCATATTCCGCTGTATCAAATCGCATCAGTAACGATGGCAATAGAACGAAGTCGATCACCAAGGCGACGAAGATAACGATGGCGCTTAACTGCCCCATGTCTGAGTTGAGGCGGAACTGTGACATCGCCAACACCGAAAACCCAGCCACTAACACGACGGTGGTGATCCACAAAGCACGCCCGACAGTATGAAAGGCATATCGCACTGCCTGCTCTGCGTTTTGCCCTGCTTTGCGTGCGTGCTGATACTTGGCAAGGAAGTGGACTGCATCATCGACAACTATGCCAAGCGTCAGGGTCACCACAACCGAGAGACCTAAGTTGATTTCACCGGAGATCAAAGCCCAAAGACCAAAACCAATCACCGCTGGGGCAATATTCGGAACCAAACTGATCATGCCAAGTCGCCAAGAGCGCAGAGCAAAAATCATCAATGCAGAGATGAGGATTAAGGTAATCGGCAAGGTAGAAAGCATGCTGGCCATGTTCGTTTCACCGATATGAGCAAACATCAGCGATGGGCTTGATGCCACCACTTGATATTGCGGCGCATGGCTGGCAAACCATTGATAGATGCGCTCTTCCAAGGCCACCAACTCGACGCTGCCTAAGTTTTTCACAGTCAATTGCAGTTTGACGGAAGACTTGTCGACATTGACTTGGTTATTCAGATCTAAGCCAAATGGCAATGACATTTCGTAGAGAAGCAAGTACTGCGCGGCCAACTCACGCTCTGCTGGCAATGCGTAATAGGCATTATCATCACCGTGCATGTTTTTGTTTAAGCGCTTATAGATGTCCGACAACGATGCTACGTGGTCCGTTTCAGGCTGCTCGCGTAGCCAGTGGGTGAACTCCCCCAAAACCGCTAAGAATTCCGGACTGGCAATCCCTTGTGATTGATGCGTTTTAATGGCAATGCTCATCGTGGTCATGCCACTAATTCGTTGCTCCATAAAATCGGCCGCTTGTCGAAATTCACTACTGGTATCGAAATACTTGACCGATTCGTCGTTGACTTTGTTGTAAGGAATCAAAGCGGCACTGCCTGCAATCACCACGATGGAAAGTGGCAATAAAACGTTGCGTCTGTGCACCACAAGATCCGCTAACTTATCCATAATATCCGACGATTTTGCCGCTTGTTTGGCACTAAAACGCACTGGCAGCAGGTTAAGCAAGGCGGGCAGTAAACTCACGGACAACACACATGCGATCATCACCCCTAGCGCAGACAAATTACCAAAGTCTCGTAGCACGGGAGAATCAGACATGTTCATCATCAAGAAGCCAATCGCGGTGGTTACTGAAGTGATGATGATAGGCACAAAATTGAGCGTCACACTACGGTGAATCGCTTGTGATTTCGGCATACCCTGGCGCATAAAATGGCGCATGCTGGCAATGACATGAACACAGTCTGCGACCGCTAATGTCATGATCAGTGTCGGCACATTCACAGAGGCAACATGCAAAAACATTCCAGCCCAGCCGACAATGCCTAAGGTCGCAACAATGGCGCCAATAATCACCACTAACGTCGCCAAAACACTGAGAAACGAACGCAGCATGAGGGTGAGAAAAACCAAAATCACCAACAACATTGTCGGAACTAACGTCGCGCTGTCGTTTTGCGCCGCCATCGCAAACGAATGGTTCATTGCGATGATACCCGCCTTGTAGATGGTGACATCAGGATACTGTGCGCGATAATGGCTGAGCATTTGTTCAACGTACGCGACCACTTCATTTACTTCAGCGGTTTCATCCACCCCCGGCATTTGCATGGTAATATTGATAACCGCAACATCGCCTTTTTCGGAGACCAAAGCGTTCACCAGTAGCGGTTCTGACATCGCAATCGTGCGAACCTTGGCAATGCGTTCTGCGGTAAGTGGATACGATTGATAAAGAAGATCTTCCACCAGCAGATCATCGTCTACCGCTTCGGTATGTTGGTAGTTGGCAAGCGAGTCGACACGGCTTGAATAAGGGACTTGCCACGCTTGTTCCGTCATTTCTTGGATTTGAGTCAGTGTGCGCTGGTCAAACACATCGCCACTTTTAGGCGCTAAGACTAACGCGATGTTGTCGGTTTTCGCGAAGGTGGTTTGAATCTCATCAAAGGCTTGTAGTTGAGCATTACTGCCATCAAAAAAGATATTGTAATCCCCACGAAAATAGAGATTTTTTGCCCCCATCGCAGTCGCGACAATGGCAATCAGGCTGATGATAAGGGTCCAAAAACTGAACCGCGTTGAGAACGCGAGCAGTGAAGTGCGTTCATTGGTTGACTGCTGAAGATGGTTCATCACACTCTCCATTTGTGACGTTTCGTCAATAATCTCTCTTTAAAAACCAGCAAATGCTGGTTAAGAGAGGAAGAATTTTGGAATCAACAAAGAACAACCTATTTTTGTTTTTCCAAGTTCATTTTTTGACGGTTCGTCACTAAGTGTGATTTAAAAGCCAATCCTTAGATTGGCTTTGTTCCCTTAACGACCAACAGATTCGAGATAAGCGATCTCTTCAGCAAACAGTTCTTGCTCTACCCGTCGCCAGGTTTTGCGATAATCCCATTCGCTCGAAAGCGGCTTCCATCCGAGTCCATCAAGTAGCAAATTCGCGTTATGTAGCACTGTAAATGGATCTTGAAGGCGGCTGATACAGTGACTGTTTGATGCGTTTTGCGTCAAGGCATTCGAACCAAATGCAATTGACCAGTTAGCAAATACAATGGCATCAGAACCCACTGCGGGTGAAAACTTCACATCGCCGACTTCGGCCGCGTAGCTCACGAGAGCATCCGCACCTGAAATCACTTTCTCTTCAAGCTCATTTAACTCATTCACCCTCGCAGGCGACGCTTTCTCTAGCACCCATGGTGTTTTGGCCATGATGGCGCAGGTCGATAGCACAGGCTCTAGACGCGAGTAGATACGGTAACCTACATGCATCGCGATCATTTTTTCTCGCGTCGTACCTTCAAACGCTGCGGTACGATTAAAGAGAAGCGCTTCATTTTTTAGCGAATGAATACACAGCGCTAAAATCACATCCTCTTTGCTGCAAAAATGATTGTAAATCGTCCCTTTTGAGTACGGACTGGCCGCTGTTAGTTTGTCCATCGTAAGGTTGGCAAATCCTTCCTTCTGTACAATGGCTTTTGCTAACAGAATTAATTCAACTTCTCGATCAGCGATAGCTTGCTGTTTTTTCGTCTTTCCAGCCGAAAATCCACACCCTTTTTGCTCATCACTTTTCTTACAACCAAAGTTAAACATCATTCACTCTTCCGTATCGACGTACTCCCGCTGCGATTGTAACACGAATCCCTATTAAAGGAATCTCACTAATTTTTGACGAATCGTCATAAATGACACTTCGTCATAATAGTGCATTTATTGATCTAATCAAGTCATTTTTATGAGAAAAATTGATGAAGGTTATGTGTCAGCCAAGCAGAAGTGCAACTCACTCCATATGCAGCAAGGGTTCAGCAATTAAAAGAGGCGATTGGAGATCAAAACAAAACGATTAACATTCGAGCAGGCTCACAAATTAGTACTGGTGACACAAGATATTGATACTTTCCATGAATAGATGTTCTTCTTCCAATGATTCCTCTAGTATCCGTCAATCATAAAAAACACTACATTAATCACAAATTACAAGGAAAGTAGAGTGAAACAGTGTCATATTGCACTGTGTGCGCTAACTGCATCTTGCTTGCCGTTTACAGTTCATGCAGAAGATGTCGCCGAATCTATGGTGGCGCCACCGACTCAAAACAGTCCGTGGAATTTGACGTTTTCGACTTCATACAGCCGAAACGCCTACCCCGACAACAGCTATCTTGCATCACGTTCTCTCGACGCCAGTCTCACCGTGAAATATGAAACGGAAACCAACTGGCTCTTTAGTGCCAATTTCAGTGGCGTTCATCAATTCGACGGGCATGAGGGACAGTATTGGCGAGATGTATGGTTACGAGCGGTTTACCGAGATCTCTACCAACCAACAGAAAATCTCAATTTTTCTGCGAGTATTCGTGGGTTAATTCCTATCTCTGACATCGCAAAAACCACCGACCTTTCTACTGCTTTTCGTGCGGATCTCAATCTCAGCTATGACCTTGGCTTTTTGCTTGAAGGGCTACAACTAACAGATTCCGTTCGTCTAAGAAAAAATTTCCATCGTTACACCACGGCAGGCAATCTCCAGCTCGAAGAGTATCGCCTGAGTAACAGTTTTGGTTTGAGCTACGAATATGGTGACTGGTGGATCTCCACCACCATTGACAGTTCAAAATCGTGGACCTACCGAGGTTCAGAATATTCTCCTGAATTCTCACACGCCGAAGAGATTGGTTACAACGTAACTGAAAGCTTTTCTGTCGCTGCTGGTTTAACCAACAGCGCCCGGTATTTCGATACCGACCGAGGACCAAACCCAATCGACACCTTATTCGACTTGGACAAGCCAACTTACTACTTAACACTCACATATAACTATTAAACTGGTGCACAACATGTATAGAAAGTTATTACTCGCCACTATGGTGTCTGTGGCATTGTATGGCTGTGGCGCAGAGGAACGCGCATATGAATATCAACCGAGAGCTGAAGAGCAAATAACTAAAAGCTCTTTAGATACTGAAGCGCTTTGGCTTTATATGCCATCGACAGGCGCAGCGCCACGCTACGCGGCAACCCAACGAGGATTTTTTCAGGGAACGCCCAAATTAGTCACGCTGCGTTTCGATAAAGCCAATGGCATCATCGCAGAAGAAGTAGACCGCGATACCATTATTAATGGCAAGCCAAGCCGATACGACAGCAGTATCAACCTCGCTCCGGTTCTTAAGATCCCTGGTGAATTCCAGCAATATCGCTGCGCTGAAGATCAGTTTGATGAGTGCACCAACAAAGAAGAGCTCAACACAGACGCCAGTCTAAACTGGCAAGATACCACTCACTTCACTCCCGATTACGCGGGCATCAAGTCATTGGCCGTTGATACCGTTGACGCATGGTGGACTGCTGACAATGTCACAGAAACCGCCGAGCCTCGTTTAGTGCATTGGGAATACGACGCGACTGCCGGTGTCATTAACGTTGAAGTTGAACGCACATTCACCGCCAGTGCTGATGATATGTATCAATTTGGTTCTCAACTGGAAGATCTTTCTTTCAAAACGCGTTTTTTCTACTCGCTGGTGAAGCTCGACAAGCTTGCTAGCCCAGATTACGAAGTGGTCCACTACCCAGGCAAAGACTCACAGCGTTATGGTTTTTTTAATGATGAAAAAACACCGCTTTCAGTCAATGGCGAGGCCAATCTACAAGGTGAGAAGTTCCGACTCATTAACCGCTTCAACCCGAAAAAAGAGTCTATCGATTACTACTTAAGCGACAGTTATTTTTTACCCGAGGGGAAGGAGTTTCTGCAAACCACCCTCGATACGATCGAACACATTAACCAGATTCTCGCTGGTACTGGTGTGCCAAAAATCAACATCGTCAATAAAGACAAACCTGCAGGCAAACATCCCGGTGATTTGCGTATCAACATGTTTAACCTGATCACCGATCCGGTTGATAACGGATTGCTAGGCTACGGCCCATCAGCAACCAACCCGCTCACAGGTGAAATTGTCCATGCGCATGTGAACCAATATGCAGGTGTGATCCGCGCTTCGGCTCGTGAAATGTGGCGCAGACTAGCGGTTCACTACAATCGCCAAGAGATTGCCCGCCCAGCAGAGTTCAAATTGGATGAGACAGACCCAGCGGTCAACAATGGAACCGATGAATCTGATGCAGGCACCACCTCCATGACCTTTGGTGCCGAAAGGGTCTCTGACTTCATCGTAGATAAAAATATCACCAATATTCAAACGTCCCTACCCTTGGTGGCTGCTAGTGAGCCAGATTTCAATGACGGCGTAGTGACTTGGCTTCGCCCAGATATGCAGAACGAATACAGCTTCAACAAACAAGCTTTATCCTACGCAAAACAGCGCCAAGCCTACGCTGAGCAAAACATGTACTCTGATCAGTTCTTGTGGGTAAGCACTCAGTCAAAAGGGTTGATCAAAGGTATTGATTACAAAGCGGGTGGCTATTTTGACAACGCTCATTTAGACCCTTCTGCGCCAGATTACGCCGACAAGGTCAACACCAAGCTCAAAGCGTGGGAAGATCTCAACGCCGATCAGCAAGCGCAAGTAACCAAACAGATTTCGCAGCACATTTATACGTCAACGTTAGTCCACGAGCTTGGCCATAACCTCGGTTTGCGACACAACTTTATGGGCTCAATGGATAAAAGTAACTTCTATAACGAGCAAGAAATCACTGCACTTGGCTACGACAAAGTCCCCGCTTACAGTTCTATTATGGACTACGGTGCGTCCATTTTTGACGAGCTGCCAACTTACGGTAAGTACGATATTGCCGCATTGCGTTTTGGCTACCAACGTCAAGCGGAAGTTCAAACGCTTGATGATAAAGGCGAAACGACAGTGGCTTACGTTAGCTTAAGTGAAATCGACGAAAAAGTGCGTCAAAACTACCGTGCTTATCCACTCGGTACTTTGGAAGTGCTCAAAGAGCAGTTGAAAAAACTAGACGATAGCCAACCGACTCAAAGCGTTAAAAATTACTACTACTGCTCGGATGAAAACACTAGCAGCACAACCACCTGTAATCGTTTTGATGAAGGCACCAATATCCTTGAACTGACCGAATTCCGTATTCAGCAATACTGGGATAGCTATGAGTTCCTTAATAAGCGGAATGGACGTAACCAGTTTTACGAATATCAGGTGCATAACTACACCGTCGCGCGCCTCAATCAGTTCAATGAAATTCGCAAAGTTATTGAAGATTTAGGTGAAATTGACTACTACTTCGCGCAACTTAAAGGGGAAGAGGAAGAGAGTTACGGGCAAAACGTAGCAAATTTCTACACAGACAACTGCCAATATAAGTTCCGTAGAAGTCAGCTACCACAAGGGGCACAGATGATTTGTGACACCTTTGATGCAGCCTTATTAGCGGCAGATTTCTTTGTCAAAGTGATGGCACAACCTAATCATGTTTGTGAAATTGAAGTCGCAAACGACGACCAACCGCTATATCGTTTTGTCGCGTTGAATGATTTGTGGACACAGTATGGCCCTCGTATCGACTATAAAACCACGCTTCCAGAGTCATGTTTCGACCAAGATTTGGTCGCTGAGTTAGCAAAAGGGTCACAGCCAATCAAAGTACTCGCTGAGACGCGTGATGGCCGCCCGTATGCCGATATGAAAGCCAACAACCCGCATCAGTCCTCATCCTCCGCCATTGATTTAATGGGAATTTGGCCTGATAAGCTGCTCGCCGCGCAGATGCTGGTCAAACGAAATGATTGGAACAGTGTGAGAGCTAAATCCAATATGGCACTAATGGATGTTTCCGATGTTCGCAGTGGCACTAAAGGCACACCAAGAAAAATGAAAGAGTACCTTAGCTACTTGGGTTTCGCCGATGACAAGTTCCGTTCTCCTGTCTTCGTTGATCAAACTGGTGAGTATGTTGAAACCAAGTCACGTTACGTACCAGATCTGCGTAGCTCTATTGAGGTGCCGCCATATCTCTATGGTATTAAAAGCTACTTCCAGTTGTCACAGAGCACCGTAACACCATATTTTAATGCGTTGCTGACCAACTTAGTGGCATTCGGCCAAGCTGAAGAGTATGGGCTTTCTGATAGCTCGCAACATTTGATCGACGATATTACTCTGACGAAACCAAGCTTATCTGTCGACTTGAAAGGCGGTTACGAATTTACTTGGAAAGCACGTAAATACATGGTGACACGTCGCAATGGTCTGGCAAAAGAGATTGCTAAAAAAGCCATGTTTATTGATGGAAGAGAGCTACACCTTGAGCTTTTGAATAATTTGCCTAATCCAGTAAATACATACCTTAACTTTGCTAAGTTAGGTATCCGTTCACAAAAGGACGCTACATTGTATTTGTTGCGAGACAGTAACACCGTTGAAGTACTGAATGGTGCTAGCTCATTTAACAGCTTATTTAACCCCTTTAGCCCAAAATTTGTCCATGATAAGACAAACAACTGCTACTACCCTAAAGGGCAAGATGCTGCCAATGGCTGTCACAAGCAAAACGACCTTTTGGTCGCTTGGCAAGCTATTGATGCCAATAAAGAAAGTGCTCCTGAATACCTTGAAAATCTAATTGCCTTTTCCGCACAAGCTGAAAAAGATATCGAGGAACAGATTAAGAAGAATCCAGACTACGCACAATATTACGCTATTCCAGTGGAAAGCATCTGGCTATGGAATTCTGGTGAGTACCGTCGCTACCGTCGCTCCATTGAGCAGTTGCCCGTAATGGATTAAGTACAAAGTAACAACGTCAGTAAAACAAAGAGCCGCCCCGCTTCATGTGACGGCTCTTTTTTAGTTTTCATTCAAGATAGCCAAAGAGTTCGTTTATCCCACTCTAGAGAGCAAGACTCGGCTTATCGCCTGATTTGTCAATTGCATCTTTGATTTGGTTTAAGAAATCACTTGGCAGTTTTCCAATGCCATCAGAGAACATCAACGGCTCATGCGGGCTCGCGATCAAGAGCACGTTTTTGAAATCAGACACTTCAAAATTACCTTCCGCCATGTTTTCGCTATGATACTTCAGCACTTCTTTGGCAATCACTTTACCAATCGCTTTAAGTTGGTCATCGGTCAAATTCATACGTGAAAAACCAATTTTGACGCAATCTTTGTACGCCGTAGTCTGCTCTTTCAGTGTTTGTGTGTACTTTTTGTTGAGCTTAGAGTTGTCCGCAAAACGATAGTACATTGGACCTATCAAACTGAACTTGTGATCTTCACTTAACTTGATCAAACCTAACATTTCCAAAGCACGGAAATAGGAGTAAGTGGTTGATTCATCAAGCCCATGTTTTTCTTTCATCCAACGAAATCCGTCTTTATCGCGCAAATGACGAATTTCTCGGTAAAAGTCGTAAAGTTCCGGAAAATTGAAAAACACTTCGTCTTGAGTGTGACTGAAGTAATTTTCATCGTTAGTTTGTAACTGAACCGCCAATTTTTGCAGCTCTTCTAGCGAAGTATCTGTCTCACGGCAATATTCCAGCAGCTTATCGAGCGAAATGTTCGAGCTATAAAGGTGTCTTTTAAACGTAGAAAGAGGTATTCCTAACCTGTCAGACAACTCTCGATATGTCAGCCCCTTGCTTTTGATCGCCTGTCTTAAAGCAGCCAACAGATACTCGGGAGTGGTATCTTGCATATCTTCTTTCCCTATTATTAGTATTTCCGGGCTACATTTGTAACCAGTTCCAAATCTTTCGCAACTATTTATGTTGATTTAGTTATAAATAATGTGCTCAAAAACGTGTTTTATCATTTATGGAACAAATATCACCAAACACACACATTTTAAGTAGTTATCTCGTTTATTCATTAAAAACAATAACAAAGAGAACATCATCCTCTAATTTCATCATTTAGAGTATTTTTTCTAATTTCTGTTAAGTGTGGCTACTTTTTAACCTTAAATTGATACAGATATCGAAAACAATCGACCGATTGACCATGCAAGATCACATAATTTGCGATCAAGTTCATCTGCCTAAAACCACACTTTTCGAGCACTCTTTGCGATGCAAAATTATCAGAGGCAACCACGGCAAGCACGCTTCTAAAGCCTAAGTTTTCCAATACCACCATCGATTTCGTCACCATTTGTGTAGCAATGCCTTTTCCTGCACTCTCTTCAGAAAATCGATAACCGAGCGTCGCAACGCCACGGTTAAACTTGATGTCGTGAAAATTCACGCGCCCCACAATGGCACCCTCATCCGATTCAACAATCATCGGTAGCATTCGCTTGTGTTGGTATTCTGATAAACAATAATCGATGTGTTTTCGGATCCCCTGCTCAGAAAACATCGACGCGTCTCGCGGTGTGATGAAACGCTCAAACCAATGGCGATTTTCGTATTCAAATACCAGCAGCGATGCGTCATCGCTACCACTTAGCATTCTCAAATGAAAACGCCCTTGCTCCACATTTGTCACTGATGACCTCATTATTGATTCCACTGATACTCCATTTGCTTGGCCGTCTGACGAGCCAAACCCTCGCCTTTCAACTTGGCGACCAAATAGAGGCTCATATCTATACCAGCAGAAATGCCACCACTGGTGGTGTACTTTCCGCTATCCACCCAACGTCGTTGCGACAAAACCGTCAGCTTGGGGTAACGTTGTTTTAAATCTTCGATGTCTTCCCAATGCGTCGTGACTTGCAAACCATCAAGCAAGCCAGCTTCCGCCAGCAGAAAGCTTCCGGTACACACGGAGGCGACTAAACTCGCCTGCATTGCCGTTGTACCGATCCAGTTGACAACATTGCGTTTCTTGACTTCATCACGATGATCGCCCCCTACAACCAAAAGCAAATCTAAGTGAGGGTGATTGTCGATGGAATAGTGAGGCTGAACATAGAAGCCACCTCGCCCTTTCACCGGCTTGCCTGTTTCGCCAATCAATGCGACTTGCCAATGGTTTTCACCAAAACGGTTGGCGGTTGAAAACACTTCAAATGGCCCTGAAAAATCGAGGACCTCCGCCTCATCATAAATATAAATTCCAATGTTCATCCTTGCCTCACTGATTATCCATTGTTTCACTTCCAAGTGGTTTAAGCGCTTTTCTCAGCACAGTTAACGCTGCGAAGTCACTGCTCTGATTTACCTCCCCATACGGGCATCAAGGGCCACCATCGTTATTATTTACTTTTTTGTAAATATCAAATGACCTGACCTATATTCAAATGGCTAACGCTCATTATGCTGAGCATTGAGGAGAATGATCATGAGTCAGGCTGCGTTAATAACTCGATTAAATGAATTACCACGTATTCAAAGTCTGCTGCAAGAATTACTGGAGATGGTTAACCAAGAAGAGGTTAACTTTGGCGCTTTAGCGAAAAAGATATCGATGGATCAAGTGCTCAGCGCCCGATTGCTACGTATGGCCAATTCCGCCCACTTTGGTGGTACGAAATCCATCGCCACCATCAATGATGCTTTGATTCGTGTCGGCACGGGCCCCGTGAGAACGTTAGTGGTCGCCTCGGTACTTTCTAGCGCTTTCCCGCGGGTCAAGACCTTAGATATGGAAAAATACTGGACCGACACCTTCGAGGTTTCGGTCATCTCGTCCAAATTGGCGGCAGAAGCGGGAATGGACGTCAATGAAACCTTTACCACTGGAGTCTTGCACAACATTGGCGAGTTGATGATCCACACGTTAGTACCCGAACAAGCCGTAGAGATTAATCAACGCGTTAATAAAGGGGCAGACGCCATTGCAGTACAAGAAGAGCTACTGAATGTTTCATCACCAACATTAGGGGCCAAATTGGCACGAAGTTGGAAGTTTCCTGAAGAGATGGCGGATGCAATTGAACATTTCCATGAACCCAGAGAGGCCGATGTATCACCAAAGCTCGCGACCATTATCCATTTCGCTCGTGCAATAAACAAAAGTTGGGATGATTTTAAAGATCCCAGTGAAAAAGCACATTTCCTAGCCAATCATCCCGATTCACGGCTGCTGTGTATCTCCGCCGCTTTTGTCGACAAGATAGATAAAGTGAGAGGAAACGGGCGTGATTTGGCAATGCAAATGGTGGCCGCTTAGCCGTGGCTGAGCTAACTTGATTTAGTCTCACAATCAAACAATCGGGGGAGCAGCCATGACAGCGTCTTCACTCGGTTGTTTTGATTTGACCTACCGCTTTTCGTTGCAGCCCTCTTTTATAACAACAAATTTTCAAGCGCCTGCAACTGGGTTATGGCCACGATCTGAGGCGGCGGTGTATGCCGGTGATGATTTAACCAAATGGCGGAAAGCCCAGCCTGCTTGGCTGGAATGATGTCCTTATCTAGACTGTCTCCAATCATACAAAGCTCTTGGGGCTTTACCCCCAGCGCAGAGGAAATGGCGAGATAAAAGTCACTTGAGCCTTTGAGAAACGGAATGTTTTGCCGATTAAAATAGCCTTTAATGAAAACATCGATTTCAGCACGTGCAAATGCTGCATGAATATCTTTAATTGTTGAATCGCCAGCACCGGTTGCAACGTAAAGTGGATAGACAGAGCTCAGTTTTCTTAAGGTCTCAGAAGCACCATTAACCAATTGAATTTTATCCCAATACCTCATCTTTCCTTGCTGAGTTTTGTCATCAATCATGAGAGTATCTCCCCAATCAAACAAGATCGCTTTATGCATTGTTCCTCCATGAAAATTCGCTGGCCTTTTTACCAACCTCTCAATAATAAACTCTTGTCGTAATAATCAATTTTATTCATTAGACTCAAGTGATAAATTGTCCGTTAATTCGCGCAACACGCGTTGCGTGCCAGGCCATGAGAGGGACTTTCCACTCATGTTTTGTTCTTAATATCCGTTGCTGTATTTCGGATATACTCTGTGAGATTAGATGTGGAACAAACATCCAAATTAGACCGCGTTCGCGCCGACTACAACGTGCACTACTGGAGTCAAGGTTTTTACGGTATTGACGACCAAGGCGAAATGTACGTTTCCCCACGTAGTGATAATGCCCATCAGATTCAGCTAAGCAAAATCGTTAAGCAGCTAGAAGAGCGTCAGCTCAATGTACCTGTGCTGGTTCGATTTCCGCAAATCCTGCATCAACGTGTGCATTCAATCTGTGACGCGTTTAACCAGGCAATTGAAGAATATCAATACCCAAATAAATACCTGTTAGTGTACCCAATCAAGGTAAACCAACAGCGTGAAGTGGTAGACGAGATTCTTGCCAGCCAGGCACAACTGGAAACCAAACAGCTAGGCCTAGAGGCAGGCAGTAAGCCTGAGCTTCTCGCCGTTCTAGCCATGGCTCAGCACGCAAGCTCTGTTATCGTTTGTAACGGTTATAAAGACCGTGAGTACATCCGTTTGGCACTGATTGGTGAAAAACTTGGTCACAAAGTCTTCATCGTACTTGAGAAAATGTCCGAGCTAGACCTTGTGTTAAGAGAAGCAAAAAGTCTTGGTGTGACACCCCGTCTTGGCATCCGTATTCGCCTGGCTTCTCAAGGTGCAGGTAAGTGGCAAGCCAGCGGTGGCGAGAAATCGAAATTTGGTCTCTCTGCATCACAAGTGCTGAATGTGATCAGCCGTTTGAAGAAAGAAAACCAACTCGATACCTTGCAGCTCGTCCACTTCCACCTAGGTTCGCAAATGGCGAATATTCGCGATGTGCGTAATGGTGTGAATGAATCAGCACGTTTCTACTGTGAACTGCGTACATTGGGTGCCAACATCACGTATTTCGACGTGGGTGGCGGCTTGGCGATTGACTATGATGGCACTCGCAGCCAGTCTTCCAACTCGATGAACTACGGCTTGGTGGAGTACGCACGCAATATCGTCAATACCGTGGGTGACGTGTGTAAAGATTACAAGCAACCAATGCCAGTGATCATTTCTGAGTCTGGTCGTTCACTGACAGCACACCACGCAGTGTTGATCTCGAACGTAATTGGTACTGAAACTTACAAACCAGAAACCGTGACAGAGCCAGAAGAAGACTTCCCTCTTCTACTGAACAACATGTGGCGCAGCTGGTTGAACTTGCACAATGGCACCGATGCTCGTGCACTGATCGAAATTTACAACGATACGCAAAGCGACTTGGCGGAAGTGCACTCACAGTTTGCGACCGGGGTATTAACCCTTGAACATCGCGCGTGGGCAGAACAAACATCGCTGCGTATCTACTATGAATTGAACCGTTTGATGAGCACGAAGAACCGCTTCCATCGCCCAATTCTTGATGAATTGTCAGAGCGTTTAGCGGATAAGTTCTTTGTCAACTTCTCATTGTTCCAATCATTGCCAGATTCATGGGGTATTGATCAGGTCTTCCCTGTTCTGCCACTGTCTGGCTTACAAAACGCCGCTGATCGCCGTGCAGTGATGCTCGACATCACCTGTGACTCAGATGGCGCGATTGACGCCTATGTAGATGGTCAAGGCATCGAAAGTACACTGCCAGTACCTGCATGGAACGAAGATGAGCCATACTTGATGGGCTTCTTCCTCGTGGGTGCATACCAAGAAATTCTTGGTGACATGCACAACCTATTTGGTGACACCCACAGTGTTGTGGTGAACGTGGGCGACCAAGGTGAGATCAACATCGATTTCATCAACGAAGGCGACACCGTCGAAGACATGATGCGTTACGTACACATCGATGTAGACCAAATTCGCAAAAATTATCACTCTTTGGTATCGCAGCGCGTTGACCAAGAGGAACAGCAACAAATTCTAGCAGAGCTTGAACAAGGTCTGTCTGGTTACACCTATTTAGAGGATTTCTAAATGAATGATTTGTTTACTAAAACTGATTATTCACTCTACTCAAACTCGATGAGTTTTGTGCGTCGTCCGTATGTCAAAGATCCTGTCGCAGCAGACGCTGACCTAGTTGTTTTTGGCGCACCGCTAGACATGGCAACCTCTGGTCGTCCTGGCGCGCGTATGGGCCCAGATGCGATCCGTCGTGCATCGGTGAATCTTGCATGGGAAGGTAAGAAATTCCCTTGGGATTTCAACCTTTTCAAAAAGGTGAAAGTGATTGACGGTGGCGATCTTGTCTTCGATTGTGGTGATGCAGAAGACTTCACTTACCGTATGGAAGCAGCTACCTCTGCGATCCTAAAAAGTGGCAAAACAATGCTTGGCCTTGGTGGTGATCACTTCATCACGCTGCCTATTCTGCGCGCTTACGCAAAACACTACGGTGAAATGGCACTGATCCACTTCGATGCGCACACCGACACGTACGCAAACGGCAGCAGCTATGACCACGGCACCATGTTCTACCATGCGCCAAAAGAAGGGCTTATCTCTCCTAAGCATTCCGTACAAGTCGGTATCCGTACTGAGTACAAGCAAGAAGGTCACGGCTTTAACGTCATCAATGCGATGCAAGCCAACGACATGAGCGTAGAAGAGATCCTTGCAGATATTCGCCGCATCGTGGCAGATAAGCCGGTGTATGTGACGTTTGATATCGACTGTCTCGATCCGGCTTTTGCACCAGGAACTGGTACACCTGTCTGCGGTGGCTTGAACTCGGACAAGATTTTGAAAATCATCCGTGGCCTAAAAGACGTTAACATCGTTGGTATGGATGTGGTAGAAGTCTCTCCTCCATACGATCAAAGCGATTTGACGGCACTGGCTGGCGCAACCATTGCGCTGGAACTTATGTACGCTTGGGCAGCAAATAAAGAGTTTGAATCAGAGTTCTAAGCGAAGACTTTGAAGCAAGACCACCAAATCCGATAAACTCTGTTTATCGGATTTTTGTCTTTCTAGACTATCGTTTTCCCCACCTTTTATCACTTTTCCCACGAAAGAGATCGCCCCTCTAATCCAAAGAGAACCACGCAGCGAAGTGATTTTGCACCGATGGCATGCCGACTTTACCACCTTTAAAACAAGACCCTCTCGCTCACCCTACGTCACCAGCTTACGCTCACTTACATAAATACTCTAATGTCATGAATGTCATTAGCGGTAACATGGACGCGGTTTATTAATACCCAAGATTATAATTTTTATATTTATTTTTTCTTTTAGAAGGATGTCTGCATGATGTCACTGTCTATTCGAGGGAAGGTGCTTGCACTATGCCTTCTATCGTTATTCGGATTTGCTAGCATGTTGTCCATTAGTGGTTCCACCCTGACCAATAACACTGAACAGGTTCGTCATATCGACAAACTGTACTATCCCGTCATGAACTCCGCAGCGCTCAACTTAGTGCTGCTCTCCCAACTTACAGAGCGCTTTAACCTTGCGGTTACCCTAGGCGATGAAGAGCTGCTGGATTTGAACCGCACCACGCTTGAGGAAATCGTTGAGAACCTTGCGTTACAGGCGACATTGCAACCCGCGTTACGTGAACAAACCACCACGTTGCGTCGGCTTTTAAATACTTACTTTCAATCAACTTATGATGTGGCTCTCGGCATGATTGATGGCAACCTTGATCTCTCCGCCGCTGCGCAAAAAGCAGACGCCAATCGAAAGACGCTTGACGCACTAAAAAATCAGATGCAGCAATTTTCACATGCTCGAGTCGCGGATTTTGAACGCTCCGTGACGGAGCTTGAACAGAACAATGTCGCGGCCACTCAACTCATGCGTGTGTTGGGCGCCACTGCATTGTTGCTCACCATTTTGATGGGTTGGTTTGTCACTCGCGGCATTAGACTAGATTTAGGCTCATTCGCAGAAAAGATGCGTGATATTGCCGACGGCGATGGCGACCTTACTGTTCGCATCCGTCACGAGAAAAATGATGAACTGAAACCCGTTGTCGATTCATTCAACGCTTTTGTCACCAAACTTCAGCACAACGTCACGCAAACCATTGAGAACGTGAGCAAACTGGACCAAATATCCAGCACTTTGGTTGCTTCCAGCCACACTACGGCAGACTTGTCTGAACGCCAATATAAAGAGATTGAAGATGTGTCCCATTCACTTGGCCAGTTGTTCGACGCAGCGAAACACATCGCCTCGCACGCCAGTGAAGCCTCCACATCCGCCAATAGCGCGAGTGAAGAAGCTGCCAACGGCGAAGCGCAGGTCCAAAGCACGATTGTTGCCGTTCGAGAACTGACGGCCGAAGTGAGAAATGCCTCACTCGTGGTTCAGCAATTGGATCAAAATACGCAAAACGCAGGCTCGATACTCGATGCCATCAGTGCCATCGCCGAACAAACCAACCTGCTCGCCTTGAACGCAGCGATTGAAGCCGCCCGAGCAGGAGAACAGGGGCGTGGGTTTGCCGTCGTTGCTGACGAAGTCAGAACACTGGCCTCTCGTACTCAATCTTCCACCCAAGAGATCCAATCCGTTTTGCATGAGTTGCAAGAACAAACCAAAACGGCCGCAAACATCATTTCTGAGAGCGCTTGCCGCGCAGAAGAGTGCGTGCAGAAATCGTTGGTCGCAGAGCAATCCTTACAACGCATCACCAGAGACGTTTCCGACATCAGCAGTAAAAATGGCCTGATTGCATTTTCAACCGAAGAGCAGGAACGTGCCTCCAGTGACATTGAAGCCATCGTCGACAACATTCGCAGTATGGCACAGGGCACCGCTGACAGCGTCGGCGAACTTGACGCAGTAGCACAAAACATCAACGCAATTACGGCAAACTTATCCGGTTTAACCGGACACTTTAAGGTGAAGTAATCCTTCGCACTTGCTTTGGCACTTGGTCGTGTTGACCAGGTGTGGATTGCCGCACCTTAAATTTCATAAAAAGCAAAAATAACGAACACAGTAGTGGAGTTCAGAATGAAAAAAACCATGTTAGCAAGCCTCATCGTTGCTACCACTTTTAGCACCAATGCTGCCAATCTTGAGGATCTGTCCATCAGTGGATTTGGCTCCGTCGGTATGGGCAAATCAAACAACGATATTGGTTACGCACGATACACAGCGGAAAAAATCGATTGGGAACAAGAAACCTTGGCGGGTCTTCAGTTTGATTTTCAAATCAACGACAAGGTGAAGTTTGTCACCCAATTGGTGGCAAACAGCCGCTATGATTATGCGCCTAAAATTGAAATGGCCTACGCCTCTTACGAATTTGAAGCTTTCACTGCTCGCGCGGGTAAACTGCGTTTGCCTTTGTTCTTCTATTCTGACTACATTGATTTAGGCTACGCCTACCCGATGATTCGTCCGTCTCAAGAGACTTACGAGCACATCGTACTTAAGAGCTACACCGGTGCAGATCTTCTTATCCCGGTTGAATTTGAGCACTCAAGCCTACTGCTACAGCCCGTTGTCGGCATTGCCACCATCGATGAGGATGATTCGAGCATTGGCGAAGTCAAACTGGACAAAATGCTCGGCCTTTCTGCTAACTGGAACTACGGCGACTTCTCGCTGCGCGGCTCTTACTTTATCGCCGAAGCCAATCCTAAATGCGACAAAGGAGATACCAACTCGGCCCCTTGCCAACGTGCTGCGTTGTTAGGCGTTCACAAGCAAGATGGCCAGTTCATTTCACTTGGCGCGCAATATGATAATGGCAGCCTGCTCGCGAACATCGAAGCGACGGACGTGAAGCTCGATGGCAAGTTCAGTGATACCCGCTCTGCTTCGGGCTTGCTGGGTTACCGAGTGGCCGCCTTTACGCCATATTTAGCGGTAAGCTGGATGCAAACCACCGATAACGATGAGCGACCAGCACCAACTCCTGCCCTTGCCGCAACAAACCTTCCTGCGTATAAACAAGCGCTCGGGTTGAATCGCTTGATGAACTATGAGCGCTTATCCTACTCCATTGGAAGCCGTTGGGATTTCGCCACCAACATGGCACTGAAATTCGATATCACGTACGCCGATTATCAAAACACCAGTGGCGGCTTTAAGAGCAACATTGATAACACTGGAGCGTTTAATGAAAAAGACAGCGTGGTTTACTCTGCCCGTCTAGATTTCGTTTTCTAAGGAGCCTCTCATGAACAAACTGATTCCATTTTTTGCAGCATCCCTACTCTCTTTCAATGCGATGGCAGGCATGGTTGTCATTGGTAATGCAGCGGGCGTCGACTCTCTTTCCCAAAATGAAGTCAAAAAGCTCTTTTTGGGGCAAAAAAATCTGCTCACCAACGGTGCAAAAGCACGCATTGTTGAACTTAGCGATGGCTCAGAAGGACGTATTGCTTTTCACAACCTAGCCACAGGGCGCAGTGAGTCTCAGCTGCAATCCGCATGGTCACGATTGGTCTTTACTGGCAAAGCAGAAGCACCCATCCAAGTGGCCGACTATGCAGGTGTGATTGCGGAAGTGACCAGCAACACAAACGCGATTGGGTACGTTGACGAGTCAGCATTAACGGCTGATGTTAAAGTCCTACTCAAACTTTAGCAGGCCAGCCACAGACAATCCGTTTCAAGCACCTCTTGGGTCACAGCTGAAGACGAGCAAAGGGCGCGACATTTCGCGCCTTTTTCATTAACCAAGAACCGATAAACACTACTTATCATTTTTTCATTTGCACTCCTTGCTATTTAACGGCCCTAAATGCTCTTTCGGTATCTAATTACTGCAGCGTTTTCATCGGGGCTAAGTCTAAACACCAATCAGGCTCTTACCACAACCAAATAATCATTAGTTTTTCTAATGCAAATGATAGATTTTTATCTTGCTTAAGATCACATTTCCGGATTGATCACAACGCCATCAACGACTAATATCTCGCGCCGTAAATCCCTATAAAACTCATCATCTGGCAGTCCTTACCGATCTGTCATGGTCTTTTTCGTTTTTAATTTAGCCGGAGAATTTGCGCAGATGTCCGCGTCATTTCCATTAGCCAAGCTTACCCTTTTGATCGCTATTTTGACCGCTGTGGGTCAAATGACTCAAACCATGTACGTGCCGTCAATCGGTCACATGGCCAGTGAGTTTTTGGTATCGCCTGCTGCACTGCAGGCCGTCATGGCGTGCTATTTGATCCCTTACGGATTATCGCAATTTGTCTATGGTCCACTGTCGGATCGCCTTGGCCGTAAGCCGATCATCATCGCCGGTCTATTGATTTACATTGCCGGCACTATGCTGTCACTGTTTGCACACGAGTACACTTGGTTCCTTGTCGGTAGCTTTGTTCAAGGCTTGGGGATCGGTTGTGGTGGTGCAATGTCTCGCACCCTGACTCGTGACTGTTTTGAAGGCGCTGAATTACATCGCGCCAACAGTTTGATCAGCATGTGCGTGATCTTTTCACCGCTGATGGCTCCTGTATTGGGCGGCGTGCTAACGGAAACCTTTGGCTGGCGTTCAAGCTATTTGTTTTTGGCGCTATTTGCTATTGCGGTCATTATTACCATGATGACCAGCATGATGGAAACGTTGCCAAAAGAAAAACGTAAACACGAGCCTGTTGCTCGCAGCTACCACTACGTTTTATCCAACAAACGTTTCCAAGGTTACTTACTTTGCTTAGTTGCAACCTTTGCTGGCGTGGCGGTTTTTGAGGCAGCGGCGGGCGTGCTATTAGGCGGTGTGTTAGGGCTGCCTGCGACTGTCGTCAGCATTCTATTTGTATTGCCGATCCCGGGCTATCTGATTGGTGCGGGCTTATCCAGCTACATTGCGCAGCGTCGCTCACAAAAGCGTGCTCTGAACGTTGGCTTGGTCGCAATACTGATCGGCGCAGCCGTGGTGCTAATTCCAGGTCTGTTTGGTCAAACAACGGCACTGACGTTGGTCGGTGGTGCGACAATTTACTTCCTTGGCGCAGGCATTTTGTTCCCAGCGGCGACCACGGGAGCACTGGCTCCTTTCCCTTATCACGCGGGAACCGGTGGCGCTATTTTGGGCGGTATGCAAAATCTAGGAGCAGGTATCGCGACATTAATCGCCTCCTTGTTCCCAGCCCAAGATCAACTGCCTCTTGGCTGCCTCATGCTCGCAATGTCCATCCTTGCGATGTTAGGGTTGCGTTTGGTCTATCGTAAACCTGATTCTTCCAATGAAATGCCGCTGGCAATCTGATCTTTCTAAGAGGCGATTTCATCGCCTCTTTTTTTATTTGCTCCGATAGCGATTATCCACCATCTGCAATGCGTTCAAGTGCTTCAATTCTGCGCCACTGTTTTGCGTCGAAACTGGTTTCTCTCAACATTGTGATTTGTTTGTGCTTTTGCTCATCGCTCAAGCCGAGGTCATCAAGAATCGCACTGCGTTGCACTAAGTAATGTTGAAAAACGCGATCAAACTCGGCGCGATTTTGGTCCAACACTTCCAGTCGCTGTGCTCCAGCCTCGCCCACGAGTTCCACTCGCTTGAGATAAGTGGTTTGTGCATCTTCTCCTTGCGCTAATTCACTCATCAATCGGCGGTTGGCGTCACTTTCTTGAACGTATTCCGGTTGCAGTGCCAAATGATCACGCCAGAGCTGTTTCTGCTCTTCTGCTGAATAGCCCTGTTCACTCAAGCGCGCTTTTTCCAGAGCAAGCGCCCTTAATTGGTTTTCCTCGCCAAAAATCAGGTCGATTTGTTGCGCTGAAAAGTACTCTCGCTGTAGATCGAGTATCGCTTGATGCAAGGTTTCTAATGAGATGATGTCTGACCCCGTTATTTCAATATCTAAATCAGCAAGAGCTTGCTTGTAGCGAAGGTAAAGTGCGAATAGCTGCTCATCCAACTGCAATTCGCCTAACGCCCTCTCTTCTCTAACCACATCTTGCGTTATTGTCTGCAAAGGTTTTTCACCTAGCGTGGAGAGTGAGTAGTCCAAAAAGGCCTTGGCCGATGTGTTATCAACCGAGGTATCGTGCTGAGAGGTAGCGCGAATGTCTTTTTGCGCAGCGGGCTCCGAAGGTAAAAAATAGACCGCACCGAGGCTCCCCAAGGCGATCGTGATAATGGTCAGTGCGGTCTTTTTCATAACGTTCCCTTTGAGGCTACAGCCCTTGTAGTTTCAGACGATTGGCGTGCTGGCGATAAAGGGTGACGGGATCCGTTTCAAACAAATGATGAATACCCAACAGACCATTGATCTCATCTAAGTGATTCATTTTGTAGTCGTCACGAATCACTTTACCCAAATGGGTACTACACGCACCAACAAGGCCATCATTCGCTTCACCGGCAAACGCTAAACCAAGAATGGCCATTGGTGCGTCGGCGGGATCCAAAACGTTGGTATAGGTGCTCGAACCCGTCCACGAGTAGTAATAGACGCCATTGCCAGCCAACATCTCACCCTCGCCGCACTCGGTTTGAGGCAGTCCCTCTGGGTAGAATTGGTTAAAGCGCAATGACCCTTGCGTTGTAAGTGCATCCAGTGACGCTAGCGGATCTTGATCCAAACCACTGCCACCGGATAGTAGACCAATTAGACCGCTAAGCCCCTCCGCGAGCTTCACTGCCAGTGCTTCGGTAAGCGAGCCTTCAGAAACATGACCTCGGACTAAGTCCGCCACTTTAGAGCCCTTGTTGACCCCACCAATGCTGGTGACCGACGCCACGAGATCAGGCCGAACAGACGCAACATAACGAGCAGTCGGCCCACCATGGCTGTGACCAATCAAATTGACCTTTGCTGCGCCAGTGGCTGCCAACAGCATTTCTACTTGTGATAGGAGCTGCTCACCACGCACTTCACTGCTGTTGGTAGCAGAGACTTGCGCGACATACACCTTGGCACCATCTTTGGTTAAGGATTCAGGAATACCATAGAAATAATCCACGCCAGCCAACTTATCAAAGCCAAACAGACCATGGACTAACACGATAGGGTAACGCGTTTGCGTATACCCCGTTTGATTGAGAGATGAGGTGCTGGTCCCTGCGAGGGCAGCGGCACTCATACACCAGAGAGCAGCGAACAATATTTTCCGTTTCAAGTTATTTTCCTTCTACTAATCGGACCTCTGAGGAGCTAATTAAAAGTAGAAGGGAAATTCAGCGAAAGCGGCATTAATGAGTAACATTAATTTAACATTCGTGAGCATATCTTGCAGTTCAACAAGAATGGTGAACATTGCACGATACCGCATAAAGTAAGGTTTTGTTTTTATTAGCTTTTACTAAATTTCGGTAACCACTTCACTCTTCACGGAGTTCGCAATAAAGCAGTGCTGGTGTGCTAAATGATGCAGTTTTTCCAAAGCGTGTCGATCAGGCTGCTTGTCACCGGAAAAACGGATGGTCGGTCGCAAAACCACTTTGGCCACCCACATTCTGCCCTGCTCATTCTCTTCCATGATTCCAACAGCGTCGTCGATGTATTCGTCAATCACGTAGCGCTGTTTCGCTGCGATACCGAGGAACGTTAGCATGTGACAGCTTGCAAGAGCAGCAACAAACGCTTCTTCAGGATCCACATTTTCCGCCACAGAAAGCGGCAGTGGCACCACATGTGGCGATGCCGATGCAGGTACCTGCACACCACCATCAAATTCCCACATGTGACCTCGGCTGTATTGATTGTCTGAGAACACTTCGCTCGCCTGACGCTGCCACACTATTTTCGCTTTGTACTCCGCCATCTTCCCTCCATGAATGGCAAAACCAGCTTTTGACGCCAAAGTTCTAATTGGAGAGAAACACTACGCCACTCTCGGTCTCTAATGCAACTCTGTCTTCTTGTAACTTGATGTGCAGCAATAAGCCGTTGAGACGAATGGTGTGATCTTCGTATTTATAGATGCTGGTGTAGCCTTCTTCCCCACCGGGATGGGAGTAAAGTGCCGTGCGGGTTTGGGTATCAAACTCAATCACACTTTGTTCTAGGCAAGAATGGCAACGCATTGTCTCTTGCTGCGGATATTGCTCTACAAAGACACGCCCCATGATGTACTTATTAAGCATGCTCTCCTCCATAGGATCAGACCAAGTGTCGTTTGCCCAAACCACCGAAGAAAAAAGCATGACCACTACAATAAAGGTTAAAAATGCAGAATGGATGTAAATGGTATGTGTTATTTTCATTGTTTTTCATCTAGTTAGCTTTATAAAAAGATGATTATAGAAAACCCTTTTGATATCAAGACAATCCCGATTCTGATATTTTATGGCCTCATAAGCCAACCAGAATAACGCGAATTGATTCACTTGCTTACTCCGCCAAACCACGCTTTCACGCAGAACTGCGTTACAATAAGCCCATCCGATTCGAGTTTACTGTAAAGCCACATCGCATTTATGTACGACACCCATCTAGAACTGCAGCACATCTTGTTAGAAGTGAAAGCTGAACGTTGGCACGCCATCGAGCGCTTCCTTTTCCCTTATTATTGCTATCAGCACCAGTTGCTCACGCGTCAAGGCAAGCCTGATTGGCTCTTAGCAAGAGAAAAGTTGCCTCGTTCGTCTTCGGTTATCACCACCAAGCAATGTGTCATTGAGCCACTCGTGCCTGAGCAGAGCATCGTCGGTTTGCTGAAAGCCTACTGGAAAGACCATGAGCAGATCTCTTTGCTATCACTGACATCGCTGTTTGAGCAATGGCTGCACTACGCGGTGATCACCAAAGATGAACAAGCAAGTCTGAAAGAAGCGGGGCTAGAAAACGCCATGCCTAGGGAGTGGTATCACCAAGAACAACCGTCGGTGGAAGCACGTTTTGAGAAAGTGGGGATAAAAATAAACCGCTAACAAGGTAGCGGTTTATAGGAACAATTTCGCGTCAGCTTATAGGAAGTGTAGCGTCGCGTTCAGTGAGAAAGTACCCACGTCATCTTTGTCCATGGTGTAGTTCATGTAGCTTGCGCCGACAGAAAGTGGACCAAAGATAAAGTATTCAGCGCCCACACCGTACATGATATCTACGCCGTCATCATTGGAAGAAGAAAGACCAGTCACTTCTTTGTCCCATGAGTGCAGACCACCTTTTGCCCAAATGTGCAGTGGGCCAAAATCGATGCTTGGTTTTAGCGCCGCGTAGTAAGAGCTCAACTTGGTGTCACGCTTAGTGCCTGAGTAATCAATACCAAATGTACCGTGTTGAGTGATACCACCTTCAATACCGATGATAGGTAGAATACCTGTACCTACATGCAGTGAGTAAGACGTGTCGCTTTCGCCTTTGTAGTCAGACTGACCTACACTCGCACCGCCGTAAATCCATGAATCTGCCATCGCAGTTGATGACGCGCCGATAAGCGCTAGTGCTAAAAGAGTCTTTTTCATTGTTAACCTTCTCTTGTTTACTAGTCAGTCATTCAGGTGGCATGGTTTTGCCACCTGACCGACATATCAATATCCGTTATTATAGCGTATGCAAATTATATGCCTACAGTAAACAACGTATTAGCAAGCTTCTATAGCGTTTTTTACTCGTTTATCGGAGACCGGATAAGGTGTTCCGAGCTGCTGAGCGAAGAAACTGACTCGCAGCTCCTCGATCATCCAACGAATCTCTTTCACATTTTCCGGTACCGCTAATCCTTTCGGAATCTTGTTCAATAGCTCTTTGTAGTCTTTGACTACCGACTCAATCTTCAACATATGTAAGCGATCTTTGTTCGGGTCGATAGGCAGTTTTTCCATTCGACGCTCAATCGCTTTCATGTAACGCAAGATGTCTGGCAGTCGTTTCCAACCACATTCCGTGGCAAAGCCTTTGAAGATCAGACCTTCGATTTGCGCTTTGATGTCCGACAGAGCAAATGCCATGGTGAAATCAATCTTACCTTTGAGCTTTTTGTTGATGTTGAAGGCCGTGGTCAAAATCGTTTCCACTTGCTTGGCGATATCCACCACCGTGTCGCCCAATTCTGCGCGCACGTGTTCCTTCAACGCTTCAAATTTTTCTGGCTCCCAAACTAAGCCGCCCTGCTCTTCAATCAGCTTGTCAACGCCACAAGCAATGCAGTCGTCGATCAAATCAAGCACTTTGCCATACGGGTTAAAGTACAGGCCCAGCTTCGATTTGTTCGGCAAGTTCGCATGCAGATACTTAATCGGCGATGGCACATTCAACAAGATCAAACGGCGTTGACCGGCTTTCATTGCACTGATCTGCTCTTGCTCGGTTTCGTAGAGCTTGATTTCTACGCTGTCTTTGTTGTCAACCAGCGCAGGGAACGCCTTAACCTGATAACCGCCACGTTTCTGCTGATATACCTGTGGCAACTCGCCAAAGCTCCATGTATGTAAGCCTTGTTGCTCGATGTCGTCATCCGCCACTTTCGATAAGGTTTCTTGCACCTTCTCTTTTAGGCTTTCTTTTAACTCATGAAGATCTTTGTGCTCTTTCAGTTTACGATTTCTTTCATCAACCGCACGGAAAGTCACTTTCAGATGGTCAGGAACTTGATCCAGTTTCCAATCTTCACGCAGCACCGTCGCCCCGGTCATGCGGCGTAGCTCTTTCTCTAAAGCATCGAGCAACGGCATTTCCATTGCAGTAACGCGAGATAGGAATGCATCGGCATAATTTGGCGCAGGCACAAAGTTTTTGCGCAGCGTCTTCGGTAGCGACTTAATCAAGCTCACCACCAATTCATGACGCAAGCCCGGGATTTGCCAATCGAAGCCCGCCGGATCAATTTGGTTCAAAATCGGCAATGGAATGTGCACCGTGACGCCGTCGCTGTCGTCACCCGGCTCAAACTGGTAGCTCAACTTGAGTTTCAAGCCATTCTGATGCCAGAAATTCGGGTAATCCAAATCCGTCACGTGGCTTGCATCGCCTTTGAACAGCATCTCTTTTTCAAAGTTCAGCAGCTCAGGCTCTTTCTTCGATGCTTGCTTCCACCAGGTGTCGAAATGGCGTCCAGAGACCACTTCCGTACCGACGCGTTGATCGTAAAATTGGAACAGCTCTTCGTCGTCGACCAAAATATCGCGACGACGAGATTTGTGCTCCAGCTCTTCCACTTCGAGCAGCAATTTACGGTTTTGTTTGAAGAACGCGTGTTTGGTTTCCCAATCCCCTTCCACCAGCGCACTGCGAATGAAGATCTCACGGCTCACTGACGCATCGATATTGCCATAATTCACCAAGCGCTTAGGCACAATCGGAATGCCATAGAGCATCACTTTTTCGTACGCCATCACGGCCGCTTGCTTCTTCGACCAATGCGGTTCGCTGTGGCTACGCTTAATCAAATGCTTCGCCAGTGGTTCAATCCATTCTGGTTGAATCTTGGCAATAATTCGGCCCCACAGTTTCGAGGTTTCGACCAGCTCTGCCGACATCACCCACTTTGGCTGTTTCTTAAACAGACCAGAGCCAGGGAAAATATGGAAACGGGCATTGCGTGCGCCGTGATACTCATTTTTCTCCTGATCTTTCATCCCAATATGCGATAACAGGCCAGTCAAAATCGCGCTGTGCACCGCATCGTAAGAACCGGGTTCACTATTGAGCTTGAACTCCATCTCACGCATCGATTGATGGATTTGGAAGTAAACATCTTGCCACTCACGCACACGCAAGTAGTTGAGGTAATCGTCTTTGCACTGACGACGGAACTGGTTGCCCGACAAGGCTTTTTGTTGCTTCTGAATGTGATTCCACAAATTCACAAAGGTGAGGAAATCAGAATCTTCATGGTAGAAGCGACGATGCTTATCATCTGCCGATTGCTGTTTGTCTGAAGGTCGCTCACGCGGGTCTTGAATCGACAAGGCCGCTGCAATGATCATGACTTCTTTCAAACAACCAAATCTTGGCGCTTCCAACACCATGCGCGCTAAGCGAGGGTCAATTGGCAAACGAGCCAACTGCTTGCCCACCGCGGTGAGGCGTTTTTTCGGATCTTTGGCGTTGCTGTTGATGGCACCCAACTCTTCAAGCAAGCGTACACCATCAAGAATATTGCGTTTATCTGGCGCTTCAACAAATGGGAATGCTTCAATATCGCCAAGGCCCAACGCGGTCATCTGTAAGATAACCGACGCTAAGTTGGTGCGCAGAATTTCAGGATCGGTAAACTCAGGACGCGAATTGAAATCGTCCTCAGAGTAGAGACGAATACAGATACCTTCTTGCACACGACCACAACGACCTTTTCGCTGGTTGGCACTGGCTTGAGAAACCGGCTCAATGGGCAGTCGCTGTACTTTGGTGCGATAGCTGTAACGGCTAATACGCGCGGTACCAGGGTCAATCACGTACTTGATGCCCGGCACGGTTAACGAGGTTTCAGCAACGTTGGTCGCTAAGACAATGCGGCGGCCAGTATGCGGCTGGAAGATTTTATTTTGCTCGCCCGCAGAAAGACGCGCGTAAAGCGGCACAATCTCAGTATCTTTGAGCTTACGTTTGGCCAGCGCATCTGCGGTATCGCGAATTTCACGCTCACCATTCATGAAGATAAGAATGTCGCCCAAGCCTTCGTCGCACAGCTCGTCAACCGCGTCAAAGATGCCTTCAAGTTGGTCACGATCGTCTTCGGTTTCGCCACCTAACGGACGGTAGCGCGTTTCCACAGGATAAGTCCGTCCCGACACTTCAATGATCGGCGCGCCGCCAAAGTGGTTGGAGAATCGCTCTGGGTCAATGGTTGCCGACGTGATGATGACTTTCAGATCAGGACGACGTGGCAGCAACTCTTTCAAATAACCCAAGATAAAATCGATATTCAGGCTGCGCTCGTGCGCTTCATCGATGATGATGGTGTCATATTGATTAAGGAAACGGTCGTGTTGGATCTCGGCCAGCAAGATACCGTCTGTCATCAATTTAATTTGGGTATTTTCGGAGATTTGATCGTTAAATCGAACTTTGTAACCGACGAAATCCCCCAGTTGCGTTTCCATCTCTTCGGCAATGCGATTGGCCACCGAGCGTGCCGCTAAGCGGCGTGGCTGAGTATGGCCAATCAAACCAAACTTACCACGGCCTAATTCGGCGCAGATTTTTGGTAGCTGCGTGGTTTTACCTGAGCCCGTTTCACCCGCCACAATCACCACTTGGTGATGAGCAATGGCGTCTGCAATGTCATCTTTCTTCTGACTAACAGGCAGGATTTCTGGGTACTCAATTTTCGGTTGATAGCGGCTGCGCTGTTCCACTTCCATCATGGATTTGGCGATGTCCAGTGCGATCTCATCAAACACCGCGTTGCGTGCCGATTCTTTATTAATTTTACTGGCACCTGCAATGCGCTTACTCAGGCGAAAGCGATCTTTGATCAAACACTGACTGAGCGCCTTGCGTAATGACGCGGCGCTGTTTGCTTGAGCCTTTTGCTCAGAAGCATGGGATTCTGTATTTGGCTGTGACGAAGTCAAAGCATTTCCTATTCATTTCATGGGATAAAACTGCGCGGATTGTATCACACCGAGGCTGGCCGCGCGAAGTGCGCATCTCGCCTCCTTTCGCTTTATTAATTTATCAAATCAATAACATCAACAACTTCGATAAACACCAATAGAAAACGGACCTTTCTTGTCTCTATCTGAGCATAAGATGCAATTGTGACATTCCACCAGAATTTGCAAATTCGTTGTCAATTTACAAGCCAAACCACTAATTTGTAAGAATTTTCCTTCAATCAAATTGTTTTATCTCGAAGTACTATTTCCTTCGAAACCAAGCTCATTGGAAAGTGAAACAATAGGGAAAAACCATGTACAGAAAAACCACAACACTCGCCAGCTTGATGCTCACGGTTGGGTTCGCATTGAATCCAATCTCTGCGGCATTGGCAGAAACGGTGCAAATCGGCGTGCAAGCGCCTTCAGAAAGCCAATGGTGGAGCACTTATCGTGTGCAAGTGAGCAACGCCGGTGATAGCCAAATTGACATGCGTGAATCGAACATCGAGTTTGTTTTGCCAAGTGCGGTCAACGATGTTCAATGGGCGTCAGAGCACCTTTCTTACCCAAGCAGCGCCATCACTCATCAACCCATCCAAGGTGGTGTAAGGCATATCGTGACGTTTCAATTTCCTCAGGGGGATTGGGTCAAAACCACTTTGCAAGCCAATCAATCGTTTCAGTTGACCATAGGTTACAACGGGCAACTGAACGATTTGGCCCAATTTGAACAGAGCATTAAGTTCAATGGCGACGGGGGCACTCTTCCTCCAGTGGACCCTGAAGTTGAACTCACCATTCTTGCACCTGTTGAAGGTGCCACACTAACCGTATCAGAGCCGACTTCTATCTCCATTTCTCTTTCTGGTCCGGCAGACAAAGTGGAATTTTGGGCCGAAAATCGTCGACTTGGCGAGCAAAAAGTGGACCAAAACACGCTGGAATATCAGCAAAGCTGGACACCTAACACCACAGGAATTCAGACTGTCACCGCGCTGGCATTTGACCATGCAGGTAAACAGTTGGAATCACAAAGCGTGTCTGTTTCCGTCATTCCGGATCACCAGTACAGTGCGCCAGAAGTGCGCTTCCTGACACCACAAAGTGGTCAAAGCTTTAAGAAAACAGAACGTATTGCCATTGCGGTTGAAGCCTTTGACGCCGATGACGATTTAAAGAGCGTCACCTTGGATGCCAATGGCGTAGAGATTTGCCAATTTGAACCTGCCGAAAGCACGCCTTTCGAATGTGAATGGCAGCCTGACCATGCTGGTAGCGTGACGCTGTCGGCCACCGCGGTTGATGAACAAAAGCTACAAAGCGTAGCGCAAGTTAACATCTCGGTGACCGAGTCCAATAACAGTTGTGGCGATGTGCCTCGCTATCAAGATGGCGTCAATTACCAAGTGGGCGATCAAGTCACCAATGTCGGCGAGATTTTCTCTTGTAAAGTGTTTGGTTGGTGTGGCAACCCTGTATGGGCACCTGGAACCGGACACCCGAGCTACCCGGACGCTTGGAAAGATGCCTGGGATCAAGTCGGTCAATGTGACCCTAATTACGCGCCAGAAGTCGATCTGCTTTCACCATCGCATGGCGATCGCCTCACACCGAACCAACCATTCGATGTCATGTTAACCGCGACTGACCAAGACGGTGATATCGAAAAAGTCGACGTGCTACTTAATGGAAAAGTGGTGGCAACCGCTGACGGGCAACAAGGTGTCGACACTTATCGCCTCACAATCGCGGGGCAAGCTGAGGGCTTGTACCAATTGACGGCGATGGCCTATGACGACAAAGGCGCGAGCAGCGAAACATCACCAATTACCTTGGCAATCACGGATAAAACACTGGTTGTGGGGCTCACCTCACCAAGCGACGGTTCGGTCTTTACTCAAGGCCGTGCGATCACGTTGACCGCAGATGCGTCGAGTTTTGTCGGAGAAGTCACGCAAGTGCGTTTCTACGCCGATGACCTGCTGATTGCGACGGTAACACAAAGCCCATACCAACATGAGTGGTTAGGGGCACAGCTTGGCCAACATCAGCTTTATGCAATCGCGACGGATTCCAAAGGCAACGAGCAAACTTCGGTGGTTTCGCACATCGAAGTCAAAGAAGCCAAGCCCGATACTGGCTTGCGTGACAACCCAGATCGCAGCATCACCTATCTTACCTCTTGGGGTTTGACCAACATCGAAGAGCTTCAACGCTCTCAGGGTGATGCTTACTTCCTCTCCTTTGGTAAGTGGGACAGCGCCGGCAATATCCAAATCAGTGACGACATGCTGACCCCAAGCTACAACTCCGATTGGATGTCACCAACGTATCAATCGTGGACGGAACTCAAACATGCCCAACCGCGCAAAGCGATGATGGTGGCCTTTGGCGGCGCGACCTACGAAAGCATGTGGAACGACATGGCGACCGAGCAAGGCCGTCAGAATATCGCCAACAGTTTGGTGAAACTGATGAACCAACCTTACCCAGTTTACAAACGCAATTTGAAACCGGAAGAGATGGTTGGCGAGTGTTTGGCGACCGATTGGAGCGGCCAATGTGACTACAGCAAGTATCAGCTGGCAGGTTACGTTTCTATTGATGGTATCGACTTCGACTACGAGACGACCGCGCGTTTGACCGAACAATCGAATCGCAATTTGGAAGACCTGATTCAACGTATTCGTGCTCAAGTGGGCGACAGCAAGCTGCTCTCACTGACCACCTATCACGTCGGTGCGGATCCAGAAGCGTGTTCAAACCCAGCGGTGTTTGAGAACTGCTCATTTATTGAACCTGCACGCTCTATTCATCACGGTGAAGTGATCTCTTTGTTGCAAAACACCAAACAGAGCATCGA
Organism: Vibrio vulnificus CMCP6; assembly: GCF_000039765.1. Classification (NCBI taxonomy): domain Bacteria; kingdom Pseudomonadati; phylum Pseudomonadota; class Gammaproteobacteria; order Vibrionales; family Vibrionaceae; genus Vibrio; species Vibrio vulnificus. The sequence continues at coordinate 2,369,006 of NC_004459.3, read as the reverse complement.
TTTCTTCAATGTGATGGCCTATGACGCGGGGGAAAACTTCCGATATGACGTGGCAATGGCCAACTATGCCGAGCACGTAGGCGATCCGTCGAAAATCATCCTTGGGGCGACCATCAACAGCCAATGGGGACCAAACGGGCGCTTTGTGGAAACCCGCGCAAACAACATTGAGCGTGCACGTTGGCAAAAACAGAATGGCTATGGCGGCTTCTTTATCTGGACCTTAGGTTCCAATACTGAAAGCCTTTCAATGGCAGAACAAGTGGATTACTTCAATCAAATGATCGAACAAAACCAGTAATCGTCTGCCTCTCTAGAGCCGCATCTGCGGCTCTTTTTCTTTATCTCTGTCGTATTTAACGCCACGACTACATTAGCAATAACTCATTCAGTTTTTTCGAATGAGATGAGCGAATTTCAACGCTTCATCCCTAAGATGAACTCGATAGAATGACTTCATCGTTTGAACACCCATCTAAGGAATTCACTATGTCTCGTTTACTAGTATTAAAATCAAGCATTCTTGGCGATTACTCACAATCAAACAAACTGGTTGACGAGTTCATCAACCATTTCGACCACCAGCAGCTCGTTGTACGCGATCTGGCGCAGCAACCATTGCCGGTTTTAGATTTTCAGGTGGCAACCGCTCTGCGCGCTGCGGGTGAGTTGACTGCCGAGCAACAAGCAATTGTGACATTGTCAGACACCTTGATTGATGAAATCAAAGAGGCAGACACCCTAGTGATTGCGGCACCTATGTACAACTTCACCATCCCGACTCAATTGAAAAACTGGATCGATTTGATTGCGCGTGCAGGGGTGACATTCACTTACACCGAGCAAGGCCCGAAAGGTCTGATTGAAGGCAAGAAAGCCGTGATCGTGACAACACGCGGCGGGATTCATAAAGACGCAGCTTCTGACATCATTACACCGTACTTGAAAACCGTACTGGGTTTTGTTGGCATCACAGAGGTTGAATTTGTCTACGCTGAAGCGCTGAACATGGGTGACGATTTTGCCAATAAAGGTTTGGCTTCAGCGAGTGAGCACCTTGCAGCGCTAACAGCTTAAGTACGCTAACAACTTAAGTCACAGCACCCGTATAGATTCCACTGCCTGGCACACCAACGGATTGATAGCACCTTGCCCACTTCGTGCCAGTTTGTTTACGCCCTCACATGATGTGAGGGCTTTTTTCATCAGGCTTCTACCCTTGCGTTACTCGATCAACGAACTGCTGATCACTTGCTCTGCGATCTGCTCAAACACCTTTTCAACGCTAAACAAACTCGCCACGTGGTAATACTCCGGACCAGACGCACAAGATTGCATCAAACGTTCACTTGCCGCTCCACCAAAGTTAACCGTCATGACCTTAACACCACGGCCTGGCTGCTTGAGCTGTGTACAAATTAGCTTCATTTTTTTGTCGCGAAACGCGGGATCAATCAAATGATTGCCATCAGAAAACATCACTAAGTATTTGTTGCTCGTTTCATCACTGTATCGGCGTGGCAATTCTGGACGGGTTTTATCCCATATCCCCTGCCAATACGGAGAGAGTAAACGCATCGCCCACACCATTCCTTCCGCATTATTGGTGTTCATGCCGGGCACGAGACGTTGGACGGTGGATTCAAAGTGTCGACGCTCGGTGATAAACGGCACAATCGGATTTACGTGACATTCGATGTCATCAAAAATGGCTTTGTCTTCGTGAAAAGGACGATAGTTATTGCTCGGATTGGTCGACGGATAAACAGGCGGATCCAGCGGTGTTCCATCATCAAAGTGCAGTACCGCTGGCTTGTGAATTGGGCGGATAATGCGCTTTGAATTGTTGCTGGCAAACTGAGGCGCTTTCTCGAGGTTACGAAAATAACGTAAGCCTAACGTCGCGGGATTGTTTCCCTCAAAATCAAGATCGCGGCACATCGCGTTACGTTGTCTTCCCGGTACGGCTGGCGTTCGCCCACTGGCTCTATCGAACATGTCACTCCAACGATTTTCACGTTTGACTTGCGCGTGATCGTAGCGGCGAAACGAACCCAGATAGATTTCTTCCATCGGCCCGGTATTGACGTTACCTGACGCGGGCACAATGCTGACCACGTAATTTTGATTGCGGTTACCACGAGCGTAAAGCTTGTCCGCAAAGGCCAGCAACGCCTCTTTGGTTTTGTTCATCGGCTCACCAGACATCGAGTTGGAAACATCGAGCATAAAGACGATTTCCGCTTTGTTGCTACTGATGCCCGCTTTGGCGTTGGTGCGGATCGGCACACTCTCTTGCGCCGCGATGTTGAGCGAGTTGGGCACAAAATCCAACGCCACTTGCAAACTTTCCTCTTGCTCATCACGCAGATGAGTCAGACGCACCTCTTCCACATAAGGGCTTGCCGCTCCGGAGGTAAGGTTGGCATGCAGCAGTTCCACCGCCGTACTTTCTGGCACCTCACTGATGATCGCCGACGCGAGTGCGGCATCCGTCGCGTTCGCCATTTGGTTATGCACACTGTAAATACGCATCACATCCGTCACCCATGCGGCAAACACCAACATGCTCATCAACAAGACCAGCATGAACACCGAAATTCCACCCGTTTGCTTGCGCATGTTATCTCCTTTTGTAAATCGCATGGCTAACAAGAGATTGCTGTTCACTCAACAGCACCAATACACGTGACAACAAGTCTTTGGGTGCGGGTTGGTAACACACACTCACCATCCACAGATCCACCTCGGTCAGCTCCGCTTGCAGCTCTGGTGGCTGGCACGCCCCTTCTGCCAGCACAAAGCTGTTTTGCTCAGAGAAAAACTGGACTTTGACTCCGAGCACTGAGCCGGGCTTGGCCATTAGCTGTTCCGCTTGCTGGAGATAGGCGGGCATCCATCCGCGCAGTTCATTGCCATCTTGGATATCCTGCATTGAGATCGATCGAACCAAGGTATGGCTGATATCTTGCACTTTATCGTTACTGCGAATCAGCGAAGTGAGATCGACAAACGCCAGCGCCATTACCAGCAACAAAGGGATAAACATCAATGCTTCTACCGCCACACTGCCAGTTTGAACACGGCGGCGAGAGAGTCTATTCAGTTTCAAACGCTTTCTCCGGGATTAAGGCCACTTGGTTTCGGTAGGTGTACGTCATCTCGCGTTCACTCAACAGAGGAATCGCTAACGCGGGTAATGAGAGTGTTACCGTCAATACGATCACCCCTTGTTGCAATCGCACCTGTGTCGTTTCCTCGGTTGCGGCCACGCCGAGCCATTGTGCAATCGAAGGGTGCCATTGAGGCTCTATGGTGGCTTCACTGGTTAACTCCGGACTGTGTAACAGCAACTGTTGCGAAAAATGTTCAATGAGCGCGTTCGGATCAGCCTCTTGCTTGAGCTGGGTTGCTCGCCTCGCTTGCTGAACCGCATGATCGAGGGATGAAAAATGCCACTGCACGCGGCCAATTTCGAAAAAGAGCAAAACCAGCGCTAACAGCACCGGCATGATCAGCGCCGCTTCCACGCTGACACTGCCGTTTTGAGATTGACGACTTCTCATTGCAAACGACTCAACTGCTGCTTCAACAAAGCGATATCATGCTCCGCTTGTTGTTCTGACATACTGCGGCTGAGCAGCGAAAACGCTTGTTGTTCTTGTTGTTGTGCCAACAACACTAAGGCGTAATGTTGCGTGACGAAGTCCGGCACTTGATTGCCTTTCATCAGCGGTTGCAATAACAACTGTGCTTGCTTGAACTGCCCTTGCAATAAATAGTGAAACGAGAGGTTAACGCGAAAACTTTTGCTATCGGGCTCCAGTTCCATCGCGCGGAGGAAATGCTGTTTGGCCTGCGCCGTGCGTTGTTGCTCATCTAGGGCAATCGCAAGCAAATTGTGCAGCCCTGCGTGCTGCTCATCCAATGCGAGGCCTTGTTGAAGATAATTGCTGGCGCTGAGTGCATCCCCCTGATTGAGCTGATAACGGCCAAGAATGAACGCCGCTTCCGCCGCATTGTCGGCTTTTTCTGTCAGCAGTTGCTGCAATTGACTTTGCGCTGCATGCGGCCGATCTTGCAAGAGATCGATGCGCGCCAGCATCAAGCGTGCATGCGGTTGTTCAGGATACACATCAAGCACTTGTTGATACTTGCTTTTGGCAGAATCGTAACGCGCATACTCAAATGCGGTATCGGCCAAGCTGTTGAGCGATTCTGCGCTGGGTTGCGATGCTGGCGCAGCGCATCCCACGAGCAAAATGCTGACAACGGAAAGAATAAGTTTTGAGGCAAATTTCATGATTTGTTCCTAAAGGAGCACAGAGGTACTGCGGTCCAACATTGAAGCTAGGCCAGACTGGTGAGAAGTTGAGAAAGAATCGGCGAAATCACCATCACCAACATCGGCAACATGATCATGGTCATCTGAATCAACGTGATTTTGCCCGGCAATTTACCGGCTCTTTCTTCAATATCGAGCGCGCGTTGTCGACGCGCATCTTCACTGATTTGACGTAAGGTATCAGCCAGTGGCGAGCCATATTTGTCCGCCATCGTCAGTGTCGTGGCTAACGTATGTAACTCTGGAATACCGGTTCGCCAGCTTAAGTTATTGAGCGCTTGAGTGCGGTCGTTCAGCAAATCCAATTCAGCTGAAGTCACGCGAAACTGCTCCGCCATGGGCGCATGTTGCTCTTGTAGGTAACGAGCCACGCGTTCAAAGGCACGGTTGAGTGACAATCCCGATTCCACACACAACACCAGCAGATCAATCGCGTCGGGGGCGGATTGTTTGAGCTTCTTGCGGTATCTGTCCGCATTTAAGTTCAACCACCACTCTGGGCCATTGGCGCCCAACACATACCCCACCAGCACCAAGGTAAGCGACAACATGCTTACGATCGCTTCGCCATTGATGGATTGGCGCATCAGCAGCAGGAGCGCCACCAAAATGCCGCTGCCAAACTTGGCCAACAATAACCACGATAACGCCTGAGGTTTATGAAAACCCGCGTTCGCCAGTAAGCGACTTAAACGCGCTTTTTCATTTTGCGTGATCCAGTTATGCATTAAGGAATGATTGGAGGACGAAGCCGCCGCTTGACGTTTCACATAGTGTGAAAGACGCGCTTCACGACGCTTGCGTTGACTCGTGTTGTGCCACAACAAGCTTGTCACCACCAACAGCATTAGCGCGCTAACCAGCATTACAATTTGTGCGATGACCATCTTCTACCCCTTAAATTTGGTCAGTTGACGAATCAACAACAAGCCAGTGACGACGCTCAATACCACATAAAGCAAGATCCACTGCCCGGTTGCGTCACGTAGCAAGTAGTCAAAATGCTCTTTGGCCGAGCCGTACAACACCCCAATCAACACCGGTGGCAGTATCGCCAGTACTTTGGCTGAGGTGCGAGATTCCGACGTGATGGTTCGCACGCGACTTTCCATTAAGCTGCGCTCACGCAGAGTTTGGCCAAGCTGTTTAAGCATGTGCGACAATTTACCGCCGGTTTCACTTTGTAGGCTCAGTAAAGTCGTTAGGAAGCGAAACTCTTGGCTGGGCATCTGTTGAGCGGCGAACTGCATCACTCTTTCGACACTATGACCCAGTTTGAGCCGATCATGCATCGCCAGAAACAGACGCTTGGCACTGCCTTGATACTGCTCGGAAAGCGCGAAAAAGATGTCATGCAAAGGCGCGCCGACTTTAACGGCACGCTCCATACTGTCGATGATGTCTGGCATTTGCATGCTGAACTCGTTAATAGCCAGTTGCTCAAAATGGCGAAACGCCAACACCGTCATCATCACGGAAATGACCACCACCAAAATCAGTGTGGTCAGTGGCGCCATTCCTTGTGACAGTAAGGTGATAAACAGCCCTACAGTGAGCATGACCAAGTACAAACGGTACTTTTGCAAGCGGGACGTACCCAATAAGGTTTCCAAGCGCGTGTAAAAAGCGAGCCATTGCGGACGCTTTTTTTCCACCGATACTAAGGGTTTAAGGTAGCGGTGACGCTGCTTTTCTCGTTTCGTATTCTCACGTCGAGCGCGTATCAACCACGCACCCAACGCGAGCCAGACGAACAAAAACATTAGCCCTAGCATGGCTCTCTCCTAGCGCTCTTCGTTTGAAAACAAGGCTTGCCATTGGCGGTCGAGTGCGAAATGGCGGGCACGTTCGAGTAAATTTCTCGGCAATGTTCCTTGCTGATACACCCCCTGCCCCTGGTCATCTAAGCAACACTCAAACAGCGGGTGCACGACAATCTGACCTTGCTCGATCCCTCCAACCGCGGAAATGGCAGTCACACGACGTTTGCCATCATGAGAGCGCTCAAGCTGCACCACTAGATCCAACGCTGAGCTGATTTGCTGGCGCAAAACCGCTGACGGGATCTGTTCTGCCCCCATCATCAACATATTCTCAAGACGCAGCATCGCATCCGCTGGCGAGTTAGCGTGCAATGTACACAGTGAACCATCATGACCCGTGTTCATCGCTTGCAACATGTCAAACGCTTCGGCACCACGTACCTCGCCGAGAATGATGCGATCTGGGCGCATCCGCAGCGCGTTCTTGACCAAATCGCGCACCGTTACAGCCCCGGTTCCTTCTGAACTGGCGGTTCGTGTTTCGAGCTGAATCCAATGTGGCTGGGTCAGCGACAACTCTGCGGCATCCTCAATGGTGATGATGCGTTCATCGTCGCTGATTGGCGTGCTCATGGCGTTGAGCAAGGTGGTTTTACCTGCGCCAGTTCCGCCGGAAACAAGAATGTTCAAACGGCAACGTGCGGCGAGTGCGAGGCATTGCGCCATCTCTTCACTCAAACTGCCAAACGCGACAAGCCCCGGCAGATCGTATTGCCGTTCTGGAAACTTACGAATAGAAATGCACACGCCGTTTAGCGCTAACGGCGGTGCAATAATGTTGACTCGGCTGCCATCTTCCAAACGTGCATCCACCAACGGAGTGGATTCATCGAGGCGACGACCAACGGCGTTAACGATTCGCTGCGCAACATTGAGCAGGTGTTTTTTATCGCGAAAACGGATGTCTGTTTTCAACAACTTGCCTTGTCGCTCAATGTAAATTTGCTCAGGTCCGTTAACCAAAATGTCACTCACGCTGGGGTCTTCCACCAAGCATTGAATTGGGCCAACCCCGAGCATGTCATCACACAACTGCTCCACCAGAATCGCCAGTTCACTCTGGTTGTATGGCAGCAACTGCTGTGCCGACAATTGTGCGACCGCTTTTTTGATCTCTTGCTGTAATTGCTTGCGCGTTAATTTGACCGCTTCGGAAGGTTCTATCAGCTTTTCAAACGCCGTTTGCGCCGCCTCCGGCATCACGAGAGGGTTGCCTCGTGAAACATTAACCATTTGGGTTTTATTGCCGAACATTACGCCATCCCCGCCAAGCGTGTTTTGAGTTTGCCAATTGCCTTCGCAAGCTTGCCTCCTCGGGTCACCAATGGCTCGCCATGGTGCTCTGCCGCCTGCACCGCTTTACTGTCGAATGGCAATTCGCTGAATTGAGTGATCGACCACGCCTCAAACAACTGTTTCTCACTCCACGGTTTGTGCGATTTCGATCGGCTCTGATTACCAACGAGGTGAACATGGTGCAAATACCCATCCAGCTTTGACAAAATGCCATCGGCTCGGCGACCCGCCTGCAATGAGAAGTCATGCACTAGCAAAAGGTTGTCGGCGGAAACCAACAAATGCTCTACTTTTTCAATCAAGTAATGAGGCACATCCAAAATCACATAGGCGAACTGTTGCTTCAGTTTCGTGACGACATTGATTCGCTGCTGCACCGATAACTCCTCCTGCCCCTCTGCATAAAACAGACTCAATTGATGTCCGATATTTTGGCCAAATTGCTTAATCAAAACGGCGTCAACTCGCTCAACATCATGAACCAGACGATCAAGCGATGGTTGATAGTCAACCCCAAGTAAAATAGGGTGTTGGGTGAAATTCAGGTTGAAGTCCACCAGTGCTACCGAGCGATGCTTAGCCAGCTCCACCGCTAAATTGGCCGCAACGGTCGAGGTACCCACCCCGCCACTGGTGCCACTGACAAGGTAAACCTGTCCTTGCTGGAATCCCTTTTGCGCGTGGATCCCCAAAAGATGCAATAAACTTTTGTGCAACGCGGTCGGGTCAAGTGGCAGAGCCAAGTAATCCGCAATGCCCATCTGCATCAGATGACGGTATTCTGAGAGCGATATTTCATCGCCAAACAGAATGACCTGACACCCCGGAGGCGTGACCTTCGCCAAGGCAGGCAGTTGTTCCAAATCCTCTCGCTCAACTTGCAGCAGCAAGATATCCCCGCAGTGACGCTCAGCCAAATGGGAGATCGCCGCGCTCATGCTTCGCGCGTGAATTTGACAGTCAAGCTGAGGAATGCGATCAACCGCCGATTCAATCACCGTCAGTTGCGAGCCCTTTTTGGCAAAAACCATCATAGATTGGCGTTTAGTTTCCACCTTCACCTCCCGAACCGTCGGTAATTTTTGCAGGGTCATCGGCGATTCTCACGCTGCCTTGGCGCAAGCGTTCAACCGCACCAACTTCTAAGCTACTCTCGGTAATCAGCAATGGCGCCCCTTTTCGATAATGATGTTGATTAGCCATCGCTATTTGTAGACGGCGTTGGTGGCGGCACTGCGCCTCAGTTAACTCCAGTTGAGGTTCAAACCGACAAGTATTTGGCTGCAGCGAAACGCCGATTTTCAGCTCCACTTGTGCTTGGTCCACTTGCTGCCAACGAATGTCGACAGGCAAAGAAAGGGTGTCACTTAGCTGTTGTTGCCACTGCGACAAGCTGTTGTGAGAGAGTTGTTGTGTGCGAATCAGCACCGAAACTTCCCCTTGCTCTAATCTGTGCTGTGTTGGGAGAAGCAATTGTTCAAGAGTTGGTAAAATGGCCTTGTTTGAGCTCAGCGTCACTTCGCGTTGCTCGGTAAACTCGGAGGTTGACGTGCAACCTGCCGCCAACAGCACCGCCGTCGCAAGCATCCAAAGATGCGATCGTTTGTTCATCATTTTGTTTATGATCCTGTTAGTAGCGATAGCCGTAGTCACCGATGAGTTTCGGCGTGTCTGTGTGACCTTCAAGTTCACCAAACAGCAAACGTTCTAAGCGTGTTGGTGCACGGAAATGGTCAAGTGGTGTCGGGATCGACTCTATATCACCCGTTGGCTGCACCAGACTGGCCGTGGCGATGATCACCAATTCGCGCTCTATCTGCTGATTCTTATTGGTTCGAAACAGGGCACCAACGCCTGGCAACTCGCCTAAAAAGGGAATGGCATCCACCGAGTTTTCTTCTGACGTTCTCAGTAGCCCTGCCAAGGCAAAACTCTGTCCATCGGCCAGTTCAATAGTGGTAGTTGCGGTTCGCTTATCTAACCCAGGAACATCAACACCATTGATTTTGATAGAATTTTGACGGCTGAGTGCGCTCACTACCGGAGTGACCGTGAGTGAAATGCGGTTTTCAGATAACACCGTTGGCGTAACCGAAAGACCGACACCGAAACTCTTAAATTCAACGCCGACAGATTCGCCATCAATGCTCGGGAAAGGAAATTCTCCCCCCACCAAGAACTCCGCTTTTTCGCCGGATTTTGCCGTAAGATTCGGTTCTGCCAGCACATTGACTAAGCTCTTCGAGGCCAAGGCATCGATAATGCCCATAAACGCCGATTCTTTGATGAGGTTATCTGGGTCGGTGAGATCAATTCCCGTGGCAAATTGGTTTCCGGGAGAAACGCCCAGCATCCAGTTCGGATTGACTGATTGCCAGCGGATCCCCAACTCTTCGCTGGTGCTTTTTGCCATTTCCACCATACGAATAGAAATGTTGACCTGCGGCGCAGCGGTGATTTTCAACTGGTTGATCACCAAAGGAAGCACCGACTGACCACCTGGGCCTTCCGGTGGGTTTGCCGACTTACGGCTGGCATCGGCATTGATCTCTTTTAAACGCTCTTTGTCGGCAACCTGCCCTACGGCGAAATTGTTCACCAAACTCAAAATATCCGCCGCCATTTCTGGGCTGGCCACCGTCCCTGCGACGGCAATCGAATCGCCCACCGATTGCAATGTAATACGATGTGACGGATAGAGGGTTTCTAAATGGCGTTCGAGTTGGCTCAAACCACTGTTTTTCACATTCAGTCGGTAATGAGCGATCGCTTCACCCTCTTTACCAACGATCACCAAATCGGTTTTGCCCACTTTGGCACCAAACACCAATGCGCTACGCGCAGAAGGGGTTTTGACATCCGCGACCGTCGAATCAACGATGTAAACACTGCGCATCTCTTTCGATAACGGAATCAGGCGGCTTTGCCCCACCTCCAAATCGATCTGCTTGGCTGCGTGCGCCAAAGGCACCAGCAAGCAACACACCACAACAGACCACCACTGTTTTGCCACTTTCATTATTATTGTCCTTCCTTCACGTTGCCGCGGATCACTGTGACCGATTGGGTTGGTTGCTGTTCGAGGTCATACGCCCCAGAGATATCTTTTGCCCACTTCAGCGGTTTGTTCGCGACTTCCGTTTGATCGTTGTTACCTCGCAAGACGAGCGACAACTCACCTAACTTGCTCGCCAGCACGAGCTTTTCCGCATCTTGCAGAGACACTTCGAACGTGACTGAAGTGGGATCGTAACTTTTGGCACTTTTCTCCGGCTTTTGATGGGGAGAATATTGATTGCCAATCGCAAGCAAATGAATGTTTTGTAATACCGTTTCGACGGCCATGTTGTTGTATATCGGCGTGCCATTGGCGTCTTGGTCAATTTCCGACTGGCTTGTTAGCAAGACATCGACTTTATTTCCCGGACGAAGTAAGCCAAGCCCCGCAGCCATCGGATCCAACTCAATCGAAATTGCTCTCATGCCCGGTTTAACTAAAGCCGAGAGAAAATCCGACTGCTCTGGCCTTAACAACATCTCTGGTGACAGTACGCTGTCCGCCGGAATAAACTGCACCGCCACACTGCCGGCGATCTGATCCAGTTCAAATACAGGTTGGAGAAAAACCTCTCCTAAGCTCTCGCGTTCAGCCAACGACACCTCTTTCCATACCAAGCTCTCACGCTCAATAAACGAGCCCTTCGCCAATGCACGGTTGGTGGTCAGCACTTTTGCTTTGTGCTCCACCGTTGAGAGGGGTTGTGATGGTGGTTGAGCCTGTGAGGTATCTAACCAAACAAACCCTGCGAGAAATAACGCAATAGACAAAGCTGCAAAAACAGCCATGTACCAACGACTCATGATGAAAAATCCAAATTAGAAAAGAAGGTAAACGGTCGACGCGGAAATGGAGACACCAAGCGGAATCGTCCCTTGATGGGTGTTTGACATGGCCAAACGCTGACGCGCTAACTGCCATATCGCCAATACCCCAGCGCCAAGCGCACTCAGTAAAATCAGCTCACCCCAGTTTGGGAAAACCATCCAGACACATATCACGGCTAGCTTCACATCCCCTGCCCCAAGCAACCTGCGTTGCCAGAGCAGCATGCCAATCAACAACGCCAGCAGTGCATACAATGTCGCATCCAACCACATTGCATCGGGTAGTTGATGGCGATAATACGTTGATACGATGACCAATACGGCGAGATTAGCGTTGTAAATCTTTCGCTTTAGCACGTCACTTAACACCACCATCGCAAGCAGTAGCAGCAAAGCGATGAGGACGACAATGTCTGGCTTCACGGTTTATTCACCAGCCGGATTAAGGCTGTTTACAATGCCGAGAAACTTCTCTTTGAGTGCAGAAATAAACACCCCATCAGAACCGAAAATGGCCAATACGCCCGCCGCTAAGCCTGCCGCTAGGATTCCATACTCAATCGCTGTCGCGCCGCTTTCATCGTTTATGAATTGTTTCAGCATCATTACTCCTTTTTGAAACAATATGTAAATAGACATGAGAATCAATATCATTTGCAAATGATAACACTTATATTATTATGCGCAACAAATAAAGCGATGAATATTTTACAAAATGACATTTTGCCAGTGTTTTTGATCGTATTTTTATTATTAATTAGATCATTGATCTGATATGTAGAGTATTTATTCAAATCACGGCGTCATTTCCCTTCTCATCTATCGAGCAAATTTTTCAATAAGGAGCGAAAATGCGCTTATTTGCCAAGAGTTTGGTTGCCTCAACCATTGCGGGTCTATTGACCGCGTGTGGTGGTGGCGACGGTGGCGGCTCTGCGACCAGTCCAGCAACCCCTTCAACCCCAACTAAAGTAACGTTAACCGGCTTTGTCACGGAGTCTCAGCCAGTGAAAGTCACGGTCGATCAAACCGTCAAAACGGAAGTGAGGCTGCTGGTGGGTGAAGAGGTCGTGGCGCGTTCAGCGATCAAAATACACGCGGGAGAGCGTCAACCTCGCTATCTTTTAGAGGTGGATCCTGCCACTCTCAGCGAGGGCCTCCCGATGACGATTGAGGCAGTCAGCGTGATCTCCCCACGTGAACAAGAGGCCAACGCGCGCACTGCTGAAAAAGCACAAACGGAAGATCAAGCGTCATCAGAAACTCGCGAAGTGTTGCTTTATCGCAATGCCATTGGTACCAAGTTGCCGCTACTCGCCGCAGATAAAAACAACGATAAATTCATTACCCATGATGAATGGCTGCCACTGACTTTCTCACAAACCAACTCGTTGTTTGTTGCACTCGATCCAAGTGGCGAACAAAGTGCACTTGAACTGATGAACGAACATGGGCGAGAGAGAATCATGGCCATCGCCGCGTTGCTGCATGCGATCGCCGATCCTTTTGATCGTGAAGAACAAATCGAACTCACCTCGCTCAATCTCTCGACCGCTGCCTTTATTGATGCCCTGCTTAAGAATGAAAACATGGCCGCTGCCACAACCGAGGAAGAGACGCCTTGGTTGGATAGAGTGAGCGATACTTACCAAGCGATGGCACAAACCCATCAAGTGGCACTACCCGACGGTTGGCAGAAGCGTATTAAAGACAAATGGATCGAGATGCACGCGGTCAAGCAAAGCAATGTACTGCGCGAAGTATTAGATAACTCTTACCCAACCCGCACCTTGGTACTCCGTGGCGAAACGGTTTCAGGAATGAAGAACCCGCAGATTTCGCTACAAATGGGTTCTTATCCTAACGATCCTTTAGCAAACAGCCATTACGACAACCCACTCAAACCCAAACGCCCATTGCTGGTACCAATTACCCCTGTGGGTGAAGAAAAATCGTCGACGGCTATTGAAGGGGCAAATCGTCAATTTGAGTTCCGCGTAACGCTTCGCGATACCGCGCAAGGCTTTGAAACTTGTCAGCCCACGGCGAACGGCGTGTATGTTTACTACGATAAAAACGCCGATCTGACCAAGCCAAGCGCCCATCCGACCGACAATATGCAAGATTTGCTGACCGTGATTGCGTTTGATCCAGACAGCGGTGTCGAGATGCGTTCCTACTTGGGCGCCTTCTGTGAACTGGCGAGAGCTGATATCGACAAGAACCAAGATGGCATCGTCACTGCCGAAGAGTTTCCGCGTTTAAAAGTCTCATTTGAAAACAACGCACACGCCCTGTTGGCTGAACGCAGTGGCTTGATGCATCACGGTGGCGGCCAATACGCCAAACCCGTCAAACAGACCGCGATCGATGAACTGTTTGCCAAGCATACGCCGGAAATGGTGCAGTTGATGAGTAGCATTGTGGCGATGCAAATGGCATCAGCAGAAAATCAGGCACTACCGGCCATCGACAATGCCTCGGACTTTTTCCGCACCGCTGCTCAGTTGCTCGATCTCGACTACAACGCTCAATACCGTATGTACAGTAAAAGCAACATTCTGCCAGAGCCGTTTCAAGTCATCCAACTGCTGAAAAACATCGCCGATGTCGCCCATCATATGGAAGATAACGAGGCCACCATCAACACGCTGTTGACGTGGAGTGCGCAAGCTTTCACTCACCTTAGCCAATTTGCTGCGGACAACCAGATCGCTGCCGACTTAAACACGGCAATCAACGCTGGCAACAGTTGGCTACCCGCCGAGCCAGTGAATGGATTGGAGTCGATTTGCAGCACCGAATTTGCTGAAGACCAAATTCGTGGCATTGCACTTCGTGGACGTGGGGACGATTGGCTCACATTAGAATGGCTGCCGCAAGGAACCAGTGGCTATACCGTCTACTGGGACACCAAGCCGTTTAGTCAACTGAGTGAAGCGACCAATCAGACTAAGAGCGCAACGCACAGAGTGACATTAAATGGTTTAACGCCGTTTACTCGCTACTATTTCCAGATCGCGCACGATGGTACGCCGAGCGCTCAGTTCAATGTTCGAGTTAGCGATGCTGGCCTAACCAATCCTCATCTCTTTGATTCGGATTTTAGCTGTGACCCAATGAGTGGTTATGCACGAAACTCCAACATCGATGGTTACCAATCGCTTTCTTTCCTAAAAGTGGATGCGCAAGGTGAACGTTTGAGTCGACAAGATCTTCCGTATGTTGCAACCCCTCACAGCTGCGCAGTTGAAACCAAAACTGGCCGAACGTGGGCCGTGCCAAATAGCGAGATGGTGGAAGGTGATCGCATTCGTCACTGGTACAGCATCGATAACCGATATCTGCATGGTGACAACCTGGCGGTGACAGACGACCAATACAACGGATTTTGTGTCGCGACCAACGGTGAGGTTTATCGCCAAGACAAAGCACGTCACTGTACGGTAAACCAACTTGTTCAACGCGCCAACGAAGCCAAACTTTGCGGCATCACCGATTGGAGGCTGCCGACCTACGAAGAAACGCTCAATATTATGACTTTGAAAGGCAAGCCTCAGTTGAACTTTGATGATGATTTCTTCCCAAATATTGACGGCAACATGCTGTGGATGAAGCAAGAAAACCCTGATGTTAAAACCCTAGCAAACCTACTTTTCCCAACCAGTTGGAACGCACGAACGCAATTGGAAGGCAAAGAGGTGCCTCACCAGGTGATGCTGGTGAGCGATGGTTTAAAAGTGAATCAGGAATAAGGAAGCACATATGAAAACGACTTTTCTCATCTCATTAGCAGCGGTACTCTCAACTCCGCTCTATGCGCAATGCCTTCCTGAAGAGGGGCGTTTTGAAAAAGCCACGATCGATTACCACGGCACAAACTATTGGGTGATCAACGACAACAGAACCAACCTTCAATGGATGATGTGTCCAATGGGTCAGCAAGGTGAACAGTGCGCAGGTGACGCTATTTTGGAAAAACGAGGGAATCTTGTCGAACTCATTGAAACCTTCAATCAAGCCGAGAGTGACGCTGCACTCACATGGCGACTGCCTCATACCCAAGAGCTGATTACCATTACCGATCAGAGCTGCCGCTATGGGACTTATCCTGAGTTCTTTAAGCTGTCACAAACGACCGAAGCACTGGAGCAGTTATATCAAGCGGTTGCTCCGTACAAAGAGAAGTTCGATATTCTCTACCAACGACACCAAGACAACCTGGTTGCACTGGAGAAAAAACGTCAGTCCAACCCGGAGGTAGACGAAAAGGTCGTTGAGTGGTTGGAAAGCAGCCATAAGCTTCTAAATGGTGAATGGTCACAAGAAACCTCAGATTACGTTTATAAAGAACTGGTTCCTTGGCTCAAAGCAAATGCGCCAGAGTGGGTTGCAGCCACAACAAGTCGCAACAAGTTTTCAAATGCGTTTCACTGGGGAGATAAAGAGTTGGGGCTGGAGAGACTGAGCAATCACTATAGCGACAACTACTACCCACTGAACCAACTTTTTGCCACTCAAGCAGGGTACAGCGTCTCGTTCAAAAACGTGCCGAATCTAGGCACAACAAGTGACAATCGCTTACATGTTTCATACATGTACACTTTATATACATTAGGAAGCCTATCGGACTGGACACAGTATTACGTGCGTTTGGTTAGAGCGATACCACAGGACAATCGTTAATACAAAAGCAGGGGCATTCACGCCCCTGCTTTCTAATGTTTGCAACACAGATTAAATGATCAGTTAGAAATCGAACTGCAGATAAATCGTATTGTAGTTGCTGCCGCCTTTGATTCGGCCAAATTGAGAGGCTTTTTCAAAGATCGCAGAACGATGATGCAAGGAATAGCCAAACCAAACGTTCTTCCAATCGTTCTTACCCACCAAGTCACCCACATTCACATCAAACGAAAAGTCGAGGTAATTGAGTAGATGGCTTGGAGTATAACCCTTGCGATCCATTTCACTTTGTTCGATATAAGTGATGTTGTCGATATAAGACATCCCTTCTGCCACACCAAAGCGCCATTGTGTCGGCCAGTTAAAGGTGTAATACGCTTTGATAGAGACCACGGTCTCTGTGCTTGAGCTTTGCACTTCTGAACTCCAGTGGTGCGCAATGCCCGAATGCAAGTAAAGATCTAGCGGCAGTCCGAACAACTCATCTGTCAACGGATGGCCATAGAACAGTGACGTTAGCTGGTTATTGTAAGGATCTTTTTCGTGTTCAAATTTGAATATCTCACCAATGTTCGACGGCGTTCCCCAACCGTGCGCCACACGCAGATATGGCTTGTTTTTCAGGTTAGACTTTCGTTCTTTGGTTTTATCGTTAAAGAAACCAAAGCCAACGTAAAACTCCCCCTCATAACGATCTTCCACCGCATCGCTGTTGTAAGCATTGTTATCTAAACGTGTGATGCTGGTTTGGCCGAGCAAATAAAGATTGGAGATAACGTGGTAACGGCCTTTCAACGCGATATTGGCGTCCACACCCGCGCCAATGTTCTGCTTGGTGATATCAGAGAACGCATAGTAAGTGCTGTTGAAATCAGCGTCTTTGTAGCGCAGCGTGACTGAAGGCTCTAGCTCCCAGTCGCCAAAGTCATATTTGGCGGCCAAGCGGTAGTTGGAGTGAAAACGGAAACTGTCGTCAGACATCAGTTCCACTTCAAAACGCCACTGGTCGTCAATTTGATATTTCAATTGTCCACCGAAGTCCGCTTTGTCACCTTCGATAGAGTTTTGTGCAATCTTGGGAATATCGATAAAACGTAGACGCGTCAGCGCATTAAATTGCAATTGTTGCTCTTCTGACTGCCACAAATACGCGCCCCCTTCGATGCCGCGAATAAAGACATATTCATTGTCAAAAAACATCATCGGTACAAAGGTACTAACGGTTTGATCGCCTCCTTGCGTATCAAAAGGAATCGACGCTGTGCGGTACATTGCGGCGATGCCCCAGTTTTCCTCTTGTGCAGCCAAAGCGCTTTGTGTCCCACCTAAGCCAACAAGTAGGCTTAAAGCCAGCCATTTATTTTTCATTTTTGTTTAAATTCCAGTTAATTACGCTGATTAATTCATCAAACAGAAGAAAAGCTCTTATGTTCATTATCAATTAGCCGTTACAATAATAGATATTGTCATTTATTTGAATTTAATGTGAAAGCCTCAGAACTGAAAACTTTTCTCCTTAGCTTGCCAGATGGTCACGATCCTGATGTTGTGATGGGAGAAGAATGGCTGCCAGAAAGGCTGGTAAATACGCGCCTTGACGACAATTTGCTGTTTCTTGAATTCGATAATGCTCCAGAAGAAAACCAAGGCGATGAAGAAGGTCGTGGCTTTGTCGAACATGAAATTGCCATGATAAGACAGCGCTTTGAACACATTCTCGATGAAGCCAGTGACACAAAAACCAAAGCCGACGCCATGTTGGCTCTCTTCCTGATGGGCCATGAGCTCTCAAGCTCTGAAGTGATCGAAATTCTCGAAGAGAACGACGACAGTGACGGATATTAATCTGCCTCACACCTTGTAAAATGACGCAAATGACTTCATGTTGTAGTTAACCTCGTTTGCTGGTGAACACTATGTTTAATGTATTAACTTCATTATTTAAGGAGCTTATTGAGGGTTCTGACCTCAGTAAGCACAAAGCGACCAACCCAAATTTGGCCATTGCGAGCCTACTTTGTGAAGTCGCCGGTGCCGATTACCAAATCGATGAGCGTGAGCAAGCCGTTAAAAGGCAGTTACTCAAACGCCTACTCAATCTCGACGATACCCAAGTAGAAGCGTTACTTACGCAAGCACAAAGTGGTGTCGCTGAATCAGCCTCTTTGTATGATTTCACCTCTCAGCTTAGAAAGTTGTCTCAAGAAGTCCGCTTTGATTTGATTAAAGGCATGTGGGAAGTCGCCCACGCAGATGGCGAGATTGATCCATTGGAAGACGCCGTCATTCGTAAAACCGCCGAACTGCTTTATGTCGACCACAGCGACTTTATACGCGCCAAACTGCAAGTGCTCGATAAGTAGTTTTTTAATAGCGTCACAACAAACTCAACGAAAAACAAAAAACGCGCCGAGGCGCGTTTTTTTATTACAGATACGATGTATTTGGCCATCCACCCGTTAGAACATGGTTAATGCCAGTTTAGCGAGGTTATAAGCATCTACGTAACCAGAATGCTGGCGCCCTTCCCACTCAATGCCTTTGGCTTCTTGCGCGGCACGATGGCCAATACGCTTGTCCTTCAAGCGATGTTGAATTCGGTACAACGTCGCAATATTAATGAACTCATTAAATGGCGCATCTATGCCTTTTTCTTGGCATTCTTGCATAAGGATTCGGTCATCACGCCCCCAAGAAGCGTAGATTTTATTGCTGCCACCGAAATTTTTGATCATCGATTTAATCACTTCGGCCAACGGCCTGCCCTGCTTTTCGATCTTACGTGGCGTAATACCTGTCAACTCAGCGCAAAATAGCGACACTTCATCATGCTCAGGCTTCACATAGTATTGAGCACGCTTGACGATTTCACCTTTGAGCAAATCAATCTCTGCTAAACCGATTTCAATGATTTCGCCCGTGCGCCCAACGCCATCTTCGTTCCAGCAACACATTTCTAAATCAAAGCAAACAATTCGGTTATGGTTCATAAATCGCCTTTCGTTTCCCAACCAGTTAAAGCGCGGAAGTGTACCTTAATCAAAACAGAAACTCGACTTACGCGGTTTCGTTTGGCTAATTAGGCTGCAATTGTCACGCAGTTTCGTCCCTTATCTTTACTTCGATAGAGCTGCACATCCATTTTTTGCACCAAATCCTCCAATTCTTCGTCGCAGTGGACGGCAGCCCCAATACTCAGGGTGCAATGAATCTCGGTATCTTGGTAATAACAGGCCGTTTTCTCTATACGATCACGGATGGCTTCTAAGTAACACTCCAATTCAGAACGCTCTGTAACAGAAGAGAGAATACCAAACTCATCGCCACCAAAACGATAGAAACGATCCCCCTCTTGCAACACAGTGCCAATCACATCGGCAACATCAATCAACACTTGGTCGCCACCTAAATGGCCATAGCGGTCATTGATTTGCTTAAAGTGGTCAATATCAAAGCCAATCAGACTAAACGCCGCCTGCTTTTCTAGCATCTGAGTCAAATCATGACGAAAAGCACGGCGGTTAAGTGTGTGCGTCAGTGGATCGTGATCCACCATAAATTGCAACTCTTTGGTTTTTTCATTGAGCATATAACTCAAGCGTTGTTTCTCACGCGTCTGCAAGTTGACAATATGCGCAACCAAGGTGGCGATCACCACGCCAATCACCGCAATGCCGATTAAAACCAGTCGGTCCCATTTCGACAGCCCTTTCTCGAGTTTAAATTCGATGCGCCATGAACGGTTTGGTAAGGTGACCGGCTTCACGACGATCTCGCCCTCAATGCTTGACCAATTGGGGCTCTGATACAAAATGGGATCGTCCTCCGCATCAAACCCTAAGTCCGTCACTTTGACCACCATGTTGAGTTCAGTCGCCGTTTTCATCACCAGCTCTTCGAAATAAACGGTACTGCGAATCACACCAACCACCACACCAAGCAGTGACTCTCTACGCTGGTCAAAAACGGGGTGATAAACCAACAAGCCGGTCTTATCTAATGATTGGTCGTAGCCGTCTTGTAATAGACGCACTTTATCGGAAATGTTGGCTCGGCCTGTGCTAAAGATGTCGTCCAAAATCAAATCAAAACGCAGGCGAGAAGAATAGAAACCCAGCAACTCAATGTTTTTCGGCGTTCGAGGGTAAATATCGCTCGCAATGTAAATGGCCCTGCCATCGGAAAACACGTAGCCGTAAGTTTTGGGTTGATCTTTAGGGACGGTAAAAACCGAAAAATCGGGGAAAGTTTCACGCACATTGGCAATGTGCTGTTCCAGTTGCTCAGGCGCCACCTTTTGCATCCACTGCAAACCAATCAAACTTTGTGAAGATGAAACGGTGTGGCGGGCAAACACTTCAAAGCGGTCCCAATCCTCAGGCGCGACAGAATAGAAGAAATTGGCTCCAGAGCCGATATAATCCAAATCGTTTTTAACGAACTCTTTGAGGGCTTCGGCTTGTCGCTCAGCCAAATTATTAAACATGGTATGGGTATAGCGCTGCTGGATATGACTTGCAATGAGCAAAAATACACAGGTTGCAAATAACGTTGCGACAAAGGCAAAAATCGACGCCGAGTGCCTTCTAAACCATCGATAAGACAAAAGAGAAACTGGTTGACCCACTTACAAATCCATTTAAATCCAACAAACCGAATCCAATGCCAATAAACACGATAACCACACAAACATCAAGCCATTTAACAGAATGACAAACTGTTATGTCGTTTTTTTCAGCAAACAAACTCAGAATTCTGCCCTAAAAGCGCTTTTATTACAGCCTACCAACTTGAATATGCTAATATTCGTCACCATTTTTACGTCTAAACTAGGTGCAAATCGCAAATTCGCCCGTCTATGTCGTCTATCGCGAGCCAATCTATGCACCTTTAAATCAATCGAATAGAGAAAAATTAGCATGAACATTGATTTAAACCTTATTCCTCAAACGTTCGATATGCTTCACGCAGGTCTAGCGGCATCGAGCGTTTTATTACTACTCGTGGCGGTTTCTCGTAAATCCAAAGTGATCGAGAAAGTGGTTGAGAAGCCTGTAGAAAAAATCGTTGAAGTCGAAAAACCGGTCGAAAAAATCGTCGAAGTAGAGAAAGTTGTTGAAGTTGAGAAAGTGATTGAAAAAGTGGTTGAAGTGGAATCTAAGCTTGCCACCGCATCCACCGATTCTGCGATGCAACTGCTTTCTATCATGCAACAAGAAGCTCGCTTGATTGACTTCCTACAAGAAGATCTCACCTCATTCTCTGATGAAGAAGTGGGCGCAGCAGCGCGTGTTATTCATAGCGGTGGCCAAAAAGTCCTAAAAGAGTACGTAACGCTTGAAGCGATCCGTAACGAAGACGAAGAGAGCCGCATTGTGGTCGAAGAAGGCTTTAACCCTCAAGCGATTCGTTTAGTCGGAAACGTAACTGGTAATGCGCCATTTAACGGCACCTTAATCCACAAAGGTTGGAAAGCTTCTGCAATGACGCTACCGAAACTAGCGGAAAACTACGACGCTTCGATCATCGCACCCGCTGAGGTTGAGCTGTAATGGAAACGATGATGACACCCGCAACCGAGCAAGTGGCAAAATTCAGCGTTGGTATCGACTTAGGTACCACGCACTGTGTTATGTCATTCATGGATACCCAGGATGAGCAAGCTCGCGTACAAGTGATGGCCATTCCACAATTGACGGCGCCTGGCACCGTTGAGTCTCGTAACCAACTTGGTTCGTTTCTTTACCAGCCGCATGAGCATGAAATGAACCCTGCGTCACGCGTGTTGCCATGGACGACTGAGCCAACTGCCCTTGTCGGCGCAATCGCACGTAATTTGGGTGGTAAAACGCCTTTGCGTTTGGTAGCCAGTGCGAAATCTTGGCTTTGCCATGGTGGCGTGAATCGCCGCGATGCGTTTCTACCAGCTGGCAGCCCAGAAGAGATTGAAAAAGTCTCACCACTGCGCGCAACCGAGCTTTATTTAGAGCATCTTAAGCAGGCGTGGGATCACGCACAGCCAAACCATCCGCTATCAGAGCAAGACGTGACCATCACAGTGCCGGCATCGTTTGATCCTGCGGCGCGCGATCTGACGGCAGAAGCGGCGCGCAATGTCGGTTTTGTCCATCTTACCTTGTTGGAAGAGCCTCAAGCCGCGCTTTACAACTGGATCGACAACAGCAATGACAAATGGCGCGATGAAGTCACTGTGGGTGATATCGTGCTGGTGGTGGACATCGGCGGTGGTACTACTGACCTTTCTTTGGTGGAAGTGACCGAAGAAGAAGGTAATCTGACCCTCAAACGCATCGCTGTCGGTGAACACATTCTGCTGGGCGGTGACAACATGGATCTTGCCCTCGCCTACAGTTTGAAGATGAAGCTGGCTCAGGAAGGCAAAGAGCTGCAACCTTGGCAAGTACAAGCCATGACGCACGCTTGCCGCGACGCGAAAGAAGCGCTGCTCAATGATGCAGAACTGCAATCGGTACCGATTGTCGTGCCAAGCCGCGGTTCTAAATTGCTCGGCGCTACGCTGAAAACCGAACTCACGCAGCAAGAAGTGCAGCAAATGCTCGTCGATGGCTTTTTCCCTAAAGTCGCTATCACCGAACACCCAGTACAACGTAACCGCGGTGCACTGACCCAGATGGGCTTGCCTTATGCACAAGACGCAGGCATCACTCGCCACATTGCGGCTTTCTTGTCGAAGCAAGCCAATGCCAACGGTGAAGCGGTACCTGCACAAGATTACAACCCGTTTGTTGGCGGAATGCCGGGTATGCCTGGCGCTCAACAAGCTTCTGTCGATTTCATCAAACCTACCGCGATTTTGTTCAATGGTGGTGTGCTGAAGTCAGCTCTCTTAGCAGAACGCTTAGAAGAAACCATCAACGAATGGTTGCTTGACGCTGATGCAGAGATGGCAAAACGACTCACCGGCGTCGATTTGGATCTCGCGGTGGCGAGCGGCGCGGCTTACTATGGCGCAGTGCGTCGTGGCCAAGGTGTGCGTATTCGCGGTGGTATTGCTTCAAGCTATTACGTCGGTATCGAGAGCGCAATGCCTGCCATTCCAGGTATGGCACCGCCAATGGAAGCACTGTGTGTGGCGCCGTTTGGCATGGAAGAAGGCACCAGCGTCGATGTACCAAGTCAGCAGTTTGGTTTGATCATCGGCCAGCCAGTGAATTTCCAATTCTTTGGCTCAACGGTTCGTCGTGACGATCTTACAGGAACACATTTGGACCATTGGGGCCCAGATGAACTTGAAGAATTACCAGAGATTCAAGTGACGTTACCGGTTTCAGAGGGTCGCCGTGAAGGCGAAGTGGTGCCGGTGACATTGGCCTCACGCGTGACTGAACTTGGCACGCTGTATTTAGAAGCGATTGCGGCGGATAACGGTCAAAAATGGCACGTGGAATTCGACGTGCGTGACGATGCCTCTCTGGCAGAATAATCGAACAAAGCAAACGGCATCCGAAGGGTGCCGTTTTTAAATCAATCAAGGGTTTGTCATGGCATCTCCTCGCTATCTTGTCGGCATTGACTTAGGCACCACCAACACGGTGGTTGCGTTTTGTGAACTGACCGAGAACTTACAACAATCCAACGTCTCCCTTTTCGATATTGACCAGCTTATTGGCCCCGGTGAAGTGGTTCGTAAGCCACTACTGCCCTCTTTCCGCTACCACCCTGCCAACGGGCAAATCGCCCCGGCGGATCTCACCTTACCGTGGGAAAACCAAACTGTGGCTGGCGACATTGCTAATGTGATCATTGGTGAATGGGCGCGTGAACTGGGCGCAAAGGTAGAAGGGCGTCAGGTTTCAAGCGCTAAGAGCTGGCTGTCTCACCAAGCGGTTGATCGCCATTCAGACATACTGCCGTGGGCTGGGGTTGGCGATGTTGAGAAGGTTTCCCCTGTTATTGCCAGTGCCAGTTACCTTAATCACATTCGCCAAGCATGGAATCATCGCCACCCGGGCAATCTGCTCGAAGATCAAGAGGTGGTGGTCACCGTACCGGCTTCGTTTGATGAAACTGCACGTAAGCTGACCCTCGAAGCCGCTCAACTGGCAGGCTTAAGCCAAGTGCTTCTGCTCGAAGAGCCTCAAGCGGTTTGTTACGACTGGTATGCTCGCCACCAGCACAGTGCCGCAGAGTTATTAAAAGAAATCCCGCTGATTTTGGTGTGTGATGTCGGCGGCGGTACCACTGACTTAAGCTTGATTGAAGCAAAATTTAACCAAGACGCCCTCGCCTTGGATCGCATCGGGGTTGGTGAACACCTCATGCTCGGTGGTGATAACCTAGATTTGGCCCTCGCGCATTTAGCGGAGCAGCGCTTTAATCAAAGCAAAAAACTCAATGCGGCCAGCCTCACCAAACTGATTCAGCAAACACGCAAAGCCAAAGAGCAACTCCTCTCAAGTACAGCGCCGGAAGAAGTGAAGATCACCATGTTGGGCAGTGGTTCCAAACTGCTTGGTGGCACCAAAAGCATCTCGTTGAATAAACAAGAAGTTCATCAAATCGCCCTCGACGGCTTCTTCCCACTTTCGGATTTTACTCAAACGCCGGGTAAACGCCGCAGCGCCGTGGTCGAATTTGGTTTGCCTTATGTCGCCGATCCCGCGGTGAGCAAACACGTGGCCGAGTTTTTATCTCAGCACCAACAAGTCTCTCACGCTGCGTTAGGACAATCAGAAAGTGATCAACCCGCCATTCCGGTAGGTCTGTTGTTGAACGGCGGCGTGTTTAACAGTGACCTCGTCACTGCGCGGATGACCGAGTTGCTCGGTCGCTGGCGCGGCGCACCGGTCACCGTCCTTGATAACCCGCATCCAGATTGGTCTGTGGCATTAGGCGCTGTCGCGTTTGCCAAAGCCCGTCGAGGGGCACAACTCAAAATCGGTGGCGGTTCTGCTCGGTCTTACTTTTTGCATCTGCAAGAAAAAAACAAAATGGGTAAAGCGCTCTGTTTGCTTGCAAAAGGCACCGAAGAAGGACAAGAAATTCGTCTCACTGGACGACGTTTCTCGCTCACCCTTGGCGAACCCGTACGCTTTAACCTACTCACGTCAACGCACGATGCTTTGTCCCACCACGTAGCGATTCAAAACGGCGTCATGGCGGATATCGACCCTGATATCTTCACCCCACTTCCCCCGTATATCGTTACATTGCAAGGGGAAGGCGCAGAATTAGAAGCCAATCAAAAAGAGCGTGTGGAAGTTCAACTTGCATGCCAATTGACCGAAGTCGGCACCCTGAAAATGGAGTGCGTCAGTGTCGAAGAAGAAGATAAACGTTGGGCTCTGGAGTTTGAAGTTCGCAACAAAAAAGCGGAAGAACAAGAAAATGCCACACTTCACCCACGATTGAATGAGTGTAAAGAACTGATTACCCGCCTCTATAGTGGCAACAAAAAAAGTGGCGATGGCAATGAGATCAAACTGTTAGCCAAAGAACTTGAACGCAAACTTGGCAAGCGCGATGAATGGGACTTCACAACCCTACGCCACTTGTTTGATGCCTTTGCACAAGGACGAAAACGTCGCCGCCGTTCTGAACAACACGAAAAAAACTGGCTACGTTTAGCAGGTTTTTCTCTTCGCCCGGGCTTTGGCGATGCAACCGATTCTTGGCGTATTGAGCAAGTTTGGGGGCTCTACCAACAAGGTATCCAGTTCCAAAATCATCAAGGTTGGACCGATTGGTGGGTATTCTGGCGTCGTATAGCTGGAGGCTTAAACCAAGAGCAACAAGAAACGCTACTTGCCGACATTGCCAAGTATTTACACCCAGGCGCGATGAAAAATCCACAAACGGCAAAAGCCGCGCAAGATATGGGCTACGAAGCCATGGTTCGACTGGCCGCGTCTCTAGAGCATCTGGAAGTGGAAGACAAAGTTTTGCTAACCAGTTGGTTTTTGAGCAAAGCTCTGAATCAAAACCAATTTGAGCAAGCGCACTGGTGGGCGATTGGGCGATTGGCCTCTCGTACACCGCTCTACGCAAGCCAACATCGTGTCATTCCACGCGAGCAAGCGGAACAATGGTTACCGAAACTATTGGATCAGAACTGGCAGAAAGAACCGATGATCGCCTTTGCTGCGGTGATGATTTGTCGTAAAACGGGTGATCGTCTCTTTGATATCTCTGAAGATTTCCGCCAACAAGTGCTCACCAAACTGAAGCAAAGCCGAGTACCGGAAGCGTGGGTAAGCTTGGTCGAAGAGATCAAAGAGCTTTCTGAAAGCGAGTCTAAACGCGTGTTTGGTGATGCTCTCCCGAGCGGGTTGCGTCTGGTGACTCAGTAAACCGTCATTAGCGAACCTCCTAATCAGCCAGCCTCATGCTGGCTGATTGTTTTTCATCGTGCACCAACCAATTAGCATCGCCCTTTCTTTGCCTGTCCCGGAGGACAAAATGATTGGCTTTCCTCGTGGCTGGAACTCTTGTTCTTCAGTTTCACTTCCACGTCTTTGTACTCCCCTTCGACGCTGGTTAATTGGCAGCCAGATAAAAATGCGCATAGACCTAGCGCAATCCATGTTTTTTTCATAGTTTTATAACCTCATGTTTTGTCGCAGACTTTACTGACTCTTGCTTTTAAAATGTCATTCGTTAGTCAACATATCGTTTGGCTTTGTTAGTCCTCGGTAAAAGCGCATAGAAAGGGAGATTGAGATTGTGAATCTAGAAAAATTTGACGACATCTATCAACGAGCCGCCGAGCGCAAAGGGGGCGAAGCAAAGCTTGAAGCCCTTTTGTCCAAACCGCTCACCCAAGCGCAAATTGCCGCTATTCCGGATGATCGTTGGTTATCTGCCTTCAGTATGAAGATTTTCCAAAGTGGCATATCTTGGAAAGTCGTGCGGAACAAGTGGCCAAATTTCGAAGAAGTCTTCTTTGGTTTTAAAGTAGCGCCTTTGTTGATGCTTTCTGATGAACAGTGGGATCTGAAAGCGGCGGATACGCGCATTATTCGCCATCATGCCAAGGTCAAATCCATTCAAGCGAATGCGCAAATGATGCACGAAGTGGGGTTGCAATACGGCTCATTTGGCCAAATGGTGGCGAACTGGCCGAAAGAAGAGATCACCGGACTCTGGGCGTTTTTGAAAAAGCACGGCAGTCGACTCGGTGGTAACACCGGCCCTTACAGCCTGCGTCAGCTTGGCGTCGATACCTTTATTTTGTCTGGGGATGTAGAGGCGTACTTGCGCAGCTATAAAATCATTGAAGGCGGAAAAGAAACCAAGCGTTCGTTAGAAGCCGCAACACTGGCCTTTACTCATTGGCAACAGCAAAGTGGTCGCAGCCTCACGGAAATTAGCCAGGTTATCGCTTTTAGCACGGGAGATAACCGCGTACAAAGTGAGATTGAAGAATAAATTATTGGGCGGGCGCGTCAGCCTGATAAATCATTTCAAGGCAATCTTGCTTGTCGTTACTAAGGTTGGGGAACACCATCCACGACCTTAGTCTCCTCGCGGGTTGAAAGCCGGCCTTTTCTAACACACGCAGACTCGCCGTGTGCTCAATATGAGCATAGCTCCAAACCTTGTGGTATCCGCTTGCTTGTAATGCCTTCGCCATGGCTCGACACATTTCTGTCGCGTACCCCTGACCGCTGTATGTACGGTTGAGGCCAAAGTGGATCTCTATTGCCGTTCCTTCCCGCTTAAGCACCATGATACCAATGGGTTGCAGGCTGGCTTTCAACACCACGCTCAACACTCGTGTATCGGCCTGAGCGTCATACCTAAATGATCGCCAAAGTTCGATGCTTCTTAAGGTGACTTCGGGATTCGGGTGCGCGGCTCTGCCCAAGAACTTAGACGCCGCAACATCGGAAAAATAACCTTGGTACAAAGGCCAGGCATCACTTATCTCAGGCCAACGGATACTGAGGCGCTCACTTTCAACTTCCACTGTTTATTTAAACTCCTTAAGTAACGCCATATCAGGCGCTTGTGCCAGAAAACGGCTAACAACAAAGTCACCATTAGCGTTTTTGGCCTGATACATGTCTTCGTCTGCCAGCTTTACCAGCTCCAATATTGAACTGCTCTGATCAGGATAACAACTGATACCAATACTCGGCGTTACTTGCAAGTGGTGGCCATGAAAGAGAATTGGCGCACTCATTTGTTCAGCAAACTGCTCCGCTTTACTTATCACACCGTCATAGCTCGTCAACAAATCGAGACAGACGACAAACTCATCTCCCCCTAGCCGGCCCAAGATGTCCGAATGCCTAAAACAATCAACCATTCGCTCTGCTACGCGACACAGTATTTCATCGCCAGCATCATGTCCGTAAGTGTCGTTAATTTCCTTAAACTTATTGAGATCAATAAACAACAGTGCCATTTTCAGCCCACTTCGGTTGGCTTTGATGGCTGCGTCTTCTAAAGCGGTCATAAATGCCCGTCGGTTCTTCAAACCCGTTAAGGGGTCACGCTCGGAAAGATAAACCAACTGTTCTTTTTGTGCTCTTAACTCAGCCGTTTGACGCAGCACTTCCAACTCGAGTTGTTCTCTGGTCACGGTGATCTGCCTGAGTGAGGTTTTCATCGAATTAAAGCGATCTGCAACCACCACAAACTCTTCATCTATCCCTTTGCTACTGATGCGGCTTTCTAAATCACCGTGACTTAGTTGGTTGAATCCCGATTGCAATACTGAACAACCTTTTTTAAAACGTTTCAGGATCAGGAAAGTCACAACACTGACCAGCAGAGTAAAACACACCAGTGAGATGCCGCTTTTAACGATGACATTGGTTAACTGCCCAAGCCGTTTTTCCAACACATTTCTTTGTAGAAATGAGAGCTCTTCGTCCATTGACAGCACAATCATGTTATATCGTGAGTGCAAAAGCTCTTTTGCCGCATAATTGGCGTTGCCGAGTGAGCGCTCGTGAATCAGCAAGTCTTGAAAGGTTTTGCACATTCGTTCCAAGTTGCTCATGGTGCGGTGAAAGCCAGATGTTTGTTGAATGTGTTCTGATAACTTCTGTTGTGCCACAAACAATTGATCGTAGCTTTCCTCATCTTGGTACTGAAGAAACAAAGAGAGCTGATTTCTCAATTGTTCGAGGTTTGACTGAGTAAGATTGATCACCGCCATCTCTTGCCTGATGCTATTCTGTTCTTCATAGACGTTAAGCAAAGAGTGCGCGACAACCCCAACCACCAGCAAGGTGGAGAAAAAGAGCAGCGTCAGTTTTTGCGTTAATGAACCCATCCTTGCCACCTTTTAGTGCTGTATCGCACGCCATAACTGTGTTCGATCGATGAGTTTTCGGTAATCGGGCATCTCACCCGCCACCAATCCATTTTCTAGCGCCCAACGAGCTTGGATCTGCAAGTTTGAAAGCAAGCTATTACTCAACACCAAGCGAAATGCGTAGTCATCCCAAGTCCAAGACAACTGCCCAATCGGAATATCCAAATAACGTGCGACGATCTTCTGCGTCTCTATGGGATGTTCATGCATCCACTCTAGCGCTCGGTCTAAGGCTACCAGCACTTGCTTGTTCTCTTGAGGTGCGGATTCCAACGTAGACTTTAATGCCATAAGGTTAAAAGAAAGATGGTAGATACCACGAATACTCAAATCGTGAATCTGATGAGACTTTTCATTTTGTAGCTGGTAGCCGTAGGGCTCCCAAATAGAGATCGCGTCCACTTGATGATCCAGTAACGCAATACTCATTTCGTTGGGGGGAAGGTAATGCTTTTCTATGAAAATATCTGGCGTAACGCTCGATTTGATCAACGCATCAAGATAATACTCACTGGAACTGGCTTTGATAACGCCGACCTTCTTACCATCGAGTTGACTAATTTGTTCGATATCATTTTCTTTGAGAGTGAGTAACTTTAAATCATTGTCTGACTCCACAAAGCTCGCCAACACAGCAAAATCATTTCGCTCAAAGCTGGAAAACATGACTACCGATTCCGACGCTGTCGCATATTGAACCTCACCATTAAACATCAGCTGAGCACATTTCACCCCACCATAACAAGGCAATATATCAACGCGTAGGGTTTCAGAGTCGAGATAACCAAGCTCTTTGGCAATAATAAACGGGGCGGAAAGTGGCGTTTGAGACACCGCGATGGTGATCACCGAATCAGAGTCATAAAGAGGCTTTTGACTGCTCAACCAAACAACAGCCCCCACCATGACTAACAGTAGTGTGACAAACAAACTTGCTCGGAACCGAACTAACATACTCGCCAACCAAATGAAACAGGACTCATATAAGCATAGTCTAAATTTCACATAATACTAAATGGTTATTTTTGTGCCCAAATTCACTTTTTAATCACTTAAGCATCAATTAAAACCGCAAAAGAAAAGCTTTGATTCACGTTCTAAAAATGTTGTTGATTCAAGTGTGGTTTTTCTCAGATATGAAACGTGATGTTGATTAATCTGGTCTTACACTCATATTTCGATACTTTTTTAGGACGACTTATGGCCAAAGCGAAAGGCTTTACTCTCATCGAACTGGTGGTCACGCTGGTTATCATTGGTATTATTGCCGTTACCGCAGCAGCGCGATTTCTGGATATTCAGACGGACGCTCGTATTGCGGTGCTCCAAGGCGCGAGAACGGCACTAGAAACGGCCAATACGCAAGTCTACACCAAAGCCATTTTGCAAAACCAAGAGTCCGTCAATGCGCAGTTGGCTCCGAATATCGATCTGGACGGTGATGGTCATCCCGATCTCATTGGCTATTTTGGCCTGATCAAATACGTCATTCCGGCACAAGATCTTGCCGGGCTCGACCCTAAACTCACCATCAATAAATGGTATGGTGTGGATAACCCGGCCGAACCCTATTTTTTAATTGGGTTTGCGAACAAGCCTGTTGGTCCTACCCATCTGTGCTACGTTGAAGTGTTTTACCCCGCCAGTGCGGGAGGTGATGTCACCTATCAATTGCAAACTGCGCACTGTTAAACGCAAAGCAAATAAAAAAAACCAAAAGGCTCGGTGCCGTTTGAGGTGTTTTTTGCTGAAAGGCGTTATTGAATGCTCAACTGAGAAAGTCGATACCAACCAGAGGCTTGTTTGCCATCATTAGCCAAGTTCAGCGGTAGCTCACCATGGCTATCAATCAATGCCACTTCAACAGCATAATCTCCTCGCGTAAGAGCGTCTGGCAACGTTAAGCTGGTTCTTGTCGCGTGCTCTCCGGGTAACCATTCATTCACGTCATACTTAGATATCGCTGAAAACACGGTTTCTCCTTCACTGTTACGTAGACGATACGCTAAGTTACGGTGAATATAGGGCGGTGCGACGCCATCATTACTGAACAAGGTTTCAATAACCCAAGTGCTGCCCGCACTGAGTTGTTGCTGGTGAGACAAACTTTTGATTCTCAATCGGTAACCTAACTTGCTCAACGCGTTGTCCAGCAGCGGGCGATACTCCTCTGGGATCGGTTTCGATTTAAGATTAAGCGAAGAAGCATGCTGTGCAATGGCCCAATCTAAGCTTGCTTGGATTTCCTCTAACGTGTAGTCCTGCGCGCTTCGCCATTCCTGCATGGTTCCGCAGGTTTCTAAGCTTATGGGCCCGTGTTGCCATGCCTCTTTAAACTGGCTGTCTTTTTGTTCGGCTTGCTGCAGACGGTATGGATAGTCATCTTTCATATGACTCCATGTCGTCGAGAAATGATGCCAATCTCCCCAACAATCGGCGCGCCACCCAGCCCCTTTACTCACCGCATAATTTAGGCTGTTCTCACCGCTGATAAGCATGACTTTAGGGGTTTTGGGAAACGCTTGAAAGTGCAAATCCACAATATGATTGAGTGTTGCATCACTGTAACGCTGATGCAGTGGTGCTAGGTTGGAAAAATTACTGTTATGCCACTCGCCCCAAGAACCAACCATACCGATATCAACATGGCTGAGGTTAGGATTGCCATCGTAACGCTTACCAAACGCGTTCAACAGCTTCGCCATGTAACTCATGTACACGCTGTCTTCAAGGCTCGGAACGAAAGTGGAACCATCTTCACTCCAGTCGCCCGCGATCCCTTTATTGATCAACCAGCTTGGGATTTTGCTGCCAGTATAAGGCTCATCGGCGGTCATAAAACGTATCGCAATCATCTTCGCTGGTGATTCCTGACGATTTTCCGCCAAAATTCGATCGAGCTTATCAAAAGCATATTGCCCTTCAACAGGCTCTAACTCATTCCAATAAAAACGATAGTAATCAATACCCGCTTCTGGATATTGTGCCGTGCTTAGAGTCGCGCCCCAATTGTTATGAAACGTTTCGACCCCCATTCCGGGATTACTGATTGGCCCTGATAATTCCGTTGGATAAACCGTCACGATCCCCTCTTCAACGGGATCCGCGCCCTCAACAACGGAATTCTCCGGTTTGTTTGCACCGTTTTCCGCTTGGCCTTTTTTGGCATAGCAAGCGGTAACGGGCATGCTAATAAGCGAAGCCAATAAGAGTTGCTGGTAAAATCGAAGTTTCATTCCGTACCTTTTCGTATTGAGTATGAACTCGCTGACAACACTAGTGAATCAGACCTTTAAACCAGTCCCATATTCCTAGCGAGTAGTCTTTGAAGATATCAATCCCTAACGCTGACTTAAGCAGGTATAACGCCAAGGCGGATAAGCCAAACAAGGTCAACAACGCGATGACAACAAACGTCACCGTAAAAAAGTTAGCCAATGCCGACTCTTCCGCTCGAACTTGTCCACGGCGGTCACGACCGCAAAGGAGAACAAAATAGTAGCGCTTGCCAAACCAGGGCAAGCTCTTACGAACATCGAGCGAATGCCGAGCCACTAGGCCGATGGATTGCACCGCTTGTTCAATGTCGCGCTTCTGTTGCTCAGTTAAGCTCTCTGCCGTTTGCTTGTCCAGCGCATGGTAAAATTGTGCCACTGCCTTGTTGGCTTTTTTCGCATCCACGTTTATTTCTCCAACGCCTTCTGATAAACCGCAATGGTTTGATCCGCGATTTTATGCCAGTCGTATTTAGCCAAATAATCATGGTAATCCACGGTTTCAGCTTGCTCTGCTTGTTTTAATTTTTTGCTCAGCGCCACCACATCACCCACTGGAAAATAGTTTTCTTCCGGCAACGCAACCTCTGCATTGGCTGGAATATCACTCACAACGGCTGGCAATGAATAAGACATGGCTTCAAGCAAGGCAATCGGCAACCCTTCATGATAAGACGGCATTACAAATGCGCGCGCCTGAGAAAAGACGGCTTTCAGCTCATCACCATTTAAAAAACCGGTCATATAGATGTTTGGTGTGTTGCGTGCTTTTTCTTTTAGTTCGGCGCTGTACTTCGTTTCATGATCGGTATCGCCCACCAATACTAAAGGCAGAGTGGAACCAGACTGTGCATAGGCATCAATCAGATCATGGAACCCTTTTTCTTCAACAAAGCGCCCTACCGCCACAAAATATTCCTTCACCAGCAAGCCATGCTTGGTCATCACGTCTTGTACTTGCTGCTCATCAAGTTGGCCTGACGCTTCCACACCGTTGTAAATCAGGTGTGCATCGTAACGATGGTATTTCTGTTGGATTAAATCGTTAATCACATCCGAGATCACGATCACTTCGTTTGACCAACGCACCGCGAGCTTTTCGCCAAGCATCAGAATTTTCTTAGCAAAACCACCCCATTTTTGGCGATCATAGTCAGGTCCATGGTGGGTAAAAACGACTTTCTTACCCAGTAAACGCAGCAGTGGCACCACTAAACCCGGACCAATGGCGTGAACATGCACCACTTGCGAGCGATCCAGCCAGGTCGAAAGTGCCGCTAAGGTCGAGTGGATGACGGCTTCCAACGATTTTTTCTTTGGCGCCCACACCGATTTCGTCTCCACCCCTTGATACTGGGAATGTCGATAGTCGACATAAGGAGAGCGTGCCAATACGCAGACTTGAGAATCGGATTGTTCGACAACTTGAGGATATAAATGCTGACAATGTGTTTCGACACCACCTAAAACATTGGGAATACCACGCGTACCCAATACGGTAATTTTTAATGTCATGCTTCTCACTTATTGATTAGATTTCGGTAAAGACTCATTAAGCTTTGTTGATGACGGGTCAACGAGTAACGCTGTTCTAATCGTTGACGCGCATTGTGGCCTAATTGAGCCGCCTTCTCTGGATGTTGGGCAAAAGTGTCCATTACCTCAGCCAAAGAAGTAGAGTTCCCTGCAACAAATAGATGCCCTTCCGTTCCCTCTCTTACCTGCTCTGGAATCCCTCCAATATTGGCTCCAATCACGGGTTTTCCATACGCCATCGCCTCAAGAACGGACATTGAACAGTTCTCATAGCACTCTGACGGCACCACGATCGCACTGGCTTTTTTAATCAGTTGATGTAATGCATCGCCAGATTGAAAGCCCAGAAATTCGATCATGCTGTATTGCTGTTTTAACGTGTCATGCAGTGGGCCATCCCCCACTACTTTGAGCGGCAACAAGCGTTGTGACTGCTGATAAGCAGCCGCCAGCGTCGCTACGCCTTTTTCCTGACTTAATCGTCCTAGATAGAGAAAATAACCGTCATCACTGACGTCGCTGCAATCGACGTTTTCGTCGATGCCATTGACAATCACTTCAATGTGGTTTTCTGGTAACTTGCGGCGCAAGATGCTCGCAAGAAATTCGCTCGGAGAAATAATCACGTCAAGCGCGCGATAATTTCCCGCTAAAGATTGATAGGTTGCTTCGAGTGAAAGCAACACACTTTTAAATAGAGATCCTTGTTGGCAACGGTAACGTGTCGCGTTCCAAACACTGCCATCTAGGCAGGCTTCGCAAGTTTTACCTTGGCGATACATGGTGTAACTCGGGCAAGCAATTTTCGTATCGTGTGCCGTAAGTACCGTTTTGCAACCCGCAGATTTTGCCACTTTAATCAGTGAGGGTGTCAACTGATGGTAAATATTATGAAAATGTACGACTTGTGGCTGTTCTTGCTCAATCAGTGCTTTTAGCTTGGCACACGCATCACTGTTGTGAATAAACGCCCAAGCGGTCTTCAAGCTACTGCTGATCCCATGCCCTTGGTGGTAGTCGACGTTGTCGACAAAAAAGTCGCTGTATGAGGAAGTGAGGTTTTTCTCATGCTTCATGGCGAAATCGATGATCTCGAAACCCGCCGACTGAAGCAGCTCACGCTCTTGAAAAAACACCGTCTCAGCACCGCCTTTCAAAAAGAAGAACTTGTTAACCAACAATACTTTCATGCTTGCTCTCCTTTCGTTAAGGTATTTTGTGGTGCTTGATGTGGATCGTTATGAGCGGAAAACAGCCCTCGAACCAACCCTGCCGAAAAGACAGTTAGGTTGATCACGCTTTGCGCCGCATCGCGCAAAGAACGATTTTTGAGCGCTTTAAGCAGAAAAAAAGCACTAAGAGGCATGAGCGCCAGCGCAATCACCACAGGCTTCAACGTGCATAGTGCTGCCAGCAGTACACCGAGATAGAGAGTGAATATCGCTTCGTTTTTAACCGTATGCAGAGCATCGCGGAAATGCGGTTTCCCCCAAGCGCTTCTCAACAGCTCGCCCGGCGCAAACAAATACTGGCTGCGCCAGCGATATTTGAGCAATTGCCAAGTGGAGAGATCATAAGAAGTGTGGTGAAAATAAGGCTGCGCTAAGCGATGCAGCTTATAGCCAGCGTGCTTCAAACGCATGCCCAACTCGGCTTCTTCATACGCGTGTAAGTTACGGTTAGTGAGATAACCGATCTCATCAATGGCACTTTTGCGGTAAAGGCCACCTCCGCCGAGATGCGTGCAATCCCCCAGAGGGTAGATTTTGTGTAGGCGCTGTTTGCGTGATTTGAATTCGTAGCTAACGGCATCATCCATCTCAACCATGCCAGCCACACCGGCATAAGTAGGATGAGAACGCAAAAAGTCGACACCCGCTTC
Organism: Vibrio vulnificus CMCP6; assembly: GCF_000039765.1. Classification (NCBI taxonomy): domain Bacteria; kingdom Pseudomonadati; phylum Pseudomonadota; class Gammaproteobacteria; order Vibrionales; family Vibrionaceae; genus Vibrio; species Vibrio vulnificus. The sequence continues at coordinate 2,332,969 of NC_004459.3, read as the reverse complement.
AATAAAGCCAGGAGCCAGTTCCATATCGCCATCCATCAAGAGTAGAAATTCACCTTTGGCATGGAGATAACCCAATTGATGGCCCACTCCACAACAACGCTCACTTTCATTCACTAGGCTGACTACGGTTGCCCCCTTGGCTAGCGCGATAGAGGGTGTTTCATCGGTAGAAAGGCTGTCCGCCACCAGAATCTCGTGAGGAAAAGCAGCAAGGTTTTGGCGAATACTGTCGATCGTATTCGCGATGCCTTGCTGTTCATTGTAGGTTTTAATGATGACACTGATTAATGGCTTAATGGTCATATCTCACTCTTTTTATTGATCATTCTGTGTTATCTAGCTGCGTATTACGCTTCATCACGCATCGCAAAATCACAATGGGTTACTTGCTGCCTTACCGATTGGCGAATCACCACCACCGCGCCTAACGCGAAGTAAAATAGAAACTGCAACATAGGAACTAACATTAAGATTTGGCTATACGGCAGGCTGAGCAGCACGGCGATAATGAAGGCGATAAACGCCGGTTGTGATGCCAGTAATCGTCGGTCTTCATCGTTGATTGACTCGATATCGAGTTGCGGTGTTGGCAAGGCAACCCACACGATGGTGCCCACGACCGCAACAAACAGCAGTAAACCAGCTAGCCCGAGCTCCCAAAGCATCATGCTTAGCGAGGTGGAATCCAGCAGAACATTGAACACCTGATTCAGAAAACCCGGCGCAACTGAGCTGCCGTGGTTGGTGGCATTAAGGCCATAGCCAAACCATTGGCTTGGCCAACCATACAAATCGCTATTTTCTTGCCAAAAGAACAAGGTGGTCATTCGCCCCAACTCACCAGAAGGCATGATGTAATGAGGATCAAACGCGTAGGAGAGAGAGTCGATGAACACCATCAACGCTCCTTTGCTTGGGTCACCACCAAATGCCGACGCATAAGAGCCTGCCAACACCAATACCGCGATGGTGATCAGAGCCAACATCCCGAAGAGGATGATCAACACCATTTTTAGTCCGTATCGGCGCATGCCTTTCAAATAGCTGGGAGCAAACCACGTAAAAGCCAAAAGCAGAGGCGAAATAAGAATGACAAACTTAATTTCGCCCAATACGCAAACCGCAAACGCGGCAATGATGTGCAGCAGCGTGCTGCGCTTTGTCGCCACACCATGTTTGTATTCAGACAATTTGAGCAACATGATAAGTAGGCAAAACAGCCCCAGAGCGGCGGTGTTCCCGCCTCCTAGTGGATCACCGCCAAACGTGCCCACCACAGAGTCCCACTTTTCGTACTCCCCCATCGCGGCAACGCGTTTTGGCACCATGACCAAAACTTGATAAGCAATCACCGGAAATTGCAGATAGAAAATCCAGTACAGCGTTTGAGTCACACGATAGATTTGGGATTCGCGGCAAAAGCCAAGCAATAAGCACAGTGTTATCAGCGCCATCGCCAACTCGTTTTTAAAGCCCACAATGGTGACGGTCACGCCGTTTTGTAACACGGTCGATAACAGGGCCAAGATAAACAGGGCCACAAGGCCAAACAAGATAAGCTGCTCTTGTGTATCAAGCGAAAACTGGCTGAAACGTGTTTGCATCATCAATAAAATGACCATCACACAGGCCAAAATAAATGGTAGCCACAGCACCGAACCGATGCCCGTGAAATACTGTACCAAACCGCACACCACTAGGGTTATCCAAGCGAGTCCTTGTAAGTAAAAGCCATTATTGAGTGTCACGCAGCACCTCGCTATCGCTCATACTGCGCGCTCGTTTGTTCACCGTGAGATAAATAAAGCCGTAACGCAAGGCTGATAAAGCGGCAAACGCGATAATCGACGCTTCATAGCTGGCCGACCAATACGGCATGATGACGAACGCCACCATCACCACGGCAAACTGCTCACACTGAATTCGGAAAAAATACCTCGGAGAGCCAAACACCAGCTCCACCACGGTCAGCGGACAAATCGCCAGAGCAGTGAACAGATACGGCAACATGTATTGTGAGGTAGGAACGGAGTCCAACCACTCTTGGCTGACCCATTGCTGCGCGGTGGCAAACTGCATCACCAACGGATAAAACAGGTAAACCCCAGCGGTTGCCGCCATCCCCATCATAAGCAACAACTGTCTTACCTTGAGGAACTCTGGGTAATTAAAGCGTTGGTGGCGAAAATCCACCGACCACTTTGAAAAAATCGAGTTGCGCACAGCGTTGCCAACAATCACCACCGGAGACAAACAGAAGCGGCTCACGACCGCAAAGTAGCCCGCGATCAACGGCGAAAACCAATAAGTAATCAATACGATGGGCAGATTACCGTTGACCATCGCCATGACTTCCGCGCTGCCAATGCCAGCAATATGCTGACGATGCTCACGTAAAAAGCGCCAATTAGACGCCCAAGAGAAATGGCGAAGTTGGATGCGTTTAAATGGAATGGAATAGAGAAGCCACAGCGCGATCAGCACCAATAACGCCGCTGTCCACGCCCAGTAGATCTCTGCTGGCTCACGAGAAAAGTAAACACACAAGGCGACCAATACCGAAACCATCAGTCTTTGTGTCGCGAGCAGCGTGATCTTCTCATCTCGCATCAGCAGGTTTTCAGAAATCAAAATCCACGCATGGGCCAAGGTTAAACCATAGACCCAAAGCAAAGATTGCTCGAAAAGCGCGACCACAACCACCGTATAGGGCAATGCCAACACGCTGGTTTGCACAAAGCAAAACACCACATTTTGCCCTAATTGCTCGGATGACTGCTTTGGCAGCAGCAATTGCGAAGCAAAGGTCGCAATCTGCGCGCCAATTAGCACAATACTATAGGTCAGTGCGTATTGCCCTACTTCCGCCATGCCGTAGCGGTGCGAAATCAACCAAATGGAAAACGCACCAATGACTTGCGAAATAATGGATGAGCCTGCGACCGTGGTGATGCTTTTCAATAAACTCATGCTATCGACCTAGGTTATCGAGTGCCGACAATGCCCCATGCATAACAAAGGCGAGCGACTCTTCGCTGATCAGTTCATCGGCATTCACGCGATTAAGCACCCCACCTAACAAACAAACTCCCTCTTGCTCAAGCTTGGCAAGATCATGACGAATGGCCGTCGCCTGACGCGTATCGGCTTGAATCACCACCAACACTTGGTCTAGCCATTTAGCGATCAACTGTGCATCTTTGTTTTCATGCAGGCTGGGTAAGTTCACCACCACACGGTCGTAATGGAGTGCGAGCTGCTCAAAAGCGTGCTTGGCTCCTTCTTGACCCAGCAATAGCAACGGCGATTGCGTTAGCGCTCCTCGTGGTAACCAATCGCCGCCCTGCTCCATTGGCTGTACATAATCAGACAAAGTCAGCGTTGTTGCTTGTTGTTCGGCGCCCAACCATTGCGCAAAACCTGTTGCCACAACGGATTCCTGCTCTGATTGAGACTCAAAAGGCAACGATAGCCCCGTTTGGGTGCGATAATCGAGGTCCACCAGCAAGGTTCGATGGTTTGCTGCAAGGCTTTGTGCCATCAACTGAGCTACCAAGCTTGCCCCTTCGCCCTCACAACTGGCAACCACGCCCAAGGTTCGAGCGGTCGGTGCTTTCAGTAACACCGCGCTGTTGATGCCGTGAATGGTTTCCATCGCTTGCTGATTGCTGGCAATCAGTTTAACCAAAGCCGCGCGTTCAACGCCCTCAGCAAACTCGGGTAAGTCCGCTAATGGTGCAAGGCCAAGTTTGCTAGGCAACTGAGCCAATGTGCTGACCGTTTGGTTCATGGCGGTACGCACAATCACAAACAACAAGGCGATCATCAGTGAGAGTACAAACACCATCACCAACAACAGTTTTTTGTTTGGCTTTTGTGGACGCTCCGCCGCAACCGCAGGGTCATAAATCAGTGCATCGGGTTCGCGATACTGCGCAGTGAGCGATTGCTCTTTGCTGCGTAAAAACAGGCTCTTATAAAGATCTTCCGTCTTTTGCAAATCCAGCTTCATGCTCTCGTATTGGTCACGTTTGGCCACCAAGGTGCGGAACTGCTTTTTCTGCTCGTTGAGCAGAGCTTTGTAGCGATTCTCTTTGGTAAGCGCTGCTTGATACTGCTTGTACAAGCCGTCTTTTAGCTCATTAAGCAGGTTCTTAGTTTGGCCTTCGATCGCTTGAATTTGCGCCTTGGCTTCCAGCACCTTGTTATGCTTTGGACCGTATTTGTTTTGCAAGTCGAAGAGCTTACGCTTGGCTTGAATCAGGGCAATTCGCAGATCTTGCAACTGTGGGTGACTTGAGATCTCAGGAATCGCGGCAATGTCTTCCAACGGCGCATCGATATTGTTGAGCACAATTTCATACTGAGCTTGAGCCGCCAAACGACGCTCTTTCGCATCAGCCAGTTTGTTGGTGGTGATGCCCAACTCTTCCGTTTCAAAGCCATCAATGCCACGAAAAGTTAACAAGCCCTCTTTGTCGAGGAAGTGCTCCATCTCTTTCTTTTTGGCTGCGACTTGTTCACGCAGCTCCGCCATTTGGCTTTCATTCCACTGTTGAGCAGTTTGCGTTTTTGCCATTTTTTGCTCAACGCTGTAGTCAATGAAACCCTGCGCAACAGCGTTGGCAATGCGCGCTGCTTCTGCGGCGTCTGACGATTCGTAAGAGACATAAACCAATTGCGTCAAACGCACCGGCGTGAATGTGAGCCCTTTACGCAATGTTTTGATCGCGTTGTCCATACGCTGTTGCTCTGGCAACTGCCAGGTCAAGGGCGACTCTGAGATTATCTTGTCGCGATTGTATTGACTGTTTTCGTCCAGCTTAAGCTGCTTTACCACACGCTCAAGCACCACGCGAGACTGCATCAGGTTCAGTTGCGTTTCGTAATACTGAGCACGAGTTGAATCGTAGCCATCGACCTGCTCAATCGGCGTGGCGTTGTCAGCTTGTGCTTTAAGCAACACCGCCGCGGTCGAGATGTACTTTGACCCCATCGACATGATCAAAGGCACGCAGGCTCCGGTAACCAGCGCAGTAAAAAGCACTATTTTTAATCCATTCTTTTTCAACGCTTTAAGAAACGGCGTAAAATCGATACTGTTTTCAACTTTCTTGCCGCGCGCGACCATTCCTGCTGCCATATTAGAAAAAGCTCTGTTCTACAATTACAGTGTCACCCGGGTTCACAGGGTGCGTGAGTTCAACATCTTCAATCAGCTCCAAAGTCGAGCCTGAACGGATATTGATATCGCCTTTGTCGGCGCGATCGGTAAAGCCACCCGCCATGGCGATGGCCTGTTCAACGGTTAAACGAGGCTGGTATTCATAGCCATTTGGCTGCTCAACCTCGCCAGAGATATAGAACAAGCGAAATGACTCAAGATTGACCGTTACCATTGGGTTAAGAAGGTAATCTCCGCGTAGACGGTTTTCGATCTCAGTTTCAATCTCGCTCGGCGTTCTACCAGTTAGCTTCACTTCACCAATGTAAGGGAAGTTCACTAGGCCAGCTTTACCAATTTTCAGTTTCATCGATAAATCGTCTTCACCATAAACGATGATCTCGATTTTATCGCCAGTGCCTAAGTGGTAATCATCCAACGATGCGTCGCGCGATTCTTTCTGAGTCACTTGAGGAGACGAGGGGGCGTCTAACGTTTCCGCCATCCCTTGCCCAAGCCATAACAGACTGAATATTAAAAGAAGTACTCTTTGCATTTTTCCAAACCTTTTTATATCTGCAACTTCAATTGCAATTCGATGAATGACTGGTCGTATCCTAATTGGCGCTCAACCCACTCACTTGACCCGTTGCTACCAATGTTGAAACGGTCAACCTCTTCGTTCGAGTCCATTCCATTCCACTGATAATTCATCTCGAGACGAACCGATGGTCTAAAGTCGTAACCCAAAGATACTTTGACGATCTGCGTTTCATCTCGGCGGTCATTGTTGGCCATACGATAATCTTCCGCTTCATAGCCATACTCGATTCGCGATGACAGACGTTTCACCCACCATTGATGCTGCCAAGCAACGCCGTAGTGACTATTGAGGATGTAGCCCCCTTCTTCACTCGGATCTTTGACGCGTTGCCATGTATACAAAGTAAACGTTGAATGTTTCACTGGTCGCCAATTGGCTTCCACATCCCAGTTAACCCCTCGAAACGTCTCAGCTTCACCGTTGTTCGGGAAGCTTTTTTGCAGCAATGCTGTCTCCGCTTCCAAGGTCGTTTTGCCGGTCAATTCGGTTTTTACGCCAAACAGCAAGTAGTACTCATTGCTGTTTTTTCTCTCGTTTTCTTCATAATGTCGTTGATTGGTGATGAAGCTATAACGAAAGCGGCTATGACTGCTCACTTGGTCAAACAAATCCACCACTAAGCTGTCTTCACGCCACTGCTGCTCTTCAACGTAACGGAGAAAATTCGCATTGGCTTTGGCAATATCGTCGGTATCACGAAAGCTGAGCTGCTTGCTTTGCAACATCACTTCCAACTTGCCGCGACCTTGTAATGCGCCATAGCTGTAGCGCAAACGGGTATCAAACATGCTATTTCTCAGACCATGCTGAGAAAATCCGTATTGTTCAAACTGACTTTCGCTAAACCCTTGCGTGAGTTCATCACCCCGCTCTTCTTGATCGTAGGTTTGCGCGATGTTCCATGTTAGCCCGTGTTTTTGGCCAAAACGCCATGCTCCTTCGAACTGCAGAAAATGCCGTGCATAATCATCAGCTGGCGAATCGGCGTATTGGCGGTATTCTCCGCTGTAAGCCAACAGATAACGATCTTCCCCTCGAACACCAATCGCCTGAAGGTAAGGCGCTAATTGAACATAGTCAGATTGCTGCGCCTGCTGATCATCTGTTTGATACGTCACATTGTCATTTGAGCCGTAGCTCGCAGCGAGCTGTGACTGAAAATCGATGCCCGCAATGCCGATATGCGACTTCGGGGTTAGCTCTGCATTAACTGGCAAACAAACGAGCAACCCGAAGATGGCACTAGTAAGCTGTCTCACTAACAAAGCCTTTGAATACCGTCATGAAAATAATTTTGATATCCAACCATAGACTCCAGTTTTGCATGTACTGAATATCGTATTGGATTCGCTTTTCCATTTTATCGACCGTTTCGGTTTCGCCACGGTATCCATTGATTTGCGCCCACCCCGTAATGCCAGGCTTAATTTTGTGTCTGATCATGTAGTTATCGACCAACACTCGATATTCTTCATTGTGAGCAACCGCGTGTGGTCGAGGCCCAACAATCGACATCGAGCCTTGCAGTACGTTGATAAACTGCGGCAGTTCGTCTAGTGAGGTTCGGCGGATAAAAGCGCCAAATTTGGTCACGCGCGGGTCATTCTTGGTGGCTTGCGTCACGACCGCATCGTTTTCCATCACGCGCATTGAACGAAACTTCCACACTTTGATTTTCTTGCCACCAAGGCCATAGCGGTCTTGCTTAAACAGTACCGGGCCAGGAGAGCTAAGCTTCACACCAACGGCAACCGCAACCAGTACAGGCAAGATCAAAAGGGTGATCAGCGAGCCAATGACAAGGTCTTCGACGCGTTTGAAAAACGCCCCCACCCCATCAAAAGGCGAGGCAAAGACGCTGAAGGTTTGCACTCCACCTACCGATTTCACCTTAGAAACCGACAAGTTATAGGTATAAAGATCTGGCACCAGATACGTATCCACGGTGCTGTCAGATAATGCATTGAGATAGTTGCGGATGCGATCTTTGGCTACCATGGGCAACGCTATGTACACTTCATCCAGTTTGCGTTCTCGAGCAAGCTCTAACGCAACGTCAACTTTGCCCTTGTACGGTGCCTGCGTTAAATACCCAAAGCGCTCTTCCTCTCTGTCATCATAAAACGCCAGCTCAATATCATTTTCGTTGTAGTCTCGCACTAATGATTGGGAAATCGCCAATCCCGCTGGCGTAAGGCCAATGATCGCAATGCGTTTTTTACGATTAGCCAGCTTAATAACCGCTCGCACAACGGAAATGATAGAAACTCGGAAAAGGCTCAAGAAAGCCAACACCAGTACATACCAGTAGTTCAACAGTGTTGGATTAAGGTTTGTGATGGAAATGCCTTTTAGTCCCAAAAAACCAAATCGCACAAACACCATCATAAAAGCAGACAGGAATATTACAGCGCACAGTCTGGCCAGTGATGCACGCACTCTGCGTATGCGAGATTGCGAATAGAGGCCCAGATATTCACCGCCAAGCAGAAAGATAATCGAAAAGATAAATCCTGCAGTGACATCAATGGCGGTTTCCTCTTCCCCGAGCAAAGCAATGAAAATGAAGAGTGAAAAGTTGATGAGAAGGAAGTCGGCTATTTTCAATAAAGTAGCGTATCCATCATCGGCAAACTTTAGTGCTTTATTTGAAGTCATTACGAGAACCTATCTACAACCTTGAAACACATAGACCTTGTTAAAAAACACAAGTCGATATTGATACGAATGATTGTTTGGATGAGAAAAAACGGTCGCAATGTACATAAATTTGACACCAGCACTGTCAAGAAGTTGTCAAATTAATATTTCAAATAATCGACATTGATCACCCAAATAAGTAACAACGCCAAAGCATTCGTCGCACCAATGAGACATTGCAAACTCAGAGGCATATTACCGAGCGCGAGCGAAGAATGCGAGGAGGGATGATGTAAATCGTTGAATACATCCGATTTTTAGATCTTATCGTTGGTAACAAAAACACCAAAGAAAAAGTCGACACACAGAATTGCCAGCACGCCGACCCACAATAACAAGGCGTTGGGCAATCGCATCTTTGACTTTGATTGCCTGTCTAAATACAAACTAATCACTTTGGATCAAGCATTTTTTCGACGAACATCACGTAGTGACGGGTAGATCATAAAACTATCAATATGTGTTGCAAAATTGTTACCACTCAGAATAATGCACAATGTTACAAAAAGGTAACAACACAACATCAGATAATAATTATTCGTTTCTATTAAAGAACAGACAGGATACACAATGGTAAAAAATGTAATGCTGGCCATGTTAGGCAGTACTGTGGCGTTCAACGCTTCAGCAGCCGGCTTGGATGAAAAAATCAACGAGGTCGTGGCACCTATCGTCAACCCCTTTGTTGGAATGATCTTCTCGACCATTCCATTCCCTTTTTCTGACGTACAGGTTCCTTGGATTGTATTGTGGCTCGTCGTTGCTGCGACGTTTTTCACTTTTTATCTCGGCTTCATTAACGTACGCGGTTTTAAACACGCGATTGATCTGGTTTCGGGCAAATACTCTGATCCTAAAGCCAAAGACCAAGGTGAAGTTTCTCACTTTCAAGCCTTAACCACCGCCCTTTCCGGTACGGTTGGCCTTGGTAACATTGCCGGTGTTGCCGTCGCGGTCTCTATCGGGGGTGCAGGCGCCACATTCTGGATGATCCTGGCAGGCCTACTTGGCATGTCGAGTAAGTTTGTTGAATGTGCACTGGGCGTGAAATACCGCAATACCAACCCAGACGGCTCAGTGTCGGGTGGTCCTATGTACTACCTCAGCAAAGGTCTCGCCGATCGCGGTAACGCAGCGTTTGGTCGAACTCTTGCAGTACTCTTCTCCGTATTCGCCATTGGTGGTGCTTTGGGGGGCGGTAACATGTTCCAAGCCAACCAAGCGTTTAAGCAAGTGGTAGAAGTGACGGGCGGAGCATCTTCATTCCTTGCTGACAAAGGTTGGCTATTTGGTTTGATCCTCGCCGCCATCGTCGGCGTCGTGATCATCGGTGGTATTAAATCGATCGCAAAAGTGACCGAGAAAGTGGTGCCATTTATGGCGGGTATCTACGTTGGTACCGCATTGATCATTATCGCGATGAACTTTGACCGCATTGACGACGCATTCGCGGCGATTTTCAATGGCGCCTTTACTGGCGAAGGCATCACTGGCGGTGTGATTGGTGTATTGATTCAGGGCTTTAAACGTGCGGCATTCTCGAATGAAGCAGGTGTAGGCTCAGCGGCCATCGCACACGCGGCAGTAAAAACCAAAGAGCCGATGTCTGAAGGTTTTGTTTCGCTCCTTGAACCCTTCATCGATACCGTCGTGATTTGTACTATGACCGCCTTAGTGATCATCATTACTGGTTACTTGGATAACGGCTCTGGTCTCGCGGGTGTTGAACTGACGTCTGCCGCTTTCGGCAGTGCCATTAGCTGGTTCCCATACATCCTAGCGATCGCAGTGGTGCTGTTCGCGTTTTCAACGATGATTTCATGGTCATACTACGGCTTGAAAGCCTGGACTTACCTATTCGGTGAAAGCAAGACTGCAGAGCTGATTTTCAAAATTAAATTCTGCATGTTTGTCGTGATTGGCTCTGCCATGAACCTAGGCCCAGTCATCGACTTCTCTGATGCGATGATCTTCGCCATGGCATTGGTGAACATTGTTGGCCTATACATTCTTGTTCCTGAAGTTAAACGCGATATGAAAGATTATCTAGCGCGCCTACAAGCAGGCAAAGTCTACAAAGTACAGCAGCAAAATATCGAAGAACCGACACAAGCGTAACTGTCGGATACTCTCGTTAAAAAACAGCAACTTCGGTTGCTGTTTTTTGTCGATTAATCAAAATATGACGATCCACCAACATCTTCTCCTCCAATGGTTAAAAATGATGAACTTCATCGCTGGATAACGCTCGCGGCACTACTTTGTGCCGTTTTTTCAAGAGTTCAAAAAATCATCTTGTAATTCTATTCAGACGACGAATAATTGAACATTCCCGATAGGCTTTTTCTCTCTCATACCAGACGTTGAGCGCTCACTTGCATGCTTATGTCGTCCGGTAACTCGTATTTGTCACCTAGGTGTCAATACCACACACGATCTCAAATCGCATCTCGTCGGGTCTTTACTATTCAACATAACAAAACTCCGCGATGAGAAAGCAGTATCACTCTCATACAACGAGCAACAAACTCTCTTTACAACGTTTGAGGTAACATGAGGCTCACGCCTCGACATAACGTGAAGCGCTCTCTTCGCAACGTGTTTCTCCTTCGTTTAGTTCAAGAGACGTCACAATCAGTGCAGGAGGCTTAAGTGAAAATATTCTGGAATTTAAGGTGGTTTTTCAAACTCAGGTGGAAGCACTATTGTGGTTCTATTCTGCTTTTTATGCTCATCTCTGCGATGCAACTGGTAACGCCCAAAGCAGTGGGTCACATCGTTGACGGTATCGTTGCCAATACCATGTCCACCACTGAAATGCTGCAGTGGTTTGCCGGTTTAACTCTGATTATGTTCGCCATTTATGGCTGCCGAGTGTTGTGGCGAGTGTGGCTATTTGGCGCCAGTATTGAGCTTGGCAGCATTTTGCGAAATCGTCTCTACCAACATTTATCGAAACAGCCACCCCGATTTTTTGAACGCTACAAAACTGGCGATCTCATGGCTCGTGGCACCAACGACGTAAAAAATGTCGTCGTGACCGCGGGTGAAGGCGTGTTAACCGCAGCGGATTCGCTGATCACTGGCATTGCGGTGTTGATCATCATGGTGACACAAATCAGTTGGAAGTTGACGGTGATGGCGTTGCTGCCAATGCCGTTTTTGGCGATCACCATCTTTTACATTGTGCGTATTTTGCATCAGCGTTTTCGCATCGCTCAAGAGGCGTTCTCTGAGCTTTCCGATCTGACTCAAGAGTCTCTCAATGGTGTGAGAATGTTGCGCGCCTTTGGCTTGGAAGAGCAAGAACAAGCACGCTTTGAGAAAATGGTCGATGAAACGGGTGACAAGAACATTGCGGTCGCGCGGGTGGACGCACGATTTGACCCAGCCATTCAACTCTCTATCGGGCTTTCCTTTTTCTTAAGCATCAGCGTTGGAGCCTATCTCGTTCATCAGAAAGCGATCACATTGGGCGATCTCACTGCCTTTACGATGTATTTAGGCTTGATGATTTGGCCAATGCTGGCGTTTGCTTTCCTATTCAACATTCTTGAACGTGGATCCGCTGCGTGGAATCGTCTCGAGGAAATTTTCCAACAAGAGCCAGAAATTAAAAGTGGGGATTTGCCATTAACACAAAATGCTCAGCCACTTGCGATCGAGATTGACCACTATCACTGGAATGCGGACTTACCTGCCGCACTTTCTCAGTGCCACATTACCTTGCAGCCAGGCGCAATGCTTGGTATCGCGGGGCCCGTTGGCAGCGGTAAATCAACCTTGATTGCCTTGCTGCTTCGTCAACAAGAGCTGAAACAGGGCGATATTCGCTACGGTGATATCTCGCTCAAACAAGCAAACCTTGAGCAGTGGCGCGAGAAATTTGCCGTTGTGAGTCAAACACCCTTTCTGTTTTCGTGCTCTATCTATGACAACATCGCGTTAGGAAGGCCGGACGCAAGCCAACAAGAGGTGTATCAAGCGGCCAAATTGGCCTGTATTCACGATGACATTTTGAAATTCCCAGACGGCTACGACACCGAAGTCGGAGAGAAAGGGATTACGTTATCCGGCGGGCAAAAACAGCGAATTGCCATTGCCCGAGCGATGTTGCTCAACGCAGAAATTCTTATTCTCGACGATGCCCTTTCAGCAGTGGACGGACGAACCGAGCACGAAATTTTGCGTAACCTTGAGCAGTACTATCGCCACCAATCATTGATTGTGATTGCCCACCGACTGACAGCGTTAGAGCAAGCCAATGAAATTGTGGTGTTTAATCACGGGCACATTGCCGAGCGCGGAAATCATGCCAGTTTAATTGGCGCACAAGGTTGGTATGCAGAAATGTATCAATATCAACAACTCGAACAAGCAATGGAGGAGGCAAACTAATGAAAAAGACCACGTTGAAACGTTTATTTGCTTATCCATTGGCGCAACCAAAACCCATGATAACGGGTTTAGTCTTTTTGTTGATTGCGGCTGTCAGCAATGCGGGTGGCCCTTGGCTCATCCAACACTTTATTGACGAGCACATTACCAAAGACGATTACACTCAACAGACACTTATCTTACTTGCTAGTGGCTATATTGGCCTGCTGCTTTGCTCAGCTTTGTTTCAATATCTCCAAGGTTTGCAATTTAACATTGTCGCGACAGGCATCATTAAAACCATTCGCAAGCAGGCATTTAATCGTGTGATCAAGCAACCTTTGTCGGCTTTCGATTACACCCCTACTGGCAAGCTGGTCTCAAGACTCACCAACGACACGGAATCTCTGCAGCAGTTCTACGAGCTTCTTATTGCGTCGGTGGTTAAGAATCTTGTGATGATTTTAGTCATGCTGGGAGTGATGTTGATCTTAAGCTGGCAACTGACCTTAGTTGTACTGATTCTCTTGCCTGTGGTGGTGGCTTTTATGGCCTTGTTCCAAAAGTTGAGCACTCACGCCTATCGCGTTATGCGTGATTTGCTCACTGACATCAATGGCAATATGAGCGAATCGATCCAAGGGATGAGCGTGATCCAACTGATGCGCCAAGAAAAACGCTTCAACCAGCAGTTTAATCAACTGACTGAGCAGCATTTCAAAGCGGGTCGTAAAGTCATCAAGCTGAATGGTATTTTACTTCGACCCTTGATGGATTTATTGGCGGGCATCGCTTTACTCACCCTCGTTGCCATTTTTGGTTTCAGTGGTACCGAGCTCATTGGTGTTGGTGTACTGTACGCGTTTATCAGCTACCTTGGCCGTATTACCGAACCATTAATTGAAATGACGCAACAGCTAGCGCTACTGCAACAAGCTTTAGTGGCCAGCGAGCGTATTTTTGAAATGATGGATGCACCGGAGCAAAGCTATGGTCATGATCAGCAGCCACTTAAAAGTGGTTCCATCGCCATAGAGCAACTGAGCTTTAGCTACGATGGTAAGCAGCAGGTATTGAAAAAGATCGACATTGACGTGGAACACCAGCAGTTCGTCGCTTTGGTCGGCCACACGGGTAGCGGAAAAAGTACCCTCGCTTCGCTATTGATGGGCTTTTACCCAGTAAGCCAAGGCAAACTGAAACTGGATGGACGCCCTATTGCTTCATTGGCAAAATCGGTGCTGCGAAAAGACGTGGCGATGGTTCAACAAGATCCACATATTCTGCCAACCTCGGTCAGAGAAAATATTGCCTTGGGAAGAGAAGTCTCAGACGACATCATTTGGCAATCTTTAGAACAAGTAGGTTTGGCTGAGCAGATCAAACGCTACCCTCAATTGCTGGACACCCAACTGGGCCAAGGAGAAACCAACCTCTCTGCTGGACAAAAACAGTTGTTGGCCATGGCCCGAGTGCTTATCGCTAAGCCGAAAATTTTAATCCTCGACGAAGCGACGGCAAACATCGATTCAGGGACTGAGGCGCTGATACAGCGCAGTTTGAATGCCCTACGCCATGATATGACGCTAGTGGTGATTGCACACCGCCTTTCCACCATTATGGAGGCCGACAAAATTGTGGTTTTACACCACGGAGATTTGGTTGAAATGGGCAGTCACAAACAACTGCTTGCCCAGCAAGGGCGCTACGCACAGATGTACCAGTTGCAACAAGCAGGCCAGCATATCAAGGAAATTGAACAGCAGGAGGAGCAAGAACTGGAACAAGCCAGCTAACCCCGCTTTTTACACTTGATGCACACATAAGCCGTGCCAGAATCTAAGGCACGGCTTATCCTTACGTTAATTCCACGTGATTTCTTAATAAATTTACAATTTACCCCTAGGTTAGAAGCGATAAACCACTCGCATTTCATGAGATATTTATTGTACAATTTTGTCGTCTCACGATTTTGACTGCTTGTGAAGCCGTTAAATACCTATACTTGAGTGAGACTGTCAGTGTCTTTCATCTTTAAATAACTACTCCAACAGAAAGACTGGTTGTTATTCGTCATATCTATCACCTTTAACTACTGTGTAATATGTCCATGAACGAAGACAAATTTACGAATATATATCGTTTACCAGGATCACTGCAGATTCGTATTGCCAAATGGCAACAAACCTTTCGCGGCACGTCTGATCTTGTTTTGCATCAAGCCCTCACGGTACGTAATAAACAGTACCAAAAGCACGACTTTTTTCCGAAAGGTTGGTGTATTCCATTGGTCGATGAGAGCGAAAGTTCCATCACACATCATGGGAAATATATTCAAACCGCCATGCGTACCATGGTGGACCGAAAAGTCTCCTATAAGCGAGTCTTCCTCTCTCGTATGCCACAGGAAGAAGCCGAGAAAGCGCTCGCTTTATTTAAGAAAGAATGGATCACTAAACACAACAAAATTGCGCGTCAATACAACCAAATTAAGAAAAAAGAGTTTATGAACTACGCTTGGGAAGAGTTAGAAACGCTTTATCCTGCGATTCCCAAAGAAAATTTCGACAAGCAATTGTGGAATCGATTGGTGTTCAAGGAATTTGGTCCAGAGAAGAAATACAAAAATCCTTACTTTGTTAAAAAAGCCGATTTTTAACTCGATACGATGTGATTTGTGCCCCCAATCGACCCCATACAAAGAAGCCGCTATCTTTCGATAGCGGCTTTATTGATTTTTAATGTTGGTGGACATCGGGTCTTGTCCCAAATTCTGATTGCTGATAAATGTCGGCCAAAGATTTTGGCTTTTTCACTCTGCGCTTTGTCCGTGGACAATAGACAACTTCCTGCTCACTAAGCGCTTTTTCGTGTTCTTTGGCTGACTGAATAAACTCAGGATTCGCCATGGCTTCCTGCCTGAGTCGGTTAACACGTTCTAGAGTATCCCAAAACATAACTGCACCTCCGCAAAGAAACTGTATGTATACTCAGTATAGTCAATTTACTCCATTGGTCAACAAAATACTGTTCATTTATACAGTCAATAACTAATCGCGTAGCACGACTTGTCATTGACTGTTTGCTAATGGCACGTTATTGGAGGTAAGCGTTAAGCATCCACAACAGTTTTTCTTGCTCGCGGATGTAATCTCCCATCAGCGCAGCGGTACCTTCATCTTCTGCTTCGCCTGCCTGCTTAAGAATGGCACGTTGCTTAACCAACAACTTACTAAAGCCATCCACCAAACCAGAAACAGACTCCTCGCCACTGAACACATCTTGATGTTCAGCAATCTCACTGTTTAGTAAGTAGGTGCTAAAGCTGTGTTTTGGTGTAAAACCAAGCGTTAAAATACGCTCTGCCAATTCATCCACCTTCACCTGCAGATCGGTATAGATTTCTTCAAATTTTACGTGCAATTCGAAAAACTGCTGACCTTTGATGTTCCAGTGGTAACCACGAGTGTTCATGTAAAGCACTTGATAGTTTGCAAGAAGTTGATTGAGTTGTTCTGCCAACGCTTGAGCTAGCTGCTGATCGAGACCGATATAATTTGTATTAGACATAGCATCACCCTTATTTATTTTTGCTAGAGAAGCCTTTCTTCTCTCAATGGGTGTAGTCTATGCGAACGAAGATTAGAGGTAAAAACGATTGAATCTATAGATTTAATTGTCTTTACCTATTAAAAGTAAGGTCTTTAGTAGAAACCATCTTTGGGGTCGTGCTCTGGAAAACGCGCCACAACATCACGCAGCTCTTCTTGGTGTTCACGCAGCGCATTCACACAGCAGCGATCCAGTTTTCCTGCAATCACCATTTTTTCAAGCTCTAGCAAGGCATGCGTCACCGACCAAGCTTGGCGATAAGGTCTGTGTGTGGTGAGTGCATCAAACACATTCGCCACCGAGACAATTCTTGCAGCAGGAGGGATTTCCTCCCCTTTCAAACCAAATGGATAACCTGAGCCATCTAAAAACTCATGGTGATAGGCCATGATTTGCTGCAACAGCGTGATACTTGGGTGATGAGGATTGCCCAGAGATTCAAGAATACGGTCCATGATTTCAATGCCATTTTCCACGTGATTACGCATCGTATTGCGTTCTTGCGCATCCAGCGTATCGGTTTTGCACACCAGTTCGATGTCGAGTCTCACTTTACCCAAATCGTGGAAGCGGGCGAAAAGAGAGAGGTGCTCTATGGTTTCGTCGTCTAGCGACCACTCCGCCGCCATGTCATGGGCAATAATACGGGTGTAATGGCTCATGCGCTCTTTGTGCGCACAAGAATCTTTATGGTAAACAGGAAACAACGCTTGAGTTCGTTCTGCACAATCCGCAATGGCGTGCACAATCTGATATTCAGAGACAATGGTGAATTTCACCATATCAATGTAAGGCTGAAGTTTGTCGATCAGCCCTTCATCAAACGCGTCCACTTCTCGCGAGTTCAGGAAGAGAAAACCCACAAACTTGTCTTTTTCAAAGCATGGAATGGCAGCCGATGAACGATAGCCTGCTTGAAGAAGCGATACCACATGCTTGCTGCATGCCAAGCTGTTTAAATCCGCAACAATACGGTGGCTCTGCTCTTCGACACAACGCTGTAACATAGGCAGTTCATCCAAATAGGCACTAAAGTGAGCCAGTTCAGGATACAAACCACTGCTGTCAGCATAGGTTTTCAATTGGTTGTCATCTTCATCAAACAGTGCAAACGAAATCCTATCGATACTAGGCTCATGGATACGCATGCGATCACGAATGCTTTCCAGTTGCTCATTCAATGAATTAGCGTGATGAAAATAAGCACAATTGTTGACTTCACTTAGCAGTTCCATTCCCAGCTCCTTTACACGCAGCAAAAGAGGGCCAGCCTTCACGCTTGCCTATTGCTCCGTCTATTTTGTCTCCCAACACTCCTAATTGTAGGAACAAAAAAGAGCACTCGCCTGACGGAAGAGCTGCAAAATGCAGATTGTTTGATCTACATTAACATCCATTTTTTTGACTAAAAATAAGCCATTTATTTTGATGAAGTAATCAAAACGGACGACATTTTTCTGACTGGTCTTATCACTGTTATAAAGCTAGAAGCGGTTGGCCACTTCAATCAAGTTCATGTCCGGATCGCGAATGTAAACCGAGAGAATCGGCCCGGTAGCGCCCGTTCTTTGAACCGGCCCCTCTTCAATCTCAATACCACATTGTGTAAACCACGTAGCGACCTCTTGGATAGGCGTATTGGTGATAAAACAGAGATCGGCACTGCCAGGTTGCACATGACCCGCCTTAGGTTCAAATTCGTGCTGCCACTGATGAAGGTTGATCTTCTGTTGCCCAAAGTTGAGTGCGATGCGTCCACCAGCGAATTCCTGCTTCTCCATCCCCAAACAGTGGGTGTAAAACGCCACAGAGGTCGGAATGTCTTTAACGGTTAAGACTAGGTGATCGAGCTGAGTCATCGCTATCATGTTGCACCTCTGAACAGTTGATACAAAAAGGGCTGGTTGTGTTAACCAGCCCAACATCATCACCATTATTACCCTAACGCAGGCAGAACCCCAACGGTTATCAGGATCTGAGCAGCAACAATCACAACCCCGGTCACACCTGTGAGCGTTAGCGCTAATTGTCCACCAGCCACTTGGTAACTCCCCTGCTTCTCTGGTGATTTACGTACTTTGTTTACCATCACCACCGGCAAGAAAATCGCCAAAACAGCCAATGCAATTGCGGCGTAACCAAGCGCCATAATGAAGCCCTGTGGGTAGAAAAGCGCAAACATCAGCGGCGGTGTAAATGTCACCACAGCAGGAATGACGCGATTTTGTTTCTGACCACTCTTCTTGATGACATCGCCAAGAAACTCAAACAAACCTAGGCTCACCCCTAAAAATGAGGTTAACAGTGCCAAGTCCGCGAACACGCCTACCAATTGGCTTAAGTAAGATTGCTGAACTTTCGCGGCCAACTGGGCAATCAACGCCGTCAACCCTGAGTTATTAAGCAGTACCTCTTGATTCACCACGCCAAGCGTGACCAGTTGCCAGAACACATAAATAACCAGAGGGATGGACGAGCCAATGACAATCGCTTTGCGCAGCGCTTTGGTGTCCCCATCAAGGTAATTCACAATAGCAGGAATGCTGCTGTGGAAACCAAACGACGTAAAAATGACTGGCAGAGCAGCGACAATCAACCCTTGTTGAATCGGCATACTGAGCAAGTAAGATTCCGTCACGTTAGGAGCAAGAAAGAAAAGCACCGCGACCATGGCAACCATTTTCAAACCAAATAAAACGCGGTTTACTTTATCGACGGTCGCCGTGCCACTGGTCACCACCGCAGCCACAATCACGGTAAAAATGACCGTTGCCACAGAGGCATCCATTTCGATGGAAAACCAAGCAGCAACGCGTTCACCAAACTGCGCACCACCACCAGCAATGTAAGCCGCGCAAAGCGCGTAAAACAGAAACAGCATAGCGAAACTGGCAACCCATTTTCCTTTCGTGCCTAGAATTTGTTTTGCCAGCGTGTGCAGCGTCGCACTTCTATCTGCCTCTTGATGGAGCTCCACCATCAACAACGCGGTATACGACATCAAAACCCAAAAGCCGATCATAATCATGACGGAGGTGGAAAAACCAATCCCTGCTGAAGCAAGGGGCAATGCAAGCATTCCAGCACCAATAGTGGTGCCTGCAATAATCAAAGTACTACCAAAAATCTTTGAACGGCTCATAGTGTATTCTTATATTTACGGAATAGAGTATAGGCCTAGAGACAAATGGTAGAAAAGAGAATCATCACCACCAAATTAACTAGGTTGATGGCGATTTTGTAGCATCTTCATTTTTAGATCAAGCAAAATGTAATGCATTTTATCCAAAAGTGTAAACTTAATAATACACCCAGTTCTAACGCCTTGTTAGTACTCGTATAGCGCAAGGGCGAAGCGTCAGCCGAGCTGGCAACTCTCCAATCAATTCACCATCGCATTGGAACAAGGCAGTATCTTCACCTGCCACTAACAGTGCGCGCATTGTTTCCGCTTGCACTCGGCTGTGCTGTTCGATTTTTCCATTGAGTAAATACGGCAAACTGAAAAGACGCTTCAAAAACGGCATATCTTCCACACAAACGGAGTGTAATACACCCGATTGATGGTGCGCTTTCGGGGAAAAATCCATCCCGGCACCACCATAACGGCCGATGCAAAACATGCTGAGTAGGACCGTTCTGGCAACATCTTGCGAAGAAGAGTCATCCAAACGTTTGAAGTGCAACGTGCGACCTTGATAACCATAAAGAGAACTCAGCAGCGTAGAGTAGTAACGCAGTGACTTACCACCCGCGCATCCCATTTGCTGCAATATGTGGCAATCAAGCCCACAACCCGCCATATTGATGAACACATGCTGCTGTAAAAAATCGTCACCATACTCCACCACACCCACATCATGTTCGACCACATTGGCTGCTTGAAGAAATTCAAGCCACGCATTTGGACTTTTGGGAATGTGGTGATAGCGCGCCCAATCATTGCCCGTCCCTTGCGGCGCGACGGTAAGAACAAATTCTTGTAAATCGCAATCAGATTCAAAGATCCCTTGAAGCAGTTCGTTAACGCTTCCATCTCCCCCGATCGCTACAAACGCGCGTTCGCCTTGCTCTGCCAACTCTTTGCTGAGAACTTTGGCATGCCCTTGGTATTGAGTTTGATGGAAATGATGCTTGATATTGTGTTGAGAAAGTAAAGGCTTGAGTTGCTGCCAAAAGCGAAGTGCTTTTCCTCCGCCAGCTTGCGGGTTGAGAATAAAATTCCAGATCATACCGATTAACTTCAATGATTTATGGCGCTATTTTAACTTGTCGCTCGTTGGGAAAAAATCAATTGTTAATTTGTTGTGATCAACCACGGCGTTTTGCACCAAGCAATGTCATTTCTGCGAGTTCAACCCACTTAGCAAAGTGAGAACCTAGCCTTTCAACCTAGGGCGAATGTCACGACAAGTCAGTTCGCTTTGCTACACTCTAATAACCCGTTCGTCAAAGCGACGCTTAACGACGGTCACCTCGTTCGACATAAAACCGAGTAGAGCACATTGATACATAAACCGATCTTGTCACTTTGTCTGTTCGTTATGACCGCTAACGGTGTTGTCGCCGCAGCGCCGCCTAACCAGCCGGACGTCGTCCATTTTGCGATTGGCGAATGGGCACCTTATACCAGTGAGCATCAAGGTACACTGGAGAAAATCATCAGCCAGATCTACACCAGTCAAGGTTACGAAGTGCGCTACTCATACCATCCTTGGGTTCGTAGCACTAAACTTGTCGAGCATGAAAAAGCAGACGCCACTTTCCCTTGGTATAGCAATCAAGCACGCCGACAGATTTTTTACCAATCTCCTACGCCAATCGTCTTTGCAGAAACGGTGATTTTTTACCGTGAGTCGATGCCCATTCGCTGGGGTGCTATTTCTGATTTGGCTAACTACCGTATTGGCGGTGTAGAAGGTTTTTCCTCGACGTTGCTGTTGCGACAGCACAAAGTATTTCCTCTCATCAGTTCCAATCAAAAAGAGAATTTCCACAAACTTCATCGGGGAAGAATTGACGCCGTGCCCGCGGAAAAACGCGTCGGACGCTTACTCATCAACCAAGTGACGGGGTATGACGAACGCGTGATCATGACGGATCCCAAGCCGCTTCTCAGTGAGCCTATGTTCCTGTTGTTTCAAAAAACACCGCGTGGCAAAGCGCTGCTCGATGCCTATGAAGACGGTATGAAAAAGCTCATTGCCAATGGTTGCTATGAGAAAATGCTCGATGACCAAGAGTGTCCGTAGCGCTCAAATCGAAGCCTCTAAGCCCAAGCCCCACCATTCACTCAGCCATTAATAGACGCCTCCTATTTCAACGATAAACACAACCGACTACGACATCCCGCCCGGTTGTTTTAGCCTTGCAGACTAGAGTGAATCTAAACGGTAAAGAGAGATGAAAGCACTGGTCGTGGAAGGGGGCGCAATGCGCGGCGTATTTGCCAGCGGCGTATTGGACGCATTTTTGCAGAAAAATTATCAACCTTTTGATCTGGCTATTGGGGTGTCGGCAGGCGCATCCAATTTGGTTGGCTATTTGGCGAACGCTCAAGGGCGTAGTTTTAATGTCATCACTAAATTGGCCACATCTCAGCGTTTTTATAACCCAAAACGCTTTATCAAAGGGGGCGATTTGGTGGACGTAAAATGGTTGGTTGACGAATCCATGCGTCGCTACCCCATTGAGGCAGAACGTCTCTTTACAAACACGCGTTTGCTGGCCACCACCACTGACATAGCAACAGGGTTGCCACACTATCAACAGCTAACTAAGCAGAATGTGAATCAATTATTGGAAGCGAGCTGCGCCTTGCCTATTGCTTATCGCCAACCACCTTGCTTTGCAGGCAGTTGTTTTACCGATGGCGGGGTCTCGGATTCCATTCCTGTGAAAGAAGCGTATCGCCAAGGCGCTCGTGACATAACGGTGGTGTTGTCGCACCCATTGAGCTACGAGATGCCAGAAAGTCGCCACACTTGGCTCACCAACACCTTGTTGTCACGTCAACCCGCTATCGCTAAAGCGCTGCGTCAACGAGCCCAAAATTACAATGCGGCATTGGCGTTTATTCGCTTCCCACCAGCCGATGCCACTATCCGAGTGATTGCGCCAGAAGAAGGTTTTAAGGTGAAACGGTTAACGATGAATCAAAGCAAACTTCATCAAGGCTATCAAATGGGTATTACGCAGGGAAAACAGCATTTAGCAAGGTTGGCCGGCACTGATGGGCTGACACGCGAAAACTGCCCTTTTTGCGTTTAAAACGGACATTTTTCGCGCAACGAGATCCGACCACGTAACAAAAGTGTCACCAACTTCAAATTACTCAACAATAGCTTGTTTCAAAGATGATAATTTACATATAAAGCAAGTATCATAAATGAAAACTATTACAAATAAGTCAACAACACTTAATAACAATATACCCAAACCACTTGGAGTTTAAGGTAGTCGGCAAGTGAATGAATCCCCATGAACGTAGCCAACACTGCCGCCGCTTCAAGTAGGAAGGGGATAACGTAATGTCGGAACATCAATGAACAATACATGTGAGTCAGACTCGCTTCATTTTGAAGTAGACCTCAAACAGGCTCTGATTTGGGTGGCACGTGCGTTGGATTATGTCGGAGTCGATGACACTCACCATAATCACCGTGTCGCCTACATCGCTTACCAATGTGCGCTTGCTCTGGGTTGGGATTTAAAAAAAGCGGAGTTCAGCTATTTTGCTGGAATGGTGCACGATTGTGGCGTCTCAGAAACGAAAGAGCATTTAATGCTGCTAGAGACGCTGATGCCACAAGACGCGCAAGCCCACTGCATTCGTGGTTATCAATCTTTGCAACAGTGTAATATTCTGGCCCAGTTTGCTGAGTCAATTTTGTATCACCACACTCGTTGGGATGAGCTTGAAACCTTAGAAGTCTCCCCGTTTAACAAAGACATCGCGGCACTTTTGTATCTTTCTGATCGCCTAGATTTTCTAAGGGCTCAATTCACCGATGAATGTCATAGCGATATGGTGACGCTGTATGAACAAGCCATCGCCGACACCATCATGGCCAATGCGGGTAGCCTCTTCCATCCTGGAATGTGCGACGTGATGGTAAAACTTATCATGACTGACGGCTTCTGGTTTGCAATGGAATCGGAAAACATCGAAACCATTGGACTCGGCTTC
Source organism: Vibrio vulnificus CMCP6 (assembly GCF_000039765.1). Classification (NCBI taxonomy): domain Bacteria; kingdom Pseudomonadati; phylum Pseudomonadota; class Gammaproteobacteria; order Vibrionales; family Vibrionaceae; genus Vibrio; species Vibrio vulnificus. Next base: position 2,309,323 of record NC_004459.3, on the reverse strand, counting down.
TCACATATCGATTGGCTGCAAAAACAGCTCACTATCGGTGACTTAATGAGCTTGGGGCTTTTTCTCGCTCGCATTGTCGATGCCAAAAGCCCGTTTACTTATCAGCATTCACAGAAAGTCGCCGAAATCTCACGCTTCCTCGCTGGAAAAATGTCGCTTTGCGAACATGACCAAGAGATGATTTTTATTGCCGGCTTAGTGCACGACATTGGCAAGTTAAAAACCCCTGATGACATTCTTCATAAGCAAGGAAAACTCAATGATCAGGAGTACACAAGAATCAAACGGCATACCATCGATACCGAGCTTGCTCTGCATAAAGTCTTCCCCAACTCAAAAATTGCTGAGTGGGCATCCAACCACCACGAAAGGTTGGACGGCTCTGGTTATCCATACCACAAAACGGCTACCGATCTGGATCTGCCGTCGAGAATTATTGCCGTCGCCGACGTCTTTCAAGCACTGTCACAAGATCGCCCCTATCGTCCAAGAATGCCCCAACATGAAATTGAAGCCTTGATGACGGCAATGGTGGATGAAGGCAAACTGTGTCCAACCGTTTTTGGTACGTTAAAGCGTCACTTAGATGGCTGCTATCAAATGTCCATTCAAGACAGTGAGTAGTTTTCTCGGCTCTCTTCAGCAAAATCGTTTGACAAAAAACCGCCAAAAGGCGGTTTTCATTTTAAATAGGCAGGGTTGCACACTGGGTCACATCACAGTGCAGAGCGTAACCGATGTCCTATTTGGAGATATCCAATAGATTGTCCCGCACGCCATTGATGCGAAACCACCCTGCAATACTGTAACGATTTATATGGCTGGTGAGCACTTCGTGGGGGAACAACTCCGAGAGAAAAACAACCAGTCTCCCACTCTTCGGCGCGATGATTTCTAACAAATTGTCCTGAAGATCGTACAGATGTAATTCACCGCCATCTCCCGGCTGCCAATCCTCATTCATGTAAAACACGGTCGTAAGTTTTCGGTTTTCTTGCCCTTGAAAGCTGTCTAAGTGCTTTTGATAGAAATCTCCGGGCTCATATTTGGCAAAGTGAGCTTCATACTCAAATAAACCTAAATACAGATGGCGATTCACCTGCAACCGTATGTGATCCATGAGTGCCAGATAATGATTAACCGCCTCACCCTGATGACTTTGCAACCATTGAATTTTGTCGCTGCGAATCTTCGTCGCTTTCAGCAAGTCGTCGTTGCGGCCAATTCTCGCCTGCTTCCAGTTTTCTGGTATCGCTTCTCGTAAATCCGCGACGGACTGCGAGTCTAAAAAATCATCCCAAATGTAATAACCATGGGTAATTAGCGCATCTATCAACTTTTCCATTCAGCTCATTCCGCACAATTCAAAACGCATTTTTGCGCTCGGCTTTATAACGGTGAACCGCGGAAGAAGACAGACAAATATCTTTATCGTATTGATTAAATGAATTAATAATTTTCGAAGATACAAATTGACAAAATGCTTGCACACGCCTAACGCAGTGAACATTCGCGTTCAAAAATAACGACTATAATTGATAGTATCATCAGTTGTAATGAGATATGTGTAATGAATGGACTAACTAAATCTGCAATTTCTTCTGTCGCGGCAGCGCTACTCTTAGCTGGCTGCGGTGGTAGTGACGGAGGCAAAACCGCCAATGTCTCTTTTTATGTGTCTGATGCACCCGTTGACAGTGCTCAGTCCGTCTCCGTGGGCTTCACTCAGGTTGAGTTAGTGGATAACGAAGGCAACTCTGTTTTCCTTGACGTCGTACCTTCTACTGGCGCGGATTACCAAAAAATTGACTTGCTTGATTACCAAGGCACCGACTCCGTATTGATGGTCAGCACGCAACCGGTCCCTGTAGGCAGCTATAAAGAGCTGATACTGCATGTGACGAATGAAAATGGGGTCAATTACGTGATTGATGAAAATGGCCAACAACCTTTGAAACAACCGAGCAACAAGTTGAAGTTAGGCAGTTTCGATGTCACTTCTGAGGCCGTACAGCTCTACACTATTGAGTTTGACCTTCGCCAGTCTTTAGTGATGCGCGGCAATTTAGGCAGCAACAATGGCTACATTCTTAAGCCTCATGGTGTCTCTATTGTTTCTAATGCTTCCGCAGTGAGTATCTCAGTGAATGTCGATGATAACCTTCTGACAGGGGACGAAAGTTGCACGGCTGACAGCCAAGCATTTATCTATCTCTATGAAGGTGAGGGACACGATAGCGCCAATCTCATCGATTTGGTGGATGAAGATGACCCGGAATTCGACAGTCAGAATCCTGTCCCAGAAAACGCGGTAAAACCCATTGCATCGGCAGGTTTGGATGAAAACAATAACTACGCATTTGGTTTCCTAAATGCAGGGACTTATACCGTTGCATTCAGTTGTAACGCTGGGGATGACAACCCCATTCAATATGATGGTACCGCAATTCCATTACCCACAGGGCAAGTCGGCACCATCACGTTAGCAGCAGGAGAAAATGGCACAATTGACTTTGTACCAGCCCCATAAACCGGATCATTGCTGAATTAACCGTGACTTAGTGCGAATAAGTCACGGTTTTTCTTTTTGTTGGCAACATCTCCCACCAACAACGCTTGTTTCCCCATGAAAATGTGGTGTAATCCATGAAACGCTGAGTTGAAACACATTTTATGGATTACATTTCTCTTTCTCGAATTAGCCTTAAGCATTTAACCGTTTTGCACGTTTTGTTAACCACTCACAGCGTGACAAGCGCGGCGGAGCAACTTTGCGTCACCCCCTCTTGTGTAAGCAAGATTTTGTCTCAGTTACGCAGTGTGCTAAACGATGAACTCTTTTATCGCGATGGAACCCAACTGATCCCCACCTCTTATGCACTGAGCATCGGTCCTGCCATTCACGGCATTCTTTCCAGTATGAACGGGGTGATTCACCAAGGCACATTTGACGCAAACTCATACACTGGGACCTTCTCACTCTCCATGCGTGAAAGTACCTTTGAAGTGTTTGCTGACACGTTCAGCCAGATCCTCCAACAAACCCCCAAAGCGCATCTTCATATATACGCTAAGGAGCAGCATGGCTTTGAGGCTTTGCTACGCGGCCAGGTTGATTTTATTCTGTTGCCCCACGACATTAGCCAGCCTCCAACCATGAACCGTGAGTTGATTTGGCATACAATCAAACGCGACGAGATGATCTGCTTAATGAATAAGGCACATCCGGCGCAGCAAACCGACTTTACCATCGAGGATTACCTGTCATTCCAACACATTGGCATTCACGACAAAGAGTTGGCGACACCCTACTTCGAGCAAACCTTGATTCAGAGCCATAAAGCACGTGAGATCGCCCTTTCGGTCGCAGATTTTGGCGCGGCGGCAGTGATGTGCCATCGTACCCCATTGCTTTTTACTTGCTCAAAACTGTGGGCAGAGACGGCTTTACAAGCCAAAGGGCTTATTCAGAAGAGCTTGCCGTTTGACTATGGCCAAGTGGCGTATAGCTTGGTGTATAACAAACAGAGTTTGAATGATCCGGCGCTGACTTGGTTAAAAAGCCAGCTTCATCAACTCAATGAGAAGTAGCCGTTTCAACGACTAAGCAATGTCTCGATAGAGCGGCGTTTTCGGTAAGGCGATCCGATGTCGGATTTTGCGTTTCAACGCCTGATAGAAGCCGTTCATCGACTCTCTATCACAAACAGGCCAGTTCAATGCCTCGCCTATCACACCGTGGTGAGCAAAGCCATTGAGGCGAATCGTGACCCGCTCAGGCAACGTATTGAGAAACTGAGCTAACGCCTCCACTTCACACGCGAGATCGCTTTTTTCGGGGATGTGCAGCAGACGAACTTCATGCAGCTTGCCCAGTTCAACAAGATATTTTATCGACAATATGACTCTATGATTATCTCGACCCACTAACCAACGATGCGTTTCGGATTGCCATGCTTTCAGGTCAATCATCGCACCGTCGAGATAGGGGGCAATTTTTACCCAGCCATGAGTTGTTAGTGAACCATTACTGTCGATGAAACAGCTTAAATGTGCCAATTCAACGTCTTGTTTTATCGCTTTGAATAACTCGACAATAAAGCCAAGTTGTAGGGTTGCTTCCCCACCGGACACGGTGACACCATCGATAAACAGGTGATGTTTACGGATCAAATCGATCATGTCTAAAACCGTCCACTCTTTTATTTTTGGATTCGAGCGATACGAACAAGTTTCAAGACAACGATCGCAGTGGGTGCAAACCTCTTCTAGCCAAACAACGTTGTTGTTTTTCTTTATTAGGGCGCCTGAAGGACACGTTGTCACACAGTCACCACAATGGTTGCAGTGGTTAATTGTGTGAGGATTGTGACAGTTTAAGCAGTTGAAATTACATCCCTGCAAAAAAATCACCAGGCGATTCCCCGGCCCATCAACGCAAGAGAAAGGCAGTACTCGACTCACTTTCCCTTTCTTGTTGAACTGAACAGCTGACATTTTGATGTTCAGTTACATTCTGCCTGCTCTTGATACACAGGCGTTGTTTCCATACTCACGATACGCGGACGTCGCGCGAGTATTGCGGTATTTTTTGCTGCTTCAGCACCTAAGAAGGTGGTGTTGCTGCGCGAGCCCAATTGAGCAAACTTCTCAATGTCTGACAGCTTGACCATGTAACCCGTTACTCGCACCAAATCGTTGCTTGCAACATTGGCGGTAAACTCTCGGTAACCGGCGGCTAAGGCGCCTTTACAAAGGTTATACATCGCCTCCGGGTTATCTTTGACCGTTTCATCGATGGTCAAAATATCGCTGATACCCGATGGATAGAAGGCATGATGCGGCGCGTTTGCCAACACATAGCTCACCGGATCGGGCTCATGCCCATAGGCGATTCTCACTCCCGGCGTCACATCAATATCTAAGCTAATGCCTCCCTGAGCATGCAGCAGTGCGCGTTGTTGCCAACCATATTTGACTGGCCGCTCTTCAAGCAATTGAGCCAGTCTCTGTGAAATCTTTACACCCAACTGATTGGCTTGTGAATCGAGCCCATATTGACCTGATAACGACGATTTCGTTTGTAACGTGTCAACCGCTTCCGCCATACCATAAATACCAAACATAGGCGCAAAACGCTGTTCATCAATCAGTTTTTCTTCAACCAAGAAGCTAGTAAAAAATCCCGACTGTTCATGCAAATACGTGGTTCGCGCATCAATAAGTTCAATGGCGAGATCCACATAACTTGGCAACACGGCCTGCATAAAATCACTTACCGACTCAGCGCGCTGGGCCACTTCTTTAAGGTTTAAACGCACTAAGGTGTTTGCACCACCGGCCAATGGCAACGAGTTGTAACAACTGACGATACCAAACTGCTTATCGCCGTATGTTTGCGCATGCATAGGGTAATTGGCGATATGCGGTTTACTGCACTCACAAATGTTGGCACAAGCCACTCTGAGCAGATCATCCGGCGTGACCTTAGGGTCGTACATAAAGGTTAAATTCGGTGCAATTTGCTTGAGTTCAGCATCAATACGCAAAATTGTGCGGCAGATGAGGTTATCACTCGGTCCAATATTGGCGTGCATAAATGCATCAGGCAGCGTGCGATCCAACATGATCCAAAAGCGTCTGAGCTTCTGATAAATCTGCGTATCGCTCAGTTGACCAACATAGGGCATGAGCAACTCATCGAGTTGACCAAGATACACCGGAATATTGGTGACGGAAGGAACGTGATGGTAAAGCACCGTCAACATATTGAGGGCGTCATCAAAATCGTTCGCGGCGTCTAATTCGAGAAAAGCACTGCCTTGGGAGAGGTAACGAGCATAGTCTGGCAACACGTAGCGCGGTTTAAATGGCGCGTTGCCCTCAAACATGTCGCAGATAACTCCCTGCTTCATCGCAGACTGCACGCCATCGGAAACAGGCATGTAATCAAGTAAAGCTTCCGCTTCTAATGCGAGAAATTGGTTTTTCTGCTTAACCGTCAGTTTCGGATCATTGATAATTTGGCGAAAACGGTCGGTATTGAGGGCTAAACTGTTGCTCATAAAAGAGAAATCCTGAAGAGTTTTCAGCAGTCTAGCCCTAATTGATAATTTCCACTATTGAAAAACCAAGAAAGAGTCTTTTCCGTTTTGGAAACCCTCTGCCTCAGTTAGACGCTCATTGCATAGATACCCATTGCATAAACCCCAAAGCAGAACGCTTACTGTCGATCAAACGCCTTCAGCGCCTCCGATTCCGGCATGGGCCTATAAAAATAGTAGCCTTGGATTTCGTCTACGTGCCAAATTTTGAGTTTACGTAATTGGCTGGCGGTTTCCACGCCTTCGGCTACGGTGGTTAAACCGAGCTCTTTTGCCATGGACGCGATACTGCGAATGAGTGTTCTCGCTCTATCGTTGTTCTCCAACTGATCGATGTACGATTTATCCAGTTTCACGATGTCGAGTGGGAAGGAACAAAGCGTACTAAAAGAGGAATAGCCCGTGCCGAAATCATCCAATGCCAGTTGAATTCCAAGTGACTTGATCTCTTTGGTTCGCTCCAACGTCTCTGACTCAATGCCAAGTAACGTGCTTTCTGTAATCTCAATCACCAACTGACCCGGAGCAATGTCAAACTCGTCCATGACATGACGTAGTGCGTCTGGCAAGCGCGCGTGGTAAAAGTGCATCGCACTCAAATTGACATGCACCGTTAAAGGGTTCAATCCGTTGTCCGCTCGAGTGCGATTAAGCGTGGATATAAATTGGCACGCCTGACGAAGAATGGACTCGCCAAGCTCTACGATCAATTGGTGCTGCTCTGCGAGCTCAATAAACACATCTGGCGGAACAAACCCCAGCTCTGGGTGAATCCAGCGTGCTAAGGCTTCAAAGCCATTGACCTTGCCACTTTCTGTATCCACTATCGGTTGATAGTGAGCAATGATCGCTTTGTCTCGAATAGCCTGAGAAATATCTCGGCTGATCACCAGAGCACTTTGCGCCCGCTTCGCTACATCCGCGCCAATTTGTATCACCTCTGTCACCGCTTTGTGCTGGAATCTCTGCACCGCAAAAGAGCCCGATTGCAACAAATAGCCAAGCGAGTGGTGGGTGATTTCAGGATCGGCGATGGCAATCTGACAGCTCAAGTCCAACTCGATGCCTAAGATGTGTGTTTTACGCGAAAGTACATCCATAAAATGAGTCGCACACTGGATCGCATCATCACACTGTTCAACGTCTTCAATTATGGCGATAAATTCAAATTCACTAATCCGGCCCACTTCAAACGGCCTTAACTCCGCCCCAAACACCGCAGCAATATAGTTAATCGTGTCATCAAAAATGAGATGACCATACACTTCTGACACCTGTTTCAATCTGTCGATGGAAATATAAAGGAAGGAGAATTGGTTAGGCTGATGTTGGATAAGGTCATCCAAACGCGCAAGGATAGCCGGGCGATTATACAAACCTGACACTGGGTCTCGACCAACCAAATCTTTGATCATTCGCGCTTGTTTCTTCTGTTCACTCATGTCACTAACAGAAAGCATGAGTGCTTGTTGGTTTTCATGATGAATGAGATTCACATCAATCAAACATTCAATTTCTTGCCCTTCTCGAGTGAGCATCGTGGCTTCAAACTGTGTGACCCCATTTGACAACGCTTGGTACATTTGATCGACCTTGCACTCAGGTTGATTCTCGTCCACTTTACACAACACGTTGAGCTCTTGGTGTACTAAATCACCTTTCTGATAACCGAGTAATTCTAAGGCCGCCTGATTGATGTCGATGATTTCTTTGTCCACCACTAACAACATGCCCATTGAGCGATGTTGATAGAGTGCGTCAAATTTTTGCAGTGTGTCCTGCAACTTATCTTGCGTTAAGGAGGTATTCTCGGCCAGCACTTCGACTAATTGAGTAATGCGTTCAAGTTCATCCGTGCGTCGATTAGAGAGATCATCCAACTGATATTTCGAGAACAACTGCATGACACTTTGTTCAAAATCGGCAAATCGAGTGGAGACACGTTTTTTAAACAGCATAAATGTCGCTAAGGCGATCAAGCCCGCAACCAACACCACAATGCCAATAAGGTACAAAAAGAGCCGATGCCCTTTCAAATAGTGAACACGCAGCTCCGTGGTTTGCAAATAAGCCACCTGTTCACCTGACATGCCATAGACCGAAGACCACTCAACCACCGTCTCTTTATCACGATGGACCCATGTATTTTCAGACAGCTGCACGCTCTCGCTCGGCAGTTGTAACTGACTCAAGCCCAACAATTTGTTGTCTGCAGTTAGGATTGCATCGAAGTTACCAGGAAAACGTTCGCTCAGATTTTGCCCCCAAATCAACCACCCACTGGAGGCAGACACTCCTTCACTGTCGCGTACTGGCGTTAAACTAATCACCCACAATTGCTCATCAATCAACAGCAAACCCGCTTCACTTTCACGATAAAGATCAAGCATGCTGTTCATTTTCGTAAAGTGTGACTTAACGCTGTCATTCGCCACTATTTGGCTCACCAGCGGGTTATAAGCACTGTCACCTTGGTCGCGGACGAGCGATTCAACCACCTCACCTTTTAAGGAAACAAACGCCATCATATCGAGGCTAAGCGTGTCTAAACTTTCTTGATATAAGTTGCGATCACGGTAACCAGCAATATCCCCTTCCGTGAACAGTTGATACGTTTCATCCCAATACGCCCAATCGTAGGAGCGATCTTCTTGCAGGCTGATCATCATTTCGATGACGGCCTGAGCTTGTTTATTGGCGCGGCTGACTTCAAGATTTTCCAGCTCATCGAGACTGTAAAGGAAAAACGTTCGGGTAATAAAAAGCGTGCTCAAGATGACACCAGTCAATCCTAAGCCAAAATAGAGCGCAGTGCGGCTGCGTAATGTTAAGTGCAACAAACGAAATCGAGACATTGATTTTAATGATTATTAGATTAATGACTTAGAGTGTAAGGCAAAATAGCGGTGAATGGTTTGAGATAGATTCAATTCTGTTGCGTAACTGTTTCAAACATACAGATTACTTCGCATTATGGCTCACAAATTAAAAAGCGCATCCACCTGTGATGCGCTTTGACTCGAACTCTCTTTACGTTGTTTAATCGTAGAAAGGTTTGGCGTCCACTTCCAAGCTTGAGGGCGCCACCGCTTTTTCAATTTTTAGCGAACTGTGTTTTAAATCTACCATCGCCACATCGACAAAACGTTTGTATTTACGTGAGTAGAAACACTTTACTTCCGGCTTCAAAGGCTGAGTCGGGTTAGAGGTCCAGACGATTCCGACTCGACCATCGTTCAATTCGACAATAGACCCCACTGGGTAGACGCCAATGCAGTTGATGAATTTGTAAACCAGATCAGGATCTAAGTGAAATGGGGTTAAGCCGAGTATGATTTTAAAGGCTTCGGCAGAACTCATTCCTTGCTTGTAGCATCGGTCTGCCGTGAGCGCATCATAGATATCAACGATACAACTCATACGACCATGGAGTGGTATTTCATCCCCTTTTAACCCTTTTGGGTAACCATTTCCATCAAGCTTTTCATGGTGCATTAAACAGACATCACGGCTCACATCGCTTAGCCCTTCAACATGCACAATGATCTCTTCGGCAAACACCTGATGGAGCTTCATGTGTTCAAACTCTTCAGGCGTTAGTCGCGCTGGTTTATGCAGCACTTCATCGTTTACTTTGATCTTGCCGATATCGTGAATGATCCCACCTATCGCCATCTGTTTGAGCGTTTCACGCTCCAAGCCCAAATGTTTGCCAAAGGTCACTAACAAACAGGCGACATTCACCGAGTGTTCCAGCAAATAGGTGTCCTTTTGGCGCAAGGCAGAAACACACTGCAAGGCATCTGAATCCACCAATGCAGCTTCAATCATATCCTCAGCCCAGTCCTCAATCTCATCAACCAGAATCACTTTGCCTTCAAAGGTTTGGTTAAGGAGCTTTTGAGCAAGGCCTTTGGCTTCTGCAATCAGCTTTTTGGCTTTCTTTTGATTAGAGGCGCGACTCTTTGGCTGCTTACGTGGCGTTGGTGAATGGGATTCTGTCACGACTTGCGATTCAGTGTTATCAACCTTTGGCGCTGGTTTAATCACACAATTTTTAGCCGATAAGCCTGCGTCTACCCACACAAACTTCACCCCACTTTCAAATAAGCGGGTAATCGCTTTTTCTGACTGAACACGCCCTGCATTCGCCAAATTAACCCGCTCACTATTTTCAATCGCGGTGACAAACATGCCAATCGTTAAGTTTGAAATATCTACTTTTATTGATTTTTCAGGGTCATACTGCATATTCAAGACAATTTCCAACACAAACTTTTCTCGACTACCTCAAGTATATGGCAATCTCGCTAATACGACCTGCCGAGGACATCGAATAATTCACATTTTTTTACAAGCGTTCCATTTGCCCAGAGAATACAAATTTAAAATATATTTGCAAACTCTAATTTACAACATCTTGAAGCGGCGATAATCAATGGATTGACTAGGCAATAACGCTCATAGCGCGGTGGTGAGCTCATGTTTTTCAACCAGTTTAGGTGACGAAAAACACATCACCTGATAGCGTAAAAACAAATCCTCTTCAGGAACGTCAACATGCTCATCAAAGTTATTAACATTTTATTCCCCGTTTTTGCCTTAGCTGGCGTCGGCTTTTTGGTTGGGCATTATTTGAAACCTGACTTTAAGCCGATTAACCGCATCAATATTGACGTTTTCCTACCTGCTTTGGTGTTTTCATCTCTCACCACCATGCCGCTAGACACCCAGCAGCTCCCTTTGATATGGGCATCGCTTGTGGCGGTATTGCTGCCGGGGCTACTGATGATACCCATTTGCAAACTGGCTGGGCTCTCTTTTAAGACCTGGGCACCGCCGCATATGTTTCGCAACAGTGGCAATCTTGCCATTCCTCTCTTTGCCTACGCATTTGGCGACGCGGCACAGTCAAGCGCCGTACTGCTTTTCGTTATGTCATCTTGCATTCACATTAGCTTAGGCATTGCGCTGTTGAGCCGAGGCGGATCACTCTTACAAATGGTCAAAATGCCTGTGTTTATTGCCGCGTCTGTGGCTGTGTTTTTTAATCTCAACCATGTTGCCGTTTGGTCACCGCTGATTGAAGCCACCTCCTTGCTAGGTCAAGCCGCAGTGCCAGTCATGCTCCTTTCTCTTGGGGCACAAATGACCCATTTGAAATGGTCCGGCCTCAGCGTTGGGCTCTACTCAACGCTCCAATCTATCGCAACAGGAGCGATAGCATTTGCGGTGATTTACTTCTTTATCCCCCTTCCCCCGCTGCAAATGAAAATGATGGTCCTGTTCACCATGTTGCCAGCGGCGGTGATGAATTATCTTTTTGCCGAACGTTTTCATATCGAACCCGAGAAAGTGGCCTCAATTGTATTATTCGGCAATTTTTTCAGCATCTTAACCCTACCTGTGTTGCTTGGATTTGCCCTCTCTTTAACGTGATGATGAATTTATTTCATCATTCGTTTTAGAGTTGAAATATTCCTTAAATATTCTATGGATATATTTATTAATATGATAGAAAGCGGATTCATCATCACAAAAAATGAAGATTGAAATAAGAAAACGTTATATTGCACAAAATAAAATCTAGGAATCGCTTATTTATCGCATATTTATCTGTTATTGATTGATTAGAGCAAATACTCTAACTATAATCATCCATAGTAATTGTGATAAAAATAACATTTATTCACTCATTTTATAAATATCCCCCTAGTACTATTGCCGACTTTGGTGATATAAAGATTTGAAACATTCTGAAACATTTAACCGAAATCGTACAGCGATCAAGTAAAAAGAAGTAACCACCATTCAGATGACAGACGACGTATCTATTGCAGAATCAATCCTGCCAGACTTTGAGCACCTTATGGAAAGTCGCTTTATGCACATCTTTGATGTGTTCAGCGAGGGGCTATTTCATATGGATGAACAAGGCGTGATGTCGTTCTATAACAAACAGTTTTACCAGCAGTTTGGCATTGAGAGCGGCATCATCGCGTTAGATACTTGGTTCGAATTGGTGCACCCGCTAGATCGCTCCAAACTCTCTGCCCGAGTTGATGACCATTTAATGTGTGAAGATTTACGTGTTACTAGCGAGTACCGTGTACGCAAACCTAATGGTCACTACGTCTGGATTGAAGGAACGGCGGTCACACGTAAGACTGACTCCGGTATTTATTTGATCGGCAGCCACAAAGATATTTCTGAGCGTAAGCTGATGGAGAGTTACATCCATCAAGTGGCTTTCCATGACAATGCATCTGGTATGGCCAATCGCAGTCGCCTTTTGCTCGACATCGAGGAATCTTTTCAAGCCTCTTCCCTGCCCTACGCCTTGATTTACATTCAGATTGAAGACATCAAATCGTATTTGAGCCATTACGGCAGCGAAATCCTCAACCATGTCGTGCAAAGCATGCTTACTGCCGTCAGCCATCTGCCTGGCCAAGTTGCAAGACTTTATCGAGTCCGAGATGATGATTTCGCCGTGTTGTTAGAAGGTAACTTCACTGAACAACAGCTGCTGAACATCTGTTCGACCATAAAACAACGCTATCACGATACGGTTGTGGAGCAAGGGCAATTGCTGGGCACGGGGATCAGCATGGGCCTGATTCCTCGCATCGAAAATACCCACGAAGGCGAAGAGCTACTAAGAAAAGCAGCTCGTACTGGGCAATATGCCAGCAAGAAAAAAGCAAACAAAATTGCGCTCTACAGTGCTCGCACGCAGCAAATCGTAGACCGTTATTTCTTTATTGAGCAAGGATTACAAAGTGCAATTGAATCCCAATCGCTGAATGTTAAGTTCCAACCGATTGTTTGTGCCAAACACCTAGAAGTAAAAAGCTTTGAAACACTAGTACGTTGGCGCAGCAAAGAGTTTGGTGAAATCTATCCCGATGAATTTATTACTGTCGCAGAAAATAAGGGGCTTATTATTGATCTTGGCTATTTTGTTTTCCGCAAGGCATGCGAATTTATTCAAAGATACAACCAAGCCAATAATAAAAATATTCGAGTCAATGTAAACGTCTCGGTATTACAACTGCTCAATAGTAATTTCCCTCAACGCATTCATGAAATGGCCAGTGAATATGGCATCTCACCCAACTCTATCGTTTTAGAGCTTACGGAAACCATTATATTAGACAATAACGCCGCAGCGATTGAGCAACTGAATCAGCTGTCTAAATTGGGTTTTCACCTTTCATTGGATGATTTTGGTGCGGGTTATAGCTCACTCAACTCCTTCTTTGATTTGCCCATGAAACAGATCAAAATCGATAAATCGATGGCTTGGCGCAGCCTCAAAAACCCAGATTTGACTGCCTATCTCTCTTTTCTGATCCAGCTTTGCCGCAACAATCGGATCGATGTTGTCATCGAAGGGATCGAAGATGCCGAAATGTACCAAACGTTCAGAAATATGGGCGTGAGTTACCTACAAGGCTATTGGTTTTCCAAGCCCTTGAGTCTCGCCTCTGCGAGTCGCTTTACCTTATCAACCATTGATAAATCATAACTCGCATCACAGAGCATTGAGAAAAGTGCCTGCCTAGATCGCAACCTACTTCTTTGTCATAAAAGCTTCACCTTTTCTTCACCTAATAACACGGGTTGTGCGGCATATTGGTGACTCATCAAGTTTGGCCCCACGCCAGCGCGATACTCAAACTAGCGAGTGCAACAGGTAGACAGAAAGTAACTGATAAATATATCTGGAATCAATTTGCACAACCGAGGATGGGTATGTCGGTGTTTGAGAAATAGTCAGCATGGTCCTCTATCAATCAAAATTGTCGCCATCAACAGCAACCATAGAATTACGCAGCTTACTGATTATGATTGTGGTTATTTTTGTTTTTAATACACCACAAAACCTGATTAAAAGGGACAAAATAGAGAACGTACGATTACAACTGAGTGCATCATTAGAATCTTTAAATACACGAAAGGAGTTAATACAAAGCTATCTTTCTTTAGCAGACAGTCAAATTGCTCAGCGTTATTTTTCTGACTCAACCGACTTTATTGATCTGGTCCAAAACTTAATTCAGCATCAAAAAATCATTCGCCGAATTCGGATTATCGATAAAAACCCAACTGAGCAAGAGACCTATTCTAAGCGTATTATCAGTTTCAATCGCTTTTACCAAAATGACTTAAACCGCCGCCAGAGACAGACTATTTTGGATATCGAAAATGCTCTGTTTGTCGAGTTCTCACCCATTTATCAACATAACCGTTTAATGGGCTATTTGACTGTTGAAGTCGACCTGATTCACTTTACCCCTTTGTTTCGCGACAACATGCTCCATGTTGATCTTGATGGTTTTGTCTATTCCAGTTCGTATGCTGATATCACCGCCTTTACTTACCTCAAACATCGCGAGCAAACCTTACTTCAAGAGCTGAATCGTACTCACAAAACATCCGGCGTATTGGACTTTCAAGGAAAAACCTTCGTTTATCAAAACGTAGGGCAACTCAATGGCAAAACGAGTTATTTGGTCAAAGTCATTGCCAACGAAGAACTCATCCCTAAATATTTCTACTTAATTCCACTGCTGCTTGCCATCACGGTAGGCGCTTGTTATTACCTGTACAAGCTGAATAAGGCACAAAAGAAACTAAAAGAAATCAGCTATTTAGACCCACTATCAGGATTAAACAATCGACACTTTCTTGCTGAAGTCGTAAAACAACAGCTTCCGCTTGAACATTATTATGCCGTTATGCTTGATATTGACCACTTTAAGAGTGTCAACGACCGATATGGGCATGACATCGGCGATCAGGTCATTCGCCGTGTGGCAAAGGTGGTGAAAAGTCGTATCCGCGTCAGTGATTACGCCTTTCGTATTGGTGGTGAAGAATTTCTGTTGCTGGTCAAAACCCCTTCGTCCAATGAAGCACGGCAGGTTTGTGAACGCATTCGCCAAGATGTTGAGAACATGACTCAAGCGCCGCACGTCACGGTATCCATTGGCTTTACTGCTTTACAGACACAGCTCGACGAGACCATTCGCATGGCCGATTCACATCTGTATGAGGCTAAGCGCAACGGGCGAAATCGTGTTTGCCCTAACGCTTAGCGCCCAGCTCAACTCTCAGTCACTCATGCCTTCCACATCGCCATCTTTGACTCAAGGATGCAGATGTTTCAGCACGCCCGCTTGATCCAGTTCATCATGCCAAATCTGGTAGTCCAGTCCCTGATCGAAAATAAAATCGGTCACCAATTCACGAATGCACTGTACGAGTTCTTGTTTTTTCCAAGGTTTTTCGAAATAGCGCACAATACCAGCGGAATTGATCGCTTCGATGGTATCGCTATGCGTGGCTTGCCCTGTGAGCAATACCTTGCGTGTTTTGAAGAATCGAGCATCCGTGTGCAGCGTTCGCAAAAGCTCGACACCGGTCATTCCCGGCATCACATGGTCTGAAATCACCACAGCGATAAACTCGCCATCCGCATCGAGCTCATCGATCAGCTCCAACGCTTCATGACCAGATTCGCACTCTTCAATATTTAGCCAGTCAGCTAAACCGTCTAGATCCTGCACCACCGCATTAAGCACTTCGCGCTGATCATCCACGCATATTAGGTTCAGTTTCTCCATGATTTCCCTCTGTTGGCAATTTGATTCTAAAAATAGTGGCTTGGTCATCGCTTTTCACCACAATCGAGCCTCCTAGGCCGGTGACAATTCGCTTCACAATCGATAACCCTAAACCCAGTCCAAATGACAGCCCGCCTTTTTTGGTGGTGAAGTTAGGCTGAAAAATTTTGCGTCTTGTTGCCTCATCTAAGGCAGAGCCATTGTTGGCGATCGTGACCAAAATGCGCTTGCCTTCTTGATGAACACGTATCTCCAACTGCGGCGATAGCGTGTTTTGCATCGCGTCACAGGCGTTCTTGATGATATTGACCCAAACTTGCACCAATTCGGTCTCCGAAGCCCAAATCGATTCGACAGGAGATGGACGAAGACGCACTTCGACACGGCGCAGCTCACTTTGCAAAAGCGCGATGGCTTGATTAATGGTGTCGCCAATATTAACTTTGCTAATGCGATCCGAATCCGCCCTACCGAGCTGTTTGACCGATTTCACAATACCAACCGTGTGTTTGGCCGCCAAACGCAGATCGTGTAAATCACACCCCATTCCCCAATAACGAATGGCTTGATCTGGGTTGTTCAACCAGTGTGGGTTAACCAAACCATCAGGTATCGCTTTCGCTAACGCTTTGGCCTGTTTTTTCTCCAAACCATATTTCTGCTCCAACAACTTGGCATTTTGTCTTGCCGTGCTTGTTGGCACATTTTGTCCCGCAAGCAAGCCAATATCGAAGAATTGGTTCGCTTCTGGGTGCAGTTCTTCAAGCAGTTCCAGAATAATGGTTTCGAGTCTTTCAGCTTTGCTACTGACCACCCCAATGGCGTTATTAAGCTCGTGCGCCAACCCCGCCGCAAGTTGGCCTAATGTGGTCATTTGCTCGGCGTTATGTAACCTCTGTAACACCTTCTCTTTGGCCACCGCCTCTTGCGTTGCTCGCCTTTGACGACGCGAAAGCTCATTCACTATCACCGGCATAAATTGCGTGGTAAGCGGGCCAAACTCTTCGACTTCAACGGCAGGCGTGCTGCGATCAATCCAAGCCAGTGTTACTTCGCTCTTGGCCATCACCGTCGACGATGCTGTCCAAGTACCAGAAAAGAAACTGTGCACGCCAATAAATGCCCCTTGCGAGGCAGAAAAAACGCGTACTTGTTTCTCCTCATGTTCAGAAAAGTAACCTTCCAGCTCACCTTGAAGAACGAAAAACAGACGGTCGTTGTAGCCTTGCTGCACAATGACGACCGCTCCCGCTTCCAACGTAATTTGACGCTCTGGATTACAGAAGTAACGCTCAATCAGTGCTTCTAATTTGCTCAAATACATGGGGCTACCCGATGTGTCCAACCATATGAAGGATCCAGACCATAACAAAGCTGAGCAATACGCCAACAACGCCCAAAATCACGCCCACACGCGCCATTTGATTACTTTGGACATGCCCAGTGGCATGTGCCAATGCATTAGGGGGCGTACTGATAGGCAACGACATGCCCAAGGAAGCGGCCATCGTCACCACTAAAATCAGTGTCACTTCTCCGCCCAATGGCGTTAATGAAGTCATAGAAATCCCCAATGCAGCCATGATTGGCATCAGCAAGTTAGCCGTGGCGGTATGCGACATAAAGTTCGCCATCACTAAGCAGAGGAATGCCGCGCCAAACAAGACGATATAAGGCGAGAACTCATCAAATGGGATACTGTGCACCACCAACTTGGCAAGGCCTGTTTTATCCAGAGCCAAACCAAGAGCGATACCGCCCGAAACCAGCCAAAGCACATCCCAGGAGATTTTCTTCAGATCTTCTTTGTTAATGATGCCTGTGATGGAAAAGACCGCGACAGGAATCAGGGCGACGGTGTACGAGTTCATGCCGTGCGCTGAGCCCATCAACCATAGAAGAATGGTTAAACCAAAGGTGATGTAAACCACGATTGCTTTCGGCGTTTTGAGAAATTTACCTTTGATAGAAAGCTCAATTTTGGGAATTTCCGCTCGGTACATCGCCGTGATCAAAAACCAAGCTAACGCCATCATCACCACAACAAAAGGTACGCCGAACATCATCCATTCGCCGAATGTAATCAGGTTGTCACCCACCAGATATTTTAGAGCGATGGCATTAGGTGGCGTACCAATTGGCGTGCCGATGCCACCAATGTTGGCCGCAACCGGAATACAAAGCGCAAAGGCAATTCGCCCTGGGTCTTTTGGGCCAAACACCGCAATCACTGGCGTTAAGATGGAAAGCATCATGGCCGTCGTCGCGGTATTGGACATAAACATCGAGAAAATCGCAGTGATCAGCATCAGCCCCAACATAACGAATTTAGGGTCTTGGCCAAATGGCTTGAGCAGCACGCGTGCCAAGTTCACATCTAGGCGGTATTTGGTGGCCGCCATCGCTAGAAAGAATCCACCTAAGAAAAGCATGATGATTGGGCTGGCAAAGGTTGCCATGATTTCACTGTAAGACAGCAATTGCCCAAAGGTTTCACTGCCTTCGTTTAGCCGGAAGAGGTACAGGCCTTTGTCGGAAACCAATAAAAGCTCTAAAACAATAATGACGACGGACGTGGCATAGATGGGAATCGGCTCAAATACCCAACACAACGCCGCCAATAAGAAAATGGCAATCACACGCTGCTGCACGATGGTCATGGCTTCAAACGGAAAGGCTGACAATGGCAACAACAGCACAATCAACGGAATGATAATAGGGATAATAAACTTCAGATACGGGCGCATAATACAACTTCTCTTCCTGAGATGGACACCTTAGAGCTTTGGCTCTACGGGGATAGACAAGAAATTATGCGCGCGTGTTTCAAAACAAAATTTGGCGTTAGATCAATGAAACTGAAGTCACACGAAAAAACTTACTGAACTGTGCCTTACCTCACTAAACGCTCATAAAAAAAGCAGCGTAAACACGCTGCTT
This sequence comes from Vibrio vulnificus CMCP6, assembly GCF_000039765.1. NCBI lineage: Bacteria > Pseudomonadati > Pseudomonadota > Gammaproteobacteria > Vibrionales > Vibrionaceae > Vibrio > Vibrio vulnificus. The sequence goes on along the minus strand of NC_004459.3, from coordinate 2,290,647 downwards.
CTAGTGACTAAGCTAATGATTAAGCTAATTATTGACCGACTTGGGGTTGATCAGCTTCTTTGCCCCAGTTTCACTGTTCCATCGGTAGCAAACCACAGAGCCTGCTGGCGACGTCTACCCAGCAAAATCGGGCCGTCATCGTAGAACAAGAAGTTTTTCCAATGTTTGCGGAAAATGACCCACTTGGTTTCAATCACGTTGTATTTTTCGTAACAAAAATAGACCGTCACATCATCTTGCCAATCAATATGCTGAAGAATTTCCTCTGGCATGTCTGGTTCATCGGCTTCCCAAGACGCCATCCAGTCAATTTCAGTTAACCAATTACTCTGTTTCGTTGGCCAATCATCGCTACCAAGACGTTCTGCATCTGGGCTATGGGCGCTGATGTTCTCTTTCCAAAACTGCGCAGAGCGTGCCTGATCCATCGGGCGAATGTGCGCGAGATCTTCTTGTGGCACTGGCATCGACGGATGCGTAAAAATCCATTTTCTTTGGTATTGGTCCAAAGTTAAATAAGACATTCAGGTTCCTTAAGCTTTCAGCCACCCATTTTGGGTTGCCTGTTCAATAATTTCTTGCGCCTTATCCCATAACACATGGGAACCAAGGTCGATTTTCTGATTCACCGTCAACGCTTGCTGGCGAGTCACGCCATGCTCTTGCCAACTTTGTCCTTGGTTGTGGTAGTTAAGCAGCATAGGAATGATTCGATCTAACGCCTTGCCAAACTTGGCATCTGCCGTTTGCGCGGCTTCAAACTCTAACCAAAGTTGAAGTAATTCTTCTCCTTGGTCAGCCGGCAACATGCCAAATAAACGGCGAGCGGCTGCTAGCTCTTTTTCCGCTTGCTGTTCTGACGCGACCGCATCGTACACAAAGGTATCGCCGGCATCAATTTCTACTACGTCATGCAGCAGCAACATTTTCACTACGCGGCAGATGTCGACAGGCTCATTAGCATGCTCTTCCATCAATAACGCCATTAAAGCGACATGCCAACTGTGCTCTGCACTGTTTTCCAAACGTTTATCTGCACTTTTGACTCGCGTGCGACGCAGTACCGATTTCAGCTTGTCCAGCTCCATCAGCAATGCCAGTTGCTTGTTCAATCGTTCCATTACTTTTCAACTCGCCAGTTAGGGTTGATTAAGGAGGTCAAGACGTGGTCTTGCCACTGCCCATCAATCAAAAGATAGGAATGCGCAAAGCCCTCTTTGCAAAAACCGAGATGCTCTAGCACACCAGCACTGCGGTGATTATGCGGCATATACGCGGCTTGAATACGGTGCAAGTTTAGCTGCTCAAACATATAGTCACACGCCATTTTTAATCCGCGGCGCATGTACCCTTTTCCTTGAGCCTCTTCAGCTAACGAATACCCCACATTGCAGGCGTAAAAAGGAAACTTCGACAAATTGCTAAATGAGATGGTCCCAACCATCTCATTCGTTTGCTCTTCAATCAAAACGCAGTAAAAGCCTAGTTTCATTCGATGTAGCTCATGGAGCTTGATCAGTTTTTGCGCCCAACCCGCTTCGGTGAAAAACGACGCTTCACGTGTCGGCTCCCACGGTTTCAAAAAGGTTTGATTGCGTTGAAAGTACTGAGAAACCATCGCGGCATCGCTCACATTAACGGTTCTTAGCACCAATCCTTCGTCAACTTGATAAATGAAATGTTGATCAGCACCCATATCAGTGTTTCTTAATTCCGTAGTCTCTTAGCTTATTGGCTATCGAGGTGTGTGAGACATTCAAGCGCTTCGCTAACTTACGGCTGGATGGGAAAGATTGATACAAACGTTCCAATACTTGCGATTCGTAATCTCGCATGATCTCATCGAGTGAACCGTCCAGCTTCACTTGGGCGTTAGAAGTGGCTACCGCAGCCGGTTGTGGCAAATGGAAATGCTCTGCTTTCAATACATCGTCATCCATCTCGGTAAGCGCACGCAACACCATGTTGTCCAGTTGGCGCATGTTACCCGGCCATTGATAGGCAGTGAGCTCGTCCATCAGTTTCGCTTCGTATTCTGGCTTTCTAATCGCCAATTTTTGGCAATGCTTGGCAACAAAAAGATCCAGCAGAGGGCCAATATCACTGGAGCGAGAACGCAAAGATGGGATCGACAAGGTCAACACATTGAGTCGGTAGAAAAGATCTTCACGAAACGATCCCGCTTCAGCTAACGCAGCCAAATTGTGTTTGGTGGATGCGATGATTCTCACATCGACGTGCATCTCTTCTTCTGCGCCAACGCGGCGGAAATTGCCATCCTGCAAGAAACGCAGCAGCTTAATCTGCAAATGGGGGCTCATTTCACCGATCTCATCGAGGAAAACGGTGCCGCCATTAGCCTGCTCGAAAATGCCTTTGTGGCCTTGCTGATGATTAAAAGAACCCGGGGCATGACCAAACAACTCGGTTTCGGCCACATCATCGGGCATGGATGCACAACTCAGCACCAAAAAGGGCTTGCCCGCGCGATGAGAACGGTTGTGACACGCTTTCGCCAGCATCTCCTTACCCGTTCCTGTTTCCCCTTCAATAAGCAAAGGCTGATCGAGTAAAGCCAGTTTTTTAGCTTGACCAATGAGGGCTTTATGACGATTGGAAACGCCAACAAAATGCTCAAAACCCAGTTCACTGTGCGGGGAGAGTTGATGACTATCCACCGAATTCGCTTTAGCACCGCGCACCATTACAACCGTACTGGCAAAGGTGGATTGTTTGGATTCATCTTGGATATAGACGGGCATGAACTCAAGTAGATAATCGAGGCCATCGATCACCATGCTTTCTCGCTGGCGGTGCTGTTCGCCTTCTGACCAACGACTAAACTTCAAACTGGGTAGGAGCGCGGCTATCGGCGCACCAATCACCTCTTTTTCAGTTTTACCAATCAGCGCCAACGCTGCTCGGTTCGCCATGTCCACCGCGCCCTTTAGGTCTATTGCCAAGACGGGATCGGGCAAGTTGTTGACGAGTGAAATCAACTCGGTGTTATGGCGTTCCATCGGCATAAATTGGATTTTACGCACGTCTTTCACGCCAGAGATTCGACGAATTTCTGCCATCAGTAGACTGAAGGTATCAAAGTCTATATCAGGGCAATTGAGATAAATGATGCCACTGATATCAATTTCGATACCTCGTAAATCGATATTTTTGGAGGCTAATATATCGAGCAGCTCTCGGGTTAAGCCGAGTCTGTCTTCGCAAAAGACTTCTAGGCGCACGGAAAATCCTAATTCACACTGTCACGAAAAGTTGACAGTAGTTTCTACTATGCCCGCGTTAGCGTCAAGATGCGCCCGCTGAAACTCTATGGTTTTAGCGTGATAGAAGCGACTTTCGACACAATTTCTTTGCGAATTGCTGATAACTTAACCTGTGTTTCGGCTTGCCAAGGAATCGGCCTTAGCAATGCCATCGCTTTCAAACCCAGTCTCGCAGTCAAAATCCCCACACCAACCCCTTGCCCTGCTCTGGCGGAAAGCTTGCCAGCGAGATCCATCGACATCAAATCCATACCCGCATCAATCACCAGCTCGCTGGCGCCCGCCACCGCCATGTTTGCCAACACCAGACGCAGCAAACGAATGCGAGAGGCGTAGCCAAGCTCGATACCATAGATCGTTGAGAGCGTGTCAATCATCTTGAAGTTACGCCAAGCCACCAGCAGCATGTCCGCGATGGCGAGTGGGCTAATAGCCACCAGAGCCGCAGACTCTGTCGCAAAGCGCGAGATCACCTTGGTTGCTTGTTTGTCTTGTTGAGTCACGACCATCGCATCGTACATCTGCAAGATTTCTGCATCACTGTGTGCGGTATTGACGCTGTTTTTCCAGCGGTCATAAGCAGGATTCTCTTCTGCAACGCCACTTTGTTTCGCCACTTGCTGGCAAAACGCTTTGCCTTGCCCAACACTGTCACTTTGCAACAATTTTTCCCCTTGCTCCTGCACGGAAAATAGGTGTCTCAATTGGCGCAGCTTCCACAGTTCTTTGCCCATGGCCCCAAGCCCCAAGCCGGCAAGCACGGAAATAAACCCAGACCAGCCGAGCGTAAGCCAATCGCCATTTTGCATCGCACTGAGTACGCTATCAACGGCTTGCCAACCCACCAATCCTGCGAAAGCAGCAAACAGCCCTCCCGCTAACCACTTGCGACGGCCTGATGGACGTATCACCTGCTCCAAAGCGTCTTCAAGTTCAGGTTCAGTCTCTTCAATCGTGGTTGGAATGAACGTCTGCTGCTGATCAAATTGCTGCTGCGCAGTGAGCTCTGGTTTGTCTTGCTGAGAGAAAATCGTCTCTTCAAACACTTGTTTTGGTTTTAGATCGCTCATAGCAACTTATCTCCCAATAAAAACTCTAGGGCTTTATCAACTCGAATATGCGGTAAAGGCTCTTCACGTTTGCCTTGCATTGGCCTAAAAGCGGTAAATTCAAACCCTCGCGCTTGCCAATAGTGCTCATCGGGTACCTTGCGAGGCACTTCGCCAGGAAAGAGGGTTAACGCTTGCCCTTCTAACGTCATCCCCTGAATGGCCGGTGTGCTCTTATCACCATTGGCAATAAAACCGGCCTGAGTCGCTTGTACCGACGCCATCGACAAACAACCCATTTCGATATTTTCGTATGCTGCGGTTTGCCATGCGGGGTGAATCATCTGTTGCAGCAAGGCAACCAAATTAGGATGCTGCTCAGGCGTCACGTGATCCGCTTTGGTAGCGGCAAACAGTACTTTGTCTATTTTGGGTGCAAACAGACGCTTAAGCAGTCCTGAGCGCCCATAACGAAAGCTGTGCATAATTTGCTCTAAGGCATCACGCATATCATAGAACGACTCACGGCCAGCATTGAGTGGCTGCAAACAATCGACCAACACTATTTGGCGATCGAAGGTTGAAAAGTGATGCTTGTAAAATGCTTTCACCACTTTTTGTTGATATTCCTGATAGCGTTTTTTCAACATCGCCAAATTGCTGTGTTTGCCGGTTTTATCCATGTCATCAAAGCGGCAAGGGAAAAATTGCAGCACTGGCGCACCAGCAAGCTCACCCGGTAAAACAAATCGTCCCGGCTGCACCCAATGCAAACCCTTTTCTTTACAACGGTGCAAATAGTCAGTGTATGCCTGAGAGACACTTTGCAGCTGCTTTTCATTCAGTTCCGCATTGAGATCTAAACTGTCGAGTTGACTGAGCCATTCACTCGCCAAATTCAAACGCTCGCCTTTTAGTGCATCAAACTGCGTCTGACTCCAAGTGGCAAAATCGAGCTCCAACAAAGGTAAGTCCAACAGCCACTCCCCCGGATAATCGATGATATCCAGATGCAAGATCGCGGTTTGGCCCAGTAATTTCTTGGTTTTTTTCTTTGGTCGATACTTAATGGCAAGGCGGATTTCACTGACATCTCGCGTCGGTTCAGGCCACATAGGCGGCACATTGCAAAGCTGGTCCATCGCTTCATCGTAAGCGAATCTTGGCACCATCATGTTACTTTGCGGCTCTCGCTTCGCTCCAACGAGGCGTTTATCTCTCGCACTGCTCAGTAGGGGCATATTGTCGTGCGTTGAAGTATGGAGGAGTTGGTTGACAAGCGAAGTGATGAACGCGGTCTTTCCGGCTCGGGAGAGCCCCGTTACCGCCACACGAACGTGGGAATCCATACTGCGGTGGATAAAATCATTCACTTCTCGGGTAATCTTCTTCATAGCCCTTCTCTTACTGTCAAACAACACCATTCACTGTGCGCCAAAGTGCACCAACAATCAAAGGGATTTCTCGGCGCATCTCATTTTCTTCTTTAGCGTGGGGCGAACCATAACTCTACTAATATTAATCGCAGATGAACAAAAAGCCCCTGATATAAATCAGAGGCTTAGTATAAGAACGCGAGGGATGCCGAGATTAATCGTCCTCAATCAGTTTGTAGATAACAAACAGAGCGATTTCCAGAATGAGCCACAATACGCAAGTGATGGTGACGTATTTCTCATCAAAAATGCTAATGCCGTGCAGGATCAAGTCATAACCGACAAAACTACCGACAACCACAGCGAGAATAATTTGTAATATTTGAATAAAGCGAGGCATTGAGCACTCCTTTTTGCTTTGAGTAGTGAGTGTTGAGCAAACGACCAGATGATATGGAACTGGTTGGTATTATACAAAAACAAAGTGCAGCTTTCGCTGCACTTATGTCAAATGTTTGCTAACTAAATCAGCACTTTGTCACATTCTTATTTTTGTGATTCCATTTCTTGGATTTTAACTTTCCAAGTATCAGGACCAATTTGGTGCGCGTTGGCACCAGTCGAATCCACCGCGACCGTCACTGGCATATCTTCGACTTCAAATTCGTAAATCGCTTCCATACCGAGATCTTCAAAAGCAACAACACGCGCTTTCTTGATGGCTTTCGCTACCAAGTACGCCGCACCACCGACCGCCATCAGATACACCGCTTTATGGTTCTTGATTGACTCAACAGTGGCTGGGCCACGCTCCGCTTTACCGATCATGCCCATAATGCCCGTTTCATCCAGCATCATGTCGGTGAACTTATCCATACGTGTTGATGTGGTTGGGCCTGCTGGGCCAACCACTTCGTCACCCACTGCATCCACAGGGCCAACGTAGTAGATAAACTTCCCTTTAAGGTCAACGCCTTCAGGTAGGCCTTCGCCATTTTGCAACATGGTTTGAATGCGTTTATGCGCTGCATCTCGACCGGTCAAAATCTTACCTGAAAGCAAGAGTGTCTCACCGGTTTTCCATTGCTGAACGTCTTCTTTTGTCACGGTATCGAGGTTAACACGGCGCGCGCTTGCACCCGCATCCCAAGTGATGTTTGGCCAATCTTCTAGCTTCGGTGGCGTCAGTTCTGCTGGGCCAGAGCCGTCAAGTGTGAAATGAACGTGACGAGTTGCCGCACAGTTCGGGATCATACACACTGGCTTGGACGCTGCGTGCGTAGGGGCGGTTTTGATTTTCACATCCACCACCGTTGTCACCCCACCGAGCCCTTGAGCACCAATACCTAAACGGTTAACACGATTGAAGATGTCCAAACGCAGCTCTTCTTCCGCATTTTGCGGGCCACGTTCAATCAGTTCGTGGATGTCGATGTGCTCCATCAACGACTCTTTAGCCAGTACCGCCGCTTTTTCTGCTGTGCCGCCAATGCCAATGCCCAGCATGCCCGGAGGACACCAGCCCGCGCCCATCAAAGGCAATGTTTTTTCTACCCACTCAGCAATATCGTCTGAAGGGTTGAGCATCACCATCTTGGTTTTGTTTTCAGAGCCGCCGCCTTTTGCCGCGATCTGAATTTCGACGGTATTGCCCGGCACCATATTGATGTGAACAACCGCAGGTGTATTGTCTTTGGTGTTAATACGTTTACCTGCAGGGTCCATCAATACCGACGCACGCAATGGGTTGTCAGGATTGGTATAAGCCTGACGCACGCCTTCGTCAATCATCTGTTGTACGGTGAGATCCGTTGAGTCCCACTGAACGCCCATACCGATATTGACAAAACACGTCACGATACCGGTATCTTGGCAAATTGGGCGATGCCCTTCCGCCGACATACGCGAGTTGATCAAAATCTGCGCAATGGCATCTTTGGCCGCTTGGCTCTGCTCACGATGGTAGGCTTTTTCTAGGGCTTGAACAAAATCGAGTGGGTGGTAGTAAGAGATGTACTGAAGTGCATCAGCTACGCTGCTGATGACATCTTGCGTGCGAATTACAGTCATTGCATGCCTCGTTATAGTTATGCTTCCATAAACTTACTTAGTTGTATCGATTGTTGAGCTAGTGATCGAAAGAATCCATCCGATTTTTTATGAGTTCCCGACTGAACTAAGTAAGCGAAATTGTTTCGTTTTATGATACTCTTGCTTTCCATCACGCGCTATGCAGCAATCGAACTCTTTGTCACAAATTAAACAAATGAATAACAGCATAAATACGGCCATTTCTTCAAAAACACTGCCTTATCAAACGGACCTTTCCCAACAGTGGTTTGACACCATCCAACATCAACCTTGGGCAATGCTGTTGCGTTCGGCATCACCAACACATGTTGACAGCCGTTTTGACATTCTCGTCGCAAAGCCCGTTGCGACATTAGAAACACGTGGTGCGGTGACTGAGATCAACACCAATGACGAAGTCATTGAAAGTAAAGATGATCCTTTCACGCTTCTTGCGCGTTATCAACAGCGTTTTACCCCTGCTCTATCCAGTGATGAAGAGATTCCTTTTATTGGTGGCGCTCTGGGTTACTTTAGCTACGATTTAGGTCGTTGCGTTGAAAAACTGCCTGAGATTGCAACACAAGATATCGCTGCGCCCGACATGGCAGTGGGCATCTACACATGGGCGTTGATTGTCGATCATCAGACGCAGACCGCGCAACTGGTTGGCCAAGACGTAGAACAAGCTTATCAATGGCTAAGCACGCAAACAAAAGCGGATGATGCGACGTTTGCCCTGACCAGTGATTGGCAATCCAACATGAATCGTCGTGATTACCAAAGTAAGTTCGATTGCGTACAGGAGTACTTGCTCAGTGGTGACTGCTACCAAATTAACTTAGCGCAGCGCTTTCATGCCAATTACCAAGGCAGCGAATGGCAAGCTTACCAGAAGCTAGAGCAGAGCAACCAAGCACCATTTTCTGCTTTCATTCGTTTGAAGGACGCGGCGATTTTAAGTGTGTCGCCGGAGCGTTTTCTCGAGCTCAAAAAACGTGTCATTGAAACCAAGCCGATCAAAGGAACTCGTCCTCGTCATAATGATGAACAACAGGACAAACAGGCGGCACTTGAGCTTGCCAATGCCGAAAAAGATCAAGCGGAAAATCTGATGATCGTCGATCTGCTGCGCAACGATATTGGCCGTGTCGCCAAACCGGGCAGCGTGCATGTTCCTAAACTGTTTGACATCGAAAGCTTTCCCGCCGTGCATCACTTAGTCAGCACGATTCGAGCTGAGTTGGCAGCGCAGTATACTGCCGCTGACTTACTGCGAGCGTGTTTCCCGGGAGGCTCGATTACCGGCGCGCCGAAAGTGCGCGCAATGGAAATCATTGAAGAGCTTGAGCCTCATCGACGCTCAGCCTATTGCGGTAGTATCGGTTACATCAGTCGCCATGGTCGCATGGATACCAGCATTACAATTCGTACCTTAGTGGCGGAGCAAGGTAAGTTGTTCGCTTGGGCTGGGGGCGGTGTAGTGGCTGACAGTCAATGCGATGCGGAATATCAAGAGACGTTAGATAAACTGTCGAAAATTCTACCAACATTGCAATAATCACCGTCACAGCACATTGGCCGACTAGCGCTAAGTCGCCCTTTTATTCTGAATAGTGTTGTTCACAACCGCTTTGTGTTGAGTCGCTTTGTTCGAAAAATTGAGCATTGCAATTTCAGCCAATAAAAAGAGAGAGAACGGTACGCCTTCTCTCTTCTTTATTAAATTCTTTGCGTCTTTCTCACGCTTTCCTTTACTGCCCTTTCCTTTATTGCGCATTCCGCTATTGCTTATCCGCTCACTAGCCACTTCAGCATGATCCGTTCCACATCGTCTGCGGTATAGGGCTTGGTCAAAATGTCGTTCATGCCACTCACTAAGCACTTTTCCCGCTCCTCCAATGTCGTGCCGGCAGTCAGTGCCACAATGGGAATCGCCAGCCCCTGCTCTCGTAAATAGTGGGTCGCCTCATAACCATCCATTTCCGGCATGCGACAATCCATGAATATAAAATCATAATCTTGCTGACTGACCGCCTGAAGCGCCTCCACACCGTTGTTTCTCACGTCCGGTGTGACTTGTAGCTTTTTCAACATTTGATTGATGATGACCTGATTCATGCGTATGTCATCCACTACCAGTACTTTCAGTGCAACCCAATCCAACTGATGACGCTCAACCTGTTCAGTGTGTGGTTCAAGCAACGGCTCATCACTTGCTGGCAGTGGAATGGCAAAATGGAAGCAGGAACCTTGACCTAACTCGCTACGAAAACCAATCTCTCCTCCCATCAAATGGCAGAGGTTTTGGCATATCGCCAACCCCAAACCTGACCCTTCATAGTTACGCTTGCTACTGCGGTCTGCCTGGACAAAAGGGTCAAATAAGGTGCTTTTAGCCTGCTCGGCGATGCCAATCCCAGTATCTTCTATTTCCACTGACAACACATCGTCTTGCCAATGAGTACGAAACGTAACGGCCCCATGTTGAGTAAACTTGATCGCGTTGCCAATCAAGTTCACCAAAATTTGTTTGATTCGCTCAACATCTCCGCATACGCAGCTAGGCATGCCAAACTGTTTCTCAATGTGAAAGCCAATCTGTTTCTCACTCGCTTTGGCGGCAAATATCCCTACGATGGACTCCTCTACCTCTCGCCAACGAAACACTTTCGGCACAATTTCCATCATGCCAGCATTCATTTTGCTGAAATCGAGCAGATCATTGATGATGACTCGCAGCAGCTCTCCCCCCTGACGTAGATTTCTTAAATAGAGTTGCTGCTCATCATTGAGGTAGGTGTTACCCAGCAGTTCTGCGCTGCCTAAAACACCATTTAACGGGGTGCGTAGCTCATGATTGATCATCGCGACGAACTCTTTGGTCGCTTTCTCTGACTCTTCTGCTCGCTTGCGTAGCTCCGTTTCTCGCTCCATCCAGAGCTGACGATTGAGTGCATTGCTGACCAAATCAGCGATCAGGCAAAGCTGGTTGGAAATAAAATCGAGATCGATATCGAAGTGATCAATGGTGAAAACCATGCTGCCAACATGTTCACTTTCTAAAATAATGGGAATGCAAAGCGCGTCGCCAAACCACTCAGCACGCGTTCGGGTATCGTCAGCTCGATAGAGAAACCCCGTCGGCTTCAGCCCATATTCAAGGCTTTTTAGCGTAGTTAGGATGGGCTTATCCAGCTTCAACCACGCTTGACGAATCACTGACGCACGAGAAAGACGCTCCAATAGATTGGCCAATAGTAAGTCGTCGATACCATCGACAATGAAGACTCGACCAAACGTGATTAAGGTGTCATCAATTTGCTGCTCAAACTCAAACTTGAAAAGCTGTTGTTCCGATTTTAACTCTAACTGCTTCAACGCCAGTTTGAGTTGTTGATTGGATTGGTAAAGCTCCAAGCTTTTTTCTTCCAACAGCCTTTCCGCTTCTTTTCTTGAGGCGATGGCGCGTTGGAGTTTGCGATTGAGATGCAAAGAATCATCCATCTTGTTTACCCTTTACCAAAGCAACATTGAAACGAACGTGACTGCCTGTTGGGTTGAGTGTCTCCATCTGTATCGCCAGTTCTTCGCCAAAATGCTTGGCACACCCTCTCATCAATCCAAGGCAAACATGCCCCATGCAACGCGCGCTTTTGTAGTCAAACACCATCTTCATTCGATCTTGTTCGATGAAGATAAATTCCGGTGGCTTGGCATCGGGGTAGAGTTTCTTCACCTCAACATGGATATACTCTTCCACATGGCGAATAAACTGAAAGGTTGAGTGACATTGATGCAGGCTTGAACGATTAGAAATGGACGCCAATAAGTTGTCGAACACGGCCTCACCGAAGACCTCTTGCAACTGCTCAACAGACAGCCCCGTCACTTGGCTAAGATGCACAATCAAACTGACCAGTTTTCGGTGGTCGTAGCTCCCTACTGCGGTGTAGACACCCTCATCTCCTGCCCTGTCCAAAATATCGTCCAGTACGGTCAAACCAAATTTCTCTTCGACCAATTCCAAAAATTCAGTGAAAATGATTCCCTTCATTTTTTGCGCTACCCTGTAATTAGACGCTATGCCAAATAAGCATGGTGTATAAAGTAGGTTTGATCAAATGACGGGCAGAGGTAATACCTTGTTTGAGCTTAATAAAAATCAACTATTACAATCTTTTCAGTTCAATCTGCCTCGCGGTTATCACGCAGAGTCCACCGCACGTGTTGCACACTTGAAAGGCAGTAAGCTTCGCGATGCCGCCGTGTTAATTGGCTTTGTTGAACGAGAACAAGGCTTGAATGTGATTCTGACTAAACGCGCCTCTCATCTGAAACATCATCCGGGGCAAATCAGCTTTCCGGGTGGCAAGTACGAAGAGAGTGATTGTTCTTTACAAGCAACGGCGTTGCGCGAGACCCGCGAAGAGATAGGAATTGCACCCGATGCGATCTCCATTTTTGGCCAAATGCCGGAATTGGTTACCGTCAGTCGGTTCAAAGTCACACCAATATTGGCGTTTGTCGAACCAAATTATCAAATCGTCATTGATAAAAATGAGGTCGATGAGGTGTTCGAAGTGCCCGCCAATCACCTACTTGATACGCAGAAACTGAAAAGTGCCCAGTTTCGCGTGAATCAATCTCATCATCGAGTCTTTGCCATTCCCTATCAGCATCATTTTATCTGGGGGATGACTGCCCAGATAATCCAAGCCATGCAGCAACAAATTATGAAACGAGGTTAAGAGTTGTTAACGGCCTCGTTACCAAGCATCAGGTTAGTTATTTTAATCTCCGCCAAGGCAAACGTTTGGCATGAGAATATTTTGTACAAACACCCCTTCAAATTAGTTTTTCTAATGGCATGCATTAGCAATAATCACGTGTAGCACATCATTTTCGTGATAATAAACAGGTTTTTGACATATCATTCAATAAGCACGAGCAATACATGATTTAGATCTAATTTTCTTGCAACAAAAAAGTGCAGAATTGCGGCCGACTTATTTCCTGTTCCCAAAATGAGTAATCAAAAATGAAAACAACTTCAACTGCGGCTCCTGCCGTACAATCTTCTAGTAAGTTTACTTACAAAGATTTCACTTGGTGTCTGTCCCTTTTCGGTACAGCGGTAGGTGCTGGTGTACTTTTCCTTCCAATTAAAGCGGGTGCTGGCGGCTTCTGGCCATTAGTTATGCTAGCGCTACTTGCAGCACCAATGACTTGGTTCGCTCACAAATCTCTCGCTCGTTTCGTTCTTTCTGCTAAGAACCCTGAAGCGGACATCACTGACACTGTAGAAGAGCACTTTGGTAAGACTGGCGCAAACCTTATTACTTTTGCCTATTTCTTCGCTATCTACCCAATCGTTCTGATTTACGGTGTTGGTATCACAAACACAGTAGACTCTTTCCTTGTTAACCAAATGGGTATGGAATCCATTCCACGTCCACTGCTATCTGGCGCATTGATCCTTGCAATGACCGCTGGTGTGGTATTTGGTAAAGAACTGATGCTAAAAGCAACGTCTGCAATGGTTTACCCACTAGTATTCGTTCTTCTTGCACTTTCTGTCTACTTGATCCCAGATTGGAACACGTCGATGATGCAAGTGGCACCTGATTGGTCTTCTATGCCTGTTGTCGTATGGCTAGCTATCCCGATCATCGTGTTCTCATTCAACCACAGCCCAATCATCTCTCAGTTCTCTAAAGAACAACGCCTACAGCATGGTGACAAAGCGGTTCAGAAAACCGATGCGATCACTGGCGGTGCAGCGATGATGCTAATGGGCTTTGTGATGTTCTTCGTATTCTCTGTTGTGCTGTCTATGTCTCCAGAGCAACTGGCTTCTGCGAAAGAGCAAAACATCTCTGTACTTTCTTACCTAGCGAACGTGCATGAGTCTCCACTGATCTCTTACCTTGGTCCACTGGTTGCGTTTGCAGCGATCACTTCTAGCTACTTCGGTCACTTCCTTGGTGCGCATGAAGGTCTAGTTGGTCTGATCAAATCTCGCTCAAACAGCCCTATCAGCAAGATCGAGAAAGCGTCGCTACTGTTCATCGTTATCACTACTTGGATCGTGGCTATCGTTAACCCAAGTATCCTAGGCATGATTGAAACAATGGGCGCACCAATGATTGCGGCAATCCTGTTCCTAATGCCTGTATTTGCAATGCAAAAAGTGCCAGCGATGGCGAAGTATAAAACTTCAGCAGCTGTGCAGATTTTCACAGTTATCTGTGGTCTTGCTTCTATTACTTCTGTAATCTACGGCGCTCTTTAATCTCACTCCCCCTGTAAGATGAGAATAAAGACAAAAGCATAACGATAAGATAAAGCCTCCCTCCTCCTTGGGAGGCTTACTTTTGAGGTAATCAAAATGATTAGTGTATTTGATATCTATAAGATCGGCGTTGGTCCTTCAAGCTCACACACTGTAGGTCCAATGAAAGCGGGTAAAGAGTTTATTGATGATCTTCGCGCAATGGGAAAATTACGTGACATCACTAAAATCACCGTTGATGTTTATGGTTCATTATCACTGACAGGGAAAGGTCACCATACGGATATCGCCATCATCATGGGTCTTGCTGGTAATACACCAGAGAAGGTGGATATCGATTCCATTCCGGGCTTCATTGCTCGTGTAGAAGAAACTGAACGCCTGCCAGTTGGCATGCATTGTCATACCGTTTCATTCCCTCGTGAAGGCGGAATGAACTTCCACAAGACCAATCTTGAGTTGCACGAAAACGGCATGCAAATCCACGCTTGGATTGATGACGAAAAAGTATACTCAAAAACCTACTACTCAATCGGTGGTGGTTTCATCGTGGATGAAGAGAACTTTGGTAAAGACAACAACAGCTCTATCAAAGTCCCTTATGAGTACATCTCAGCGGAAGAGTTAGTCAACCAGTGTAAAGAGCACGGTTTGTCTATCAGCGCACTTGTGATGAAAAACGAGCACGCTCTGCACTCAGATGAAGAGACTCGTACTTACTTCGCAAACATTTGGCGCACCATGCGCGAGTGTATGGAGCGTGGTATGAACGAAGAAGGCATTCTGCCTGGTCCACTGCGTGTTCCTCGTCGTGCGGCAGCACTTCGCCAGCAACTGCTAACCTCAGAAAAAACCTCGAACGATCCTATGGCCGTGGTTGACTGGGTAAACATGTTCGCTTTTGCGGTAAACGAAGAGAACGCAGCAGGCGGTCGAGTCGTAACAGCACCCACTAACGGCGCATGTGGTATCATCCCAGCCGTTCTAGCGTACTACGACAAGTTCATCCAAACAGTGACAGAGAAAGATTACATCCGTTACTTTGCTGCATCGGGTGCGATTGGCGGTCTGTACAAACGTAACGCTTCTATCTCTGGCGCTGAAGTCGGCTGTCAAGGCGAAGTAGGCGTGGCTTGTTCTATGGCAGCAGCTGGCCTTGCTGAGCTTATGGGCGGTAGCCCAGAGCAAGTGTGTATGGCAGCAGAAATCGCTATGGAGCACAACCTTGGTCTAACGTGTGACCCAGTTGCAGGTCAGGTACAGGTTCCATGTATCGAGCGTAATGGTATTGCGGCGGTGAAAGCGATTAACTCAACACGTATGGCACTTCGTCGCTCTTCTGCACCTCGCGTCTCTTTGGATAAAGTGATTGAGACGATGCTGGAAACAGGCAAAGACATGAACGCGAAATACCGTGAAACATCACAAGGTGGCCTAGCCATTAAAGTGATTTGCTAATATCCTCAGCGTAATGAGATTTAAGCCCAGGTATTTATTGCCTGGGCTTTTTTTGTGCTGTTCTCTGTTCGTCGTTCCAAGCGGTTGCTCGCCCTTTAGACCGCTCATTTCACCCTTATTGCTACGCTCTGAATCGTTTCATTTATAAAACTATAAAAAATTCTAAAATCATCACTATATCCAATTGTTTAGGATATCCCCGTAAAAAATCACATCCCAAACCGCAATTTATTGATAACGTAGCCAAAAATTTAATTTGGAGCCCCACAACACATGATTAGGTTTGAACTAGGAAACCAAATCTGCGTTTGCTTGTCCGAAAACGAAATTTCACTAGAGCTCAATAACACACTCCACGACGCTATTCCCGTCACACAAAATGAGTATGCCATTCTGTCGATTATCGCCGCACACGGTAGCCTAAATGCTCCCGTCAGTCAGCGCTCTGTCGAGAGAAAAATCACTCAGCAATACAAGGTGGCACTGCCCGAAAATGGGTTTAAAAATGCGGTGGCCGCTTTAAGAAAGAAGTTTCGCAAGCTCACGGAAGATCACTTCACCACTCATAAAAACATCATCGAAAACATTCATCGGACAGGATATTTCATCCCATTTCTTATGCAGCATCACTACGACAACGGCCTTTATCAGCAAGAGCGCATTAATCGACACACCAAAAACAGTGTCTGGAAAGCGCTGGCCATTGGGCTGAAGAACCGCAAGATCTACTCTGACATCACGCTGGTCATGTTGGTGACGGCATTGATTTTTTTCGCCGTATGCTATTACGCCATTAACAGTATTGTACGGCACAACTACCTAGACAGCTCACTCGACATTGCGCAAAACCTGTCTGAAATGAGCTGTTTTGCCAACGAAGCGGCGCTAAGAGAGCAATTTGACAATGTTAAATTGGTGGAGTCGAGCATGATGCTCGATAGATTCAACATACGATGCTTGATCACACCAGAGACGGTTTCTCCAGTCAGCGAAAAAGCCTTCAACGAATGGAGCAAAAACGAAAACTACACCACCCAAGCCTATGAACTCAATGACGCTGTGGTGCTGGTGCGAGTCAAAAACATCAATCTGTCAAACAGTGTCGAAAATCATATCTCACGCTTTTTCCTCGCAGGAATGAAACTCTCCACCAACACCGGTACGTCCCTTGAGATCGGCAATACCAAAGAGCGCTTTTTTCATTTTAAAACCGACAACAACGGCTACAAGGAAGTGTTTTATGTCTCTGGCCCGTTTCAGAGCATCTTGGCTTTAAGTACGTTCTTTTTGTGTGTGCTTCGATACAAGTCGATCCAAGCTTTTCTGTTCTATCTTCTCGCTATTCGACATTTTAGTATCCGCCTAGAGCCGATTTATAACACTTCGACACAAAAAACCATTCATTTTGAAGCCTTATCCCGATTTAAGGTCAAAAACACACAAAAGTTCATTGAAACCCTGATTGGTAATGGCTTGTTGCTTACTCACACCATTCTGGTTCTTCGGGCCATTTATGCCAACCAACCATCACTTAAAGTGCCAATTAGCATCAATGTCTGCCCCACATTACTGCAAGGGCATAATTTCTCCGCACTCTATCGTGAACTCGCCAGCCTCGATTGTCGTTTGCTGACCATTGAGATAACCGAGAATGCCTCTATGTATTACACTGCCGAAATTTACCAAAATGTGGCCAAGTTAAAGCAGCTCGATTGCAAAATCAGCATTGATGACTTTGGGACTGGCAACAATAACGTCGCCTTGATCAGCAAGATTAATCCTGACTATCTCAAAATCGACCGCGAGTTTGTGATTGGGGTAAAAAGTGATGACAAGAAAATTGAAACACTAAGACAATTAATTGCCATGGGTAAAACCTACCACTGCACTGTGATTGTTGAAGGTGTTGAGACGGCCGACAGCGCCCATTTGCTCACCACCCTTGGAGCCTATGTGCATCAGGGTTACTACTATCCGCTTCACTATTAATACTTTGCTTGTCACGGTGAGTGTCATTTCATCAACAGTACAATCACCGTGAACAAACTTTGCACGAAATGAAAGCCAGCAGTAATGAAGCCAATTATGAATACAATCAAATACCTAGACGATAGCATTGATTGGAATTTATAATGCCACCTCGCACTTATCGTTTCGCTATTTACTGTCATGATTGCAATAAAGCCTACTAAGCTACGAGATTTCGCCAGCTTGATGCAATTGGATGTGCATGAAGAACAAAAAGGATTTTTTAAGCCTTTTGAGCAGGCTTATCAAAAACGCCATAAGTCCGAAGCGTTTTTTACGATTTATTCGGACAGTTCGACGGTTGGTTATTTGGTCATTGATAAAGGGTTTTCTCAGCACGCGCCATTTGCCAAACGCCATGAGCTGGGGCTGAACTACCTGATGATTGATCGTCAATACCAACGTCAAGGTATAGGAACTGAGGCACTGAAAAAGCTGTTTGTGTATGCGTACACCATTGATCCAGAGAGTAATTCTCTTTGCCTGACCGTGCCAAACAGCCACAAAACGGCCAATCAGTTTTTCCTCTCTGCTGGCTTTACCAATACCGATAAAGTCATCTATGGCGAAGTAGAAAAAGAGTGGATTTTACGCCACCCACTGGGATAAACGTTTTAACCCAGCTCAGAAACAACAAAGGCAAGCTTGATGCTTGCCTTTGTTTCAATTTGCTAAAGGAGATTACTCACCTTTGTAGATGCAGCCTGCGGTGCAGGTTTCCTTGATTTCCACTTTGCTCAGTAGCGGCAAATTTGGCTTAAGTTGTTGCCAAATCCATTTTGCCAGTACTTCGCTGGTTGGGTTTTCTAGGCCTTTAATATCATTTAAGTAATAGTGATCTAAGCGGTTATAAATCGGTTTAAACGCCGCTTTGATTTCAGCAAAGTCCACTACCCAGCCCGTATGCGGATCCACTTCACCTTCAACATATAAACGAACTAAGAATGAATGGCCATGTAGGCGACCACATTTATGACCTTCAGGAACATGTGGAAGATGATGGGCAGCTTCAAACATGAACTCTTTATACAATTCGGTTCTCATCACGATACTCAGGCTTTTTCAAAGAGTGGCAATACTAAGGATTAATTATAGGAGTGACAAGCGTTGGCTGTGAATATCGAACAATAATCTCCAGCCAAACGTTTCGCTCTATGGATTAGACCTAAGTCGCATGTCGGAATAATGACCATTACGTCAATAATACGTTCACAACGTACTCACATCACATTTACAAAAACCTTATTTTGTCTATGGTCACACTGCAGAAATCTCATGATCGCGACACTTTAAACGTCAGCTTAAAATATTGAGGTCTATTCCAAAACTCAATTATAAAAACTATGCGCTCAACCATTACGTTCAAATTACTTGTTGCCCTTATCACCGTCTTTACCTTTGTCCTAGCGGTATCGACAGCTTATCAATATTATCAACAAAAACAGCTTATTAACTCTGTTTTAAGTGAACAACTGCACGACAAGGCCAGTAACTATTTCGACAGCCTAAATATGATGATGCTCACGGGCACTATGGCCCAGAAAGAGACATTGCGACAAAAAGCCCTCGCCCAAGATGGTATTGAGCAAGTCCGTGTATTACGCAGTGAGTTGGTGAGTAAGTTGTATGGTCCAGGCCAAGCGAATCAAGCCCCACAAGATGACATCGATCAGAGAGCGTTAAATGGTGAGTTGGTGATCGAACCTGTGGAAGCCGATTGGGGCAAAGGTTTGGTCGTCGCTCTGCCAATGAAATCCAGCGAGAATTACCGAGGCACCAATTGTGTGGCCTGTCATATGGCTGCAGAAGGCGAAGTCTTGGGTGCAATTCGTTTGGAATACAACTTAAGCCATGTCAATTCGATGATTAATAAGCAAGCGATGTTTGCCATTGCGATTATGTCTTCGATTGCTTTTGTGGGCTTTTTGATCACCATGACGCTGATCCGCAAGATCATTGTACGCCCTATTCAAGCCACATCGCACTTTATGACCAAAGTCAGTAAAAGCAAGGATCTCGCCCAACGCGTTACTATCGCTCAAAATGACGAGGTAGGTGTGCTGGCCACATCAATTAACTCCTTTATGGACACGGTCACAGAGAGCCTTAATCAAGTACAATCGACCTCTCACTCGCTCGCTAACTCAGCGACCCGCCTAACGCATGTGGCCCAACGCACCGACTCTGCGGCAAACAACCAACAACAAGAAACCAGCGATGTACAAAACGCCATCGAAGCGATGCAACATCAGCAGCTCGAAGTCGAACAAGCCACCGTCAATGCAACCGAGTTGGTGAATCACACCGTGGAAGTGGCAACCACCAGCTCCAACCAAGCGCACAATGCCAGTGAAGAGATCAAAAATCTCGTCGGCGATATTGATAAAGTACGAGACCGGATTTCTCAGTTGAATGCGCAAACCGACGAGGTTTCGTCAATTTTAAGTGTGATTCACGCCATTGCCGATCAAACGAACCTGCTGGCATTGAATGCTGCCATTGAAGCCGCTCGCGCCGGAGAACAAGGCCGAGGCTTTGCCGTGGTTGCCGATGAAGTACGCAGCCTAGCCTCCCGCACTGCCGTCGCCACAGGCGATATCGGCTCGATCATCGCTCAATTCCAACAAGGCAGTTCCGACTCTCTGCGCGCGGCGGCGCAAGTCTCCGAGCATGCCCACCAGCGCTCTCTTGAAGTAGAAGCCTTGTCTGACACCATGCGCAAAGTGGTTGAGGAGATGCATCAAGTCCTCTCGCACACCAAGCACATTCAATCGCAAACGCAAGCAACCAGCCAATCCAGCCTAGCGATTCAAGCCAAGATTGGCACCATCACCCAACACGCCGATGACACCTCGCATTCCGCGAGCCATACGCGCGATATCTCTGTCGAGTTAGAACAGCTTTCAGAGCATCTAGAGCAATTAATCAACCAATTCACCCTCAACAACCGTTCGTTTCAGTCGAAATGAAAGAATTTCTTGGCTGGAATGAACATTAAAGGTTGAAGCTGGCGAATTGACAGGTAATATGTTCCGATGAATCTGTAAAATTCTATCCAACCCAATGTTTCGCTTAATTTTTGAACGCTTACGTTTTTGGCAAACATTGGGTTGTATGTTTACCTCAATGGAGATTATTTAAAACATGACTTACGCGCCTGTAAAAGACGTATTAAGCGGTAAGCTGGCAGTGGACAGTGAAGTCACTGTACGCGGCTGGATCCGTACACGTCGTGATTCCAAAGCTGGAATCTCTTTCCTTGCCATCTACGACGGCTCTTGTTTCGACCCGATTCAGGCCGTGGTCCCAAATAATCTTAATAATTACAACGACGAAGTACTCAAGCTAACGACTGGCTGCTCTGTTGAAGTAACGGGTAAGATTGTGGCTTCGCCTGCCGCTGGTCAAGCGTTTGAGCTTGCAGCGACTGACGTGAAAGTGGTGGGTTGGGTTGAAGATGCAGATACCTACCCAATGGCGAAAACACGTCATTCTATCGAGTACCTACGCGAAGTGGCTCACCTACGCCCACGTACTAACGTGATCGGTGCAGTTGCACGTGTTCGTCACTCGTTGTCTCAAGCTATCCACCGTTTCTACCACGAGCAAGGCTACTACTGGCTATCGGCTCCGCTTATCACCGCTTCTGACTGTGAAGGCGCTGGTGAGATGTTCCGCGTGTCAACACTGGATCTTGCGAACCTACCTCGCACTGAGAGCGGTGATGTTGATTTCAACGAAGATTTCTTTGGTAAAGAGACATTCCTAACCGTTTCTGGTCAGCTAAACGGTGAAGCGTACGCGTGTGCATTAAGCAAAATCTACACATTCGGCCCGACTTTCCGTGCTGAAAACTCAAACACCAGCCGCCACCTAGCGGAGTTCTGGATGGTTGAGCCAGAAGTCGCGTTTGCTGATCTGAATGACATCGCGAAATTGGCTGAAGACATGCTGAAATACGTGTTCGCCGCCGTTCTTGAAGAGCGTCGTGATGATCTCGAGTTCTTTGCTAGCCGCATCGACAAAGATGTCATCAATCGCTTAGAACAGTTCGTGAGTTCTGATTTCGCACAAGTGGATTACACAGACGCGATTCAAATCCTGTTGGATTCTGGCCGTGAGTTCGAGTTCCCAGTTGAATGGGGTATCGACATGTCTTCTGAGCACGAGCGTTTCTTGGCAGAAGAGCACTTTAAAGCTCCGGTTATCGTGAAAAACTACCCGAAAGACATCAAAGCGTTCTATATGCGTATGAATGAAGATGGCAAAACGGTTGCGGCGATGGACGTTCTCGCACCGGGCATCGGCGAAATCATCGGTGGTTCACAACGTGAAGAGCGTTTAGATGTACTGGATGCTCGTATGGTTGAAATGGGCATCGATCCAGAACACATGAACTGGTATCGCGATCTGCGCCGTTACGGCACCGTACCGCACGCTGGTTTCGGTTTAGGCTTCGAGCGTCTTGTTTCTTACGTAACAGGCATGGGCAACGTACGTGACGTGATCCCATTCCCACGTACACCACGTAACGCAAACTTCTAATCTTTTAGAATTGTCGTTGAAATGAAAAAGCCTCCCAAGTCGGAGGCTTTTGTTTTTTAAGGCAATATTACTCTTGCGCATCATTTTCGATATCCGCATTCAAGGCATACCTCACGCCTAGTAAGCACAAGCCAAGCATGAAAAATGGAATGATTGCCGCAGTGTATTCAGTCCAAAATAGCTGTGAAAAAGATTTCGCTAGTATCAGGTGTGCAAACACCAATAAAAAGGCACTAAAAATAGCGACAATCATCAGTTTAATTTCTTGTTTTGCCGGTTGTTTGCTCCGCTCAGTTGCCATCCATCATCACTCCTTTTGTCAGGGAGTTTTATTGAATCACACCGTCGCTTCTCTCTACAGGCACAGTTGTGTGGAAAAATCCCTAATCAGTTGCGAGACGGTTAATCGTCACCGCCAAACATCGGATTGCTTGCACAAGGTCATCACTTTCCGGCAATGAGCAATTGATACGTAAATAATGCTCAAATCGCTTTGTTTGGCTAAATAAACCGCCATAAGCCGATAGCACACCCTGCTGCTTCAGATGTGTGTACACCTGATGCGCTTGAATAGATTCAGGCAGTTTAAGCCATAAAAAATAGCCACCCGTCGGCGATGAAAATTGCACCGTATCAGGCAATTGTCGCCTGAGTTCGTTCATCATCCATTGCTGTCGTTGTTTTAGCGTGCTACGCAACTTGCGCAGATGTTTATCATAGCCATCGTTTTGCAAGTAATACGCAACGCCTTGTTGTATCGGTGCACTGCCCGATAACGTAGAAGTCAGCTGCAACTTTTGGATTGCATGGTTAAAACGCCTTGTCACGACCCAACCAAGCCGATAACCGGGGCACAAGCTTTTCGACAGTGAACCACAATGCAATACACAATCTTCCCGATCATAGGTTTTAAACGAGCTGGGCTTATCTTGTGAATAGTAGAGCTCGGAGTAAACATCGTCCTCAATTAAGTAAAGCTGATAACGATGAACGAGCTCGACCACCGCTTGCTTCTTTTGCTCGCTCAATGTCACGCCTGTTGGATTTTGGAAGTTACTCATCAACCAACACGCTTTGACTTCATTGTTAGCAAGCACGTGCTCGAACTGCTCAAGATTCAGACCATCACACTCATCAACATCAACTTCAATGATGTTGAGCCCAAGCCGCTGAGCCGCTTGCAGTGCGCCATAAAAACACGGAGATTCGACGATGATGGTATCTCCTGGTTTTGTAACCACTTGCAAACTCAGATTTAGCGCTTCCATTGCGCCCGAGGTCATAACGATGTCGTGATGGGTCAAATCCATCCCTTGCTGGATATATCGCTGTGCAATCAAGCGTCTCAATGCTTCATTGCCTGGCGGTAAGTTGTTGAGCAGATCATTCGCAGACATCTTACGCCCCGCACTGGCTAAATTGCGATTGAGGGCTTCTAAGGGGAAAAGATGAACATCGGGGAAAGCCGAACCCAGTTTCACCGCCTGACGCTCACTTTGATCTTTCAGAAAGTCATACAACTCGTCACTAAATGACGGTAGCGCACTCACGGACGGTTCTCGTGGTGCCGTGAGTCGTTGAAAATCAGAGGTGACAAAATAACCCGATTGCGGCTTTGCAATAACCCACCCTTGCGCTTCAAGCAATTGATACGCCTGTAACACGGTACCCGCACTGACACCATGATGCTTGCAAGCCATTCGCACTGAAGGCAGTTTTTCTCCCGCTCTCCAAGTTTTACTTTCGATCTGCTGTCTAAACGACTGTGCCAGTTGGCGATAACGATTCATACATCCCTCATAAAACGAAGCCGAGCAACCATATCACAGTTTGTTGAGCTGAATTTGCGCAATGAGTAATTGTTCAAAGTTAGTTGTCACATTTCTTGCTACAAATTGGCCATTTTTGTCCCATACTGTCAGTGAAATCATGCATCTCTTAGGAGGAACAATGAAAGTTTTTACATTAGACGATCTTTCATATAACGGCGTGCATCAAGGTGTTCATAGCTGGGATCACCCTCAAGGCGACAACCCCTACTACTGGCATCCGGACTGGCTCCATATTGCAGAAGACGCTATAGGTATGTATCCCAAACGCGAATTAGACGTGCCTGCTGGTGAAACCGCCACAGAGCAACACGCCGCTGAAGCGATTGTCAAACATCTCAACGGTGAATAGCTTACTTACCATCGCAATGAGCTTGCCAATCGTTCGAAATGAGAACTAGAACAGATTGTCAAAAAGACGCACGATAGCAACGAGATTCACTTCACGTTATTTTTGCGCGCATCTGTTACATTTACGCAGCTTATAGTGATTATGCGCACAGCTGTCGCAAAACAAGAGATGATAAAAATGAAAAAATACAACTCAGATGACATTCAATACAAAGGCGAAACCAATGGCGTCCATAGCTGGACTGCCCCATCTGGCCAACCTTACTATTGGCATCCAGATTGGTTGCACATTGCGGAAGACGCGACTGGCTCACACCCAAAACAAGAGCTAGACGTAGAAGAGGGTTCTCAGCCAACAGAGAAACACGCGATGAAAGCGATTCTTAAACATATGAACGATTGGGCAGCGAAAAAACTAGCAAACAATCCTGACATCGAAACCAACGCAATCGAATCAGAAATCAACCTGAAGAAATAAACGCTTTCGATACATCACCTAATGAATAAAGCACCGAATGATCGTCGGTGCTTTTTTTATTTTTCGTTGTAAAAATGTATCCTTTATTGCAATGAGAACATAGAATGCTCGGTCTTTTATTTGCAACAAGAATGTTTTTGCTTGCTTGAATATTCCAAGCTGATGCGAGGCACTCTTCTACACTAAAGTGAGAAGAAGGTTCTTTTCTTTGAACAATCAGCGTAATGCTGAAGGTTCAATCAAGCAGAGAACTGGCCAAGTCGCATTTGCTGCGAATGATAATAACAAGGGCTTACACAATGTCTCATTACAACGCGCCATTAACTTTCAAACTCTATGCGCTTGCCGCCATCGTTTTTGGTACTTATGGCGGTCGCGTTTGTCCTATGCTGGCAACGCTGTCACCGCTAGAAGTGCTGGTGCACGTTTCTATTACTTTTCTTGCTGTCTTTGCTGTACGACACTTTTTCTTTTCTCAACATCGATGGGTCCGCGAGCAAAAACACGCGCAGCTCGATACCGTGTTGTTTTTTATCGGCAGCTTACCTCTTGCCTACTACTACAACAGCCAATATGACTTCACCATTGATAGCAACTTAAAAGTGCTGTTTGGTATGACGTTGTTTGGCTTTTTTACTGGATTGATCCTGCAACTCAAAGCCAAATTACTTCGCTTTGAGCTTCTTGAGGAAAATGCCACCCGCCAAGATACACTGAGTGGCGAGCGACAATCGATTATCAAACAGCTCATTTTGATGATGACGCTGCTTATCATCGCGTTGACCACCATGCTGACCATGGTGGCGGTGAAAGACATTTTTTGGCTGGAGCACAACCCAGAGAGATTACTCGATGGCAGTGGCAAGATCAGCATCATTAAAGAGTTCATCTATTTAGGCGTAGTACTAGGTGGGTATGTCCTAGCCATTCTCCTCTTGTGGTCGAAACTCATGAAAAAGATTTTGTTGCGACAAGAACATTCCCTACAAGAAGTGACCAATGGTGCAATAGGATGCCGTCTGGCTGTTTTCGAGCATGATGAATTGGGTTCAATGGCGGCGCTCACCAACAAAATGTTGGATAGCCTGCAAGCATCGCAAGATGAGGTAAAAACCACTCGAGATGTGGCCATCGTCAGTCTCGCTGCGCTCGCCGAATCGCGCGACAACGAAACGGGTGCCCACATTATTCGCACGCAGGAATACGTTAAGGCATTGGCAGAGCATTTAGCCCAAGACCCACAACACGTTTCTCTGCTGACGCCAACTTACATCGATTTACTCTATAAATCCGCCCCCCTCCACGATGTGGGAAAAGTCGGTATCCCCGACAGTGTGCTGCTCAAGCCAGGCAAATTAACTGACGAAGAATTTGACATCATGAAAGGTCACCCACAAATTGGCGCTGATGCCCTCTCGATTGCTGAAAAACGCATGGGCTCTAGTTCTTTTTTACGAGTGGCTAAAGAGATATCCCTCTCTCACCATGAAAAATGGGACGGTTCTGGTTATCCCAATCAACTGGCTGGCGAAGCGATTCCATTATCTGGGCGATTAATGGCGCTCGCCGACGTCTACGATGCGCTGATTTCTAAGCGTGTATACAAACCGGCGTTTAGTCATGATAAAGCCAAAGAGATCATTCTTGATGGCAAAGGAAAGCATTTTGACCCTCAAGTGGTCGACGCCTTTTTAGCGGTAGAAGCACAGTTTTGTCGTATTGCAGCACAATATCAAGACTCCGCAACTCATTAGACCTCTAACATCATGTTAACACCCCAATTTCCCCCGCGGTTTTGGGGTGTTTTATTAGCAAAACTCGCAATTCATTAGCACTTCTGTTTCAAATCAAATTTTTTTTAACTTTTCTACTTACAAACTGTTGTGTCCGCTATGTCTCGAAGGTATAAATAGACGGTTGCGATTGGCTCATCCTTTCGCCTCAATGTTTATCGGTTAGGCTTAATGCTGTTATGTGAATGCCTGATTATGTTTCATGGTCTCGCTGGGCCCTGAAACATAAACAGACCTACCCCCTTCGATTTAACATGGATGAAGATTATGTTTGAAAAAGTAGTTGCCGCTCCCGCGGACCCGATTCTTGGCCTAACTGAAGAATTCAAAAAAGACCCTCGCGCAGAAAAAATTAACCTTGGCGTGGGTATCTACAAAACAGAACAAGGTGAAACTCCTGTTCTTGCTACGGTAAAGAAAGCGGAAGCAGCGCTTGTTGAAACCGAGAAAACCAAATCTTACCTAACCATCGAAGGAACAGCAGAATACGCATTAGCGGTTCAAAAACTACTGTTTGGTGCGGATGCTGAGCTAATCAATGCGCAACGTGCAAAAACAGCACAAGCACCTGGCGGTACTGGCGCACTGCGCGTTGCAGGCGAATTCATCAAACGCCAACTCGGCGATGTAAAAATCTGGATCAGCAACCCAACTTGGGCTAACCACCATGGTGTGTTCCGCGCAGCAGGCCTAGAAACGGTTGAGTACGCTTACTACAACCCAGAAACCAAAGACAAAGACTTTGCCGCTATGCTGGCCGACCTTGAAAAAGCGTCCGCTGGTGATGTGGTACTGCTGCACGGATGTTGCCATAACCCAACAGGCATCGACCCAACGGCACAAGAGTGGGAAGCGCTTGCTAAACTGGTTGCCGACAAGGGCCTACTTCCACTATTTGACTTTGCCTACCAAGGTTTCGCGAAAGGTGTTGAAGAAGATGCGCAAGGCCTACGTACCTTCGCTAAATTCAACAAAGAGATCCTCGTAGCAAGTTCATTCTCGAAAAACTTTGGTCTGTACAACGAGCGTGTAGGCGCATTCACGTTAGTGGCTGAAAGCCAAGAGATCGCAGAAACGGCATTCTCACAAGTGAAAGCGATCATTCGCTCTATCTACTCAAACCCACCAGCGCACGGCAGTGCGGTAGTGACTCACATCCTTAACGATGCCGCGCTTCGTGCAGAGTGGGAAGCGGAAGTGGCAGAGATGCGCGATCGCATCCAAGAGATGCGCGAACTTTTTGTTACGACACTGAAAGAAGAAGGCGTTGCGGCTGACTTTAGCTTTATCCAACGTCAAAACGGCATGTTCTCTTTCTCTGGCTTGAACAAAGATCAAGTGGCTCGCCTAAAAGAAGAGTTTGCGATCTACATCGTCGGTTCTGGTCGCATCAGCGTTGCGGGCATGACCAAATCCAACATGGGTCCGCTTTGTAAAGCCATCGCTGCGGTACTGTAATTCGCAAGATGATAATAAAAAGGCCGTTCAAACGGCCTTTTTTGTTTGTGAACGCTTACGCTAATAAACCCACTTAAGGGAGATGCCTGCTTCATTGATGTAGTCTTTGCCCGCATCTCGGTATTTGTAAAAAGCGCTACTACCGAATCGCTCTCCCCACTGATACGCCACTGAGAGCTTGGCATTATCTTCATCAACCCAATCGCTACGCGTGAACTCGCCTTCAATTTGCACACTCAATTTATCCGTCGCGAAATAGTAAAAACCCACTTTGCCACCGCGTAACAGACCTTTCTCTGAGTTTAATTTGGTATCTGTACTTTTTTGTCGTTCTTCTTCTCGAAATCCTCCCAAGCCATAAAAGGCATAGACATCGAGTTTTTCGTGCAGTGCGTAGCGATACCCGGCGGAAAGCAGTGCTCTATCCACTCTGACGGTATAAGAGTCTGGGTGAAAGAATTGTGCGGAATAGTTCATATTTACCAGCACATTCGAGGAATAGAGATGTCCGCCTTCCACTTCAAAAAATGATGCGTTCGACCCTTCTAACCAATCCTGATTGGTCGTACCAGAGCCGACCCATAATGCGATGCTGTTGTATGCCGCTTGCGTAGAAGCTGGCACATTGGCTTCCTCCGCGACACTGCTCATCGAACATAATATGGGGATGACAAACCAACCGCGTTTTATCATATTCAACCTCTTTCCTTGGCGTTTATCTAAACTAAGCGTAGACGATATCGACAATGAAATACGCGAAGTGGCTCATTTTCCGAGAAATTTGGCTCATTGCATTTAGCTCAAAGCACAATTGCGCTACCATGGAGTGCTTATGCGTACAACGGGTCACCATAGGCTCAAAACCCAAAAGGTTTGATTATGGAAGCAGAATTAAGCGACATTCTTCACTTTCTTTCCCTTCACTCTCCCTTCAGCGAACTGCCTCATGAAACATTGGAGCACGTCGCCCATCACATCGAGATTGGCTACTACCGCAGCCAAAACCCCATCATTAACGCGGGTGACGAGATCCACGAACTGTTTCTGGTCAGAAGCGGTGTGGTGGAAGTGTACCGCCGAAATGGCGAACTCTATAACCGTCTCGATGAGGGGGCGCTGTTTGGGCAAATGGGCCTGTTGACCAATAACCGTGTGCGCTTCCCCGTAACGGCAATCAAAGATTGCTTGGTGTACACCATTCCTGAAGCGATATTTCAGCAGTTGTATGAACAGCACGATTGCTTCGCTGACTTTGTGGAAGTGGAACAAACCACACGACTTCGCCAAGCGGTGAAAGGGGTAAATGAGGCCAATGATCTCACCACCTCCAAAGTGCGCACCCTACTCACTCGGACCGCCCCCACCATTGACGCCAGCGCGACCATTCAAACCGCAGCACAAAGAATGGCCGATGAACAAGTCTCTTCGCTTTTGGTGTTACAAACAGCCGATGAAGAAAACCGTGATCCTATCGCAGGCATCGTTACCGACCGAGATTTGTGCACTCGTGTTGTGGCTCAAGGAAAATCCCCCAATGAACCCGTGGCATCGGTTATGACGCCACAGGTGATTCGATTGGATCACAATGCCTACGTCTATGAAGCGATGCTCACGATGTTACGCCATAACGTTCATCACTTACCCATTTTGCAAGGCAACCGACTGCTGGGCATTATTGAAGCCACCGACATTGTCCGTTATGAATCGCAAAACTCTCTGCTGCTCGTTAGCCGAATATTCCAACAGCAAAGTTTTGAAGGCTTGGCCCAAATCGCTCAAGAGGTCAAAGCCAGTTTCGTGCGTTTGGTCAATGAGGATGCCAACTCACATATGGTCGGCAGTGCGATGTCGGTGATTGGACGAAGCTTTAAGCAGCGCATTATCGAACTGGCTGAGGAAGAATTGGGGCCTCCCCCCATCCGATACTGTTTTTTGGCGCTGGGGTCGATGGGACGGGACGAGCAACTGCTGGTGACCGATCAAGATAATGCGATTATTTTGGATGACAGCTATCAAGAAAGCGTGCACGGTCAATACTTTGAACAACTGGCTCATATCGTCTGTGATGCGCTCAATGAATGCGGCTATCAGTATTGCACTGGTGATATTATGGCTACGAATCCGATCTGGCGTATGACTAAGGCCCAATGGCGAGATTGCTTTGCCGATTGGATTGACGATCCTAATCCCAAAGCGCTGCTCAACGCGTCGATTTTCTTTGACCTTGATGGAGTTTCCGGCCAAGTCGCATGGGCAGACCAACTGACCGAGTTTGTCGTCAAACGTGCCAAAGGCAATCCACGCTTTTTGGCTTGTTTAGCAAGAAACGCCTTGAATCGCACACCACCGTTGGGATTTTTCAAAGATTTTGTGATGGAAAAAGACGGTCGACATAACAACTCGATCAACTTAAAACGTCGAGGTACCGCACCTTTGGCCGATTTGATTCGTGTGCACGCGCTTGCCGTCGGTTCAACGGCGAAAAACTCCTTTGAACGTCTTGATGACATCATCGATGCGGGCATATTGCCTAAAGGTCGTGCGCAAAATCTTAAAGATGCCTTGGAGTTCATCTCCATGGTGCGCATCCGCCATCAAGCCATTGATGTCGAAAATGACAATGAACCCGACAACAATATTGAGCCTGAAAACCTGTCCGACTTTGAACGCCGAACGTTAAAAGATGCGTTTCAGATTTTGAGTAACGCGCAGAATTTCCTGAAGTTTCGTTACCAAGCCTCCAGCCATTTTAAGTAGCTTATGATCTCTTTACTCAAACCCACCAAGCTTGAATGGCAGCACAAATTCCTGCAAAAGCAGCAGCGAGTTGCCGATGCGCGCTTGCGCCGATTTTATCAATCACCGCCCGTCTCGGGTGAGACAGTGATAGGCTCAACGCCACTGGTGGCCTTAGACTTTGAAACCACTGGCTTAAATCCCAATCAACACGATATTCTTTCCATTGGGCTGGTACCCTTTGATTTACACCGAATACGGCTGCAACAGGCACGCTATTGGACAGTCAAACCGGAAGATCAGTTGCATGAAGAGTCCGTCGTCATTCATGGTATTACGCACAGTAAAGTTCAGCGCGCGCCCGACTTAATCGACGTATTGGATGAAGTGCTTGATTGCCTTGCGGGTAAAGTGGTGGTGGTCCACTACCAACATATTGAGCGGCCATTTTTTGATAGCGCGTTACGTAAACGAATCAATGAAGGCATTGAATTTCCCCTGATCGACACCATGGAAATTGAAAGTCAGTGGGCAAAACAGCAATTTGGTGGCTGGCTGAATCGACTCAAAGGGAAATCGCTTCCTTCAGTCCGTTTAGCCCAAAGTCGTCGTCGCTATGGTCTACCCGATTACTCCGCACACCACGCACTCACCGATGCCATTGCTACCGCTGAGCTGTTCCAAGCACAGATCGCCCATCACTTTTCCTCGCAGACGCCTGTTTCAGAGCTGTGGCGATAGCCGAGGCAAAAGAACAAGCCTCAAGTTTCGAGCATAATAAAGGAGCTGAATGACCAGCTCCTTTTTGGTGTGTAACAACAGCGCTTACAGTTTGAAGCGTCGGATTTCCTGTTCCAGCTCGTGTGATAGCTCAGAAAGCATCGCAGCTTGAGTAGCCGCTTGCTGCGCTTCGTACGCGAGCTCGTTAGAGACGTCGCGGATCCCTTCGGTATTACGTGTGATCTCGGTGGTAACAGAGGCCTGCTCTTCTGCTGCTGACGCGATTTGCGTTGCCATATCACTGATGCGCTCAACGGCGGTATGGATTTGCGTTAAGCTCACTGCCGCCGAGTTCGCATCATCAACGCTGGTACCCGCTAACTGGCGGCTGTCGTCCATAATGCCCACCGCTTGAACGGTTGTACCTTGCAGCATTTCAATCGTGTGTTGGATTTCTTTGGTCGAAGCATGGGTACGTTGACTTAGCACACGAACTTCATCGGCCACCACGGCGAAACCACGACCTTGCTCACCCGCACGCGCCGCTTCAATCGCTGCGTTCAGTGCCAATAAGTTGGTCTGCTCAGCAATCCCTTGAATGGTAGAAAGAATGGTGTTGATGGCATTGCCGTGTGCTTCCAACTCTTGGATAACACTGGTCGCGACTTGCACTTCTTTCGCCAAGTTTTGGATCGAACCTTGAGTTTGTGTCACTTGCTCAGAGCCATGCACACAGGCAGAAACCGCTTCTTCCGCATTTTGCGCCGTATGGTCGGCATTGCCCGCGATCTCTTGCGTTGCGGCTGCCATTTCATTCACTGCCGTCGCGACCATGTTGATCTCATCTTGCTGATGAGAAATGCGCTGACTACGCTCTTCTGCACGCATTGCTGTGGTTTTCGCCTGCTCAGACAACGAAGCCGAAACGGCGCTCAACTTACTCACCATAGTGTGCATGTTGCCGACAAAACGGTTGAAGTTTTCCGCCAACTTGCCCACTTCGTCATCGCTGCGAGGCTCAAGACGTTGCGTTAGGTCGCCTTCACCTGAAGCGATCTCTTCCAGTGCTTTAGATACACGGCCTAGGTCACGGAACAAGAAGCCCACCAACCAAGAAACCGCAACAATCACCACGATGGTGATCAACACTGCTGTGATCAGCATTTCACGCAATAATTGGCTATGGCTTGCTTCTTCGGTCGCTTTGTCCATTTCAATCGCGAACATCCAAGGTGTCTCAGGCACCTTCGTGAAGTAGAAAAGCTTAGGTTTGCCGTTAATGGTCGCTTCTTCAATATTACCTTGAGACGCTGAGCGCTCGATATCTTGCAAAGTAAATTGTTTCAATAAAGTGTTAACGGGCTTGAGCGCAAGATTTTTGTCTGGGTGTGCGAGGAAAGTGCCATCTTGTGTATCGATCAGCATCGCATGAGCATTTTCACCTGCATCGAGGTTGATAACGTCATTGATCAGTTGGTCGATAAGAACGTCAGCACCAACAACGCCCACCATTTTACCACCACGGTTGACGGGTTCTGCAATGGTCACCAGTAGCGCATTGGTGATGGCATCTTGATAAGCAGTGGTAATGATTTGTTTGCCTGCGGCTGTGGCATCCTTGTACCAAGGGCGAACACGTGGATCATAATCAGGGCGATTACGCTCAGGATGAGAGCGGTACATATCACCTGCTGGCGTACCTAAAAAGATATCGTCAAATCCGCCTGCTTTGCGCGCTTGCTGCAAAAACGGCACCACATCGCTTTCTTCACTGTAATCGTTAAACGCGCGAGCAATGTCTTTACGAATCGCAATCCAGTCAGAAATGCCTTGTGAGGCCGCCACACCTAAGCTTTCTGCTCGAGCGTAAACGCCATTACGGGTTTGATCAAACAGCTGTCCAGCGGACAGCCAAGTCAAAACGGTAGCCATGATCACTACCGCCGATAGGCTTGCGCCTATGAGCTTTTGTTTCAGGGTTAATTTCATGTCGTAAGGTCTTGTTGGGGGAACAAATTTTCGCCTGCGATATTACACAGAATCAATTATTGATGCACTAATTATTACAGCAAACAGAGTACGTTAAGTCTTTGTTATCCATGCAATTATCAGTGTCATTTTTATACCGTACGACAAATAAAAGCCGACCATAAAGGTCGGCTAGAGATAGATGAATGGTTATTGCTTCTCGGTGCGCATACCCATAAGCAAACTGACACACATTGCAAGCAAAATAAAGGTGAATGGCAATGCGGTAGAAATCGCCCCCGCTTGCAGTGCTTGTATCGCTTCAGTGCCACCTACCCAGAGCAAAGCAACGGCAATCGCGCCTTCCATAAAGGCCCAGAATACACGCTGCAGTACAGGTGCATCCACCTTACCGCCCGCGGTAATGGAATCGATCACCAACGAACCTGAGTCCGACGAGGTAATAAAGAACACCAACACCAACACCACAGCAATAACCGACAGTAAAGTGCCATATGGAAGCTGATCAAACATCTGGAACATCGCGAGTGGCACATCGGTTAGCCCTTTCGCACCCAGCTCGCCGATACCGTTAATCACTTGGTCAATCGCCATACCGCCAAACACAGACATCCAAAGCAGCGTTACCACCGTAGGTACAATCAGTACCGCTGTCATAAACTCACGAACGGTGCGACCTTTTGATACGCGCGCGATGAACATGCCCACGAATGGTGACCATGAAATCCACCATGCCCAGTAGAATACTGTCCAACCTTGGAACCAAGCTTCGTCTTCTCGACCAATTGGATTACTCAAAGGAATGATGTTTTCAATATAGGCACTTAAGGTGGTAGAGACGGAACCAACACTGACCGCCCAACCAATCAAGCCAACCAACGCTAACAGAGCAAACGCCACCAGCATATTGATGTTACTAATGACTTTTACACCGCCATCAATACCACGGACAACCGAAACCACAGCCAGCAAAGTCACCACGGTGATCACCGCGATTTGTAGGCCAAGACCCGCTTCCACACCAAACACATGGTGGATACCGCTGGCAGCCTGCTGTGCGCCCAATCCCAAGGAAGTAGCAAGGCCAAATAAGGTGGCGACCACAGCTAAAATATCAACCAGATGCCCTGCCCAACCCCATGCGCGATCACCCAGCAAAGGGTAAAAAATAGAGCGCATCGAAAGCGGCAGGCCTTTGTTGTAAGTAAAGAAGGCCAACGAGAGTGCAACAACACCGTAAATCGCCCAAGGATGCAATCCCCAGTGGAACATGGTCGCGCCCATCGCCAACTTAGCAGCTTCAGGGCTATTTGGCGTAACGTTGAGCGGTGTTTCGTACCAGCCAGTGAAGTAGGCAACTGGCTCGGCCACACTCCAGAACATTAAGCCAATACCCATCCCTGCTGCAAAAAGCATGGCGATCCAAGATAAAAAAGAGTAATCCGCGACTGCGTCACGACCACCTAAGCGAATCTTACCTAACGGAGAGACGATCAACGCCAAACAGAAGATGACAAAAATATTGCCCGACCAAATAAACAACCAGTCAAACGCGCCGATGATTTGCCATTTAATACCGTCTAAAGCGGTTTTCATCGTGTGCGCATCCAACACTAATGCAGCAACTAAAAATAGACCCACTAATCCAGCACTGATGCCGAAAACTGGGTTGTGAACATCGAATCCCCAACGCTGAACATTATCTTGTCCAACGGTGTAGTCCGTACTGTCAATACTGTACTTATCTATACCTTTTGTCATTCTCACTCACTTAACGATAACTTTTCAAAAGACACTAACTAATTTTGAAAATACAGCCCAATATTAGTTAGAGAACAACACATTTACCATTTCAAATCGGCTAATACCCTAACAGAAATCGCACACAAAATGCAAATTACCACCAAAAATCAGGCCTAAACCTCAATTAAAGGAACAATATAATCAGTTAAACGACACAACAAATAATTCGACATCTAAACATTACACAACGAAGTGAAATTTACCAAAAGATGCGCTAAAATGCGCTTCTTATTGCCTCTTCCATTTCAAACTTGTCCCCTTGATGTATAAGGGATTCAACGAATTAAGGTCGAGTCAATCGCGATATGTGCAAATCACCCCCAACAGTAAAAATCGGATAGGCTGGCCATAGTGGAAAAACATGAAGAAGTCCTGATCGCAATTCGTCAAATCATTCGCGCGATCGATCTCCATTCAAAGAAACTGAACAAGGTGTCTGGGCTTACCGCGCCACAGCTTATCTTGATGCGGGCCATAAAAGATCTGGGTGAGGTGACCATCCGTCAGTTGTCTAATCACACCAACATGAGCCAAGCCACCGCAACCACTATCCTTGATCGCCTCGAAAGGAATGGTCATGTGCAGCGTGTACGTAGCCAAGAAGACAAGCGAAAGGTCCACGCGATATTGACAGAATCAGGAACAGCGCTGCTTGCACAAGCACCGATGCCATTGCAAGAAAACTTTGTGACTGAATTTCAAAAACTGCAGGAGTGGGAGCAGTCGTTGCTACTCTCTTCGGTGCAACGCATCTCTAGCATGATGAGTGCGGAGCAAATAGACGTTGCGCCTATTCTTGAAATTGGCAATATCGCCAAAACCGAGCAAGAGTCTTAACACGGCGAGCCCATTGCAGGCATGTTTTTCAAAGAGGCCACGAGATTTGCAACATTGAATAGGGGTGCTCCCCCCTATTCAATCAGCCCTTGCTCTAGCGCATACTTCGCCAGTTCTGCTGTCGAGTTCAAATCTAATTTATGTTTGATGTTGTGACGATGTGTTTCAACCGTCCGATAGCTGATCTCCAGTAACGTCGCAATTTTTTTGCTGCTGTGTCCTTGTGCAACCAGTTTTAACACCGCTTCTTCACGACGACTGAGTGGATTTGGCCTTTGGGCCGCGGGGACAATTTCTTGCGTGAACAATGTTTGCGTGACGGATTCACAGAAATACGTTGAGCCTTGGTTGACGGTCTTGATTGCTTGCACCATTTTCTCCGCCGATATTTCTTTGAGCATGTAACCGACTGCGCCCTCTTGCATCACCTTCATGATGTATTCGCGATTATCATGCATGGTCAGCATCAAAATTTTGGCCTCAGGCCACTCCGCTTTGATCATTCGGGTCGCTTCAATGCCATTCAAAATGGGCATGCTGATGTCCATCAAAACCACATCGGGTTTATGCTGTTTCACCACGTCCAAGGCTTCCAAACCATTGCTTGCGGTGCCAACCACATCGATTTCCGGCTCCATTTCCAATCGAGCCATAAACCCATCCAACACCACTTGATGATCATCGACTATTACAACTCGAATTGGCTTATCCATAGGTCAATCCATCTAAATTCAGTAACACCGTTATTTCAGTCCCAAAGCCAGGCTCACTCATTAGTTCAAAATCACCACCAATGAACTCCACTCGCTCTCTCATATTTCTTAGCCCAATGCCTCGTTTACGTAAAGCATCACTGACGTTAAACCCATAGCCATCATCGCGAATCAGTAATTGAAGAATATTGCCCATCTGCTGCAAAATCACCGTCACTTTTTTCGCACCTGCGTGTTTTTCAATGTTGTTGAGCGACTCTTGTACCACCCGATAGAGTGTCGTGGCCACCTCGGATTTTAAACGGCCATCTTGCGTATCGAATAAAATGTCGATCTCTATGCCTGAGTGGGAACGAAAATCTTGCATCAAACTCGATAACGCCGCTTCAAGGCCAATGTCATCCAGCGCGCTGGGGCGAAGCTGATGTGAGATATGACGAACTTCGTTAATGGCCGTGGTGAGCGATTGTTGAGATTTGTCGAGATGCACTTTTAGCGATGGGTCTTGCACCTTGTGCGCCAGCAACTCCAAATGACATTTGCTTGAAACCAACAGTTGGTTAATCCCGTCATGGAGCTCACGTGCGAGGTGTTTTTTCTCATCTTCTTGAAACATCACCGTCTTGTGGGCCAGCTCTTTGAGGTTTTTATCGGCCAAACGGTGTTCGTGCAGGTTGATGGCTAACGTCAGCACCACAATGACCGAGACCGTGACCAACAAAATCACCACCACCGAGAAGAATGTCGTTTCAATATTTTTATTGATAGCGGCCTGCATGTTCGCCACTTCTTCACTGATGTCTTCAATGTACAGACCCGTCCCTATCATCCAATCCCATTTATCCAGCCAAGCCGCATAACTGAGTTTAGGGACCGTCTCCCCCGTTGACGGTTTCTGCCATAAATACTGGTGAAAACCACCCCCCGTTTGCGCTTGATACAACAGCGCTTCAATCAAGTGGTCACCATTTTGATCTTGGATATGCAGTAAGTTTTGTCCGACAAGTTCGGGCAGTATGGGATGAACCAAGTTTGTGCCCCGCTTGTCGTACGCGAAAAAATAACCATCCGCACCATAGCGAATTTGCGTCAACAGCGCTTTGACTCGGCGCTGCGCTTCCTCTTGAGACAAATCAGGGTTGTTGTAGATGTAAGAAATGGCATCGAACGCTTGATCGACACTATCTTTCAGTGCGCTTTCACGCGACTTTATCAAGCTCTGTTTGAAAATCGCCACTTCCTTATGCCCTAAGGTTTTCGCTTGATAAATAGAGATCCAACTGATGCTGGCAGAAACCAACAACAGTGGCAGTAATGTTAGCAGAATTAACTTAACTTTCAGTGGCATACTTCAGTCCCTAATAAAGAAACTGCTTCCACTCCTTGGAAGCAGTTTTACTCTATCAACTACGGCACCAATATTGAAACTTTTGGTTCACAAATCCAGCAAATTAGCGATCTAACCCATGCCATAAAAAGATGGGAACACCAGCAGTGAGGCCAACACCAGTATTTGTAAGCCGATAAATGGCATCACACCGCGATAAATATCTCGCGTGGTCACGCCCGCCGGAGCGACCCCTTTGAGGTAGAAAAGGCTAAAGCCAAAGGGCGGCGTCAAGAACGATGTCTGCAAGTTCATCGCAATCAAAATCGCAAACCACGTCATGTTGATACCCAAAATTTCAGCCACAGGCGCAAGAATTGGCACAATAATGAAGCAGATTTCAACGAAATCGATGAAGAAACCGAGGATCAAAATCACCAACATCGTGATAATGAGGAAGCCCCATTTATCACCTGGGATAGCCAGCATCCACTCTTCCACCAGCTCGTCGCCACCGGTGTAAGTAAAGGCCATGGAGAATGCCGTCGCCCCTAGCAATATAGCAAACACCATTGCGGTGACTTTGACGGTTTCTTTAGCTGAATCGTATACCATGCCCCAGCTAAATTGCTTGTACAGAATGGCCAGCACAATCGCACCCGCGCCACCTAACGCAGCAGACTCGGTGGGTGTTGCTACACCGGCAAAGATGGAACCAAGCACCACCACAATCAAAGCCAAAGGCGGGATCACCGCTTTCAACGCTTTGATAACTTCTTGCTTGCGGCTGATGGTATCATCGCGCTCCATCGGCTGAGCCGCTTCTGGATTTAGTTTTGCATAAATCAAAATATAGATAACATACACGCCCACCAGCACAATTCCCGGCCACACTGCCGCTTGGAACAGATCGCCTACTGGCACGCCGAGCACATCACCCAATAGGATCAAGACAATCGAAGGCGGAATAATTTGCCCTAAGGTGCCGGACGCACAAATGGTGCCGCACGCTAGCCCTTTGTCGTAGTTGTACTTCAACATGACTGGCAATGAGATCAATCCCATCGCTACCACAGAAGCGCCCACAACGCCGGTTGAGGCAGCCAGAAGCGCGCCCACCAGCACGGTTGAAATCGCCAAACCGCCACGCACACTGCCAAACAGCTTGCCCATAGATTCAAGCAACTGCTCTGCAAGACGGGTTTTCTGCAGTACCAAGCCCATGAAGACAAACAGAGGCACCGCCATCAACACCGTATTTTCCATGATGGATTGAATGCGATACGGCATGAAGGCAAACATTTCAATCCCTTCTGCCCATACGCCAAACAACAGCGCAATACCACCAAAGGTAAATGCCACAGGGAAACCAAGCAGTAGCGCAAACAAGGCTACAAAAAACATTACTATACCGATCATCCTGATTTCCTTACGACTTATCTGATGGAGATTGATGCATAAGATGCGGGTTAACGATTTTATTGAGTGAATGAAGAAGCAGGCCGACACCACTTATTGCCATGAAGAGGAAGGAAAGTGGAATGATCGCCTTAATCACCCAACGATAAGGCAAACCACCAGGGTCACCCGATGTTTCTCCTAAGGCGTAGCTTTCTTTGGCAAAATCGATACCGAACCAAGCCACCAGCAAACAGAATGGAAATAGAAAAAAGATCGTGCCTAGCAAGTCGATAATAGCCTGCGCGCGATGCGATAAGCGCTCATAGAAAAGGTCAACGCGAACATGACCACCCGACTTCAGCGCAAAAGGAATACCGAGCAAAAAGACCGCTGAGAATAGATGCCACTCCATTTCTTGGAAGGCGATGGATACGTCATTGAACACATAGCGCATGACAACATCGTAGACAACGTTGGCCAGCAGCAAAATAAACAGCACGCTGGAAAGCCATCCTAGAAGATCGCCAAAGCGGTTAAAGAGACGTTCAATGTAAATTAAATTTCTCATTCCCTACTCCATGGAACTTTGAAAGATGCTCCGCTTGGCAGTACCAGCGGAGCTTTTTGGTGTGCTCTTCACCTTACGGTTCGAGCTTTCTTGGGCTTCTCGTCAGGGGGAACTGACGAATTTCTTACTGTGCTTGGCTATTGAGATAAGCACGGGCAGAAATATCGGTCCATGGGCGAACTTGCTTGATATAAGCCGCCTGAGACTCTTGGATTTCTTTTGCCAACGCATCTTGCGCGGCATGTTCTTTCAATAATTTGTCATTCGCAGTGCGAAGCGCTGTCATCACCGACGCAGGGAAATCTTTCACCTGAACATTCGGGTATTCCGATTTAATCGATGCCCAGTTCTTACCACTTTCATGCACAGATTGAACATACATGTCATAAGCCGCGGTCTTCATTGCGACTTTTAAAATCGCTTTCAGATCATCAGGCAGACCATCCCAAGTGCGTTTGTTCACCAAGAATTGGAGCTCTGTGCCTGGCTCATGCCAACCGGTGTAGTAGTAAGGAGCAATTTTGTGGAAGCCCATACGCAGGTCAAGTGACGGGCCAACCCATTCCAACGCATCGATGGTACGGCGCTCAAGCGAGGTATAAAGCTCACCCGGGGCAATGTTGGTTGGTTTTGCACCAAGTTCAGCTAGGATTTCACCGGCAAAACCCGGAATACGCATTTTCAGGCCTTGTAAGTCATCGACCGAGTTGATCTCTTTTTGGAACCAGCCGCCCATCTGGGTATCGGTATTACCACCTGGGAAAGACAGCAGGTTATGCGGTGCATACACCTTCTCCATCAATTCCATCCCACCGCCTTGGTAGAACCACGCGTACTGCTCCGCTGGTAGCATGCCAAAAGGCATAGAGGTGAAGTAAAGCGTGTTCGGCACTTTGCCTTTCCAGTAGTAAGACGCCGAGTGACCAAGATCGTATTGACCCGATTTCACCATATCAAATACGCCGAGTGGCGCTTTGTGCTTGTTGGCAGAGTCGATACGGATTTGCAAACGACCGTTTGACATCTCTTCCGCCATTTTGGCCATATTTTTCGTTGCATCACCGAAAATTGGGAAGTTTGGCCCCCAAGTTTCTGCCAGTTTTAAGCGATAGACTTTATCAGCAGCGTTTGCAGTGGTTGCCACTAAAGCGAGCGCGGCCGCAACCGCCGTCGTTTTTAGCACTCGTTTTATCGTTCTTTGGATAAGACTCATGTTTCACGTCCTTTGTTTTTATTCATGTCGGATCAATTGACATTGGAAATTCGTGTTAAACATGAAACAAAAAACACACTTTGTTAATCGGCAGGAACACGCAAGGAAAAAGCAAGTGGCAACCTACTCTATCTCACATGAATACGTATAACCACGTAGGATATTGACTGAGGATCTATTATTAGATTGTTTTATAAGATTTTAATTTTGAACATTGCATACCAAAGAGAGAGGAACTACGTAGGTAGTATCAGCAAAGATATTTAACAAGCTTTGTCTAAAATGTGATGAATTCGATACAAACATGTAGGCACCCCAAACCAAATGATGCTTCAAAATAAGGTCAGAGAAAGATGACAGGCAGAAAAAAACCCAATCAATTGGCAATGTAGATCAGATAAGGATCGGTTGACCGATCCTTCTGATGAGAGACAATCGGAAACCTGTTTATAGGTTTCCGATTTTTTTATGTCTATCCAAAACTATTTTGCTGACTTTCTTGAAGAGAGTCCTGTTGATGTCGCTCAGCTCACCACTTTCTCTGAGCATATTCCTGATGAGTGGGTTGCTAAAGCGGCAACACTTTCCGATAAAGCGACAATTCGTCGACGTCGTTTACCTAGTGATATGGTTCTTTGGCTTATTGTTGGAATGGCGTTTTTCCGCAATGAGTCTATTGCAGAAGTCGCACGGCGAATGAATGTCTGTGCCGAGGGCTTAGCCGATGAGGAACTGCTAGCTAAAAGTGCTTTAACGCAAGCAAGGCAACGCCTTGGTAAAGCTGCTCCAGAATGGTTGTTTAGACAATGCAGTCACACATGGGGTCTAGAGCGT
This sequence comes from Vibrio vulnificus CMCP6, assembly GCF_000039765.1. NCBI lineage: Bacteria > Pseudomonadati > Pseudomonadota > Gammaproteobacteria > Vibrionales > Vibrionaceae > Vibrio > Vibrio vulnificus. The sequence continues at coordinate 2,248,492 of NC_004459.3, read as the reverse complement.
TACCCCGAGGATACTTGGCAAGGCTTACAAGTCTTCGCTATTGATGGGGCTCTTTTTCGAACCGCTGATACATCAGAACTAAGAGAACATTTTGGGTCAGGTAATACATCCAGCGAGAGGCAGACACCTCATCCAGTACTCAGGGTGGTGACCATGATGAATGTTCGCTCACATGTCATTGTAGACGCAGCTATAAGCCCCTATCGTCGTGGTGAAATACCGCTTGCAATGCCCTTTATTGACTCTCTACCTGATAACTCATTGACTTTACTAGATAAGAGGTTTTATGGCGCAGACTTACTTCTTTCTCTCCAAAATAGTGGCTCCAACAGGCATTGGTTGTTACCAGCGAAGAAAGGGGTGAAATTCAGACTTCTGGACGATGAAGAGAGCGACGACATGTTGGTAGAAATGAAAGTCTCTCCACAGGCTCGCAAGAAAAATCCTAACCTACCTGAAAAATGGCAAGTCAGAGCCGTTACTTATCAAGTACAAGGTAAGCACAAAACAGTGTTTACGTCTTTGCCTAGGGAAGAGTACGATGCGGAATCAGTAGCCGAGCTTTACCATGAGAGATGGGAAATTGAGTTAGGGTACAGAGACATAAAAAGTTCGATGCAGCACAACGCGTTAGTGCTGAGGAGTAAGACGGTCGAGCTTGTCTATCAAGAGTTATGGGGGCTGTTGCTTGGTTATAACTTGGTAAGACGAGAAGCCAGTCAAGCGGCCGTAGCACATGGTCGAATGGCCAATGAAATCAGTTTTAAATACGCTTGTCAGTTCATCGCTAGTCAACTGAAAGTAATGAGCAAAGCGGTATCTCCAGGTAATACACCGAAGCGTCTAAAAAGTCTGCGCGGAGACTTATCCATCCTTTTTATAGACAAACGCCCTAAGCCAAATCGGCCTAGGGCGGTAAAAATATCAAAGACCCGATATCCTGTTAATCGCAAGGCAGCTCCTCTTAAGTGAACTACATTGCCACAACTGTGGAGCTTTTTATCAATTATTGCTAAGCAACTTCGCATTACACTTTTAAATGGTGCTTACCATGAGATACTTTCGCCTTTAAGTAGCTTTCATTGCCTTCTTTGATGTGAGCAGAAGTGTTGACCACTTCAACAATCTCTATCCCGTACTCACTTAATTCACGAATCTTCTTAGGGTTGTTGGTCACTAATCGAATCTGTTTGATCCCTAGCGCTTCAAGCATTTGTGCCGCTTCCGTAAAGTCACGAAGATCGTCATCAAAGCCAAGATGGTTATTGGCCTCGTAAGTATTCATCCCTTCGCTTTGCAAACGGTAAGCATCGATTTTGTTGTAAAGGCCGATCCCGCGACCTTCTTGGCGAAGATAAAGAATGATGCCGCCAGACTCACCCATACGATTGATCGTCTCTTCCAACTGCTCGCCACAGTCACAGCGAGATGAATGGAACACATCCCCAGTGAGGCATTCAGAATGCATTCGAACTAGGGGGACTTCTTGAGTCACATCTGCCGATTTAAAGATGACTGCCACATGCTCTTTGTCGGTCTTCAAACCACGAAATGAAAGAATTTCCGCATCAATATTACTTTTTGCACCGACTTTAAAATCGACTCTGGCTCGAACTTCCGCCATATCTCTACTCACTTGATTGGTTACGTCTAATCTAACGACTCTTTTGTACATGATGTTTTCTCATCTGTATTGCAACTATGGGGGTTGATACTCCAATTTTCAATCATCGGATCACAAATGAGTTTTGTTATATTATAACAATAATGCTTGAGTGCAACAGTCAGGTATAAAAAAACCGCCAGGCTGGCGGTTTTCCATTAACAGCGTCAATTATTAGCTATTAGCAGTCGTCTTCTGTGAAATTCGTTGGAAGCTGCTTTTTCATCTCGTTCCAAATCATCGCACTCTCAATACCGTATTGACGAATCAACGCTGGTAACTGTTCACGCTGTCCTGACTCACACGTCAACAGCAGTTGGCGATAGAACTTAAGGGCCAATTCACGAGACGCTGGATTAGAGAAGTAAAAACTACCGACACGATCATATAGCTTCTTCAAACCATTGAAAATCAAACCATAAATTTGATTTCCTGAGTGGAAAGCTAAACGCTGGAACAGCATGTAATCGTAGAAGTTGAAGGTCTTCGCAATCAAGATTTCTTGGCGTTTCGCTTCATCTTTCTCATTGTCTTCTTTTACATTTTGCTGAATTTTGTCGGCATAAGGAGACGATGACAAAAATGCATCCCAAGATTCAGCCGCAACCAATTGCTCACATGAATCAATAACGGTTTTGATCGTACGCTCAGAGTTTTCTTTATTCACTTTAAAGGCATAACGCATGAATATCGGACTGATATTTGTACGTGCTGCAAGCAAATCTTCAACAATATTTGTTGCGTTATCAACGTCTAGCGTCATGAGTGTATCGAGGATATGCAGCCCCGAGGTTTCCATAAACTGGTTCACTTTGGTTGGCTTACCATGTTGGATCGTCAACCAACCATCACGAGCAAGTCTTTGTAAAACCTCACGTAGTGTGGTGCGCGTAACACCAATCAGTTCAGACAGCTCACGCTCAGCAGGTAAAATGGAACCTGGAGGGAAACGCCCATTCCAGATGCTTTCGATAATGTATTTCTCTGCAAATCCCGCAGGGCTCTTTGCCTTAATGACCATTATATTTGTTATTCCAATATTTGTTTTGGGTCGAATGGCACTCATCATACCACTACTTCTTCATTTGCGAAAATTTACTATCACGAAATGCAACCAAATTGCAATATAGAGTAAACACTCTAAGTTAAATTGGATAAAAAATGCCTTTGCGGAATCTGGAAGTCGTCAAAAAATACATTTTATGGTCGCAAGACCATGCACAAAGCCAGAATAAATAAAGGGTGATAGGTCACATTTTTAAATTCATAAATTGCAAATTAAAATTGAGTTAATCGGTTAATACTCTTTCTTAATTTAACTTTTTTATGCTTTCAACGTAAATTATGATGATAAGCGAACTTTTGCATAGTTTACATGATATACTTGTGCTACTTCGATCGCGTTTTGCGAAATTAAGTCAGCAAATGAAGACAGGATTGGGATTTCCTGTTGACTAAATGTTACTTGAGAGTAGAGTTGCGGGCGAAAATAAGAGCGGTGCTTAAGTTCAAGGGAAGTAACTTGGCAAGACTACATTTTAAACAAGGATTGTTGTTTTTCTAAGTTATTGTTTATAAAGATAGATATTTCTTCTTTAAAGCATAGGCTTAAGCACTATGTTGTAGTGTCTATTCATATATAAGTTAATAAGAGAATTATCATGCCGATGTCGCTCGGAAACGCTTTTATTAAGAATTTTCTTGGTAAAGCGCCTGATTGGTATAAAGTTGCCATCATTTCTTTTTTAATCATTAACCCGATTGTTTTCTTCTTCGTTGACCCATTTGTAGCAGGCTGGCTACTCGTCGTGGAATTTATTTTCACGTTGGCAATGGCGCTCAAATGTTATCCTCTTCAACCTGGTGGTTTATTAGCCATTGAAGCCATCGCGATTGGCATGACTAGCCCTGAACAGGTTAAGCATGAGCTCGTCGCCAATATCGAAGTGTTGTTGTTACTGGTCTTCATGGTCGCTGGCATCTACTTCATGAAGCAGTTGCTACTCTTCATTTTCACCAAGATATTGCTTGGCATTCGCTCTAAAGCGATTTTGTCTTTAGCGTTTTGTTTTGCCGCGGCCTTTCTTTCCGCTTTCTTAGACGCACTGACCGTTATCGCCGTTGTTATCAGCGTTGCCGTGGGTTTCTATTCGATCTACCACAAAGTGGCATCGGGTAAGGGCGTCAGTTCCGATCATGACCATACACAAGACGATCATCTTGCCGAGCTGACTCGTGAAGACTTAGAAAACTACCGCGCATTTTTACGCTCACTGCTCATGCATGCGGGTGTTGGTACTGCGCTCGGTGGCGTGACGACCATGGTAGGTGAACCTCAAAACTTGATCATTGCAGACCAAGCAAGTTGGTTGTTTGGTGAGTTCTTGATTCGCATGGCTCCAGTTACGCTTCCTGTTTTCGTTTGTGGTTTGCTCACCTGTTTTGCGGTCGAAAAACTTAAGGTGTTTGGCTACGGCGCTGAACTACCTGATAACGTTCGTCATATTCTTGTCGAATTCGACAAAGAAGAACGCAAGGCTCGTACCAACCAAGATGTGGCCAAACTTTGGATTCAAGGTCTTATCGCCGTATGGCTGATTGTCGGCCTCGCACTGCACTTGGCCGCGGTAGGTTTGATCGGTTTGTCCGTCATCATCCTAGCCACAGCCTTCACTGGTGTGATTGAAGAACACTCACTCGGTAAAGCGTTTGAAGAAGCACTGCCATTTACGGCACTTCTTGCGGTTTTCTTCTCTATCGTGGCGGTAATCATCGACCAAGAGTTGTTTAAGCCTGTTATCGATGCAGTTCTCGCGGTGGAAGACAAAGGCACGCAGTTGGCGATGTTCTACGTGGCAAACGGTTTGCTTTCGATGGTGTCTGACAACGTGTTCGTCGGTACGGTTTACATCAACGAAGTCAAAACTGCGCTAGTAGAAGGCATTATTACACGTGACCAGTTTGACTTGCTGGCCGTGGCGATCAACACAGGAACTAACTTGCCATCAGTGGCAACACCAAACGGCCAAGCGGCGTTCCTATTTTTGTTGACTTCAGCACTCGCACCATTGATTCGTCTGTCTTACGGCAAGATGGTGATCATGGCTCTGCCATACACGATTGTACTGGCTCTGGTTGGCTTGTTTGGCATCGTCTTCTTACTTGAGCCTATGACAGCTTGGTTTTACGACGCAGGTTGGATTGCTCACCATGTGGGTGAGGCAACTCACGCAGTTTCCGGCGGACATTAAATTTTTAGTTTGCTAAAGAAACTTATCCGAGATAAAAAGCTCTGAGTATTCAGAGCTTTTTTATTGAACATACAAAGGATTTTAGAAGTGAATTTATTTGCATCACTCAATCAGTTTTCAAAAAACAGAATCTCATGGCTGCTATTGCTACTCTTCGTGGTCTTTTTTGAGGGAGCGGCGCTGTTCTTTCAGCATGTGATGATGCTGTCACCCTGTGTGATGTGTATTTATGAGCGCGTGGCGATGCTTGGCGTGGGTGGCGCGGCACTCTTTGGCCTGATTGCACCCAATAACCCACTTGTTCGTTGGTTAGGTTTGGCGGCTTGGGGAGCCAGTGCTTACAAAGGGTTGGCGTTGTCATTACAACACGTTGATTACCAGTTTAATCCATCGCCTTTTGCTACTTGTGATCTGTTCGTCACCTTCCCAGATTGGGCTCCATTGAATCAATGGGCGCCTTGGATGTTTGAAGCCTATGGTGACTGTAGCAAAATCGTATGGCAGTTCATGACACTTTCGATGCCACAATGGTTGGTGATTATTTTTGCTGGCAACCTAGTGGCGCTCGCATTTATCGTTATTGCTCAGTTTTTCAAATCAAAATAGTTCCGACGCTGACTCGGATTGCAGTTAAAAAAAACAGCCGACTCATTCAGAGTCGGCTGTTTTTTGTCGCGTGTTGATTATTGGCCACAACACTGTTTGAATTTTTTGCCACTTTGACAAGGACAAGGGTCGTTTCGCCCTACTCCTTTGAAAGGATTCAAACTTTGTGATTTGTTGCCAACCATCAGTTCATCGGCGGCAAGCGCCACTTCGTTGATCATCAAATCCATTTGGTCAATGAAATCGCTCAAAGCGGGAGGCGCTTCAATTCCCGCAGCGAGCATTTGCTGTTGAGTACTCTCTTCATCAATGGCCAACATAAAGCTGGTAAAGAGCGCCTGCATCATGCGTTGAGTGCCGTCATTGACGATGGCGGATTGCCATTGCTCTTCAACTCTTGGCCACAAAGACATAAAACCTTCAGCAAAGTCGGCCAAGTTATCTCTTTCATCGCCTACGAGCTCGAGCAATGAATATTCATTGCGTAAAATCCGATTATGCTGCTTATGAATTTGCTCCGTCACAGCCGCGCGAAGCTCGGCAGACACATCCCCCAGCAACTCGGTTAACCAGGTATCAGGATCGGTCGGTTGAATCGTTAAGTTCGCCGCTAAAACTGCGCCTTCAATAAACCAAGCAGAAGCTTGGCTGGAAGCGTCATTGAATTCAATTAATTGATATTGCATCGTTGAAACACTTGTTGTTCAATTTGGCCGGATTATATACCTAAGCAAAGTAAATGGGGGGATTAAATCATGAAAAGCCTCTCTCCTTGCCTCTTCTCGTGACAAGCTCTCAGTGAATCGCTACAATCGCGCCTCATTTTTTGAGAGGCCAGAATAAAGATGCGAGTGATATTGGGACCGATGGAAGGTGTGCTCGACCACCTGATGCGAGAGATGCTTACCGAAATCAATGACTACGATTTTTGTGTCACTGAGTTTGTTCGCGTTGTCAGCCAACCACTCCCAGACCATGTGTTTTATCGCCTCTGCCCTGAACTGAAACAAGGGTCAAAAACAAAAAATGGTGTTCCTGTCAAAGTGCAGCTGTTAGGCCAAGATCCCCACTGGATGGCCGAAAATGCTATCCGCGCCGCGCAGCTCGGTGCGCATGGTATCGATCTAAACTTTGGTTGTCCGGCAAAGATGGTTAATCAAAGCAAAGGGGGCGCAGCGCTGCTGCAACACCCGGAACTAATCTATCAAGTGGTCAAAGCGTGTCGTGATGCAGTGCCCTCGCACATTCCAGTTTCCGCCAAAATTCGTTTGGGCTGGGAAAACCCGGAAGATTGTTTCGAGATTGTGGACGCGGTAGAGCAAGGCAAAGCGGATGAATTAACCGTCCATGCAAGAACCAAAGCTGGCGGCTATAAAGCGAGTGAAATCAAATGGGATTACATTGACCAAATCCGCCAACGTTCCACGATTCCTTTGATTGCTAATGGCGAAATCTGGAACTATGCCGATGGTCAAGCCTGTATTGAAACCACTGGCATCGATTCTTTGATGGTGTGCCGTGGCGCATTAAACGTGCCTAACTTGGGCAACATCGTTAAGCACAATCACCGTGCGATGCCGTGGCACGAAGTGGTGGATTTATTGCTCAAATACACCCAATACGAAGTGCGTGGCGACAAAGGGAAATATTACCCAAATCGTATCAAGCAGTGGTTTGCTTATTTGCGCCAAGCATACCCACAAGCGGCTGACCTATTCCGCGATATTCGCACCTTGACGCAAGTGGAAAGCATCGTTGAGCATCTGCATCACTATCGCGAACAGCTCGAGGTGGCACAGTAAACAATTTTGTCTTTACCACTGTTTTTCGCTTGGTAAAGACTGTCATCGGCAGCTTTGAATAAAGCGTCAAAGCTGTCACCTGCGCCCATTTCACGTATCACCACGCCTGCCGAAATGGTAAAACCATGTCTCACCACTTGAGGTGACCGTTCATTAACGGCTTCACGAACTCTCGCGAGCACTTTCTCCATGCCATCGCACTCATCGCCATAAAGGGTAATGACAAACTCTTCACCGCCAAATCGAGACGCAACATCGCATTGGCGAATATTGTCGCGAATACAACTGGCCACTAATTTGATCGCTTCATCACCCACATCATGGCCATGGCTATCATTGATCGATTTAAAGTTATCAATATCAAACACGGCTAAAGCAATTTTCTTTTTGGTGATCTTGTTTCGCCAAACCGACTGCATACCACGTCGATTGAGTAGTCCTGTCATCGGATCTTTGGTGGCGAGATCTTTAAAATACTGACGTTCGTGACGAGTGTTGACCAAAAAGAGTGTAAAGGTCGAAAGCAGGTAGATAAAAATCGCCGCCGCTAAGCTGTATTTCTCGTAAGAAACAAAGTTCTTTAGCTCTCGAGTCCAATCGAAAGTGTAGAAAATAACGTGAGAGTCATTGAGTGTTGGGAAGTCAATGTCGCGCACGCGCAAAGCATTTGGCGGTATGGGTGACTCGGTATTCCACAAATGAAATTCACCTGCCAACTGTTTATTGGTGGTGAGCAGTGTCTTCGCTTCAATACTGATGAGCAGCATTCCTTGATGCTCACCTTTCTCATATACCGGGATACTGAGTGAATACCGAGACTCTTGCGTCGCGGTTTTGATATCAAATTCATAGCCTGGGCCAGAAAACGTCACTCGACCGGGATTACTGGCGGTTTTCTGCCAAAAAGGACGGGCTTTTAAAGTATCGAGCAACTCAACACTGAACGATGCCGCATACGTTTCTGGTGATGAAATCACGTAACCGTGCTTGTCGATGTAAAGAATACTGACCATAAACGGCTCGAGATCATGTAAAAAGGAAAGCGACGGAGCAAACCCTGATTTCTCACTGACTCGTTGATTTAAATAACTTCCAGGCGCGCACAACTCCGGTAACCCTGCCAGCATGTAGTCGATGTCCACTTCAGGCTGATCGGGGACCATGCCGTCGGCCATTAAGAGCGGATCAATCGGCCAAATAAAGCACAAACCATTTTCTTGTTTGTTGTTGTGATTACTCAAAATCGAATAACCGTCGTCGGTGTAACTACTAAAGCTGTATTCCAAGGCGGTTAGAATTTTTATGCTTCTCGTCAGCATCCGATCAATGCGTTCGTACTCCTCATCGATGTGTCGATTGATCGAATCGTAGTAATTCTTGACCGTCATAGAGATCACAGCCAAAAAAATCAACGCGGGGAATAACACCACAAAGCGTCGGCTAAATTGTCTTTTTTTACTCATTCGATAACCAAGAATGCTGAGAAACAAAACCCTTTGACCGCCAAAGCGTGTCAAAGGGTCTAATGTCTTTTGTTTGAGAACAGCTCAAATATTAATAGATTGTGCCAGAACTGTCACTCAAGTTTCCAAATTTGAATGGATTCAGAAGAGATATTAACCACAACTTTACTATTTACTTGCAAAGCACTTTCATTACCCAATAGGGAAACCAGACGTCCTTGCGGCTTTCCAAGTTGCCAAATTGGCAGCGTCATAGAGCATGCCTTCGAATCTAAGTTGACCATCACAAGCAGAGTGTCTTCACCATACTGACGAGCAAAACTGAACGACGTTGGCTCAACATGCAAAAATTGGATCGACCCTTGCTGCAGCGCCTTAGACGTTTTGCGAAGTTCAATGAGACGTTGGTGATATTGGAACGTCTCCACATGACCAACACGCTCCCACGGGAAACAGCGGCGGTTATCTGGGTCATTCTCACCTTCCAGTCCAACTTCACTACCATAATAGATACAAGGGGTTCCGACATAAGTGAACAGCAAGCCGAGAGCAATGTTCATGCGCGCTTGGTCATTTTCCAACAAGGTAATAAAACGTGCGGTATCGTGGCTGTCAAGTTGATTGAACTGGCTGAGCTGGTTAAGCCAAGGTACTTTAGCGCGTGATTCATTTAGCCAATCAACAAAATCGATGCAGTCGATCTCAATAGGATGGTAGGCAATGTCTTTTTGGGCCAATAATGCTCTCACTGGATGGGCAAAGCCGTAGTAATTCATCGAGCCGTCTTCTTGATCGCCTTGGAGCCACTTGCTCGCCTCGAAGAAATGCTCCCCTAATACATAAGCTTGAGGGTTTTCTTGTTTAGTCGCATTGCGGAACTGCTTAACATAGTAGGCATTGTTGCGCGCCCCTTCACCTTCTCCAAGCATGTGGATCACGTCAAAACGCCAACCATCGATTCGATAGGGTGCTTTCAACCAGTGGCGAATGGCCGCGTGTTCGCTGGCATAAATGTAATTACGTACCTCCGCATTTTCAAAATTCAGTACTGGTAAACTGTCAACGCCCTTCCAGCCAATATAATTTTGGCTACCGTCTTCGAAAAAATAATAGTGGCGATAAGGCGATTCGATGTGGTGATAGGCCCCTATCTCACCTACCCCATTTTTGTCAAACCAAGGGTGCTCACATGAGGTGTGATTGAAAACGGCATCAAGCACAATTTTCATACCGCGTTGATGAAGCGCTTCGCTCAACTCTGCAAACTCTTGATTGCTTCCCAAATGCGGATCAATGGTTAAGTAATCAGTGGTGTCGTACTTGTGATTGCTCGGCGCCGAAAAAATCGGATTGAGATAGAGCGCTGTCACGCCCAAGGTTTGCAGGTAATCCAATTTGCTGCGAATGCCAGCCAAGTCCCCGCCATAAAACTCACAACCCCCATAGCCATTGTGTTTGTCAACGGCCGCTCCCCACTCTTTTGCGACCACAGGGCGTGTGCCATTTTTTACCGAGTATTCGCCACTTTTAACGCTGATCTCTGGGTTACCATTACAGAATCGATCAGGGAAAATTTGGTAGAAAATCTGCTCACTCACCCACTCTGGCGGCTGATGAGATTGGTTGTATTTGAAATGGTACTCGCTGCCTGGCATCCGTTTCTGTACGCCACGAGCGTCTAACCAGACAGTGGCACCTTCTGTGATCACTTTGAAAACGTACTGGGTGATCTCTCGGTCTTTATTCAAAGGGAATGACGCTTGCCAGCCATCGAGTTCCCCTAACTTAGAGACTCGCTGCATTTCTACTAAGTACTCTTCATTGTCAGGCTCGTGCCGCAGGTAGACGGCTTGAATTCCTTCAGGCTGAGTTCTTAAGGTAACGTGAGCGATTTGATTCTCAACGCGGAAATAATCCGGCGTTTGCGCATGAAAAAGAAAAGGTAGGGTCATTGCGAGTACTCTTTTAATCGGTATTTCATACCATTCTAAAAGCACAGCGCTGAGCGACATCCCCCCTTGAGAAATAAAAATCACGTTATTTTTCAAGGGGAGATCACAATCGGTAGGAGGATAGCGAGGGCGTAGAGAAAAAACTAATTGAGCAGTAAGCTGTCGTCGGCCAACTCTTCGCCACGCACTTTAGAGAACATCTCGAGGAGATCTTTCACCTGCATCCCCTCTCGCTGCTCACCAGCGACATCCAGCACAATTTCACCTTGGTGCAGCATGACCGTGCGATCGCCACACGCCAACGCATCTTTCATCGAGTGCGTCACCATCATAACGGTCAAGTTAAACTCTTTGACGATACGTTTGGTGAGATCAATGATGAACGCCGCCATGCGTGGATCAAGTGCTGCAGTATGCTCATCAAGCAGTAATAGTTTGCTGTCTGACAACGTAGCCATCACAAGGCTTACTGCCTGACGTTGTCCACCAGAAAGAAGACCAATACTGTCACCCAAACGATCTTCTAACCCTAGCCCCAAAATGCTGATCCGCTCTTGGAACAGTTTGCGACGCTTTGCTGAGAGCGATAAGTGCCAACCTCGCTTTTTTCCACGCATGTACGCGAGCGCCATGTTTTCTTCAATGGTTAACGCGCCACAAGTGCCTGCAAGCGGGTCTTGGAACACCCTTGCACAAAGAGAAGCGCGTTGGTCAACCGTTTGTGATGTCACATCGACGTCATCGATCAATACTTTGCCGCCCACCATGGGGGTTTCACCTGTCACCGCGCCAAGTAAGGTCGATTTACCCGCCCCGTTAGAACCTATCACCGTCAAAAACTGATGCTCTGGTACTTCGAGCGTGACACCACGTAGCGCACGATTTTCTAGAATGGTGCCTCGATTAAAGGTGACCTGAATATCTTCCAAACGAATCATAGTGCACCTCCTGACTTCTGTTTACCACTACTCGCCCCTGAGTTAACGGGCTTTTTTATCGCCATGTTTCCTTTTAGTTTTGGCGCAATCAACGCGATGGCAACCAGCACTGCCGTGACTAAATTGAGATCCGACGCTTGCAGACCAAACATGCCAGAACTTAGCGCAAAAGCCACCGCCAAACGGTAAAGCACTGAGCCGACGATGACCGCAACAACGGCAACCCAAATTTTTCGTCCCGGAATCAACGTTTGCCCCAGAATCACCGCTGCCAAACCCACCACGATAGTCCCGACACCCGACGTCACATCGGCAAAACTGTTGGTTTGCGCAAATAACGCACCAGCGAAACCGACGAAGCCATTCGACAGCGCAAGACCAAAATAGGTGTAAAAAGAGGTGCTACCACCTTGAGCGCGCACCATACGTGCGTTAACGCCCGTGGCGCGTAAGCCTAAGCCAAAATCACTGTTGAGCAGTCGCACCACCAACCAAGAGGAGATCAAAACGAGAATACCGACCACCAGTGGACGGATGAACATGGGATCACCCAAGCTTTCAAATGGGGTCAAAATGGTCTCTTCCCCCAATAACGCCAAGTTTGGTCGCCCCATAATACGAATGTTGATTGAGAACGCCGCAATCATGGTTAGGATGGAAGCCAAAAGATGAAGAATACCGCAGCGCACCGCCAAAAAAGCGGTCACCCAACCCGTCATCGCACCAGCAAGAATGGCCATCCCAGTGGCTAGCCATGGATTCACACCCGCAACGATAGCGGTTGCCGCAACCGCAGCACCCATAGGAAAACTGCCATCCACACTCAAATCCGGAAAATCGAGAACCCTAAAGGTTAAGTAAACACCTAAGGCAACTAAGCCGTAAAGTAAGCCAATTTCTAGCGCACCGAAAAACGCAAAAGCAGACATAGCAACTCCTTTATTCTGCTCTAACAAAGGGCCGAATCTCCGTCGGCCCTAGATAGGATTTTATTTGATGTCTGTGGCTCGAGAAAGCACAGAGGCTGGAATAGTAATACCTAATTTCTCTGCAGTGCCTTGATTCACAACAAGATCTGATCCAGTAGCCACTTTTACGTCGAGCTTACCTGGCTCTTGACCTTCCAAGATCGCAGCAACGTAATCCGCCGTTTGCACGCCAACTTGGTAGTAATCGAAGCCTAAGCCTGCGATTGCCCCTTTCTCAACATAGGAAGTTGCACCACCAAATACTGGTTTTTTCGCTTGATTGGCCGCGACAATCATCCCTTCAATCGCACTGGCCACTGTGTTATCCGTCGGAGCGTAAATCACGTCAGATTTCGCAGCAATCGCTTGAGTCGCAGATTGCACATCCGCACTTTTTAATGCGGTCGACTCCACCACCTTTAAACCTTTTTCTGCCGCGCTTTTCTTCAATAGCTCAACCAAAGTAACCGCGTTTGCTTCGCCTGGGTTGTACACCACGCCAATCGCTTTGGCATTAGGCAACAGCTCTTTAATAAGGTCAACGTGCTGAGATACTGGTGAAAGATCGGAAAGACCAGTGACGTTTTTCCCCGGTTGCTCCATGGATTTCACCAGTTTAGCGCCTACAGGATCAGTAACAGCAGTAAATACAACTGGAATAGAGCGCGTGGCCGAGACCAATGCTTGAGCCGTTGGGGTTGCGATACCAACTAAGACATCCGGGCTTTCCCCGACAAACTGACGAGCAATTTGTACCGCAATCGCTGGGTTACCTTGCGCCGTTTTGTAATCAAACTCGAGGTTTTCTCCTTCGACATACCCTTTTGCTTTTAGTCCATCTAAAAGGCCTTGTCGGGTGGCATCAAGTGCGGGGTGTTCAACGATTTGTGAAACGGCAACTTTGGCAGTTTTTGCCATCACAGAATGGGAAGAAATTAAAGCAGCACCGGCAAGAACAGCCGTGGCGATCAGTTTTCCTGCTTTCATCTTGACTCCTTGAATTCAGCATAGGTTGAGATGTTGTGTGGTATCACGAAACCTCCACTCTGGATGAGTAAGGTTAAGCAATTATTTTTGTGCACTTTTTGTACATCTGAATGACATTATTACCAGCAACTTCTCTATTAGGAAAGCAGGATTTAACAGAAATACAACAAAACGAGAGATAAATGACGGTCACTCAGCGGGCAAAAACAAAACGGGCAACCCGATTGGCTGCCCGTTAACGATCTTTTTTGAACAAGTGGAAACTTAGAACCAACGCTCGAGCGCGGATTTATCTAAGTGACGGAAAGCGCGGTTTAAGGTATGCGCCAACTCTTTGTAGCGAGGTCGGGATTTAAGCGGTTCTAGTGCCGAACCACTTTCGACAATTTTCTGATGCAATTCTCGATACCACGTAGCCAGTGCTGGTGGCAGTTGAGTATTGGAACGATGGCCTAACCACCACATTCCTTGCAAAGGCAAACTCAGTGCAAATAAAGCCATGACAATCGCTTGAGGCAGAGCTTGATAATTGTTGAACGCCATTTGAGTCAGGACGCTGATGGCTGCTATCGCTGGCATCACTTTAATGCCAAAACGCGTTGCTTTGATAATCCGTTGTTCAGGAAAAATGGCACTCAGCTCTTTGCGCATCGGCCAAGTATCCATGTACTTTTGCCCGTCTCGCAGACTGTGGGCAAGTCCGACTTTATTGTTCATACTGCTCTCTCACTAAAAATTAGTTGAAGATTTCAACTGAAAACGCAAAAAATTGATGAAAGTTAATATTCTTTCAAATTTTTTTTGTTATCATTGCTTATTATCGCTATCCTTTGCAGACCCTCAATCTCATTGTTGCTGTTATTTACAATTTAAGCAACTCTGAAGACCTTCTGCAATGGATCGCAAAGGGGTGATACGGGTTCACCTCTCTCTTAGAAATACGGAAATTGAAAGTTTTTTGACCAAGATTAGTGCGCAGCTTTGGTTGCATCGTCTATTCTTGTGAATGATTTTTCATCCTTACTGATTTTAATCAGACGAATAACAGGTAGTCACACATGTCTAAGCTAGTTTTAGTTTTAAACTGCGGTAGTTCTTCTCTTAAATTTGCTGTTGTTGATGCTGAGAATGGTGCAGAGCATCTTTCAGGTCTTGCTGAATGTCTTCACCTTCCTGAAGCTCGCATCAAGTGGAAACTTGATGGTAAGCACGAAGCTCAACTAGGTAACGGTGCAGCACACGAAGAAGCACTAGCGTTCATGGTAGAAACTATTCTTGCTTCTAAGCCAGAGCTTTCTGAAAACCTAGCTGCAATCGGTCACCGCGTAGTACACGGTGGTGAGCAGTTCACTCAATCAGCTCTAATCACTGACGAAGTTCTTAAAGGTATTGAAGATTGTGCAACACTTGCGCCTCTTCACAACCCTGCGCACATCATTGGTATCAAAGCCGCTCAAAAATCTTTCCCAGCACTGAAAAACGTTGCTGTGTTTGACACCGCTTTCCACCAAACTATGCCAGAAGAAGCGTACCTATACGCACTTCCATACAACCTTTACAAAGAGCACGGTATCCGTCGTTACGGCATGCACGGTACTTCACACCTATTCATCACTCGTGAAGTTGCAAGCCTACTAAACAAGCCAGTTGAAGAAGTAAACATCATCAACTGTCACCTAGGTAACGGTGCGTCTGTTTGTGCAGTGAAGAACGGCCAATCTGTTGATACTTCAATGGGTCTAACGCCACTTGAAGGTCTAGTAATGGGTACTCGTTGTGGTGACATCGATCCTGCGATCATCTTCCACCTACACGACACTCTTGGCTACTCTGTTGAGAAAATCAACACGATGCTAACCAAAGAGTCTGGCCTTGCTGGTCTAACTGAAGTGACTTCTGACTGTCGTTTCGTTGAAGACAACTACGGTCAAAAAGAAGAAGCAACTCGTGCGATGGACGTATTCTGCCACCGCCTAGCGAAATACGTTGCTGGTTACACGGCAACTCTAGAAGGCCGTCTAGACGCAATCACTTTCACTGGTGGTATCGGTGAAAACTCTGCGCCTATCCGTGAAATGGTTCTTAACCGCCTAGGCATCTTCGGTATCGAAGTTGACAGCGAAGCAAACCTAAAAGCACGTTTCGGCGGTGAAGGCGTTATCACAACAGCAAACAGCCGTATCCCAGCAATGGTTATCTCGACTAACGAAGAGCTTGTTATTGCAGAAGACACTGCTCGCCTAGCAGGTCTTTAATTGACTTCTCTGGCTAGCCTTCGGGCTAGCCAGATTTCTTTTTGATAAAGAATCTTGGGCTTCACTTCTATTGTTTGGTTCGCCAAACCATAAGCAGTAAAGCTTTAAATCCCCCAATAGTTAAAGGTACTTTCTCTGATGTCCCGTACTATTATGCTTATCCCTGCGAGTGCTGGTGTTGGTCTTACTAGCGTAAGCATGGGTGTTCTTCGCGCTATGGAGCGCAAAGGCGTTAAAGTTTCTTTCTACAAGCCTATCGCACAACCACGTAGCGGCGGTGATCTTCCTGATCTTACTACCACTATCGTTGGCGCAAACAGCGATATGAAGATTGGCGAACCCCTATTGATGTCTGTTGCTGAGAACCTAATCGGTAACGACAACATGGACGAACTGCTAGAAACGGTTGTAGAACGTTACAACCAAATTAATAAAGATGCAGACGTTACGCTAATCGAAGGTCTTGTTCCTACTCGTAAGCACCCATTTGCTAACCAAGTGAACGCGGAAATCGCAGCAACACTTGGTGCTGAAATTGTTCTTGTGGCGACCCCAGGCACTGACAACCCAGCACAGCTAAAAGAGCGTATCGAAGTGGCTTGTTCAAACTTCGGTGGCACGAAAAACAAAAACATCTCTGGTGTTATCATCAACAAGCTAAACGCGCCAGTTGATGAAGCAGGCCGTACGCGTCCTGATCTATCAGAGATCTTCGATGACGCAGACAGCGCGAAACAAAACCAGCTAGAAGTGATGCAAATCTTCAACTCTAGCCCAATTCGCGTTCTAGGTTGTGTGCCATGGAGCATCAACCTGATTGCAACTCGCGCAATCGATATGGCGAAACACCTGAAAGCAGAAGTGATCAACGAAGGCGACATCAACACTCGTCGTATTAAGAGCATCACCTTCTGTGCACGTTCTCTGCCACACATGATTGAGCACTTCAAACCAGGCTCACTGCTTGTGACTTCTGCAGACCGTCCAGATGTTATCGTTGCGGCCTCTCTAGCAGCAATGAATGGTGTTGAAATTGGCGCAGTACTTCTGACTGGCGGTTACGATATTCCTACAGAAATCGAAAACCTATGTAAGCCAGCGTTTGAAAGTGGCCTTCCAATTTTCAAAGCACAAGGTAACACTTGGCAGACTTCGCTCAATCTACAGAGCTTCAGCCTAGAAGTACCTGCAGACGATAAAGAGCGTATCGAGTTCATCAATGACCACGTTGCAGGTCACATCGATGGCAACTGGATTGAGTCAATGACAGAAGGTACTGAGCGTTCTCGTCGTCTAAGTCCTCCAGCATTCCGTTACCAGTTGACTGAGCTTGCTCGTAAAGCGGGTAAACGCATCGTTCTTCCTGAAGGTGACGAGCCACGTACTGTGAAAGCGGCAGCGATCTGTGCTGAACGCGGTATCGCAGAATGTGTGCTGCTAGGTAACCCTGAAGAGATCAAGCGCGTGGCCGCACAGCAAGGTGTTGAACTAGGTGCTGGCGTTAAGATCATCGATGCAGACGCGATTCGCGAAAACTACGTTGCTCGTCTTGTTGAGCTACGTGGCTCGAAAGGCATGACGGAAGTTGTCGCTCGTGAGAAGCTTCAAGATTCTGTGTTCCTAGGCACTATGATGCTTGAGAACGATGAAGTTGACGGTCTAGTATCTGGTGCGGTTCACACGACGGCAAACACCATCGTTCCTCCGTTCCAAATCATCAAGACAGCACCAAATGCGTCTATCGTATCTTCTGTATTCTTCATGCTTCTGCCTGATCAAGTACTGGTTTACGGTGACTGTGCGATCAACCCGGATCCAACGGCAGAACAGCTTGCAGAAATCGCGATTCAATCTGCGGATTCTGCTGCAGCCTTTGGTATCGACCCACGCGTAGCAATGATCTCTTACTCTACTGGTGAGTCTGGTAAGGGTGCAGACGTTGATAAAGTACGTGAAGCGACCAAACTGGCTCAAGAGAAACGTCCTGATCTGATCATCGACGGTCCTCTGCAGTACGACGCAGCGATCATGGAAAACGTGGCAGCGTCTAAAGCGCCTAACTCTCCAGTAGCAGGTAAAGCGACCGTATTCGTATTCCCAGACCTCAACACGGGTAACACGACTTACAAAGCGGTACAACGTTCAGCCGACCTTGTTTCTATCGGTCCAATGCTGCAAGGTATGCGCAAGCCGGTAAACGACCTGTCTCGTGGCGCGCTAGTCGACGATATCGTCTACACCATCGCTCTAACTGCAATCCAAGCGACTCAAGATCAGAAATAATCCACTGAATCTTTTGTCTCTTGTCAGTAAGACTGAGCAGCGATAGAACGAAAAAGGGGTTGGCACTATGCCAACCCCTTTTGTTTTATGACTCATTCGGTCTCTTTACGCGCTCGCTTTAGGCTTCCGTTTCTACGTCTGCCACTGCCTCGCTATTCACAGCGGTAGTCTCCTTGGCGAACTCTTTTCTCAAACGTTTTGCTGCAGACACCAAGTTTGCCAACGCGGCTTCGGTTTCTGGCCAGTTGCGTGTTTTCAATCCGCAGTCTGGGTTTACCCACAAACGCTCTACTGGGATCTTCTGCGCCGCTTTCTTCACGAGATCGACAATCCACTCTTCGCTTGGAATGTTTGGCGAATGGATATCATACACACCTGGGCCAATTTCATTCGGGTAGTTGAACTCTTCAAATGCTTTAAGCAGTTCCATATTCGAGCGTGACGTTTCAATGGTAATCACATCCGCATCCAATGCCGCCACCGACTCAATGATTTCATTGAACTCGCTGTAACACATGTGAGTGTGGATCTGCGTTTCTGGCCTCGCACTCGCCGCTGAAATGCGAAACGCTTCGACTGCCCAATCTAGGTAGTTTTGATGATCACGTTTTTTCAGTGGCAGACCTTCACGAATTGCAGGTTCATCAATTTGAATGATGTTGATGCCTGCATCTTGCAGATCCGAGACTTCATCACGAAGCGCCAAAGCCAGTTGCTGGGCAATCGCTTTACGGCTGATGTCTTCACGTGGGAATGTCCAGCATAGAATTGTGACTGGGCCCGTCAGCATGCCTTTCATCTGTTTTGAAGTGAGCGACTGGGCGTAGGTAGACCAACCCACCGTAATAGGCTGCTCGCGCTCAATATCCGCGACCACAATGGCCGGTTTCACGCAGCGCGAGCCGTAGCTTTGCACCCAACCAAATTGCGTGGTTTGGAAGCCCGCCAGGTTTTCAGCAAAATACTCAACCATGTCGTTGCGCTCCGCTTCGCCGTGAACAAGCACATCGAGATCGAGCGCCTCTTGGCGTTTGACCGCATCCGCTATGTGGCCTTTTAGCGCTTGTTCATACTCTGCCGAGGAAAGCTGACCGCTGCGATAGGCACTGCGCTGAACACGGATCTCGCTGGTTTGCGGGAAAGAGCCAATGGTGGTGGTTGGTAATAGTGGCAACTGCAGCACCTCAGCTTGGTGTCGCGCACGCTCAGCATAAGGCACACTGCGCTGAGCAAGCTCTGCGGTAATAGCATTGACTCGTGACTGTACCGTTGCTTTGTGTACATGAGCAGCCGATTTGCGTGCTTGGATTGGCTGGCTGTACGCCTCACACTGTGCAATCGCCGCCGCATCTCCATCCAGCGCTTTACCCAGGAGCACCACTTCCGACACTTTCTGTTTAGCAAAAGCAAACCAGCTACGCACTTCTGCAGACAAACCCGCTTCTAGCTCTAAATCCACCGGAGAATGCAGCAGCGAACATGAACTGGCGACCCAAAGGCGCTCGCCTAATGCTGCTTTCACGGGCTGAAGGCGCTCTAGCTGCGCTTTGACATCCGAGCGCCACACGTTACGACCGTTGACAACCCCAAGCGACAGCACCCAATTTTGCGGCAACTTAGCCAGCACCGCATCCAACTGCTCAGGTGCGGCAGAAAGGTCGACATGAAGGCCGTCCACTGAGAGCTCGACAATGCGATCAAGCGAATCTACAACAGAGTCAAAATAGGTGGTCAGCAGCACTTTTACATCGCTGCGGATCACTTGGTAAGCAAGCTTAAATGCATCAAGCCAAGGCTTTTCCAACTCAAGTGCAAGAATAGGTTCATCAATTTGCACCCATTCAACACCTTGCTTGGCCAACTTGGCCAAAATCGCTTGGTAAGCGGTGAGCAAACGAGGTAACAGTGTTAAGCGGTCAAATCCGTCTTCAATTTCCTTCCCAAGGTAGAGGTAACTCAGTGGGCCAAGCAGCACCGGTTTTACGTTATGGCCAGCTTGTACGGCTTCGTTCACTTCTTCAAACAGTTGCGGCCAGCTGACTTCAAAGGTGTCCTCTTTACTGAATTCTGGCACGATGTAGTGATAGTTGGTGTTGAACCATTTCGTCATGTCTGACGCCGCCGCACCATGACACGCACAGCTCGATTGCGACTGACCACGGCCCACTCGGAACAAGGTATCCAAATCAGGGAAGCCATGACGATGGCGTTTTGGCACATGGCCAAGCAACAAGGTGGTGGTTAGAACATGGTCATACCATGCGAAGTCCCCTGCAACGGCAAAGCTAAGCCCTGCTGAGGCTTGAGTTTGCCAGTTTTTGTGGCGCAGCTCCGCACCGACTTTTTTCAATTCAGCTTGGTCGATTTCTCCGCGCCAATATTTTTCTTGGGCAAATTTGAGTTCGCGTTTTTCGCCGATACGGGGATAGCCGAGGATATGCGTGGTCGTTGTCATGTCAAATTCCTTATTCTTTCTATGCGTGATTTTTTCTATGCTGGGATGGTTATGCTGCTCACAAACTGCTGCTGAGCGGATGCATGACATCTCGTTCGTTGCATCTCGTTCGCTTTATTCAACAAGATGTCTGGATGGCTAAACTATCTCGCTAACCTCGCGTTTCGACAATCTCCATTTATTCAACTTGTTTATTAGAAAAATTCATCATAAGAAAAGAAACATCAACCAAAATAAATAGACGTCTAGATGTTTACAGCTCCAAAAAAACTGAGTAAGTTAAAAAGGCTCATGTAACGAGCGATTGGTTGAGAGGGATTCATGATTGAGCTAAAACACTTAAAAACACTAACGTCATTGCGAGACACTGGCTCATTGACCGCTACGGCAACCTCACTGCATCTCACTCAATCGGCGCTCTCCCATCAAATTAAAGATTTGGAAGCGCGCATTGGTGGTCAGCTCTTTTTACGCAAAACTCGCCCCGTCAAATTCACTTCAGAAGGGGAGATTTTGCTGCGCTTAGCCGACGAGATTTTGCCGAAGTTAGCCAGAGCAGAAAATGAACTGGCGAGCTTAAAAGAAGACGTGAATGGCCGCTTACACATGGCGATTGAATGCCACTCCTGCTTTCAGTGGCTCATGCCTGCTCTGAAGGAATATCAGTTGACCTGGCCGAGTGTGACGCTCGATTTTTCCTCCGGTTTTGGCTTTGAGCCCCTACCCGCTTTGATGGCTGGCGAACTGGATTTGGTGATCACGTCCGATATCCAGCCTCGCTCTGAAGTGCATTACGAGCCACTGTTTGATTTTGAAATGCGCCTGATTACCGCCACCAACCATCCTCTAGCGAACAAAGAGCGCTTACAACCTGACGATCTCGCCGATCAAACCATGTTGACTTATCCGGTACAAAAACAACGCTTAGATGTGGTGAAACACTTTTTGGCGCCCGCTGGTGTCGAGCCCGCTCGCTGGAAACAAGCAGACAACACACTGATGCTAGTGCAGATGGTTTCGGCTGGTTTGGGGGTTGCGGCTTTGCCCAACTGGGCGATCAGTGAATTTTCTCGCCAAGGGCTGATCACCAGTATTCCATTAGGTAAAGGATTGTGGCGACGACTGTTTGCCGCCACACGCAATGCCGATAAAGACAAACGCTATCTTCAAGCCTTCTTTGCGACGGCGAGACAGCAATGCAAAAGCCATCTTGATGGCATCAAGATGGCTTAAGGGAATGGTCACTAGCGAGAGTATGATTTGAATTGGTTGGTGAGCGGATCGTATTGATAACCCAATACATCCAGTTTGCCGACCACTTGCTCAACGTCCATTTCGTACATGCTGACCAGCTCTTCAAAGCTGTCGCATTCCAGTCGTAACTTCTCGTTGACGATGCCCAGTAGAATAATGCTGTCTAAACGGGCGACGTTACTCAGATCCATGACTACGCTCCTTTGTTGGTACATCTCCATTAAGCGTAGTCACTATTTCAACTGGATAAAGTGAAGCGGGTCTAAATGTTTGAATGTTCGTCAGAGATGAGACTTATCCATTCACCACAAACAAAATCTGCATAGAGACGGTCGCCGCCACGACCATCACCCACGCGGTTGAAAGCTGGATCTTGCTGGCGGTTTTTCCGCTGAAAATGTGCCAACACCACACGACAATACCGCCAATGACCAGCGCAAGGCTGGTGAGAATCAAGGTTGTGGCTTGAGTCTGTGCTTGCTTATCAAAACCGGACGCAACAGCCAGCAACGAAAGCGCTAGGCCCATCGCCGCCACAATACCACTAAACGGCAAAATGCGGTGGAAGGCTTGCAAACGTGAGCGAGCAATCACTAACAACAAGTGCGCAAACGCCGCACCAAGCAGTACCACCATCATCACCGTCGCCACAGACGCCCCCCACATGGGTTGCTTCATCGCCTGAATCGCAACAAACGACACCGCTAAGCCATCGGCTAAGTAGAGAACCCAAAGTGGTCCTGCATCACGCGTTTTGCCGGTTTGTACTTTGGAATAGAAATAGAAAATGGCAAACACCACCAGAAAAGCCGCAATCTCAATTGAAGAGACCGCCATCCACATCAAACCAATCGCGGGCAAGAGTTTATGGATACGACCACGTTGGCCCGGGCAAATATCGCCTTTCACTAAAATGAGGGTTAAAACAAGTTGTGCTCCTAGCAACATTGGAGCAAAAGAAGAGAGTAAAAACTGGATCATGATGAACAACATAATGCGACTAAAACTGGGCAGGCATGATACCCAAAGCACTTGAGAACAGCAATGAGCGCACAAAAGTTTGCCAAGCCACTCTCATTGATGCGGCGTCAAAAAAGCCCTTCACCAGACACATAGTGCAGCACATCTTGGTGAGTCACGATGCCCATATATTGCCCCGATTCGTCCAAAATCACCCAAGGCAATGGCAACGATTGTTTCAGCAGTTCATTTATCTCGACGGCCTTGGTCGCCACATCAACGGTTGAGAATTGCGTTTTCATTACTTGGTTCAAGGTTCGCTTACAGATAGCAAGATCTTTGGTGGTTTCTAGCTTGGTCCCCAGCGTGGGGGAAAGATGCAAGTTGAGGGTTTCTCTGTCGACGATGCCAAGGCAAACGCCTTCATCCACAATGGGCAACACCGTGTACTTTCCTTCATCAAGCAATAACTTAGCCTGTTTGATCGTTTCCTGCGGATCGAGTTGCGGCACACAAGATTGCGCAATGCGCAGCACTCCCATACTCCTAACGCTTTCATTACTTTCAAGAAAATCACTCAACTGATTTTGATAATTCCAAGCAAGGTGAAGCTGATCAAGAGGCAAAGGTTTCGAGAAGAAATACCCCTGAATGTAATCGACCCCAAGCCCGCACAGCACTTCCAATTCTTGTTTGGTTTCTACCCCTTCCGCCACCACTTTCACGTTGAGGGTGTGGGACAACTCCGTAATCATTCGCACAATGTGGTACTTGTGTGTACCAACATGAATATCGGTCACAAACTCTTTATCAATTTTCAACAGATCAAAATTACAGTCGCTGAGATAGGTAAAGGAGGAGTACCCCGTTCCAAAATCATCAATAGCAACGCTGACCCCCATGTTGCGAATGCGCTTGATCAACTCTGATTGGCTCGATTCACTGTCAAAATAGGCACTTTCTGTTAGCTCTACCGTCACCAGCTCTGGGGTATCGGAATACAGGCAGATCATCTGCTCGGCATTTTGCAGCACCTCTTCCGCCCCAAGTTTGGTGTTGAGCGAACGGTTAATCGTTATGCCAATACGGGTACCGAAACGTTCATGAATGGATTTCAGTCCTTGCAGCGACTTCTTACCGACCGTCCAATCGAGATCCGCCACCATCTCTAGCTCTTCAGCAATGCCGACCAGCTCTTGCGTGTTTTGCCATTGACCATGTTTGTCTTTAAAACGGCACAGCGCTTCAAACTTGGCGATATCCCACGTCGCAGTATCGATGATCGGCTGGTAAAACACTTCTACCGATTCCTCTTTGATCGAGCGCACCACCAGCTCTTCCAACTCTCGTCGGCGCAACACTTCTCGGTGAATAGAACCGTGATAGAAGGTGATCATGCCTTTATGTTGACCATCGTGCTCAAGCATGGCTTGTACCGCGTGTGACACCATCACTTTAGGGTTTTGCGTGTCATGCCCAAGTATCGAAACACCCACTTTCCCGCGCAACAGCGCATTTTGCACTTCCTCTCCACTCAAATGGGTCAGCTGAGCGAAAAACTTACGGATGGTTTGATGAATGATCTGAACCTGATTCGGTCCTTGGCTTTTGTTGCATTCAATCGCCGCAACAAAGTGGTTGCCGCCTAAATAACCCACGGCGCTACTGACGCGGTTTTTTTCTAAGCTTTCTGACAGACGTTGTTTCAGTTCATATTCATCACCTGCCGCGAAGTTGGGCAAAAACGCCAGCACCATTAACAAATCATCATTATTCGAGTCCATCCAGCGCACTGTCAGTTGCTGGGTAAACTGCTTTTCTGTGGGCAGTTGTGTCAACAACTCCACGCCACCATGCTCCATATCGGCCAGACGATAGAGGCGATCAGAGAAGTCCACATACAAACCAAGGTAATAGACTTTGTCGTCACAAGTGAGTTTTTGCAGCGTCAGTTCCTGCGGCACAATCGCACCACCAAAGGTACGAATAAGCACCACGCCTTGCCACAGCCCTTTGCTGTTTACCTCTTCAGTGATGCTTTGGTAAAACTCATCGCTGTGTTTGCCTGAATCCAAAATCGATGCGCACTGCCCAACAATTTGATTGAGTTTGTAACCTGTGTGATTTTCGAAGTAGCGATTGCACAGCAAGATCTGTGTCGCGGCATCCGTGAGCAAAATGCCATGATGATCATTGTCGAACGCTTGGCGAAACAGCGTCGAAAACTCATTTCCTTTGGTATCGACACTAAACAGCTTGCGGATTTCCCCCTCTACGGCATTCTCCGCTTGGGGAACAAATCGAAACAGCACATAGTGACTGACCGAGTTAAGGCTAATCCAACAACGGTAGCTGCCTGATTTTTTGGATTGACACGCTCTGTCGAGCAAGTTGAGTAATTGCAGTTTGTCGATGGTGGCAAACGAAGACCAAAATAACGCGCTGACATCCTCACTCAGTCCGATACGCCAAAAATGACGAAATAGCGCTTCATCAACATGTAAGCACGCATCACCGTGTTTCCATTGCCAGCCATACGATGATGACTTGGTGGAATGTTCGCCAGAGCGCCACTCTCCTCTGGAAGGTTGTAACATAGTTTTTCCTTAACGAACCTCACGCTAGCCACTGCGTTGACGTTAATAAAAACCCTAGCCTCTTTAAAATTAGGTGATGAGGCGCAGTTACACCAGCCGAACTAACTAAGATTCTTGCGCAAATATTTAAGGACCGAGTGCATTTCAATTACCCCTTTATAGTCCCCATCGTCATCCACCATGATCCAAGGAAACAATTCCAATTGGTTAATGACCACCGCCAATGCGCTCATTTGTGTGTGCCAATGCAGCGTTGAAAAATTCAACACCATCACTTGATTGACGCGCTTGTTCCACAAACCGGCTTCTTTCATGGTTTCCAGCTCGGTGCCCATTCCTGGCGTTAAATGCAAGTTCATCGCTTCTCTATCGACAAACCCTACACATTTCCGCCCGTCCACCACAGGGATAATGTTGAGCTCATCTCGCTGCAAATATTCGAACGCTAATGAGATTGGGTCCCCCGGGTCAAGATGAGGCGTCGCGGGCGTGGCAAGATCGCAGACGCACCCTTTCGAGCCGTACTTCTTCTGGTAGGATGCCAAAGAGAGCGCTTCGAATTGCTGCTGGGCATCACTTTTGAGGGCAAAAGGCTTAGCAAAAAAGTACCCCTGAACGCTGTCCACACCGATTTGTGCCAAAATTTGCAGCTCGGTTTCGCTTTCTACCCCTTCAGCCACCACCCGCAAGCCCAGTTGATGCGAAAGCTCTGTCAGCGAGCGCACAATACGATATTGATTGGAGTTCACACGAATATTTTGCACAAACGCGCGATCGATTTTGAGCACATCAAAATGGCATTGGGTGAGGTATTGAAACGAAGAGTAGCCGGTACCAAAATCGTCAACGGCAACAGAAACGCCCGCTTTACGTAGCAGCTTCAGGCCATCTGCTTTGTGTTCTTCACTTTCAAAATAGGCATTTTCCGTGATTTCCACCGTCACTTGATCAGGTTGTACACCACTTTCATCAATCAGCAACGCCGTTTGCATCAACAGCTGACTGACGCCCGTTGACGAACTGATGGAACGATTAAACGAAATACCCACTTGTGGCCCAAAACAACACTGTAAATACTCAAGATCGCTTAATGCTTGCCTTGCCACCTGCTGGTCGAGAATTTCAATCATGTCCAAGTCCTCGGCGATATTGATCAACTCCTGAACCGAGGCTTCTTGACTCAATGCGGGGGGGAAACGGCACAAAGCTTCGAACTTATCCACTCGCCACTGTTGTAGATCGATAATCGGCTGGTAATGGACTTCAATGGTTTTCTGCTCGATACACTCAAGCAATAAGGTTTCTAAGCGCTTTTTCTTTTCGATTTGTAAGTGCATAGCATGATCATAAAAACTGATGTGCCGTTGCTGCCCTGAATGCATTTCCAACAGAGCCTGATTAGCATGCGTGAACAGTGCCGCCGGCGTTTTTGCATCAACACCGAGTACCGAAACACCGGTTTTCCCTTGGGTTAGCGCTTGCGAAACTTCGCCTTTGGCTTGCTTGAAACCGTGAAAAAATCGCTTCATACGTTGGCGAACCTGACGAATGAGAGAAATATGAGAATGATGTTCAATCTCCAGCCCAACAACAAAGCGATCATTGCCAAGATAGCCCACTAAGTGGTTATGGCTGTGCTCAAACAGAAACTGAGCAAATTCTCTTTTCGCATTCAGCTCCGTGCTGTAAGAGAAATTCGGCTGTATCGCCAGCAGCAGGAGCGTTGACTTGTCACTCTCACTTTGGTGCCAAACCTCCAATAAGCGCAGGAACTTCTCTTTAGAGGGCAACTGAGTGAGCAGATCAATGCCTCCTTTTTCCCGATCATTAAGGCGATTGAGATGCGTCGAGAGATCGGCACTAAACCCAATAAAATAGTCTCGACCCGCTAAAGTCACTTTTTGGATAGTGAGATCTTGTGGGGTATTCTCTCCCCCTGAGGTTCGGGTCAAAATCGCCCCGGACCAACTGCCTTCCGTCGCAAGGGCGTGCCACATCGACTGATAGAAATGCTCAGAGTGTTTATCTGCGTTAAAAATACGAGATTTAAGACCGATAAGATCGCGGCGATGATACCCAGTGAGGCGTTCAAAATAGGCATTACACGCAAGGATGCGAGTCTCTTCATCGGTCACTAAAATGCCGTGGTGATCGTTTTCAAACAAACGGTAAAACAGCTCGGCCACTTCATCGGCATCACGCAGGAGCAATAATGGTGTGACGGTTCCGGCAAGCTGATTCTCTCCTTGCCTTTCAATATCAAACTCAACAAAAGTGACAATGTTTAACGGCGTCACGAGCGCACATTGATAACGTTGACTAACACCTGTCGTTAACACTTGGCGAAAAGCATCGATCGCTTTTTTCCGTTGAGAAATCGGCAACCACTGAATGAGCTGCTTGGTGGTAATGGGAAAGATCTCCACACCAAATAAGGCATAGGCGGCACTCTCTTCGCATTCAAACCGTTGAGTAACAAAGTTGAGCCGCCAGTCAAACGCGACACCAATGACATTTTCATGAGCCTGAACTTCACTCGACGAACCAACTAACTTCTCATCCATGGGCCAACTCCATGCCAAATACGACTCTTGTTTCATAATTATAGAATCGTTGCCCAACGCTAACCTTGACTGCCCCTACAGTTTTTAGCTTGCTTCTTACCAGTGGACTTTGGTTAGCGAAAATACGTGATAAAACTAGGGTTATGTAGTGGTGGATAGTGGTCTCACAAGCCGCTATAATTCGCGCTCGCAAAATCTGAGGTTATTTTATGCACAGCGACATTACCCCTATCCATACCCACAAAAAATATTGGGCCGAATGTTTTGGCACCGCCCCTTTTCTGCCAACCAGCAGAAAAGAGATGGACGCATTGGGTTGGGATAGCTGTGACATTGTCCTAGTCACTGGCGATGCTTATGTCGACCATCCGAGTTTTGGTATGGCGATCATCGGTCGCTTACTGGAAGCACAAGGCTTTCGCGTGGGCATCATTGCTCAACCACAGTGGCAAGACAAAACCGACTTCATGTCGCTTGGTAAACCAAATCTGTTTTTTGGTGTCACCTCAGGCAATATGGACTCGATGATCAACCGCTACACTTCAGATCGCAAATTACGTCACGATGACGCCTACACGCCAAATAATGAAGGTGGCAAGCGCCCAGATCGCGCCACTCTTGTTTACTCGCAGCGTTGTCGTGAAGCCTATAAAGACGTGCCTATCGTTTTAGGCGGCATTGAAGCAAGCCTACGCCGTGTTGCTCACTACGATTACTGGTCCGACAAAGTGCGTCGCTCTGTTTTGCTTGATGCCAAAGCGGACATTTTGTTGTTTGGCAACGCAGAACGTGCACTGGTGGAAGTGGCGCATCGTTTGGCTGAGGGCGAAGAGATCGCTCAAATGACCAACATTCGTGGCACCGCGGTTAACCTTGCGGCAGAGCCAGAAGGCTACACCATCATCGATTCCTCGCGCATCGAGAAGCCACGTAAAGAAGCCTTTATTCCGCCAAATCCATACGAAGTGGAAACGCAGTGTGAAACCAAATCGGAAGAGCCCAAAGCGCAGCCGATTACTATTCGTCCTTCGCGTCACGACGCCGCGACCACTGCGGTGCGTTTGCCAAGTTTCGAGAAGCTGCAAAACGACCGCATTCTTTATGCGCACGCCAGCCGTATTCTCCACTTGGAAACCAACCCTTATTCTGGCCGCGCACTGATCCAGCGTCACGGTAACCGCGAGCTGTGGGTAAACCAAGCGCCGATCCCACTGACCACAGAAGAGATGGATTATGTGTTCGGTTTGCCATATGCGCGAGTTCCGCATCCTAAATATGGTAAAGCGAAGATTCCTGCCTATGACATGATCAAAACCTCCGTCAACATCATGCGTGGCTGTTTTGGTGGCTGTTCATTCTGCTCAATCACCGAGCACGAAGGACGCATCATTCAAAACCGCTCACAAGAGTCGATTTTGACCGAGCTGGAAGAGATCCGCGATAAAGTACCCGGCTTTACGGGCACCATTTCTGACTTAGGCGGGCCAACAGCCAATATGTATCGCCTTGGTTGTAGCGATCCAAAAGCCGAAGCCAACTGTCGTCGCCCTTCGTGTGTCTTCCCGGGTATCTGTAATAAGCTCAATACCGATCATAAACACACCATCGACCTTTACCGCGCAGCGCGTCAGGTTAAAGGGGTGAAGAAAGTGATGATCGCCTCGGGCGTTCGTTATGATCTCGCGATTGAATCTCCTGAATACGTGAAAGAGCTGGTTACGCACCACGTTGGTGGTTATTTGAAGATTGCCCCTGAGCACACCGAAAAGGGCCCTCTCGACCTGATGATGAAGCCGGGTATGGGTACTTACGATCGCTTCAAAGAGATGTTCGATAAGTACAGCCAAGAAGCGGGCAAGAAGCAGTATCTGATCCCGTACTTCATCTCTGCGCACCCGGGCACGACCGATGAAGACATGCTGAACTTGGCATTGTGGCTGAAGAAGAACAATTACGAGTGCGATCAGGTACAGAACTTCTACCCATCGCCAATGTGTAATGCCACCTCGATGTACTACTCTGAGACTAACCCACTTAAACGCGTGAAGTACAAACAGCGTGAAGATGTGCCGGTAGCCAAAGGGGATCGCCAGCGTCGACTGCACAAAGCGCTGTTGCGTTACCACGATCCAGCCAACTGGCCGTTGATCCGTGAAGCACTGATCACTATGGGTAAGAAGTATTTGATCGGCGATAAACCGGGCTGTTTGGTGCCAGCGGAAGATATGGATGCTCGCACGCCAGCGCAGCGTCGTAAATCAGGCCGCCATGGTGCCAACCGTTTTGCTACCAAACACACCAGCACCCAACCGGGTTTCCCGGGTGATAAAGCTAACGCTGGTTCAGGCAAAAAACCAACACGTGGCGGCCAGTCAAACTCGGCTCCATCACGTTCAGGCTCAGCAACTGGTGGCAAACATCCACAACGCTCTGGTGCAAACACCGGTGGGAAAAGCTCGGGTGGGAAAAACTCACCACGTGCAGGTGGCAGAAACCAACCGTCACGAGCTCGCTAACAGCAATAAAAAGAGACGTCTCTGATCATCACAAAGCGCCTCTAAGTTGTTCAAAAGCCAAGGTCTCGACCTTGGCTTTTTTATGTGGATGTCACGCCTTAAACGCGTGCGGTTCTGCTGGCTTCAATGACGTTCACCAGATCTTTGAGTGACACGGGTTTAGAGAACAAGTAGCCTTGAAGACGGTCACAGCCCAGTTGGTGCAAGCGGATTTGCTGGTCAACCGTTTCGACCCCTTCCGCCACCACAATAATTCGGTTGGAATGGCCAATCGCCACGATGGTCTTGACCAAACTTTCACTCTGCGATCGGCTGAGCATATTGCTGACAAACGAGCGATCAATCTTAATTTCGCTGATGGGTAGCGCATTCAAATAGCTGAGCGACGAGAAACCGGTACCAAAATCATCCAACGAGATATGGAAGCCAAGTTGGCGCAACTCTTCCATGATAGGTTTAACCTCTTCCAACTCTTCGATAAATACGTTTTCGGTAATCTCTAAGGTGATCAAGCGGCAATCGATATCCAACTCGCGAGTGACGCAATACACACCATTAACAAAACCTTTTTGCAGTAATTGTTTCGGGGAGATATTGATCGAAACGGGCATGGTTCGCCCCGTGGTTTGCGCTAACCATTTCATGTCTAAACACGCTTTGCGCAGCACAAAATCGCCAATCGCGAAGATCTGCCCAGAGATTTCGGCAATCTGTATGAATTTCATCGGTGACACCGCCCCAAGGTAGCCATTGGTCCAGCGACATAGCGCTTCAACACCTTCAATCTGACCCGTTCTTGGGTTCACTTGCGGTTGGTAATACACCTCTAGCTCATCGCGCTCGATAGCGTATTTCAGCTCATCTTCCAAAAGGAAATCGTATTGGACCTGCTCGTTAATGCTCTGATCATAGAACATCACTTGCCCTTTGTGCTGAGCTTTCGAGCGGAACAACACAATGTCTGCATTGGCAATTAACTGATCGGCACTGTCACCATCTTGAGGATACATCGCCACACCAACACTGCACGACGTCGACACCAAAGCGCCATGCAAAATGAAATGATCGGTCAATGAACGTCGTACGCTTTCTGCCAGCATTTCGGCCTCGTCCTTGCTGCTTAGCTCAGCAAAACAGAAGACAAACTCATCTCCGCCAAAACGGGCTACGCTGTCACCCGCTCGCAACAGTTGGCTGAACTTCTCGCCCACTCTGAGCAGCAGCTCGTCACCCACTTTGTGACCATGCTGATCATTCACCTTCTTAAAGTTATCCAAATCAACAAACATCACCGCCAGTTGCTTACCACTCGCTCGGCAACGTTGAATGCCCGACACTATTTGAACTTCCAGCAAAGAGCGGTTTGGCAGTTTGGTGAGAGAATCGTGCTTCGCTTGGTAAGCCAACTGCTCTTGGCTCTGTTCCAGTTTTTTGAAATCGGTGCGAATGCGTTTTTGATATTGATTAAAACGACGGCCAATGTACTGGCTGACTGCCAGTGATAACGACGCCAAAACAAACGCCAATAACAGACAAAGCGTAAGAATTTTAAACAGCTCAGAGCGGTAACGGTCACGTAAATCACGCCCTTGCTTATCAATGAATTTTTCGATCTCCGACAGATAAACCCCACCACCGATCACCCACCCCCATTCCGGCAGCTTTTTGACGTAACTGATTTTCTCTCCGCTGGTCACGGCTTTCGGAACATAGGCACTTTCATAGCGAACAAACGCGGCGTTGTCATCTCCGGTCTTCTCTAGCGCATCAAGGAAAAGCTGCAATAAGTGCGGTTGATTCACGCTCAGCTTGCTACGGTCAATATGAGCGATGGTTTCGCCTTCCATATTCAACACAAAAATGTAGCCGTTGCTATCAAAGCGAAACTCTGAGAGCCATTTCAGCATCCGTTTTTGGATATACGCTTCCACATCAACCGTGTATTCGCCGGTACCAATAAACCAATCGTAAGGGGCAAAGTGTTTGGCATAGCCAATTTTCTCAAACTCTTGCGTGCCAAAACCCGGTTTTTGAAACCACCAGCGAGAAAACGCGCCCCCATCAGTGGAACTGCGAATATTGCGCACAATATCTCGGGCAATATAGCCGCCATGTGTGTCTTGCAATTCCCATGTGGAGGTTTGTTCTAGATCTGGACGAAGAGGATGCATGACCGTTGTGCCATCCATCTTGTAGATAAAATAGTAGCCGCGTCCATCGTTGAATCGGACATCACGCAGCGCTTCCATCACCAGTTGAGTCACTTCCTTCTCAGAAAGATGTTGGTTGGCTTTGTAAATACTTTCGATGATTTGATAAGCTTCTAAGGTGCGGGCTTTTACTGAGGCTTTAAGAACATGAATCGTTTGGCCGCGCTCATACTCTAACTGCTGATAAACACTTTCAACTTGTCGTGCAACGTTGGCTTTTTGATTGTCGGTGAAATCGCTGCGCAGTGTTTCAATCAATTGCGTAGTTCGGCTTTTATTGCCATTGACGATCACTGCAACCAAGATCAACATAAAGCCTGTAATGATACACAACGGAATAATACGAATTAGCCGTAGAATGTTTTGATCTGAACTCGAATGCACGTTTTCTGAAGCTCCAGCCTTGACGTAGTATTTTATAAGAACTGAAGTATCGCTAGCTGTTGCGTCTTAGTGTTGAGACTTTTTCTCTCAACGCTTAAAATCGCAGCGACACGACCTTCCAATTTATCATTTATGTTTATTTTCTTTTAAGTCAATAACATCACACGTTATGAAACTCGATAACAGCCCCATTACTCAACATTGTTACGCCGGTCATACCTTTTACCTAAAACGTGACGACTTGTTGCATTCCCACTTTACCGGGAATAAGGCAAGAAAATTCATGAGCTTATTGAACGCCAATTTGCCCAATATCACCACTCTGATCAGTTATGGCTCCGCGCAAGCAAACTCTCTCTTTTCTTTGGCCGCGCTGGCACGCATAAAAGGTTGGAAACTCGAGTTTTATGTCGACCACTTACCGGAATGGCTACGCTTACGCCCACAAGGTAACTATCGTGGCGCGTTAGAGCTCGGCGCGGAGATCATCGAGGTTTCTCAACACACCCCCGGCATGCATCCTCAGCAATACATCGAACAAGTAAGACAACCATCAGATGCCTGCTATGTCGTTCCAGAAGGTGGGCGCTTTGAACTGGCAGAAGAAGGCATCAAACAGTTGGCTTTGGAACTGTTGGCTTGGTCACGCTTTGAACCGTCGAAACAATTTGTCATCGCGCTCCCGTCAGGAACCGGCACCACCGCACTTTATCTGCACAAATACCTTAAACCTCATGGCATCGATGTTTTGACCTGTGCGTGTGTCGGAGGCGACAGCTACCTCACCAGCCAATTTGAGCAACTAGGCGAAACAGACCATCCCCAGATCCTTACCTCAGCCAACAAGCACCATTTCGGCAAGCTGTACAAAGAGGACTACCAAACCTGGTTGTCTCTACTCAATCACACCGATATTGAGTTTGACCTCCTTTACGACCCGCTCATGTGGCGCTGCTTGCTCCCTTGGTTAGAGGAGAATAAAGATAAAACGCTGCTTTATATTCACCAAGGAGGCTTGTTAGGAAATGAGTCAATGCTGCCAAGATATCAGCGAAAATTCCCACTAGAAGAGAATTTACCCTCCGCTATCGATAAATAACTCACGAATGTTACAAAATAACGCTGTATACTTTACAGTAACTTAACCGCATTTATGGGTAGATCTGTTGGCCAAAATAATCCTATCGCAGTGGTTCCCCGGACTCGTCCAATTAAAACACTATCAAAAAGAGTGGCTCGCCGATGACGTTCGCGCCGCCTTTTCTGTGGTGGCCGTCGCGCTGCCTGTTGCTATCGCCTACGCCCAATTAACGGGGGTTTCTGCGATTGTCGGTCTCTATTCGTGCGTATTGCCAATGTTGGTTTACGCCTTAATGGGCACATCAAGGCAATTGATCGTCGGACCTGATGCCGCAACGTGTGCAGTGATTGCCGCTGTGGTAACCCCGCTTGCCGCTGGTGATGCAACCAAACACTGGCAACTGGTGATGACCATGACCGCGATGACCGGAATGTGGTGCGTACTGGCAAGCCGCCTGAAATTGGGCATTTTGGCTGACTTTCTTTCACGTCCGATCCTCTTGGGGTTACTCAATGGTGTGGCACTCACCATCATCGTTGGCCAGTTTGCCAAGGTGGTAGGCTGGAAATATGAGCAGCGCTACCTACTCGAACGTTTATGGGAAGCCCCACAACGATTGGCAGATTTGCACTGGCCGACATTGGCGCTCAGCGTGGCCACTGTGGCCGTCTATCTGATCACCAAGCGATTTCGTCCTAGCTGGCCTGCAGCGATGTTGGCGATCCTCATCACCACCGCCTCCGTTTGGCTTTTGCGTTTGCAAGAAGTTGGGGTGTCGGTGGTTGGGCTGACACAAGGCGGGTTTCCTAACTTCCAAACGCCAGAGTTTGAACTGGGCGTCACTCGTGAATTGGTGGTACCAGCGCTCAACTTGGCGATGGTGAGCTTTGTCAGCATGATGCTGACCGCCCGCAGCTTCGCGGCCAAAAACGGCTACGATATTGATGCCGACAAAGAATTCCGCGCCTTAGGCTTTGCCAATATTGCTTCAGCCTTTTCACAGGGATTTGCCATCAGTGGTGCCGATTCCCGCACAGCAGTCAACGATGCCAATGGAGGAAAATCCCAACTGGTGTCCATTATTGCTGCCATCACCATTGCGGTGATCGCCGTGTTTATCTACCAGCCATTGCAGTTTATTCCTATCGCCTCATTGGGAGTGGTCTTGATTATCGCCTCGCTGTCGCTGCTTGATCTTAAAGGCATTTGGATCTTACGAAAACGTGACAAAGACGCCTTCTATCTCGCCTCCATCACTTTTGTTTCTGTGCTGGTGATTGGCGTAATACCGGGCATCACCTTGGCGGTGTTGTTGGGTCTGTTCCAGTTCTTGCGCATCGTTATGCGCCCAAGCGATCAATTGCTTGGGTTGGATGAAGAAGGCACCATTCGCACCGTCGACGGCACAGGCAAAGCGACTCCGATCCCAGGTATGGTGATCTACCGTTTTAACTCGCCACTCACCTACTTCAACGCACCGTATTTTAAGCGCCGTTTACTGGAACACGCGGAACACACCAAAGACGTGGGTTGCGTGGTGGTGGATGCGGTTTCTAGCTTCACTCACCTAGATTTGAGTGTAATGGCAACGCTCGCGGATGTGCATGAAACGCTGAAAAAACGAGGAATTCGCTTGATTCTAGCCGGCCGTAAACGACGCCTTCGTCAGTGGTGTGAATTGACGGGCATCAGCACCAGTGAAGGTGGCATTTTGCTGCGCGCGGATATGTATCTCGCCATCAAACTCAGTGGCTGTTACCTCAGCGCCGTGGGTGAAGGTCAAGTCCCTACTGTGCAAAAAGAGCCCGATTTGGAAGAGCCGCCAAAAGCGATTCCCGAAGTGGCATGAGGGGCCTTTTCGTCTCTTCTCTACTTCCCGAATGCCGCTTATTCAGCAGGACTCGTGTGAGCTTGTGCTTGCTGAAGCGCTAACCATTGAGCCGGTGTGGTATCAAAACATCGGCTAAATGCGCGAGTAAAAGCAACACTGCCACTGTAGCCCACCTCCAGCGCGACCGACTTTATCGCTTGTCCTGAAAGCAATAACTGTTGCGCTTTAAGTAAACGAACTTCTGTCAGGTAAGTCAGCGGGGGCTGTCCTAACGTCTGCTGGAAAACGGCCGCAAAACGGGCACGCGACATGCCTGCCTCTCGCGCAAGGCTCTCTATTGTCCAAGGATGATCCATTTGGTTATGCATCACCTCAAGTGACGATGCCAATCTCGGATGAGCCAACGCCGCCAATACTCCTGCCTGACAAATGTTTTCTGCCACCAAATGGCGGATCAGCAAAATCAACAGCAGATCCAACAAATGCGCGATGCTGGCGACGTAACCGTAGCGCTGTGAAAACGCCTCATCAAACAGCAAGCTCAGCACGGAATCAAGATGCGTCAATTGACTTAACGGAATCACCACCACTTCGGGCATTGCTCTCAATAAAGGGGAATCTTGAAAGCTTACCGTTGCACACACCAGATCGCAGCCTTGTAACGTGCGTGACTGAATAGAATGCTTGCGCCCCTTTGGGTAGAAAATGAGTGTCGGTTCAGTTAACACATGTTTGCGCCCGTGCGACTCATACACATTCAGCTCTCCACTTTTCAGTAAGTGCAATTGGCCACCTTGCCCGTGGCTTGTGCTCTCCGAGCTGCCACAAAGATTGCCACTAAAAAACAAGTTCGCTTTGGGGGCGGCGTGTTGAACGAGTGCCGATAGTGCATCCATAAAAAGACCCTTGGTATATCCAATAAGACTTTTAGTGATAAATCGTCTTACTTCTTGTGTCAATATCTCTTCAACAAATCAGCACACACAAAAAGGAAAACATTATGTCTCGTATCCAAAAACTGGTTAACCCACAAGGCGCAGCGGAAATCACACTATCAGCGATCGAAAAGAAACTCGGTATGGTGCCAAACCTCTACGCCACCATCGCTCACTCGCCAACGGTATTGAACTCAATTCTGGCGTTTGGTGATTCGCTGGGCAAAGGCAAACTGACCGCTCGCCAACGTGAATTGGTGGCTTTAGCGGTAGGTCAAGCCAATGCT
The DNA here is from genome assembly GCF_000039765.1 of Vibrio vulnificus CMCP6. Classification (NCBI taxonomy): domain Bacteria; kingdom Pseudomonadati; phylum Pseudomonadota; class Gammaproteobacteria; order Vibrionales; family Vibrionaceae; genus Vibrio; species Vibrio vulnificus. The sequence goes on along the minus strand of NC_004459.3, from coordinate 2,211,250 downwards.
TGTCAATACTGCCTATCCGCTCACACGCTGATTGCATCAAGCACGGGTTTAACCAAAGAAGAAATCGTGGCAGCACGTAAAGTCGAAGCCGATAACAGCGTTGATCAAGCGATTGTTGAATTTGCAGCACTGGTGGTGACACAACGCGGCGTGATCTCAAACGAGCTGTTAGCCGATTTACAAGCGAAGGGGCTCGATAACGAATTGTTGTTTGAAGTATTAGCGCAAGTCGCACTTAACACCTTTACCAACTACGCAAACCACATTGCGGAGACAGACATCGATTTCCCGGTGGTCTCGTTGGACGTTTAATCTGGTAAGCCTCAGACACGCTCCCTCAACCTCGGTTGGGGGAGTTGTTTATTGGGCAAAAGCAGCACTCAACCATAGACTTTGGGGGAAAGCTATTTGAACCATCAGGAGCAGTGAAGAGTGCTGCGTTTATTCTTGCGGAGTTAGTGTTTATTCTTACTTGATTGCGCTGGCTCTGAGCGGGCAAACATCAACTCCATTAAGGCCAGCAGAGCCAAACGCTCAATACGACTATGACTCTGTTGTAACCTGTGCTGGTAATACTCCGCCATGGGGTGCTTTTCCGTTTTCTGAGTTAGGTACATACATCGCCCTCCTGCGTTGTCTCTACCCTTTCATTCTGCCTTGCAAAGATGATGAGAAAAACTGAGCAATGCGTTGCCGTTCGCTCCGCTTTATCGTTTTTTCTTGCCCCACTACGCACTCAACTGTCTCAAAACCCGCAAAAGAGGAACAAACCAAGCGGAAGGTTTTCACCATTAGCCACACCAATTTTCATTACAATGGTCACTCTCCATGATGCTCACCGAGGTATGTGTGTCCGATCTGAACTTACTGCGCTATTACGCGCGACTGACCCCATTAGGTGTGGGAGATGAAATAAAAACCACCCTATCTGAGCTGGCTGATCGTCTTTTTACCAGCACTCGTCATGCGCGTAATCTTTTGGTGAAGCTGCATCAAGTGGGCTGGCTGAGCTGGACGCCCAAGCCAGGACGCCATCATCGTTCATCACTGGTATTGAATTTTGAGCTCATTGCGTTGAAAGAAGAGCTGGCGGCCAAACGGGTTCGCATCGGCAAATACGAAAAAGCCCTCGCTATTCTTGATAACGATGACATTGCCTTCGCCAAGTTATTGAAACGTACATCGGGCGCGACACTGCAAGAAGGCCGGCTGCATATTCAGCTGACTTACAAGCGCATGTTTGAGCCATTATTGCCCCATCTTCCACAACGCAGTAGCGAACGTTTCTTAATTCGCCAGATCTATTGTTGTTTGGTGTCCGTTGATACCCATGGCCAGATTCAACCAGAGCTGGCACACCATTGGCACTATGATACTCAGTTGTTGCAATGGACTTTCCATCTGCGGCCGGGGTTGACGTTTCACAACGGCGCCGCCATTGATGCAGCGAGCATTGTGAGTCTATTTGCCAAACTGTCCCGCTTGCCAAGTCATCAACAAGAGCTGGCTCACGTTGTCGACATCAAAGCGCCAACGCCTTTTAAGGTGGTGTTCTCCCTCGATCGACCCGATCTTGGTTTTGCAGGGCTGATTACAGGCGTGAAATACGCGATACAGCCAGTTAGCCAGCTCAACAACGTTGCTGGCCTTCGCGAGCGTCGCATACCCGTTGTGGGCAGTGGCGCCTTTGAAGTGACGGAACACAATGAGAATAAGCTCTGCTTAAAAGCGTTTAATCAGTTTTATGCGTGCCGAGCATTGACAGAAAAAGTAACCATCTGGCGGGTAGATGAAGAGCGCTTAAGCGCGACGTTGATTGAAACCAACCATCCAGAATCGCCACCAACGCCTTGCAGTTTCAACGTCACAAAGAATGCCAAACAACGACAACCTAATGATTCCGAGCAACAACATAGCCGAGTAGAAGATGGATGTTTGATGCTGCTTTTTAATCAGCGCGCTCCCCTGCCTCTTGATTATGCTCAGCGCCACTACTTGATGCAGATGCTCAGCCCATCCGCCATTGAGGAGGAGATCCGTCGTCACGGCAATATGTTTGGCGTTGTCCACGCCGCCAATTTGCTGCCACATTGGCGTGCTGTACTCAAAACGCCAGCGAACGTCGTTTCGCTGCCTCGACGAATCACCCTCGCGGTTTACAATTACACTGCGTTGAATATTTGTGCGAATGCCATTGCTAGGCTGCTAGCCAAGATTGGCATTGAAGTGGTGATTCGTTGCTATACCTATCAAGAATTACATCAGCGCAGTTTAGATCAGCAATGGGATGAAGATTTAGTGCTCACCAGCCTTAATCTGGATGACAATCGACATCCCTCGGCCTTTGCCATGCTGTTTAGTAATCCGATTCTTCATGCTTGCATGACTGAAAGCGACAAAGCTTGGTTGCTCAATCAGTTAACTCTGCTGAGAGAGCAGGTACCCCTGCACGAGTATCTGCAACAGTTAGAGCCGATTGCATCACTGCTCATTAGTGAGTGTTGGCTTACTCCTCTGTTTCATCATCGTCAGACTTTGCGCTTTCACGGGGTGCTTCATGACGTTGCGCTCACCAACTGGGGCTGGCCAGATATTCGTAATGTGTGGTCAGCGGATTAGAGATTTCCCGTGTTCTAAAGGCTTTTGTCTGCCTATCTCTTTCAGCTATTTCTTGTCATCCTCGCGCAGGCGGGGACCCATGCTAAAGCGTGCGCTGTAGGTTGATGGTACGACTGAATTCACCTTGCTCTCTCGGCATTTGGGATGCTGGCCGCTGTGAGGACTTTTGCTAACGAAACTCTCGGCGGACGCGGACGAATGGGTTCCCGCGTTCGCGAGAATGACGGTGATGAGGGTGTTGTCTCTTCGTTTGTAGATGTTTGTCGTTGTAAGGACTTCTGCTAACGAAGCACTCGGCGTACGCGGATGAATGGGTTCCCGCGTTCGCGAGAATGACGGCGATGGTGAGTATGGCTCTGTAATGGTAACCAATTTGAGCGCTGTTCGTGTCTGTCGTGTGACAAACTTTCTGGAGACAACAAAGCTCTCAACTCTCTCCCGAACCGTCTCTTGTCTCTTTCGTCTTTTTCTTGTCATCCTCGCGCAGGCGGGGACCCATCCTAAAGCGTGCGTTGTGGGTTGATGGTACGACTGAGTTCACCTTGCTCTCTCGGCATTTGGGATGTTTGTCGTTGTGAGGACTTTTGCTAACAAAACTCTCGGCGTACGCGGATGAATGGGTTCCCGCGTTCGCGAGAATGACGGTGATGGGTGACGTTGTCTCTTCGTTTGTAGATGTTTGTCGTTGTGAGGACTTTTGCTAACGAAGCACTCGGCGGACGCGGATGAATGGGTTCCCGCGTTCGCGAGAATGACGGCATTGGGGGACGCTGTCTCTTCGTTTGTAGATGCTTGCCGCTGTAAGGACTTTTGCTAACGAAGCACTCGGCGGACGCGGATGAATGGGTTCCCGCGTTCGCGAGAATGACGGTGATGGTGAGTGTGACTCTGTAATGGTAACCAATTTTAGCGCTATTCGTGTCTGTCATGTGGCAGGCTTTCTGGAGACAACAAAGCACTCAACTCTCTCCCGAACCGTCTCTTGTCTGCTTGTCTCTTTCGTCTTTTTCTTGTCATCCTCGCGCAGGCGGGGACCCATCCTAAAGCGTGCGTGAGAATGACGGAGTGGCATTGGCTTAAGCCGTTTTATCGATTTTTTTAGGGCTTCCTCAGCGTAATAAGGCCCCTTTCGGAGCCTTACTTCATAGCCTAGTTTTAGCGTTTTACCCTCGGATAAGATCGCCTTGAATAGACACGTTTAACGGACGAATACGACGAATATTCACCTTTTGCTTTTTCTTCAACTGAATATGGCAAAGCTCTAATATCAAACCAAAAGCCATCGCGAAGTAGACATAGCCTTTATTCACGTGAACTGCGAAACCTTCGGCCATGAGTAACCCTCCCAATAGGATCAGGAAAAGTAACGCCAAGGTTTTAAAACCTGGGTACTTAGTCACCACATGGTTGATCTTTTCAGCCGTTAGCACCATCACCACTGCCGAGGCTAAAATGGCGGCTACCATGATAGGCACTTCATTGGTCAGGCCAACCGCCGTGATAACTGAGTCCATAGAGAAAACGGCATCCACCGCGACAATCTGTAGCAATACCACAGCCAAACCCGTTCTGACGTGGGTGGAATGTGCATGCTCATGCTGCGTTAACCAAGACCACAACTCTTTGGCACTTTTAGCCAGTAAGAATGCGCCACCAGCAATCATGATCACATCACGGCCAGTGAATTCAACATCTTGAAATGACAAGATCGGTTGCGTTAGAGACATCACCCACGAGATGGAAAAGACCAACACGATACGCGCAGAAACCGCAAGGCTAATACCCATATTGCGGGCGAATTTTCGTTGTTCTACTGGTAATCGTTCACACAAAACAGAGATAAATACGACGTTATCTACGCCAAGTACAATCTCCAAGGCAAACAATGTGGCAAAAATAACCCACGTTTCGGGTTGCATGAACAGTTCTAACATAAGGAGAGCTCCACATCAGTGGAAGTAAGGGAAGTGTTTTGTCGACTAAGGGGGTCGTCCATTAAAAAATATACCTCTATTGCTTAGGGACATTTAGTAAATCAGCAACCACCTACCTTGGCAATGGGGCCAGTTGTAACAAAGCGTAACACGCCAAAAAACAATCAAAGCAGTGCCACTCAATAAGAGTGACACTGCTTCACACAACCCATCTGCGGCCGTTATTCCACCAGCTCATTGCCAGAGGTGTTGCCAGCAAAGAAAGCCTCGACATTGTTAAGCGTTACCGAGGCAATATTGTTCAACGCTTCATGCGTTAAAAAGGCCTGATGGCCAGTAAACAAAACGTTGTGGCACGCAGACAAACGGCGGAACACGTCATCGACAATCACATCATTCGATTTGTCTTGGAAGAACAGATCTTTCTCGTTGTCATAAACATCGAGGCCCAATGCGCCTATTTTGCCTTTTTTCAGCGCTTCAATCGCCGCTGCTGAATCAAGTAATTCACCGCGGCTCGTGTTGATGATCATCACACCATCTTTCATCTGTTCAAACGAATGTTCATTGAGCAAATGGAAGTTTTCTTTGCTCATCGGACAATGCAGCGAAATCACATCGGCACTTTGGTAAATCTCCTGGAGAGTGGTGTAGCGCGCGCCCATTTCGATGGCCAGTGGATTTTCATAAGGATCGTAGCAAAGAATTTCCATCCCCAATCCTTTTAGAATCCGCATCGTCGCAAGGCCGATTTTCCCCGTACCAATGACCCCAACGGTCTTGCCGTAGAAATTAAAGCCAACTAACCCCTCAAGCGAGAAGTTGGCATCGCGAGTTCGCTGATAGGCTTTATGCAAGCGACGATTCAGACACATCATCATGCCAACCGCGTGTTCCGCTACCGCCTCTGGAGAGTACGCTGGCACTCGCACCACTTGCAAACCCAGTTCTTTGGCCGCCTGCAGATCGACTTTATCAAACCCAGCACAGCGCATCGCAATCAGCTTTGTGCCACCAAGCGCTAACTGCTCAAGGACAGGGGAAGAGAGATCGTCATTGACGAAAGCACAGACCACATCACAACCTTGAGCCATTTTGCTGGTTTTTAGCCGCAAGCGAAAATCATGGTAGTGAAACTCATACTCTTTGTTGCCATTCACTTTATTAAACGAGGCTTCGTCATAAGATTTCGCGCTAAAAAAAGCGATCTTGATCATGGTGTTCTCCTTCGTCGGCCAGTTCTCTCGCACTTGCCTTTTTATTACTGCTTACAGCAAACATTGAGCTATTTGCTTTGTTATTACCAACCCTGTTTTACCTATTGATTTTTGAGCCATTTCTGACTAATAACTGAGCAAAAAATGAATAATATAGTTCGATAAAACATTGGGTTAACGCCAACTATACTCCTTTAATCGGCAAAAAAAACACTGTAAAAATTGTGCTTAAAGAGGAAGGAGAATTGATTGACCAGTCATGGCAACGATTGACATATCAAGTACAAGATATGTATGTGATAGCCAACATCACTCAACGACAGTCAGAAACCCGAAACGTTAGTGAAACTCCGCAATTGTATATAGGGCATACTTTTGCATCGCTAAGCTTACTACTTCAATAGTTTTTACCGATTAACCTAATCACAGCAAGCAATTGGATTCCCCCCTTCTCCCTCTGCGAGAATGTCGCGCGAGACCACAATATCCAGGCGCTGATTTCATCAATGTTGGTGATACTTCACCCTTTCTTTGGTTGCTTGTCATTTTTGCTCGAATAAAGCGGTCTCACTCTTTCCACAAAAACTAAAAAATAGGCGTTGCTGGCGACATTGCCTCAACGGTTACGTTTGCTATCAGGAGTATGGAATGCAATACCTTGCAAAGTTAAAAGTAAGGACGCGTTTGGCGCTCGGTTTTGGTACGTTAGTGGCACTTATGGCATTACTGACCATCGTCGGAATTCAAAAAGTTAACTTTATCGACATGAGCCTTGCTGAGGTGACGGACATTAACTCGGTAAAACAACGATACGCGATCAACTTTCGCGGCAGTGTTCATGATCGAGCTATCGCCATTCGCGATGTTGCAATGGCTCGAACCCCACAAGAGCTTGCTCGTTTTGAAGATGAAATCCGTCGATTAGAAAAATTCTATCAACAATCGGAACAAAACATGCAAAGCATGATGGCTGATGGCATTCCCTTTTCAGCGCAAGAGCGAGCCATTTTGCAGCGCATTGGTGATATACAAACAAAAACGCTGCCTCTTGTGAGAGAAGTGATTGCGAAGAAAAAGAGTGGCGAAGACGTTACCCCTATGCTGCTTGAGCAAGTTCGTCCAAGCTTCGCCAACTGGTTAAAAGTGATCAATGAGTTTATTGATTATCAAGAGTCGCTCAACCAACAACTGACGCCCATCGCTCGTGCGGAGGCCAACGGATTTCAGAGCTTAATGCTGGTGCTAAGTGGTATCGCCGTGCTGATTTCGGCGATGGTTGGTTTCATTATTGAGCGCAGTTTTCGCCTCTCCTTGGGGGGTGAACCTTATGTGGCTCAACATGCGATTCAGTTGATGGCCAATGGCGAGTTAACTCAACAATATCAGAGCAGTGACCAAGGCAGTATTCTGCACTCACTTTCGTTGATGTCCGATAAACTCAGCTCTATCGTGCACAATATCCGAAACGCATCAGAGCAACTGGCCACCCAAGTGGAAGCCGTTTCAAGCGGTTCCAGTTCGGTCTTTGACTCCGCTCAGCAACAAGCATCGCTGACACAAAACATGGCCACAAAATTAGAAAGCATGCACGCCAGCATTGATGAGATTGCTAAAGTGGTGAGCCTTACTGAACAAAACTCAGTCAATACCTCGGATAATGCCCGTGATGGCCGCGTGCTTGTGGCGGCAGTAGCGGAGCAAATGCTGTCTGTGACAGTCGCCGTCAATGAAACGGTTGCTCAGGTCAAACAGCTAGAAGCCAAAACGCGCGATATTGGCGGAATCGTCAATATGATCAGCAGTATCTCAGAGCAAACCAACTTGCTCGCGCTGAATGCCGCGATAGAAGCGGCGCGAGCGGGTGAATCTGGGCGTGGCTTTGCCGTTGTGGCCGATGAGGTACGGAGCCTAGCCAAACGTACAGGCGAAGCGACAACGCAGATCGAGGCGATGCTCAAAGAAGTGCAAGCTCAAACCGTTGCCAGCGTGAGCGCAATGGAAAACACACAGCCTAAAGTAGAGAGTTGTCAGAAAAACACCGCACAAGCGAGCCAACTGCTGGTGAGCATTGAGCAGCAGTCTCAAGATTCTCTCAACCGAGTGCGTGACGTTGTGATCGCAACGGATGAACAAGTGGAAGTGGTCCGTGAGCTCGTCGTGGCCATGGAACAGATATCCTGCATGTCGAAGGAGTCCATTCGATCAATGGAGAATAACCAGGTGGCCAGCCAGAACTTGAACGCGCTTTCTGATCATCTCAAACAAGAAGTTGCCTTCTTTAAAGTGTAACGGTCAACGAATACTTGGCCGACAAAAAGTAAAAACTCAATCTGTCACCAGGTTGAGTTTTTAAAGCATTAGGCGTTGTTTCAAATGCACCGTATTGCCCGACCTTGGCCTGAATTTGTTTGCGTTTTGCATTACACCAAAAGCGCTTCAAAACTCTCGATACAAGCAACCGCGCCACTCAAATCATTTTTGCCATTAAACTCATGCCTGATGGCCACCACGTTACAACCGCTCGCTCGACCAGCCAAGACGCCAGCATGAGAATCTTCAAATATAATTGCCTGCTCTGGCGTCACACCCAGTTTTGACAACGCCAGATTAAAGGCTTCTGGGTCGGGTTTGTGTTTTGTGACGTGTTCTTGTGTGATCACAACCTTAAACGCCTCCTTCAGATCCAGCGCATTCAGTATGTTTTCCACCATCCACGTTGCTGCCGAACTCACCACGGCACACTGCTTTCCGCTCGCATTCAAATGTTCAATGTACGCTTTCGCACCGCGATTCAATTCGAGGTTTTCCGACAACAATCTCTCGTAGTGAGCCCGAAAGTGTGTATTGAACTCGGCGAGCTCAGGGGAAATATTCGCGTGTTTGAAAAAGTGGCCAGTGACCACAGGCCAGCTCTCCCCCATCACCTCTTTATAGATATTAAAATCCACCACTGAGCCGTAATCTTGACAAGCCAGGGCTAATGCTTGCCCCTTCAACGGCTCCGAGTTCACTAAGGTGCCATCCATATCAAACAGGTAAACTTGAAACTCTTGCAAAACTTTCTCCCTATTGTTTCGTTTATTCTTTTGTGGCTCGCGATAGCCCAAAAATCACTTAATCAAACGACTCTTGAACGATCTTGACCCATTTTGAACGCCAGGTTTGCGCTGGCATTGGGTCGGGCCAAAATTCCTTTTGCTTGCAGATAAGCCCATTTTCAACCGTATGAAAGGTAATGGCTCGCGCTTTTTGAACGCCATCGGTGATCACAACGTCTGTCACAACCGTAGCCCCTTCACAAACAACGGAATGAATGTCGAATGTCCAAACACCATTGGCCGGGTAATCGGTGTTAATCGCGATAAAATTCTCTCTGCCAACAATAAGTTCGCCAGATTGCGGCCAAAAACCCTCAAAATCCAAACTTAACCATTCACTGGCTTTGGCAAAATCATTGCTTTTCATCGCCTGCCAATAGGCTAAAACGACCTCTTTTGCTTCCATTATTCTCTCCACTCCGTGAATTGATAGAAATGAGTGATGCAGATTCAGAGCCACCAGCAGCATCACGGTAAAGGCAAGCCCAAGCAGCACCGTGTTGTTACGACATCACCACTAATTTGGGCCAGCGGGACACCCATCCTTTTGAAATAACGCGGTGTTCAAACGTTGCCAAACAACGCTTTGGATTGTGCGTGATATGCCCACGAAATAGAGATTCAAGCCCAAAAGCCGAAACACATTCATAGCGATCTGCCGCCACTTGCCGAACGGCCACCGCCGTTTCTTTCTCTGGCCAATAACGCATGGCATCTACCGCGCTTTGATACGGCTCATCCCCGTTACGAATATGCATTTTTGCTTGATTGCGAATCTGCCAATTGAACTGCGGCATACGCGCCTTTAAATGCGCTTCATATTGCAGATAAGCATCGGGGTTTGACTCTGTGGGATCAAAGTAGATCACATCAACATCATTCAAGGGAGTGACGAAACCGTGTAATGAATCCCACACCAAATTTCGCACAAAGCCTGCGGCAATATAGCACTGAGGCAATGACAACTCGGCCACATGGCCTAACGCCTCTGTTCTCATTCGGTCTTCTTTGATGAGGGCAATGAGCTTATCCATCTTCTTACACACGTTATTTACTGCGCCAAAACATGTTCAACAAACGCTGACTTTTTCAGACGATATTCGTCTTGAGACCAACCAGTACAAGCCATTTTCAGTGTATTGTATTGTTGAACCAACTCAGGGTTTGCACGAAGCTTATCTCGAAACGCCAAAAAGCACTCAAACTCAGAACCATTGGCAACCACTTGGAATGCTACATCGTCATTGGCGGTGCTTTCCAACATGCATAGCTCAGGCGTTCTTAACGTATCTTGCTTTTCCTCAAAGCCCAAACCTTTGAGTATTTTTACCGCGCTCTCTAAATCTTCGCTATCCACACCCACATAGATATCCAAGTCACCTTTAGAGACCGCCAAAGGAATGGAAGATGCTCCCACATGCTCGACAACGGCATCAGGGAGTAGCGCTTCAATCTCACTTTTGTATTTTTGATAGCGTTGTTCACAAGAAGCCTGATACTCCTCTGCGCGATAAAACTTCATCTTTTCTCCCAAAGGCATAACGCCATACTAAAGATTTGACCTAAGGTTGTTTAAAATAAATTCCGCTCGCTCTCGAACGGAAACCATCGGCACTTCAAGCAAATCGTAACCAAACTGCGTGTAGGCACTCACCATCTCGCGATACGTAGCAACAGCTTCTTTAAAATCTTGCTTTCGCTCTCGATCATTTTTATAGATCGATTCCCACGGCGGGAAAATAAACACCTTACGCTCATACCTTAACTCGCAACATTTCGTGGATAAAAGCGTCGAAATGGGTAAGTTTTCAAGCTTACTGTAGCCATAGCAGTCAATAATGCTTCTATCATAAAAAGTGGTTACCGCATGCCCAAAGTCGTCATAGTTTTTGATTTCTTCAGCCACCATTTGATCGCGAAAGGCCAATTTGTCCAACCAAGGTAACGCGCTACCTTGAGCTTGCATTTGTGCTTGGATGACTTTTCGCCCCACTTCGGGCGCACTTGGGTAACCTAAGTTATTGAGATATTCGATAACGGAGGTTTTGCCCGCCCCCGGCCCACCGGTAAACACAACACGATGATTCAAATGAACCTCCTAGGTGGTCATCTCTTTGTTGGAATGAAAGTGGGCGATTTACTTACAATCAACCCAATACCGAGCCAAAGCATTGGGAAACACCTTACCCATAACAATGCTCTCAAACTCGCCACCGTTGGCTTCTATCACACCTCGCGATGCAAGGTTATCTTCATCAGCGGTGATTAACGCCCGCTCAATGCCAAGCTCTGCCGCTTTCGGCAATGCCAACTTAAGCATCACTTTACCGTTCCCTTTTCCTCGATGTGAAGGCGCGATATCGTAGCCAATGTGGCCTGCTTCTATGGCGAGAAATTCGTTATTGATGTTGTGACGAACTCGAATAGCACCAAGAACCGTTTTTTGAGCATCCACCAGCCAAAAGTGGCTGCATGGTACATAGCCTTCGCGTAGATTTACCCCCATTGCTTCATCGTGCAAACGCTGAACATACGTTGAAAAATCTGTTTTGCCCTCAAAATAATAGTCCGCATTTTCACGATCATTCTGAGCAAAATCGTCGTAAAAATGCGCAAAGGCAAGCTCAAGCTCTGGTGAAGGGACAACTAATTCCATGTTGTTTGCTCCGTGATGAGATAATAAGAACGCGACCTGGTCTTGGTCGCCATATCTTCTAACTTCCATGCATCAACATCAGCGAGTTCCGACCCCTTAGCTAACTATACCAAGCGATGGAAACCCGCCTCATTATGTGATGTAGAATCTACAAGCGTTCAACTAGGCCAAACTTTTTGAAAAAGTCAGAAAGGTCGAGAGTAGCTAAATCTTTGAATTCACCTGCATCATAGAAACGGCCTTTACACGTTGGGCAGCTTTCAAACCAAATGTGAGGCTGTTTTGGATCAACTAAGCGCAGTAACTGGTTGTTGGGGCAAACCGGGCAATTGATGCGGTCTATCACGTTAAATGCTTTACCGATCTCTTCATCACCTGAATCGATGACATCTGCAAGAGGTTTCATCGCTTCAACTTCATAAGCGTCAATCCACAGCCCTTTACACTCCGTGCATCTTTCTACATCACCTAGCGGTGTTTGAAGCTGTTCAAAATCAGAACTGCATTTTGGACATTTCATGTTTGTTCGTTCCTTCTATTCTTTGTTTGTTCACTATTTTTCTGACAATGGGTTAAGAGGGGAAAGGCACCACAGCGGAACATTCTACAAATCTCTTTTACCACAGCATGTTATAGCCGCAGATTATACCATGTGTTATGAATCCTTTTCATAACCAAGAGTAATTTATTGTCGTAAGTTTATATCGAATGATAATGAAGACTTGAAAGCCGATAGAAAGATTGACTAGCACTACCTTAACAATCACCAGTCACTTTTAACGTGTACCCACAATTCAAATCGGCACCCTTGCGATAATTAGACATTCAACTTCGTTTCAGTCATATCAAGCCCTGTAAACTTGTTCAGTGCTGCCTCTGATAGAGAGCGCATGATAGCCATACCGCCTTTTCAATTCTTGTTGGAGCCGTTGAGCTTCTGGTAATCCCTCCAAAGAGCCTTCCATCACTCCCCTCTAAAAGAGATTTTCTACAAACATCACAATGTCCAAAAATAGTTACTTTATTAGACTTAAAAACACTTAATGTCACCAAAATGGAACACTAAATGCGATCATTGACAGTGCCAACATAAGGTCCTAAATTAAGGACATTACACAGACAAAACACAAACAATGAAACCGAAATAGGACTTTAGAGTGAAACATGTAACAGCCGCAGCATTAGCAGAAGAGATCGGCGATAGGTTGAAGCAAGCTCGACTCAATCGAGACCTAACACAATCTGAAGTTGCAGAAATTGCTGGCATTGCCCGCAAAACAGTTTTGAATGCAGAAAAAGGAAAAGTGCAGCTCGATATCATGATCGCGATATTAATGGCATTAGACCTTACAGAACAAATTGATCTCTTTATCCCTAAACAAGAAATTTCTCCCTTACAGCTGGCAAAACTGCAAGGAAAGAAAAGGCAGAGAGCCTCTGGCCAGCGCAGTAATAAAGATGAGGAAACACCAGAATGGTAATGGAAGTCATTACAATAACTTACCAAGACGATCTCGTTGGCGCTGTGAGTTTTGACACTGAAAAGGGACTTGGGTCATTTGAATATGATCCCAGCTTTGTAAAAAAGGGGGTCGAGCTGTCTCCAATCAAAATGCCATTATCGAATCGTATCTATCGCTTTCCCGAACTGGATTTCAATACCTTTAAAGGACTTCCAGGTTTAATTGCTGACTCGTTACCTGATGATTTTGGTAACGCGGTTCTCAACGCATGGGTTGCAAGTCAGGGCCGTTCACCGAGTGACATTACACCACTGCAACGCCTCCAATATACGGGAAAGCGAGGCATGGGCGCTCTTGAATATGCGCCAGCGACAAAGTTACGAAGTTTAAATGCTTCACAACAGGTAGAAATCCAATCGCTCGTTTCAATTGCACAAGAAATCTTAGATTCACGAGGTAATTTTGAAGTAGAGCTCAAACAAAATGGCCAAGACGATAGGGAGGCAATGATGTCTTTATTATCTGTTGGTATGAGTGCGGGCGGCGCAAGACCGAAAGCCGTATTAGCATTTAATGAAGATTTTACTCAAGTCCGCTCCGGCCAAACCAACGTGCCAAGTGGGTTTACTCATTATTTGATGAAGTTTGATGGTGTTAGTGAGCATAACAAAAATCAAGAAACCTTCGGTGACCCATTAGGCTATGGCGCGATGGAGTTTGTTTATCATTTAATGGCTAACAAATGCGGTGTCGATATGATGCCATGCCGCTTACTCCATGAAGGCAATCGACGACACTTTATTACACAGCGGTTTGATCGAATTAAAAATAGCAAGGTACACGTACAAACGCTAAACGGCCTTGCCCACATTGATTATAAAAAGCCTGGGTCATTCTCATACGCAGAGTTATTTGGCATTGCCAGACAGTTGAAGCTTTCCGCTGTTGACGCTGAGCAGCTATTCAAGCGCATGACGTTCAATATCATTGCTCGAAATCATGACGACCACTCAAAGAACTTTGCCTTTATGTTGAAACAAGACAGGCTAAAAAAAGACAAATGGTCTCTCGCACCAGCTTATGATTTAGCCTATAGCTATAAACCAGGTAGTAAATGGGTGAACAGCCATTGGATGAGCTTGAATGGTAAAAGAGATAACTTTACACGAAGTGATTTCTATAGCTTAGAGAAACTAAGCCCTATTTTTAACAAGAGAAAGATCGACGATATTATTGATACAACAATTGAGCACGTATCAACTTGGCGTCAGCTTGCTGAGGAATGGGATGTACCAAAAACACTGATAGATGAAATACAAGAAAACTTGCGGCTCGATATTTAGTGAAGTGGCTGTATGCAAAAAGGATGGTCTGTTATTTAAGGCCATCCCGAATCAAATCCAGAGATGCATTGCTTTTGTGCAGATATGAAAAAAGGCCTGTTTTGGGAAAACTCTAAAAACGCGGCCAATTTTAGTAGACCACTACAGCCTGACAATGAACGAGCATCTTCAAATCACTGTAACCTGTAGCGTTCAAGGAATATTCTTTGATGAACATCTTTCTTAATTTAGTGTCATAGATGTAAGCGACAAAACCTCTTCTCTTAAACAGAATCAATAGGTTAATATCACGCAAACGGCAGTACCACGTGGAAGAAAAAGAACAGATAGTGCAAAATAGTCTCTTTCAATGCACCGGCCGTCCGCTCCATGAACATCACCGACCAATATTACACCAAGAATGCTCAATCTTTCTTCGAGTCGACCGTAAGCGTCGATGTTCAGAAACTGTATGACCAGTTTCTGCCGCACCTCAATCCAAACGGTGCCATTCTCGATGCGGGGTGTGGCTCTGGCCGTGATGCCAAACATTTCAAAGCGCTAGGCTTTAAAGTGACGGCGTTCGATGCCAATCAAGCCTTGGTTGAACTGGCTTCTCGCCATTTAGAACAACACGTCACCCATGCCAAGTTTGACACCTTCCGTGCCGAGCCCAACAGCTTTGATGGCATTTGGGCTTGTGCCTCTTTGCTGCATGTACCAAACGAAGAGTTAGCAGCAACCTTTTTCACACTAAGCCAATTGTTAAAACCGCAGGGTCTCTTTTACTGCTCATTCAAATATGGTCAAGCGGCTCAAGTACGTCACGGACGTTTTTTTACCGATATGGATGAGCATAAGCTACACACAACACTCGCGACATCACCTTTAACGATCAAGCAAACTTGGGTAACGTCAGACGTAAGACCGGGTCGAGAATCGGAACAATGGCTCAACGCCATCCTTATTAGACGATAGTTAGGAAAGAGTCGATGCCAAATCAGTCGCTTACTATCAAAGACAGCTTATTAACCACTGGTGGTGAAGACCCTCTGCTGCCGCAGCTGATCCACGCGATCAACCATGCTACCGAGATAGAGATTGCAGTGTCCTTTATTCAACCCTCTGGTCTAGACTTGCTTCTACCAAGCATTCACGAGGCGATTGAACGTAAAAAGTCACGCCAACAGGCCTTAAAGCTGCGCATCCTAACGTCAGATTACCTGCACATCACTCATCCTATTGCGTTGCGTTCTCTGATCGAACTAGAAGGAGATGAGATAGAAATTAAGATTTTTGAAACCAATAACCGCAGTTTTCACCTCAAATCGTACATATTTGTTCGCAGCGATGAAGCTCGTTCCATTTACCAAGGAGCTGCTTTTGTTGGCTCTAACAACATCAGTAAAACCGCACTCACCGATGCCCATGAATGGTGCCTACGTTTAGATTACCAGCAACCAGACAACTCCCTTCAAGCGGCGCAGTTTCACAATATCCGAACCCAGTTTGACAAACTGTTTCATCATCCATCTGCCATATTGCTGACGGATGAATGGATTGACAGCTACATCAAAAGAAGAACACCACCCAAGCTTTCAGCAGTCGGTGATACGACGCTATTGGATAACGAAGAATATTCACCCAACTCGGCACAGTTAGACGCATTGCAGCGACTCAGCGAGACTCGTCAAAAAGGAAATGTGCGTGGATTGGTTGTGATGGGCACTGGCATGGGGAAAACTTGGTTATCTGCGTTTGATGCCAAACAACTGGAAGCAAAGCGAGTTCTGTTCGTTGCTCACCGCGAAGAAATTCTGACTCAAGCACTGATGACTTTCGCGAAACTTTGGCCGCAAAAATCCGCAGGCTACTATCACGGTAAGAGCAAAGAAAGAAACAAAGAGATGCTGTTTGCCTCAGTGCAAACTTTGGGTAAAGCAGCACACCTCAAACACTTTGCTTCCGACCATTTTGATTACATCGTGGTAGATGAGTTTCATCATGCCAGCACCAAAACCTATCTCAATATTCTCAGTTACTTCGAGCCTAAATTTTTACTTGGGCTAACAGCAACTCCAGAACGGACAGACCAAGCGAACATCCTCTCGCTTTGCCACGACAACTTAGTGTTTGAACGTAACTTAGTGCATGGTATCAATGATGAAATTCTTGTGCCTTTTCACTACTACGGCATCTGGGATGACTCGGTCGATTATCAAGAGATCCCATGGCGAAATGGTAAATTTGACCCCACCGCCCTTGACGCCCAGTTTGCAACCACACGACGTGCCAAACATATTTTTAAACATTGGCAAAACAGGCAACAAACTCGCACCTTGGCGTTTTGTGTATCCAAAAAGCACGCTGATTTTATGGCGCAGCACTTCAATCAAACTTTTGCAGATAAAGGCTTGAGGGCGCTTTCTGTACACAGTGATTCCTCCATTCGTCGTAATGAAGCGTTAAGCATGCTGGATAAAGGAGAAATTCAAATTCTCTTCTCGGTTGATCTGTTCAACGAAGGGACTGATTTACCCTCAATCGATACCGTGCTAATGCTGCGCCCGACTGAATCCAACATCGTTTTCATTCAACAATTGGGCCGAGGACTTCGTCGTCACACGGACAAATCACACTTGGTGGTATTGGATTTCATTGGGAACCATCGCTCGTTTTTGAACAAGAAAGAAATTTTAGGGATCAGCACATCAAGCTCACTCGAACAGTTGAGTGATAAGTCACAAACACGGCCCGAATTAGGCAAAGGTTGCTTTACCAACATCGATCCGAAAATCATCGATTTTTGGCAAACGCTGACAAAGCAGCTTCGCTATTCTGCTCAAGAAGAATTTGAACATTTGACCAACCATTTGGGCCATCGACCTCGTGCAGTCGAGTATTACCGAGCAGGTTACGACCTGGCCAAAGTGAACAAGCAGCACGGTAGTTGGCTAGAGCTGGTCGCAAGTATGGACAAGGATCCGGAGTTAGATTACCTCGTTCGCGAACATCGTGACTTCTTTGCCAATGCCATCCAAAAAGCAAGCATGACCAAGAGTTTTAAAGCGATATTGCTTGAAGCCTACCTCGAGCTGGATGGGTTCAGAGATGCCCCGAGTATCGAAGTGCTCGCGAGTAAAAGTTGGCATGTGCTGTCTCGTTATCCCAAGCTAAAGGCATCCGACCTGTCAGAGATCAACCAACGCTTAACCGCAGACTCTCAGGCATGGTTGAAATATTGGCTTAGTAACCCTATCAACGCATTTGTAGGTGGAAACAAAACCAAGAGTCGAGTTTGGTTTAAGCTTGCCGACGGAAAGCTCAAAGCTGACTTTGATGTCGCCCCACTCCAGCAGCAAGCATTCCATGACTTTGTCAAAGAGCTCGTGGACCTACAACTTGCTCAGTATTCAGACAGGCAACCTAAACAGACTCATCAAACAGTGGCACAACCGACCACTCCAGCAGAGGCAGCCAATGAAGGAACCTTGTTGCCCTACTACCCAAACCTTAAGATCGCTTGTGGTCATTTTAAGACTGGATCTCACGAAGAGGTTGAACACATCCCCGTTGATATGGCTAACCTCAATCCTCAAAAACATTTCTTGGCCAGCGCCTCTGGCAATTCGATGAACGGTGGCAAGACACCCATTTTAGATGGCGATTTGCTGTTACTCGAGTTTGTGACGCCAATATCCGCTGGCTCCATCACAGGCAACACCATGGCTATCGAAATCCAAGATAGCTCGGGCGAGAATCAGTACCTACTACGTGTCGTGCAGAAGGATGCACAAGGGCGCTACTGGCTAAAAGCGAACAACCCAGATTACGAGCTAATGCCTGCCAATGACTCGATGAAGACATTTGCGAGGCTGAAAAAGGTTATTACGCAGTAACATCATTCATTATCGTATGCATCAGAAAAACAGCGTGGGTATTACTTGAAACAGTGGATTTGGTTGGACAAATTCGGAGGGATTACCAAAGTAACTTATTGATTTTTAGTAATCTTATATAAAAAAGACATCCTAGGATGTCTTTCTTCAAGAATGTGGGGAGAGAGACTCGCATGCATCAGACAAGCCTAATCTGACGCAAACATCATTTAAATCTAAACTCCAGTGTCACGGCTTTAGGCATTCCTCGATTTGGCCTCCAGACTCTCCACATAACTGAAATTGATGCAGTTTCAGGACTATTCTGTTTGCCACAATTGATTCTTGGGTGATCCCTTTCTCCAACTTAGACATTATGAACTCTAACTCAGGAGGGATAAGCTTTGAGACTCGATTCCAGTTTTGGTATTGATCCGTAAATAACTCTGAGCGCCCAAGTTCTTTAAGAGTATCTATTGATAAATGTGGAAGCAGCATATAAACCGCTCCCGATGATAAAGCTAAAGCAATACCTTGAGGATCGGTGTCAAACCAAGCTATAAGCTCTATGTCTGGAAAAGCCAATGCAATTTCTTTTGATATTACTCCAGTGTCCTTATCTCCCCGGTAAACGATAAGTGGGTTAGGCCCCAAGTCGGCTGGTACCAGTCTAAACTTAGAAAACGCCTCATAGTTTTCAACAATCACAACTTGGCTGTGCTCAATGCTCTTCAAATGACTTAGAGCTATTTCAATGTTCATGCCTTTTTCTAAGTCATATGATTTGCCATTTATGTTCGTGGACAAAATCCCATAAATTTTAATGATCTTGTCTTTGACAGGCCTTAAGCTTAGCTTCTCGTTTGGAAAGAACTGAGCCATCTCCGTTCGAGAGTTCGGGATAGGGTCAGTTAAAAGATCAAAGCCTGATTGTTCTTTAATCACCTTCCTAATTTGACGCATATCTCTAGGCGTCAGTTGCAAATTTTCACCTCTGGCGATCCCAACGCTAAAATCACGGTGAAAAGTATCAAACACGCCACTTAGCGCTACATTGGCACCTTTATTAACCTTTGCTGGAGAGAAAAGTTGTTTTAGCCGATTTAAATCACTACCAGTTAGATCATCAATAATTCTACTCACAGTTTCCTCGCTATAGACACATCTTCTAAGTGAAGGTTTCCGTAACCTATATTGCTACCTTTTGCTAAATAGGTATAAGACCCGATAGGCTCAACGGTAAAGCCTTTGCTATCTTCGGGAAGCATTGAACTATGGAAATTAAGCACGCTAAATAGCCACACGTCTTTAGCACAAGTGAGCGGGTCAAGATCTTCCGGCAAATCATTATTGATTTTCTCGTAATATTCCAAAGCGGAAATACTGGTTTTTCCCTTGC
Organism: Vibrio vulnificus CMCP6; assembly: GCF_000039765.1. NCBI lineage: Bacteria > Pseudomonadati > Pseudomonadota > Gammaproteobacteria > Vibrionales > Vibrionaceae > Vibrio > Vibrio vulnificus. The sequence continues at coordinate 2,191,664 of NC_004459.3, read as the reverse complement.
CAATAAAGGCTTCAGCAAAAAAGCTATCGCAATGAGAATCAATGTCCGCTTCAATCAACTCTTGTATTTCAACATCAAGTGTCAATTTTCGGCGCTCAGCTTCTTCAACAACAGGAAGATCTTCTTGTTCGGAAGGCTGTGTCGTAATTTTTTCAACAATATCGGCCAATTCCGGCTCTTGGTCCAAATCATCAGGATTTGGGTGATGCGCAAATTGTATAGGCTCTGAAAGCCAAAACATCGGTATACCATCGTGCTTTGCTACCTCATCAGGCAAAATCAAATCGTCACTTGGGGTCCAGTGTGGCTCTTGATCAATAAACCGATCAAAGGCATTGATCAGATCCTTATCTCGCTCGCGGTTACGATATTTCAGCATCAAAGCTCGAAGTTGAATTAGGATAGACCCGAGCTCTTGTTGGCAACTACGAATCGCACTGTGCATTTCAGCACAAAACAAGGTGTTGAGCTCTGAGTTATCTCCAGCCATTTCACTCAACAACTTAAAAGAGAAAGCTTTCATGCCAGTAACAAGCTTTTCAGCTTGCTCTATAGCAACTTGGTTCTCTTTTTGTTTCTGAGTGAGCGTATGGCCATAACCAAAGTCATAACTGATACGATTTCTTAAACGACGACAAGACTCTTGCAAGTCCATTGTGATTTCATAAACGACACCTTCAAGGCTATTAAACCTATCCGCCTCTTGTTCTCTTTTGCCATTTAATTTAGCTTCCAGGTATTCTTGCGTTAAGCTCTGAATTTCTGGAATGCGCTCAGCATGTTGTGTCCCAAGAAATGAACTCGCTTCCGTTTCAAGGAAATAGTTCATCAGCGCTTCCATCTTAGGGTGCACACGGTAGCCGCGGCTTGTCACGATAACGACACGGGCTTCTTTTAATTTACGTAGGTCATTAGCGTTTTCATGAGTTTCACGTATCGTGCCATTTTCAAAAACATGCGTTAATGTGTCCTTTGCTTGGCTGATTAAACGAAGCATGTGGTTAACACCACCCATGTTTCCCATTGTTTTGAGGGCTCATCAAAAGTCGAACTCCCCTTGACTCTCGTTTGCTTTGTTAACTGTCTCAACGATCTTTTCATGCGTATCGATAAAATCGAGCACCTCGTAAACAAAGTCTAATTTTCCCGTCATCACATAGAGTTGGCGCTCTTTGTTTACTAAATGAGCCACGCCTTCCTTAACCAGAAATTCGACAACCACATTGAGTTTATCCGCTGCACTGTCACGCACTTTTTTCCGACTCACTTTTGGGAGTCGGTAAATACTATCGAGTTTCTCCATCAAGCTAGGAGACGATTGGATTTGCGCACTCAGCACAGGCACATTTAACTCATCACCACCAACCATCACCGCTTCAACTTGAGCAGCCTCACTGACTGTCGACACGAATTTAACTACAGGTCGAATGATACCGTGTACATTACTCATCAACGTAGTCACCTGACGACGATTGTGATCGTCGATACTTTTATAGGTGACATAATAGGCGCTGGTTCTGCTCGTACATTGGAGCTCGCGGCCCATAAGAGTCAACGCTTGATTGATTTCTCGGTGTGTTCGGTCCTCTTTAAGTGTCTTGTAAGCTTCACGATCAGTGGCTGGGCAGATAAAACGGCCACTAAGTAGAGATTCTAGAACTAGTGATACTGGCTTCATGCTTCTACTCCTGTGCTAGTTTCAGCGGCTTTGGCTAACGCGAGTTTGCTAACTTTAGGTTTATTGAAAATGTTCTTGTAAGGCGTTAAGTGGTACAGGTACTTGAATAAATTAGCTGTACGATTATTGCCATCGGGTTGAGCCGCGATAACATTGAAGTTGTGTGCCCCCATCATTTTGAGCAGTTTGGCTTGGTTTTCTGCCGTCAGCTTACCAATCTCATCGGTTGGGTAAGTTATTGATAGTCGACTTGCTCCACGTTGCTGCGTCAGTAGCGCTAAATACAACATGGATTGAATAAGCAAGTTCGTGCCATTACTGGCTAAATCACGCATATCTTTATCTGTTTTGGCCGTTTTACGCTGGTTGTTCTCGATGACTTCAAATTTGATATCAAACAGTTCAGTAGGCTTCTTAACTTTCTCGGCACTAATGTGGTACGTCAGTGTACTTAACGCATTAAAAAACTCTTTGGTTGGTAGCTCAGCAGATCCCGTTTTATCCCACTCTTCGTAAATCTCAGAGAAGTTAATAATATCTTGCCAACCTTGTAGTTTGGAAAGCGAACTCTCAACGTTAATGTCAATAGAACCAACTACAGAGAACGTGTTATTGAGCTTTACTTGTTCAGAGATATTACGACCAAGTTTTTTAATATCACGGTCGAAGCCAAGTAACCGATGCTTGAAGTCAACGAGCATACGCCCCATGTTGACCGCGCTTTCAATTGTTATGCTGGTCACTTGAGGAATAATGTCATTCATGATGATTTCTAGAATATCTATTCGCTTAGAGTCACTAGCAACAATATCCTCTGAAATGGTGTTTCGGCTGCTTTCATTCCAGAAACGATACAGCTCCCCGCCACCAAGGTTGAGAGTTATAGTTTCCATCTGTTGTATATCTTTTTTACGTAGCTTAGTAAGTCTCTCTAACTCTGGGAGTTTGCTCTCTACATCACTCAATAGTGAATTTAAATCGCCGTTATAATCGAGCGCTTCTTGGCTGCCTTCTTCGCCCTCAAACATCACATAGTTACTTAGGCGAGAGATTGCACTGTCAGCTCGCTGTTTGTGGTTTCTCAAGATAGAGAGCTTCTCATCAAACTCTTTTTTGGTTCGATGAACTTTAGCTCTCAACTCTTTCAGTTTAATGTCAAAAGATTTAATCTCTTGATGCACCGTTTCAAGCTCTTTGACCTTAGTATTGCGATCGTCACGTCTCTTAGGATCATCCACTTCATAAACAGCAAGCCATGTCTCGTATTCTTTGATTTTATGAGACTTCTCTTTTAAGTTTTTGATCTCATTATCAAGCAATTCGATTTCTTCTTTGTAGCATTGATAGATTTCGCCACTAATACCTTGATCACTCAACCGCTGTTCATACTCCGTTTTGATGCGCTGTTTGTTCTCGCCTAATGTCAGAGTCCTTTTTTCCAGTAGTTCGTCTATAGCTCCGATCGTGAGATCAAGTGATGATTCAACATTGCTAATTTGAGTAAGCCTGTCGTTGTTTAACTCTAATTTTGCTTCTTCAAAACGTTCACGCGTCACTGAAATTTCCTGTTCAATCAGGGCTATAGCTTTCTCAATCGATTTGATGCTTATATTAATTTTTTCGACTAAGCCCTCTTTTGCACGGGCAATCTCTATTTTCTTGTTTTTAAGGTTAATCTTAGTTTGTGCTAGGTCACCCTCAGCGTTTCGCAGCTCATTGCGTAGTCGTGACAACTCAAGCGCTGACTGCTTAATAGCAGAATCATTTTTCGAAATGTGCTTGTTGAAATCGGCCTCTGCATCTTCAAGCTCACCGATAAGATCCATCAATTGAGCCTGCTCTTCTACATCAGCTTTGTTGGTGACACTACAATCGGCTAGGTTGCTCGTATCGATATATAAATCGTACATTGAACCTGAATCTTCAGTCATAGAAGGCTTGAGTGTCGTGTCCATCAAAAGCTCATCGGTAAGAACACGACCAAGTGGAGAGCTTTGCCATCCCTGTCGATTAGCCTCCAGGAACGAGAACAAGGTTCCTGAATCTGGGTCTAATCGGTTACTGACTACTTTTAACCTAGCTTCGGCATCGCGCATATTTCGACGAGTGGCCTCTAATCTTTCGAGTAACTTTTCACGTTTAGTTTGTAAGTTGACTCCTTCCTTCTCACTCACAGTTGTCTTGTGTTTTAACGTGTCTACTTGTTCTTGTAATCTGTCCTTCTCAGACTCCAACAGCTCTCTCTGCTCAATGAGAAGCTCATCAATATCTGGGTTCTTTAGTCGCTGTTTTTGAGTGGCGAGTTCAGCCTTATGTTCCATAAGAGCCTGAGATTTATCCGCTATAAAACTCGTATGGGTTTGGGTCAGTTCCTTTAACTGTGGCTGATATACATCGTCTATCTTGTCTTTTTTAACCTTGCACTCTTTTTCGGCATCAAGTTTTTGCTCTGTTAGGTCAGACTTTTCTTTGTTGAACTTACTAACAAGGCTTTGTTTGTCTTTCTCATACTTTGCTTTGGCATCATTTACCTTAGTTTCAAGATTGGCGTAACTTTGTCTTTGTTGTGCCACCCTGTCTTCCATTTCTGGCAATTGCTTAAGCTTGACGGACAGCTCTGGATAACCACTGTTTTCGTATGTTATAAGCTTGCTGTGATGTACTTCGATCTCAGAGTTGATACTTGTGATAGAGCGTTGAAGAGCACTCTTTTGAACCTCTTTATCAAGCTTATCTTGATTAATTTCGCCAATCTGCTTGTCACTGTTTTCAAGAAAATCTGAGCGCTTCAGTTCGGTTGTCTTAAGAGATCCATCAAGGCTTTCAGACACGTCACGAATAGTTATTAAGGCACTTGCTAGCTGATTGGTTAGATAAGCAATCTGCTTATTGTTCGCAATAGCGTCAATGAACGCTTCTTTTTTGTTTAGGAACGCAGTTAGGCCGTTGTAATCATCACACCATTGTTCAATTCTGTTTGCATCTACACCAAACTCTAATGTGCTATTCCCTTGTTCGAGGATATCCAGGAAAAGCGCCTTTGTGTCGGCCATATTGAATTCACCTTGAATCAACGCCGCTGTGATTTTTTCAATGTGACGGACATCATGACGACCAGAGCACAAAGAGTAGCTCAGGAACTGATTGCTCAAATTCCCTGCATTAATGTTTTGGATAATTTCGCGATACTCTTTGACGCTAGTAATACGTGATTCGTAATGTAAGCCGTTAGCATTCAGCTCCGCAGCCAGCTTTGTACAGCCGATAGCGTAAGGCTTGTCTTCGCTATCTTGTTTAATGATCATTGACTGCTCAAACTGACCTTTAACGAAAAGGTAAACAACTCCACCTTTAGTACTAAGGTTTCGATAACAAATGACATGAGCAACTTGACCACGAGCAGTAATGTACTCGAAAACAATATAACTATTGTTGTGTGGTAAATACCATTCTGCAAAGGGCTTATTAACATTCGATTTTCTGACGATCTGCGTGCCAGTCGCTCCATAAAAGAACGGAATGAGCCTTAACAGTGATGTTTTGCCTTCTCCGTTACCGCCAGTGATCTGAGTGGGAGCATCAAAAGAATACTCAGAAAACATCTTGTTTTTCTGATAAGAATTTATAGCAATAACTTTGGTCAATCCGGCATACATCATCGTATTTGTCTCGAGTTTTGTTGTTTTTCTTAATTGAAAATCAACCAGTTTGAATTTGTGGCCACTAAATCAGGTTACAGCTTTCAATACCATCGACTCTCACACAGTAAAGATTCCTGACTTTTAGTGCTCCTCCCAATATCCACAATAAATATATGTACTTTATTGCTACATGTATATACTGTATACATCAACATGTAACATTTATGAGCACGAACATGAGTCAAGCAGATATCAAATGGGACCAACAAGTACGATTTCGACTAATTGAGATCATTGCTCTTTGGGAGGGTCGACTCACGACAAATCATCTATGTGATGCTTTTCACATAGGAAGACAACAAGCTTCTAGGGATATCAACAAGTACATTAGCTTAACTAACCAAGGTCAATTGATACTCGATAGGACAATTAAAGGCTACAGGCCAGCAGACAACTTTAAGCCTTTGTTTACTCAAGGGACTGCTCATGAGTACTTGCTGATGCTCCATCAACAATATAACCAAGAAGAAACCTTTGAGTTCTTTAACTGGGGGGAAGCTCAATCGACTATATTGAACGTCCCTGAAAGGACTATATCACCGAACATCGTTCGAGGATTAATTGCGGCAGCAAGGGCTAATCTTCGCGTAGACATTGACTATGTGTCACTCTCTACCCCTGAAGTTCGAGGTAGAATTATTGCGCCTCACAGCTTAGTCTATGATGGAATAAGGTGGCATGTAAGAGCATATTGTGAAGAAAAACATGAGTTTCGAGATTTTGTATTAAGTCGCTTTAGAAACGAACCTGACTTAATGGATAAGTCATCAAAGACACGAGAGCACGATGACAGTTGGAACCATCAAGTTAAGTTAACGATTACACCTAATCCTTACTTATCTGAGCAACAGCGAGTGGTTGTTGCAGACGACTACGCTATGGAAGATAGTAAGTTGGAAATAACAACCCGAAGAGCTTTAGTTCATTACTTCCTTCGCCGTATGGGATCGACGCAAGATGAAAAATTACTTAGAGCGCAACCAGAAGCTCATCAATTGACAGCATACTTTGATTACACTTAAGTACAGTGAGTTGCGGCTAGTGATGCTGCAACTCATCTTTAGCTTCACGTTACTTGATCAATAAGAGCAACAAGGCCCAAAAATCCCTCCAGTATTTTTTCAAAAACCACAAAATCAACATGCTTTAGGACAATACGATTGAACGCACTTAAAGCACATAAAACGGGTTATCAAGCGTCTGAGCTGTCAGTTTTTTAGAAACTGCTCCGCAAAATCAGATGCACTACCCTCGTTACTAAATGTAAACTTCGGATAGTCTTCAAAATCCAAAAACACATACTGCTCTGGAATTTCAGAGCGATTGCGAGCGAGAAAACTCCGAGCTGCATTCTTAACATCGATATGCTCTCCAGCCCCTTCTTCCGTGTAGTTGCCGAGCATACCCACGTTGATGCCAACCACGAGAGGTTTATTGCTTTGTTTGAACTCGGAAAATCGATGATCGAGAGTATGAATAGCCGTCTGGCTTGGGTTGAAGCTGTGAGTCGCATCCAAGTGGAAATCATGAGTCGCTTTGTGCTTCTGGCTATACTGCGTCAAAATCTCAGATTTACCATCGCCACTACTTCCACATAGGAAGATGATTTGATTGGGCTTGGCAGATAGGAGTGCCTTTTTGAAATCCGTTTCTATATCTGTCTGGATGTAGATGTAGCGCTTGTAATCAGCCAGATGATCTTGATTTTGCTCTCTCTCAGTGCTCACCGCATAAGGTGAAGATTTTGAAAGAATGCTAAGGGCTTTCGCTAAGTTCAACAGTTATGTCTCATATGGATGTTCATAGAGTTACATAATACTCAATATTCTCCGTGTTTTAATCGAACTTTCGTGATTTATGTCCACATGTTGGAGTAAATTTGCTGTTGATCAAGTTTCTATAACCTTGATCTGGCGAAGATTTATCCGTGCTCATGGCTAGGACGAAAAATGATAAAGGCAGCGCTCTCAGAATAGCCTGATAGCAAGATCGGCCTGCAATAGAGTGTGGGATATTTATCGATCACATCAAAGCCTTTCTAAACTGCTAGAAAACGGTTGTTCCCAAACGGATTTGATGAGTGGTTAAGGCACCTAAACGTGACGTGAGTATTTTCTTAAACTTAGTTCGTCGTTGATAACTTGTATCGAACTTCATTGGACTTTCAATGAATTAAAGTCATTGATTTAACAAATTTACAGGCATAAAAAAAGACGTCCTAGGACGTCTTTCTTCAAGAATGTGGCGGTGAGTGAGAGATTCGAACTCTCGGTACGTTGCCGTACACACACTTTCCAGGCGTGCTCCTTCAGCCACTCGGACAACTCACCGAATCAAATTTTGTGTGGCAACTCGTGCCAACGAGGCGCTAATTTAATGATTATCTTGGGATTGGTCAAGCCCAGTTTTAAAAAAAAGCGCCATGAGGAGTTTAGTTGGCTAGTAATTGGCTAAATCGAGCAATCTACCAGCAATTATGCTTGCTGATAGTAGCCAGGAACCTTAAACCAACGGCGACACATATCTAGGAAGTAGCCGTACAGAACGCCCATACCGCAAGAGATAATCGCATTGCTGGTCACTGCCGTGATGATCTGCTCTGTCGATGCGCCTACCGCAAGCAAAATACCGGCGTAGACTGGTGATTGAAAAAGCACATACGCCACTAAATCGGATACGTTTTTCATCAGTCCACTGGTCGATACACGCGCACCTTGGCGAAGAACCCAATCACGAAACACACCATAAGGCCACGCGATCGCGATGTTAACCGGAATAGATAACGTTCTTGATGCCAGAGATTGCTGGAAAGTCATTCCAGAAATCAGAATCTCGATAATCATCCCTGAGATAAAGCAAAAAACCACCATAGCAAAAGTATCAGCTGCCGCATGACGGATACAAAATGGCGCACGAGATTTCATTTTCTTCCTCTATAAAATTAAAAACTGCAAAATTAGCAAAATAACGACATCATGAACCAACAAACAAACTCACATGCAGTTCATCGCGCTATTAGAGCAGTATAATTTGTAGTTTTTGGCACCATTTTTAATTGAAAGATGTAAATTAATAACCAATTTAAACGCAAGATGTAGTTTAATTCGCCAGAAATGAATAAAGCCGCTTTTTCAGCGGCTTTATTTCGTAATTAAACTACATTAAATAACTCAATCCGCCAACAACACGGTCAGCAGGTTGATTTCTTCTTGATCTGGTTGTTTATTCTCGCTCAGTTGCTGTTCAATTCTGGCGAGTGATTGTGCCAATGCAGGCTCGATCGCGTCTTTGTGCTGGCCGCGAATTTGGCTGATCGCGTTGTGCGCTTGAGTAAGTTCCCCGTTTTCTATCGCGATATAGAAACCGACGAGAAGTGATTCTATCGATTGCTCTTCAACTTGTGCTTGCACATCTTCTGCTCGAAACTGGTACAAAAGTTTCGCGTGTTGGAATAAAGCATCATCCAGTTCGGCTTCTACTATTGGCTTGGCGATAATATGATCCGCCCCTACCCCTAACATGCGCTCTCGGGTTTCTTTAAACACGTCGGCGGTACAGCCAAAAATCAAGGTATGTCGACAAGGTGAGTCCATGGCACGAATCGCGGTAATCGCTTCAATACCATCCATAACGGGCATATGGTTGTCCATCAGTATCAGATCAAACGGGTGCTGTGTTACGCACGCTATCGCCTGCTCTCCATTCTCCACACGTTCACAGCTGAAGCCTTTATTCCTTAAGAAGGTTTCGATGATGATGGCGTTGGTCCGGTTATCTTCAACAATCAGTGCTCGTAACCCCTGATAGTTGAGCTTGTATCTTGGCTCAGGGCTCTCCGTTTCTGGTGAGGTGCATTCCAAAGCCAGCTCAACCGTAAAACAGGTTCCTAATCCTACTTGGCTAGACACAGCAACACTGCCGCCCATCTGTTCAGCAATTTGTTTGACGATGGCGAGGCCAAGCCCTGTACCACCAAAACGGCGAGTGGTTGACGATTCAGCCTGCTCAAAAGGTCGGAAGATGCGTTTTTGCGCCGACTCAGGGATCCCGATGCCGGTGTCTTTTACTTTGATTGATAGATAGTTGGCTTGCTCCCTTGTGTGCTCTTCAAAATACACTTCCACCAAGCCTCTTGCGGTAAACTTCACGGCGTTATTGAGCAGATTGAATAACACTTGGCGCAGGCGTGCTTTGTCTGCGCAATACCAGCGGCCCGTTGGTACCGTTGTGTACACTTTAAACTGCAGGCCTTTCTCGGCACATAAGGTGTAGTAAACGCTGTTAACACTGCCAATGATGGAGTCAAATGGGAAAGGATTGTTATCAAACTCCATATGCCCCTGCTCTATTTTCGAGTAATCGAGAATTTCGTTGAGCAACGTCATCATGTGATCACCGGAATCATAGAGGGTTTTGAGATGCTTACGTTGTTCTTCGTTTAATGGCGTTTTTAGTAAGATCTGTGCCGTACCAAGCACACCGTTCATCGGGGTACGAATTTCATGGGAGAGCGTGGCCAAAAAGGCCGTTTTAGCGTTGGTTGAGGCTTGGGCTTTGACTTTCTCGGCTTCCAAATAGACGGTTTTCTCATTGATGGTTTCGATTAGGTGTTTGATTTCGTCTTCACTGTCATAGTGAATGTCGATAATACCGCCCGTTTTAGACACATCCACTTTCTTCGCAATCGAGATGATGGGCTTAATCACGTATCGATTCAGTGTGTAATAGCCCACCAAAACACAAATCAGAAGGAAAGGAAGAATACCTGCTTCTACCCTCATCACTTGGCCAAACACTTCATCAGACACGGTCAATTGCGAGTTGATAACGCGGACACGCCAACCAATATCGGCCACTTCAATTTCACTGATATAGCGATCGCGTGTGAGATGAAAAGCATGCTCAAGCAACAACTTACCACCAGGGTCAGAAATTGACACACCAAGTTGATATTTCTCAGTATGACCTTTAACGAAATCGAAAAGCGTTTCTAGTGAGATATCAACGGTTGCCACACCTGCAAACTCACCATCAATAAAATAAGGCTGAGAGGCAGTGATCATCTGAACTTGCGTGTAAGGGTCGGTGTATACGTTTGACCAAGCGACGCTGTTTTCTGGCAAATTGACGACCGATAAATACCAACTTTCCGTGTGATAGCCGCTAGATTCAGGATTGTTGTAAGAGTGGATCTGCTCGATGCGACCATCCTCTCCTTTATTGAAAAACAGACTGACATAGCGCAGTGAGCCGTCAATTTGCTGCGGCTCCGGCCATACGCCACCACTGGCGATGACTTGATCGCTACTGGCAATAATTCTTCCGAGGATTTGTGGTTGGTTCGTGCCCTTTTGCTGGCTTTGGGCCACGCCGACCAGGCTGTTAAGCACGCCCACGGCGCGATTAAACGGAGATTTGATTTGTGAGGCAAGCAACTCTGTCCTGAGATCGAGATTTCTCTCGATATTGCTGCGCACCGGCGGTTCCACCACCAAATAAGCAACACTGCCTATTGTGGCGATGAAAAAGCACAAATAGAGACTCAGTGCATAGATGCTTTTTTTCCGAAGTGACGAGCGTATTCTCATAATTTATCAATACTTTCCCTGTTGTCTCGCTTAAGTGTATACCCAATTTTCAGCAAAATGCATACTGTTATTCCTTAGCGCTAACTGGATCAAGAAAGTGCCATTATCGTGATCGCTCTCGTGAGGATTTTCTCGCTTGGCCTTTTGTCTCTACATTTTGCTTGGTCAGGTTTTGCTTGGTAAGATGGCGCATCACGCGCATTTATTAGATCAGACGGTATTCTATTTTGAATTTACACAACATAATCGCTCTCCCTGAACTTGAAGGCAAACTGCTCAATCACGCAAAAACTCAAGGTTTCGTGACCTCAATGGCCGCTGCGCCAAACATTCTTCCTCCAAACGAATGGCTTCCGTTCCTTTGGGGTGGTGAAGAAACGGCTCCTTTCCTCGATGGTGAACAACTCGAAAGCTATATTGATGCCATCGTGAATCTTTGGAATCAAGCTCGCCCAGCGTTGATTGAGGGCACTTGGCAATGGCCAGAAGAGTGCGCGCTAGACGAAGCAGAGATTGTTAACGAAGCAACGCGCGATTTCTGCGAAGGCCTGTTGCAAGGCTGGCAATTAGCCCGTGATGATTGGGAAACGCTGATGCCGGAACACAGCGAAGAAAACGCCTTGCTCGGCGGTGTGCTGCTGTCTCTGACCATGCTGTACGATCCAGAGACCACCATCGCAACATTAAGCGAGCAAGGTTTTGACGGGTTGGATCAATTTGCTGAGATCTTCAATGCCATGCCAATGATGCTGTGTGGACTGACTCAGCGTGGCGTGATGCTGGCAGACGAACAGTAACGCCATCAATACCCTATAAAACAAAGACCCCAGTCAATAAGCTGGGGTCTTTGTTTTCGGCTGAAAAATTACGCCTTTCCAATGCTCATAAGATCACATGTGGCAAGTAACGAGCAAGATCTTGAGTAATGATGCTGGAATCCTCACGAATGGAAATACCAGCAGCTTTATCATTCACCAACCAACTGCCGATCAATGTGTGGCTATTGCCAAATTTCGGAAGCGGGCAATACTGTTGAACGATGAAACGTCCTTCACCATACGGCCCTTCTGTCTTGTGATGGGTTTTACCATTGCGGACAATTTCAATATTCGCGCCTTCACGAGAAAACAATGGCTTGATGACGAAATCTTTCAGCGAGCTTGCTTTTGGATCATCGCTAAAATAGGCAGGCAGCAGGTTGGGATGCCCCTCGAACTCTTGCCATAGCAAAGGCAGTAACGCTTTGTTTGACAATACGGACTTCCACATTGGCTCCAGCCAGTTCACTTTTGCCTCAGAAAGAAAACGGCTGTATTCATCAGAAAACATCTCTTCCCAAGGGTACAGTTTAAACATCCAGCGAATAACGCGGTTTTCAGCGTCTACAAAACAAGATCGGCTGTCGATACCAATGTCTTCAATAAAGACAAACGCCGTTTGCAAACCAGCTTCCTTGGCACAATCTTCAAGGTATTGCACCGTGGCTCGATCTTCTTCTGTCTCTTTACAGCAACTGAAATGCAGTGTTTGCCCCGGCTGAAAGCGGGCAATTTGTCGAAAACGTTCAATCAAAAAATCTTGAAGTATATTGAATTGATCCGCGCGGCGACTCACACAGCCTTGATTCACCACATCCTCTAGCCACAACCATTGCCAAAACGCGGTTTCAAATAGCGATGTCGGGGTGTCAGCGTTGTTCTCATAGAGCTTTGCAGGCCCGTTACCCGCGTAGGCAAAGTCCAATCGAGAATAGAGTGAAGGCTCATTCATCATCCACGAAAGGCGCACTTGCTCCCACATTGGCTGCGGGATGCCAAAACGAGCTAAGAGTTGCTCATTGTGAACCACTTTATCTACGATGGAGAGACACATTTGATGGATCTCTTCTGTCGGGGCTTCGAGATCTTGTTCGATTTGCTGAAGATTAAATTGGTAGTAAGCCGATTCATCCCAATAAGGTTGCCCATACATGGTATGAAAACCAAAGCCATACCGCTTTGCCAATGCGCGCCAGTGAGCGCGCTCTTCTATCTCACGACGAAACAACTTATCCGCCTCGACTAACCGATACAGAATGGCCAAAGCCACCACGTGACATCACTTTACCAATCGTTCCTCCGCTTGATTTGAGTGAACTGGTATTGATGTTCACCGCTTTGCCTAACGTACTGCCATAAGAAACGCCAGAACCGGAATAGTAGCCATGCTTGTAGCGATAAAGAGGCTCAGAAAAGAAGGATTTGCTGCTGTTCTTTAAACCACTGGTGTCGGAAGTGTAGAAAAAACTATTCATGCGTGGGATGTACGAATGATAAACCGAGCTGTAATGGCACTCATCGTCACTAAACTCACTACGACAAGCTTGCGACGAGCTGTATTTAGGCGCGCTATACTCCGCTCTGGCGAGAGCTTCTTGATAAGCAAGATCACACTGTGCACCAAGCTCTGGGTTATTGCGCTTACAATAGTCGGCATCTTTGAAGATGTACCCTTCCGTCTCGGGTTCGTAAACGGTATAGGCAAAGAAGCCGCCGAATAGAACATAAGGGATCGCTGGCATGATCTTCTCAAAGGAAGATTTTTTGACATTCGAGCTGCGTTTCATCTCAGCTCCTAGTAAGACATGCACGCAGCGTTCAGCACGCCAACGGAAATCGATACGGTCGCAGAAATAATACCTGCAGGGATCTCATCACGTTCGATGCGTTCGGTGATTCGAGGCACTAAAACAAAGCGAACGATAGCAAAAGCGATCACCTGCGCGCACATTGCAACGACACCCCAAACAGCGAAATCCACGAGACTGATGGCGTTTTTTGCTGCACCTGAAATGGCAATGCAGTAGCCTAAAAAAGCGCCGCTGAGTGCAATGGCTGCCGCGGTATTGCTGTGCTCTTTGATTAACTTCCATTCATCGTACGGCGTTAAACGAACATAGATGAACTTGAATGCGAGCACAAAAGCAATCGAGAGTGAAAAATAGAGTAAAAAGTTGGTAAAGCCCGCCAACAGACCTGATAAAACAGACATTAATTTTCCTTTATAGCTTCCCATTCGAATGAATGGATACGTTCATCTGCAATGTAAAACAGTTTTGCCCCACTTGGCACTTTGCGATCGAGATGCGGATTGAGCTCAATACCTTGGCCCACGTCCACCGCAATCAACGTTGCTTGGTGATGCTTTTTTAGAAATGAAAATAGCGCGTCGACATTGGTTTGCGCTAAATGTTTGGGATACTCAACAGAGTATTGCGTCATGCCGCGAGTAGAGGCGAGCAACTCTTGGTGAAGCGCGCTTGACCCTGGGTCAACGGCCGCCTTGGCCAACATTTCCGCGCCCACGGCGGGGATGCACTCCGCTTTAGGGCAGTGCTGACTCAAGAGTTGCCCTAGTGCATCATCCTTAAAATACGCTAACAAATGAGCATTAGGGTTAATGTTGGCACAGTAAAGCGCAGCCGAAAGCGTGATATCGTCTTGCTGATTATCAACAATAATACAGCTTGCATCCGCCACATTCGCGTTCGCCATTTCCAACGCGTCGGTATAGCTGGTTACCTTCACAAAGCCAATTTCTCCGGGGAGAGGATTTTCAATATCCGAGCGGGAACAGAGCACAATGGGTCGCTTACCCACCTCTTCATGTTGCAACATACGAATCAGGTGGACGGTCCTTTGTCCATTCCAACCTAGCAAAAGAATATGGTTATTCACGCGCACTCTCCTTTTTCCCAATACACCTGCTCGCCAGTAATCAATCACTGAACTTGCCACACGCCCCAACAAAGCCGCAAACAGACTTAACCCACCTGGGATCACCACAAGAATCACAACCCAACGGCCCAGTGGCGTTGCCGGAGATAAATCACCGTAGCCCACGGTCGACGCCGTCACCATCAGGTAATAGACAAATGTCGTGACATTTTCAGTGAGTGCTTGCTCCCCTGCCCACGCAAGCAAGAGCCAGCACAGCGCGACATAGCACACCAACAAAATGAACAGATTGCGATTACTCAAGCTAAATACATGCGCTTGAAACCACTTTTTGAGTAGAAACCAAACCGACATAATCGACGTCCTTATTCATCAAGAGGCTGAATATAAAGCAATTATTTGATACAAAAAAACCAGCCATGGTGGCTGGTTCAAAATTTTGTGAGCAAACACTCAAATTTATGCATTGCCTTTCACTTGCATATTTAACTTTTCCGCAAAGTCCAACATACGGTTTAATGGAATCAAGGACTTAACACGAAGAGCTTCATCAACGAAAATCTCGTGCTGTTCGCCACCTTCGCGCAAAGCGGTTTCAATCGCTTTCAACCCATTCATTGCCATCCACGGACAATGTGCACAGCTGCGACATGTGGCACCAGCACCTGCTGTTGGTGCTTCTATCAGCTCTTTCTCAGGTACCAACTGCTGCATTTTAAAGAAAATGCCTTTGTCAGTTGCAACAATCATTTTCTGCTGTGGCAGCTCTTTTGCCGCTTTGATCAACTGACTTGTTGATCCCACCGCATCGGCGAGCTCTACAACACTTGCCGGAGATTCTGGATGAACAAGGATTGCAGCATCCGGATACACAGCTTTCATTTTGCGCAAGGCGTCAGCAGAAAACTCATCATGAACAACGCACTCACCTTGCCAAAGCAACATGTCTGCGCCCGTTTTGTTCGCGATGTAAGAACCAAGATGGCGATCTGGCCCCCAAATGATCGGTTTGTCTTCAGCATCCAGATGCTCAACAATTTCCAGAGCAATACTTGAGGTCACAACCCAATCCGCTCTTGCTTTTACTGCCGCAGAAGTATTGGCATAAACCACCACAGTGTGGTCAGGATGGGCATCACAGAATTCAGTGAATTTATCTGCCGGACAACCAAGATCCAGTGAACATTCGGCTTCCAGTGTCGGCATAAGAATGCGTTTTTCTGGCGTTAGAATTTTTGCCGATTCACCCATAAAGCGTACACCCGCAATAATCAGGGTACCTGCTGGATGACGGTTACCAAATTTAGCCATTTCAAGAGAATCACCAACAAAACCACCGGTTTCTTCAGCCAGCGCTTGGATCTCAGGATCGGTGTAATAGTGGGCGATCAAGACCGCGTCTTTCTCGTTAAGTAGCTGTTTGATACTGGCGATATACGCCGCTTTCTCGTCCTGAGTCAGGGGAATTGGCTTCGGCGGGAAAGGGTAAACGGTGTCAATTTTATCTAGTATGTGGCTCATTGCTCTTGCTCTACGCAACTTCCTTTAATCCGCGTATTGTAACCTTAAGATTATGTAAGATGCAAAAGCCGCACGCATTGTTTCCAGCAGGCGAGAAGCAAAAAATAAGGAGCTTTCGCTCCCTATTTTACAGTTTTGATTTTGCCACTTTGGCAGAGGCGCTGCCTGGGTGTTCATCTATCGCTTGCTGATAATATTTTTTCGCCTGTTCAGGATTGTTATTACGTGCAGCGATGTCACCCAGTTTCACTAGGGCATCAGCGCGTTTGTTTGAATCCTTATAAGAGACGACAGCAGCAAAACTTTTCGCCGCTTCTTTATCTTGTTTTTGAGCAAAATAAAGCTGGCCTAACCAGTAATGAGAGTTAGGGGCGAAATTGGAATCGGGAAAATCTTTCTGGAACTGCTTAAACGCAGCAATTGCACCAGCGTAATCCCGCTTCTTCAAAATTAGGTCTACGGCATTTTGATAGGCCGTTTGCTCATCGACATTAGAGCTAAACACGCCCTGCTCACCGCCTTCTTCCACGGCCGTTGCTTGGGTTGGCGTTCCTACCGTCTTGATTTCATTGCGGACACGATCAAGCTCAATAAAGAGTTCTCTTTGTCTTTCCAGCATTTGCTGCATATCGTAACTATTGCGCTCAAGTTGACCACGAAGTTCGGCAATTTCTTGCGACATTTGATCAATTTGCTGCTGCATTTGCAATTGCACGCGATTACGGTTTTGCAATAAACGTTCAAGACGCTGTACATCCGTTTCCGGAGCAGAGGAGGACGTAGCGGAAGCTACCGAAGTGTTCGTTGAATCGCTGTTGAGATCGGATACTGGAGCTGGTGCAGCGAACGCTAGGTTCGCTGCACTTGCCAGTAACGTAAGCGTAACAGCTCGCTTAGTGTTACTGAACATGAGGCAATTCCTCAATTAGTATACTAGAACTGCGCGACGGTTTTTCGCGTAGACTTCTTCAGTCTGGCCTAGTAGTAGAGGCTTCTCTTCACCGTAGCTTACGATAGCAATTTGGTCTGCCTGAACACCTAGCGCTTGTAGGTATTTAGCAACAGCTTGCGCACGACGCTCACCTAGTGCGATGTTGTACTCAGGAGTACCACGCTCGTCAGCGTGACCTTCGATAGTCACTTTTAGGTTTACGTTTTTGCTTAGGTAAGCTGCGTGAGCTGCTAGCATCTCTTCGTAATCGCTAGAGATAGTTGCATTGTCAAACGCGAAGTAGATTGTCTGAGTTTCACGAAGAGCTTGCTCTTTCAGTTCTTGCTCAGAAAGCTGACCATTCTGATCGATTGGCGTTACAACTGTTGTGTCAGTTGTGTTCGCAGAACCAGAAGTAGTTTGGTTTGTTTCAGTGCTGGTGCCTGCGTTAGACGCAGCGTCATCACTAGAGCTACACGCGGTAACAGCCATCACTGGTAGTGCGATTAGAAGCCCTTTAAGAACCTTATTAAGTTGCATCTTATTTTCCTTTGTTTATCAAACTTAGTTGCTACAAAAACGGAGACCATGCGGGAGCTCTTACACGCCCATTTGTTGCCGGTAATCTAGCTTTAAAGCGGCCATCGATAGAAACCATCGACAACACATTTTTTTTATCGTAAATGGAGCTATAAATCACCATACCTCCATTCGGGGCGATACTCGGAGACTCGTCCAACAACGTTTTGGTTAATACCTGAACGGCGCCGGTTTCGAGATCTTGCTTAGCCAAATTAAAACCTGAATCGCTTCGATTGACCATAATCAAGAATCGTCCATCTGGCGTTATCTGCCCACCTAGGTTTTGGCTGCCTTGCCAAGTAAGACGGCTAGTCGACCCGTCGCTCAAATTTACTCTATATATCTGGGGTTTACCACCCCGATCCGATGTAAAGATGAGTGATTTGCCATCAGGATGCCAAAATGGCTCCGTATTATTTGATCTATCCCTCGTTATTTGTGTTAGCTGACGCGTTTGCAGATCAAGAGTGTAGATCTGAAGCGAACCAGTTTTTGACAATACGATGGCTAATTTCTTGCCATCTGGAGAGAATCTTGGCGCACCATTGTGGCGAGGGAATGACGTTAGCTTCTCATGCTCACCGGTATAAATATTCAGTACAAAGATTTCCGCTTGGCCATTTTGGAAACTCACATAAGCAAGCCGACGACCATCAGGAGACCAAGCAGGAGACATGAGAGGCTGCTTTGAGCGCAGCACTAAACGCTCGTTAAAACCATCGTAGTCTGCCACTCGTAACTGATATGGGAATTTGTCTTTATCATTCACCACCACATAAGCAATGCGAGTGAGAAACGCACCACGTTCACCAGTGAGCTGCTCGTAGATCAGATCGGAAATGCGGTGAGCATACTCACGCATTCTTGGAGCGGTAATCGTCGCCACTTTATTGAACAATACGTGATCTTTCGACAGCACTAATTGGCCATCTTCCAGCGCTCGGCTTTGACCACTAGTCAGTTGGCCTCTCACCACATCCACCAGTTGGTAGTTGATGACGTATTCGCCTTTTTCATTTTGTGTCACAGAACCCGTTAGCAAGGTATCCACACCTAAGTTAGTCCATGCGTCGAAGTTAATTTCCGACTCGTTGTAAGGTGTTTGAGGCATCTTGCTGGTAGGAACTGGGCTGAATTTACCACTTCGTTGAAGATCCGACGCGACAACAGACGAAATATCAACAGGCAGTGCTTTTGTTCCTTGCCATTTAAAAGGAACAATCGCAATTGGTCTTGCTGAATCGATACCATCGGTGATGATCAATTCCAAAGCCGCATTGGCTACATTCGTGACGCTGCTTAGCAGCACTAGTAATCCCATCAAAAGGCGTTTTTTCACGTCTTAGTCCTTTTATTCGAAATCAACAGTTAAATTGATATTACGCAGCTCTTGTCTCACTGCATCATCCGCTGGCATTGGGAAGGAACCAACCTGCAAAATAGCGCTCTTAGCCGCGTTACAGACTCGGGTATCCCCTTCCAAAATACTCACCGAATTGACGATTGCATCGACACCTGTTGGTATCAATTTAATGTTCACCTTACACGACTTTCCCAACAAATATTCATCCTTAAGAAGGCGTTGCTGAATAAGTTGTGTGTAAATAGCACCATAACGATTTTTTTCATCCAGAACATGCTGGCTTCTCGCTGCGCTGTTTTGGCTAGATTCAGTTTCAAGCCCAGCAAAAATGTCGTTCAGTGCGGCTTCTTGTTCTTTACGTTCACGCTCAAGACGCTCTAAACGTTCTTTTTCCTTACGCGCCTTTTCTGCGGCCTCTTTGGCGGCTTTTTCCTTCGCTATGCGCTCTTGCTCTGCCTTAGCGGCGGCTTCTTTTTCACGGCGAGCTTTTTCTTCTGCCTCTTTTGCCGCTTTTTCCTTCGCGATGCGTTCTTGCTCTGCTTTCGCGATGGCTGCTTCTTTCGCTAAACGTTCTTGTTCCGCTTTTTTAATCGCTTCTTCTTTTGTTTTTCGCTCAGCTTCAAGCTTTGCAACACGCTCTTTCTCTTTGCGTGCTTTTTCTTCTGCGACTTTCTTCTCTTGTTCTTTCTGTTTACGCGCTTCTTCGGCTTCTCGCGCCGCTTTGGCATCACGCGCTTGTTGCTCCTTTAGCTTGCGCAACTGATCTTCTTCCGCTTTGCGATTCTTCTCCAGTTGCTCCGCTTCACGACGCAGTTTATCTAATCTTTCTTGCTCTTTTTTTGCTGCCGATTCGCGCTGCTGACGAATTTGATTGGCTTGCTGTTTTACTAAGTTAGGGTCAATGACGACTGCCTGGACCATCTGCCCACTCGGCTGTGGTTTAGACATGGTAAAGTCCGCGCCCCACAAAAGTGCGATAACTAAAACAACGTGCAGAGCCGCCGATACTGCTATCGGTACTACGTAATCATTCCGTTTGCTTTTCTTTTCTCTCATGATCGCGTCTGGTTCTATTTGATATCCGTCAGTAGGCCGACTTTCTCGATGCCAGCCTTACTCAGCTCATCTAGCAACAAAACGACTTCCGCATAAGGTGTCGCCGCGTCACCACCCACTGCCACGGGAGAATTTGGCTTTAGTGAAAGTTCGGCTTTCACACGCACAATCACATCTTCTAAAGAGAGTCCACGCTGCACTTCATCATTGTTTACACTCAGACCTAGGTTGCCCTCGCTGTCGACCTCAATGATGATAAAGCTGCTGTCACTTTCACCCGCTAAATCCGACATGGTTTTAGCGTTACTGGTTTTTGGCAACTCAACGTCAACCCCCTGAGAAACAAACGGGGCTGTTGCCATAAAGATGATCAACAGTACTAACATAACGTCGATATAAGGCACGACGTTAATCTCTGCGGTCATCTTACGTTTTTTTGGTTGATACCCGGCCATTACTGACTACCTGCCATCGCCTGACGGTGCAGAATGCTATGAAACTCTTCCGAAAACGTTGAGTAGTTGTGCTCTAGCTTGCCCACTTTGCTGGCAAATCGGTTGTAAGCCATAACCGCAGGGATCGCGGCAAAAAGACCCATTGCTGTCGCAATAAGCGCTTCTGCGATACCCGGAGCCACCATTGATAATGTTGCTTGTTTCACTTCGCCAAGCGCGATGAAAGCATGCATGATACCCCACACAGTACCAAATAGACCGATATATGGCGTAATGGAACCTACGGTAGCAAGGAATGGTAAACTCGTTTCCAGCTCGTCAACTTCACGAGACACCGCGACTCGCATGGCGCGACCAGTGCCTTCCATCACGAAGTCCGGCGATGTTGGGTTGGTTTTGCGTAAACGCGCGAATTCGGTGAAGCCCGCGTAGAAAATTTCTTCGGTGCCAGAAAGCTCATCTTTTCGAGCTTTGATTTGTTGGTACAACTGAGAGAGATCAATACCTGACCAAAATTTATCTTCAAACTCTTCTGCATCTTTTGCTGCTTTTGAAAGCACTTTACTGCGTTTGATGATCATGGCCCATGACACAACTGACATACCAAGCAAAGTCAACATTACCAGTTTTACCAGTAGGCTTGCTTGTAAAAACAGGTCAAGAATAGAAATATCAGCAGTCACTATTTGTCAGCTCCGAAATAATAGAAGTGGGTATTGCAATTGGCTTCATTTTTACATTGTCGATACATGCTACCTTAACTGTTGCTTTACACAATAACTTGCCGTCATCATTGACTAATTCCTGACAGAAAAGCAGCGAAGCGCGTTTAATTTCGCCAATTTTAGTCAATATGGTGAGGTGTTGGTCAAGGCGAGCACCCTGAATAAAATCGATATCCATGTGTCGGACAACAAAGCCGATGTTTTGTTCCAGCAAGACATTCTGCGAAATACCGACTGAGCGTAATAATTCGGTCCTTGCTCGCTCAAAAAACTTCAGATAATTGGAGTGATAGACCACCCCACCTGCATCGGTGTCTTCGTAATACACTGTAACTGGCCAAGTAAAAGGCTGACGTATTCCGTTCAAAATTCTACCAATTCATTCGCGTTTAAAGGCAATTACTATAACGTAAGCGGCATAAATTGGTACCGCAGTTCAGACTTTTTTTGAGTTGCGTGGGGAAAATAAAAAGCCAGGCAAGATGCCTGGCTCAATTATTAACCTTTTCGGTTACAAAATGTATAAAGCGGTGAGAAACAGCAATATAGACAGCGAGAAGTATGGGCTAAACAAGAGTTGCCACACCCATTTCTTCGGCTTAAATCCAACGCCATAAACCATGCTGGAGCAAACCGCCCAGATTAGAGCAGGACCGATTAGCGCATTGAATCCGCCAAT
Organism: Vibrio vulnificus CMCP6; assembly: GCF_000039765.1. Taxonomy (NCBI): domain Bacteria; kingdom Pseudomonadati; phylum Pseudomonadota; class Gammaproteobacteria; order Vibrionales; family Vibrionaceae; genus Vibrio; species Vibrio vulnificus. The sequence goes on along the minus strand of NC_004459.3, from coordinate 2,169,669 downwards.
CGCAGTTGCGTATGCTTCTGGGTCCCACATCACTAATCCCACGTGCAAGAAACCAAGCAACAACGCAATCACTTTTAAGATTGTTTTGTCTAGCGGCTCATGCAACGAAGCGATTCGCGCATCCAAGTTACTCACTGTCTTTATCCATCATTTCACTGTGCTCTAACCAAAGAGCATTAATAATGCCGAATGCACACGCTAATAGTACACCCAGAATCCATGCGAAATACCACATAGTAATTACTCCTTAGTAAGCTGAAACGTCGTTGTCTTCGATGTGTTTCTTATCTAGACGACCAAACATCTTGTAGTAAGTCCAAGTTGTGTAGCCAAGAATCACAGGTACCATAACCGCCGCGACAGCCGTCATCAAACCAAGGGTCAGTTCACTTGCTGTTGAATCCCACATAGTCAAGCTGTGTGCAGGAACAAGGCTTGAAGGCATCACGAATGGGAACATTGCGAAGCCAGCCGTCAAAATCACACCGGCGTTTGCCAAGCTTGAGAATAGGAAAGCGAAACCACCACGCTCAAAACGAGAGGCAATCACCGCAAGCAATGGCATGAACACGCCCAATACTGGCGCAGCCCACATGGCTGGATAGGTTTCAAAGTTCGCCATCCAAGCGCCCGCTTGTTGGACAACCTCTTTATTCAGCGGGTTGGAATCTGCAAATGTATCGATGGTGCTCGTAATCACGTAGCCTTCGATCGATTGAACCCAGAAACCACCAATCACGAACAATGCCACAACCACAAGGCCCGCAATTTGAGCAACGTTACGTGCGCGGGTATGCAGCGCTTCTGTTGTCTTCATTTGTAGCCAAGTTGCACCTTGGAGAACAAACAACATTAAGCTGAGAACGCCACAAAGTAATGCAAATGGATTCAATAGTGCAAAGAATGAACCTTTGTACTCTGACATTAGCAGGTTGTTCAACTCAAATGGTACGCCTTGCAGTAAGTTACCAAAAGCAACACCGAATATCACTGGCGGTACCGCGCCACTAAAACAGATCGCGCCATCCCATGCATTACGCCATTTTGGGTTTTCGATTTTAGAACGGTAGTCTAAGCCAAGTGGACGTAGCCAAAGTGCCGCTAACGTGACATACATCGCTAGATAGAAGCCAGAGAACGACGTTGCATAAACCAGAGGCCAAGCGGCAAACAGTGCACCACCAGCGGTGATTAGCCAAACTTGGTTACCATCCCAGTGCGGTGCGATGGTGTTAATCATTATACGACGCTCAGTGTCGTTTTTACCGATAACAGGAACGAGCGCACCCACCCCCATATCGAAACCATCGGTGACGGCGAAACCAACCAGTAGAACACCGATCAGAACCCACCAAATCAGTCGTAAGATTTCATAATCAAACATTTTCTGTCTCCTTGCCTTACGCTTCTACTTGGCGATTAACTTTGTCTTCAATAGACTCGCCATTTTGTTCGAAGTGGTAACGACCTGTTTTAAGGCTACTTGGTCCTTTGCGAGCGAACTTCAACATGAGGTACACCTCTGCAATCAGGAACACGGTGTACAGTGCCAAAATAGCGAATAGAGAGGTCCATAGCTCGCCAATCGTCAGTGCCGAAGCGGCAACGTGGGTTGGGAGAATTTCACCCACCGCCCAAGGTTGACGACCGTACTCAGCGACGAACCAACCTGCTTCGATCGCAATCCAAGGAAGTGGGATGCTAAATAGCGCCGCTTTCAGAATCCAAGGTTTTTGCTCGATCTTTTGACGGCACGTTTGAACGAATGCTGCACCAAAGACAAACAGCATGATGAAGCCACAGCCAACCATGATGCGGAACGACATAAATAGTGGCCATACGGTTGGAATGGAGTCATCCGCGGCGGCTTGAATTTGCTCTTCCGTTGCATCGGTCACCTTGTCGGTATAACGCTTAAGTAGCAAGCCGTAACCAAGGTCACCTTTCACTTCATCAAATGCCGCTTTGTTCGCTTCAGAGCGATCGCCAGCACGAAGTTTTTCTAGCAACTCGTAGGCATACATACCGTTACGGATACGATCAACGTGCTGATCACGTAGGTCACGAAGGCCCGTTACTTGCTCGTCAAAAGAGCGCGTCGCAATGATACCCATAACGTAAGGGATCTTGATCGCGTAGTCGGTGTGCATGGTTTCCTGATTCGGTAAACCAAACAGAGTAAACGCTGCTGGAGCAGGTTCTGTGTGCCACTCCGCTTCTACCGCCGCAAGTTTTACTTTTTGTACTTCGCCAAGCTCGTAACCTGATTCATCACCAAGAACGATAACGGATAAGATCGATGCCATACCGAACGAAGCCGCAATAGCAAACGAACGACGCGCAAATGCGACGTCACGGCCTTTCAATAGATAGTATGAGCTGATGCCAAGGATAAACATGGCACCCGTTGTATAACCAGACGCAACTGTGTGAACAAATTTCACCTGAGCAACAGGGTTAAGTACCACTTCGGCAAAGCTCACCATCTCCATACGCATGGTTTCGAAGTTGAACTCAGCGCCCACTGGGTTTTGCATCCAGCCATTCGCGACAAGAATCCACAACGCAGAGAAGTTAGAACCTAATGCCACTAACCATGTAACGGCCAAGTGTTGACGTTTAGATAATCTCTCCCATCCGAAGAAGAATAGACCGACGAAGGTGGACTCTAAGAAGAATGCGACGAGTGCCTCAATAGCAAGAGGGGCACCGAAAATGTCACCGACATAATGGGAATAGTAAGACCAGTTCGTACCAAACTGGAATTCCATGGTAAGGCCTGTGGCCACACCTAGGGCAAAGTTAATACCAAAAAGCTTACCCCAGAACTTAGTCATGTCCTTGTAGATTTGCTTATCGGTCATTACGTACAGCGATTCCATGATGGCTAAAAGGAAAGCCATGCCTAGAGTCAAAGGTACGAATAGGAAGTGATACATCGCTGTCAGTGCAAACTGCAACCGCGACAGATCAACTACGTCAATCATGGTAACTCCTATGTGTCGGCTGAATGACACTCTCTACATTTTACAAATCATCATCAAGAGTTGAACTTTCTTGAATAATGTTGAATTAAACCAACATATTGTTGCAAAAATGTACCGCATTGGTTAGTTAATTGTTAAGCATCAGCTAATATAGCTGCGGCTAATACTACTGCTAAAAACTGAGGGTTTCAAAAGTTTTATAAACGCAAAGCGCTTTGATTTGAATCAAGAAACATGCGGCATTTCTGTCTAAAAAACAATCAACTTGATCTAAATCAAGCAAATGCAAGACAGTTTGTTAACGCCAGGTAATCAGAAGGAAATGCACGCCTCATTATGGCTACGAGATGTTTACAATGCGCGATTTTGCATTACCTATTTAGAGGTAGTTGGATTTTCTTTATTGTGATTTTGCTCACATTAAAGAAAAGGCTAGGAAATTTAATGCCTAGCCTTGCAAACTTACTTTTCAATTCCGAAATGAAGATACGCCCGATCGGTTGCGATTCGCCCTCGAGGCGTGCGTTGTAAATAACCCTGCTGAATCAAATAGGGCTCTAACACATCTTCAATCGTGTCTTTCTCTTCACCGATCGCGGCTGCCATGTTATCCAAGCCTACCGGACCACCACCAAATTTCTCCATGATGGCCAACAGCAACTTGCGGTCCATGTAATCAAAGCCTTTCGAGTCCACATCTAGCATGTTGAGCGCTTTGTCTGCGGTGTCTGCACAGATGTGACCATTGCCTTTTACTTCAGCAAAATCGCGTACGCGGCGCAACAAGCGATTGGCAATACGCGGTGTACCACGCGCACGACGCGCCACCTCTAATGCCCCTTCCGCTTCCATGGAAAGCCCCAAGCAGTCAGCACTGCGTTGCACAATATTCTGCAGATCAGGAATTTTGTAATACTCCAAACGCTGGGTAATACCAAAACGATCACGCAAAGGGGAAGTCAGTGAGCCGGCACGAGTGGTTGCACCAATTAGCGTAAAGGGCGGCAAATCGATTTTGATTGAACGTGCAGCAGGGCCTTCACCAATCATAATATCCAATTGGTAATCTTCCATGGCTGGATACAACACTTCTTCCACCATCGGGCTGAGTCGGTGTATTTCATCAATGAAGAGCACGTCGTTTTCTTCAAGATTGGTCAGCAAGGCCGCTAAATCTCCCGCTTTTTCTAACACCGGCCCTGACGTGGTGCGAATATTTACGCCCATCTCGTTTGCAACAATGTTCGCTAAGGTGGTTTTACCCAAACCTGGAGGGCCAAAAATCAATAAATGGTCGAGCGCTTCGTTACGCAATTGCGCGGCTTTAATAAAAATTTCCATTTGATCACGTACGTGATCTTGGCCTTGGTAATCGGCGAGTTTCTTTGGTCGTATCGCGCGGTCAATCACATCTTCATCACGAAAAGCGGGATTGTCCGGAGCAATTAAGCGATCTGCTTCAATCATATCAATACCTATTTTGCGCGATTAGACCATGGACTTGAGCGCTTCACGGATCAACTGTTCGCTGGTCATATCCGGTTTAGCAATCTGCGATACTACTTTTGATGCCTGAACAGGCTTATATCCCAACGCCAAGAGTGCACTGACCGCTTCTTCTTCTGCACTGTTACTGCTTGTGCTGCCTGAATCGACTGGCGCCGCATCGGTAAACGGCGTGAACAGATCGCCAGCGCTCCAACCTTTCAAACGATCTTTCATCTCAACCACAAGACGTTCTGCGGTCTTCTTGCCAACGCCCGGTAATTTCACCAGCGTGGAAATGTCTTCTCTTTCTACCGACGCCACAAACTGGCTTGCCGTCATGCCTGATAAAATGGCCAAACCCAGTTTTGGTCCAACCCCATTGGCTTTGATGACCTCTCTAAACAGCGCTCGTTCTTTCACGGTATTGAATCCATAAAGTAACTGAGCATCTTCACGCACCACAAAATGAGTATAGATAATGGCTTCTTCCCCAATGTTAGGAAGCTCGTAGAAACAACTCATTGGCATCTGAACTTCATAGCCAATGCCATTAACTTCAATCAACAATTCAGGGGGTTGTTTTTCCAGCAGAATGCCGCGAAGACGTCCGATCACGTTCAATACTCTTTAGAAATGAATTTGCGACAGGATAATAAAGAACTGGATAGACATCCAGTTCTTTATCTTAATGAGTGGCGTTTTTTGAGATCACTTGATCGAGTTGGTTACTGAGCAACCGGACTTTATTCACGTGCTGTCGTAACTCACTACCATTGTCTGCCACCACATCGGCAACGCACTTAGTATTGGCCACATTCAATGCCACTTCGCTACTGGCGTCATCCAACTCTTTGACGGCTTGGTTTTGTTGCCCTACGATATCAGCCAATGCTTGCACATCGACATGAATTGTATTGATTTGTGCGATGATGTTCTCCATTCGCTCGGCACTCAGGTGCACCACTTGCTGTCCGTGACGAACTTCTTGTTCACTTCTGTCCAATAACTGGCGAATTTCCAACGCGGAGTAGCTACTCTTTGACGAAAGCTCGCGTACCTGCTCTGCGACCACCGCAAAACCTCGGCCTTGCTCTCCTGCTCTGGCCGCTTCAATCGCTGCGTTCAATGCCAATAAGTTGGTTTGTTCTGCAACGGAGGTAATCAAATCTGCCACTCGCATGATCTGCTCATGACTGGTGAGTATTTGTGTAATAGCTTGAGTGGAGTCAACAAGCAACCTTGAACTTTCCGCCGCTTGCTGATGGACTGTTTCACTGCGTTGCTGAAGTTCACTGACAAATCGGCCAGACTCATTCAACCCTTCCGCAATATGGTGGATCTGCTGACTTATTTCTTCCGCCGCGCTCGCTTGACTTTGACAGTTCAAATTAAGCTGACTGACTTGAGCATCTAGGGTTTGCGATTGTGAATCCAACGCTAAAGAAACCTGATTGAGTTCGGTCGAACTTACCGTCGCCTGTTGCAGTACCTGAGTAAGATTTGCAGCCCCTTGTTTGGCATTCAACGCCGCTTCTTCACTTTGTGCGGTTGCCCGTTCCGCACCTGAGATAGCTTTATCACGCTGTCCTGCCGTGTAGGCTTGAGCAATGCAGATCACCACCAAGGGCAATACGGTGCCTGACCATATTTCCACGCGAAGTGCTGACGATGCGAGCTCGAGCTGAGGGAAAGCCACTCCAGAAAGATGAAAGTAAGTCATCAGTGCGGCAATCATGATCACTGAACCACTCCATATCAGCGCCATGATGCGAGTCGCGGAAAGAAAAAATGCCACGATCAACAGCGGGATCCAATACGTTTGGGTAGACTCCACCACGCCGCCACTTTGATAAATGATGTTGAGCGCATGTGTCACCATTCCAACAAAACCAATGTTAAGGGCCAATATCGGTTTTCGACTCCATCGTAACACTGCCGCGGCGGCGAGTTCGCACAGAATCAGAGCGATTGAGGTAGTGATCAGACTTTCATGGCCGTGACGCGACCATTTGAACAAACTGTATAGGCCAACGAGGAACGCGATAAAGGTAAACAGCGACAGAATCGCCGCTTGTCTTTGCTGAGCGCTCGTCCATTGGGCTTGTGAAGGCACACAAAAGCGGTGCCAGAGATGGGCGGGATTCATCTTCAATCTTCCTTGACTGAAATATAACTAGACCTCCGACCAGACTAATTTCTTAACAATTAAATAACAAATTAGATTATTTATTCTGCTTGAGATGTCTCATTTTTAAGCCAATTAGCGATAACGGCCTCGTTTAGCACTGGTCGCCTGCCCGGCTAAGGCAATGAGGGTTTTATTGGTATTGGCGTGACAAATGGCAACACCTAACGCATCGGCCGCGTCCGCCTGGGGTTTAGCGGGTAACTTGAGCATATGTTGCACCATGTGTTGCACCTGTGCTTTATCAGCCCCACCCGTGCCTACCACGGCTTGCTTAATCAAACGAGCGGCGTATTCGTAAACTGGCAAATCGTGATTCACGGCAGAAACGATTGCCGCACCACGCGCTTGGCCAAGTTTGAGTGCTGAGTCGGCATTTTTCGCCATGAAGACCTGTTCGATGGCAAACGCATCCGGCTGAAACTGAGTAATAATCTCCGTTACACCCGCATAAATTTGCTTTAAACGACCAGGTAAATCTTTTTCTGATGTACGAATACAACCACTGCCAAGATATTGCAGGTGTCGGCCATTTTGGCGAATCACACCATAGCCAGTAACGCGAGAGCCTGGGTCAATTCCTAGAATAATCGACATGACACTTCCTATCTGTTCCTTAAACAAAAACTCCCGCGTTTGCGGGAGTTTTTTAACGCTTATTGCTTATTCTGCGCTTTTTTCTTTTGCAACCGTCACGGCAATCGCAAGCTCTTCAAGTGCTGCTGGGTTAGCCACACTTGGCGCATCCGTCATCAGACACGCGGCTGCTGTTGTTTTCGGAAACGCGATAACGTCACGAATGTTCTCAGTACCACATAGCAGCATGACAAGACGGTCTAGACCGAATGCAAGACCTGCGTGTGGAGGCGTACCGAATTTCAGTGCGTCCAATAGGAAGCCAAATTTCAGTTTTTGCTCGTCAGCATCGATACCAAGAATATCGAATACCGCTGCCTGCATTTCTGCGTTGTGAATACGTACAGAACCACCGCCCACTTCGTAGCCGTTGAGAACCATGTCGTACGCATTTGAAATCGCTGGCGCTGGGTTTGCTTTGAGCTCTTCAGCAGTCAGACCTAGAGGCGATGTGAATGGGTGGTGCATCGCGTGTAGGTTGCCTTCGTCGTCTTCTTCAAACATTGGGAAGTCAACAACCCATAGTGGAGCCCAAGTGCCTTCTTTGGTTAGACCCAGGTCTTTGCCAAGTTTAAGACGAAGTGCACCTAGTGCTTCAGCAACGATGTTAGCTTTGTCTGCGCCAAATAGGATGATGTCACCCGATTCTGCTTGAGTGCGCTCTAGAATACCGTTGATCACATCTTCGCTTAGGAATTTAGCGACTGGAGATTGGATACCCTCCATGCCAGCTGCACGGTCGTTAACCTTCATCCATGCTAGACCTTTCGCGCCGTAGATGTTCACAAAGCCAGTGTACTCATCGATTTGCTTACGAGTAAGCTCTGCACCACCAGGAACACGGATAACTGCCACACGACCTTTCTCATCGTTAGCAGGGCCAGAGAACACTTTGAAATCCACGTCTTTTACTAGGTCAGCAACGTCTACTAGCTCTAGTGGGTTACGCAGATCTGGCTTGTCCGAGCCGAAACGACGAATCGCTTCGCTAAACGGCATAACAGGGAACTCACCTAGGTCAACGTTCAGTAGCTCTAGCCACATTTCGCGAACCATTTTTTCCGTCACTGCACGTACTTGATCAGACGTCATGAATGACGTTTCAATATCGATCTGGGTGAATTCTGGCTGACGGTCAGCACGTAAGTCTTCGTCACGGAAACACTTAACGATTTGGTAGTAACGGTCAAAGCCAGACATCATAAGCAGCTGTTTGAACAACTGTGGAGATTGAGGAAGTGCGTAGAAGCTGCCTTTGTGAACACGGCTTGGTACTAGGTAGTCACGCGCGCCTTCTGGTGTCGCTTTGGTTAGTACTGGCGTTTCGATGTCTAGGAAGCCGTTGTCATCTAGGAAACGACGAACAAAGCTAGACGCTTTTGCACGTAGCTTGATGCGGTCGCTCATTTCTGGACGACGTAGGTCTAGGTAGCGATACTTCAGACGTTGCTCTTCCGAGTTCTTCTGGTTGAAGTCGAGAGGCAGCACGTCAGAACGGTTGATGATTTCAAGACCTTTAGCCAAGATCTCTACTTCACCCGTTGCCATTTCTTTATTCACTTGGCTTTCAGGACGAGTGCGAACTTCACCCGTTAGCTTGATACAGAACTCATTACGCAGTTGGCTTGCCACTGCATACGCATCAGCCATATCTGGATCAACAACTACCTGAACGATACCTTCACGATCTCGCATATCAATAAAAATAAGACCGCCTAAATCACGACGACGGTTAACCCAGCCGCAAAGTTCTACAGTTTGTCCTGCAAGGGACTTGTTCAGGTGACCACAGTAATGGGTACGCATAATGAAATTCCCAATCTCTCTAAAATTGTTAACTACTCTCTGTCGGTCATTTTCTCAACAGAGCAAAGGTCCATTTATACGCTGAATGTCGGTGAAAATCGACTAGTCAGAATACAATTTATTGCGTTTTATCATGCATTGATGCTTTTTGATACAGCAACTGCTCAAAAGCACATCAAATGTGAAAAATTGGTCGGGATTATAACGCGAAACTACCGATTTCGGCAAAACTCTCGTACAGTGAGGCTAGGAATAAATGCAGCGAGAAACCATGAACACGCTTCCTCTTCGATTGGGTCTGACCATGTGGTCACACAATCAGTGGCAACAAGACTTTTATGGCTCGGGGACCAAACCCGCAGAGCGACTGGAAAAGTACGCACAGGTCTTTCACACTGTCGAAGGCAATACGACCTTCTACGCAACGCCAAATACACCAACCGTACTCAACTGGCGCGCGGCGACGCATGACGATTTTCGTTTCACCTTTAAGTTGCCAAAGCAGATTACCCACCAGCAGATGCTTAAAGGCTCTCAGGGTTTGTTACGCGAGTTTTTGAGTGTCATGGAACCGCTGCACCCGCGTATTGGCCAATGGACAATCCAACTTCCTGCGGCTTTCTCACCAGAGCATTTACCGCTGCTACAACGTTTCTGCTCTTACTTTCCCGAAGGGTTTCCGCTGGGAATCGAAGTGCGTCATTTGGCTTTTTTTGCGAAAGGAGAGGATGAGAAACGCTTGAATCAATGGTTAATGGAAACAAAGATTGATCGCATCATCATGGATAGCCGTCCGGTTTTCGCAGCCCCAGCAACAACGGAGGCCGTTATCGATGCGCACCAGAAAAAACCAAAGGTGCCCGTTCACGCCATCGCGACGGGAGAGCATCCAATGATTCGCTTTATTGGTCATCCCGATTTAGAGAGCAACCTGCCCTTCTTTGCCCCTTGGCTGAGCAAATTACCCCTTTGGATTACCGAGGGTAAGCAACCTTATTTAATGATCCACACACCAGATAACGTAGAAGGCCCCCAGTTAGCCAAACGACTTTACCAACAATTACAGCAACAAGTGAAACTACCCAATCTGTCTGATTTTCCTGCCAATAGTGGCAATAGCCAAATACAGATGTTCTAAGCCTTGTCTTGCAATGCATGACAGCTTGAGGAAATTCCCCTAAAATACGCGCCTTTTTACCGCCTATGTGAAAACAGGCAGTTTGTTAGCAGAGAATGGTTATGAACCCAAAAAGCAATCCAGATACTATTTTTTCGGCTCCAATCGATAAAATTGGGGATTTCACCTTCGATGAACGCGTGGCGGAAGTCTTTCCAGACATGATTCAACGTTCGGTTCCGGGTTACAGCAACATCATTTCTGCTATTGGTATGTTGGCCGAACGTTTTGTCAAACCTCACAGTAACGTGTATGACTTGGGTTGCTCACTGGGCGCAGCCACACTCTCAATGCGTCGCCACATCAAACAAGAAGGCTGTCAGATCATTGCGGTCGATAATTCTAAAGCGATGGTTGAGCGCTGCAAGCTTCACGTCAATGCTTATCGCAGTGATACCCCCGTGAACGTGATTGAAGCCGATATTCGCCACATAGATATCGAAAATGCTTCCGTGGTGGTTCTGAACTTTACTTTGCAGTTCTTATCACCAGAAGATCGTTACGTATTGCTGGAAAAAATCTACGCCGGTTTGCGTCCTGGCGGCATTTTGATCCTTTCCGAAAAGTACGTTTTTGAAGATCAAGTTTCTAATGAACTGTTGATTGACCTTCACCATGACTTCAAACGAGCAAATGGGTACAGTGAGCTAGAAATCAGCCAAAAACGCAGTGCCATTGAAAACGTGATGCGTCCAGATTCGAAGAAACAACACAAAGAGCGCTTCGCACAAATTGGATTCAGCAGCTACGATGTTTGGTTCCAATGCTTTAACTTTGGATCGATGTTTGCGATTAAGTAGCGAGAAGCGAGAAGCGAGAAGCGAGAAGCGAGAAGCGAGAAGCGAGAAGCGAGAAGCGAGAAGCGAGAAGCGAGAAGCGAGAAGCGAGAAGCGAGAAAGTCTTAACGTTTCGCATTTAGTGTCAATTTTTAATTTATTACTCAGTGAAAAACGATGTTTAATTTTGCTAATTTTTACCAGTTAATCGCTCAAGACACTCGTCTTCAGCCATGGCTCAACGTTCTACCTCAACAGCTAACAGATTGGCAAAATGCTGAGCATGGTGATTTCCCTCGCTGGTTAAAAGCACTCAATAAGATCCCAGAAGGCGCACCCGATCAGATAGACATTAAGCACTCTGTCACCATTAGCAATGACACCCCGTTCCATCAAGGCGAGTTGAAGAAGCTTGAAAGCTTGCTGCGTACTTTCCACCCTTGGCGCAAAGGCCCTTATACCGTTCACGGCATTCATATTGACACCGAATGGCGCAGTGACTGGAAATGGGACCGTGTTCTGCCTCATATTTCACCATTGAAAAATCGCAGCGTGCTGGATGTCGGTTGTGGTAACGGTTATCACATGTGGCGCATGTTAGGTGAAGGCGCACGTCTGTGCGTGGGTATTGATCCATCACACCTGTTTTTAATTCAGTTTGAAGCGATCCGTAAGTTAATGGGTGGCGATCAACGTGCACACCTGCTGCCATTGGGCATTGAACAGCTACCAAAGCTTGAAGCGTTCGATACTGTTTTCAGCATGGGGGTGTTGTACCACCGTCGCTCTCCGCTTGATCACTTAATTCAACTGAAAGATCAGCTTGTCTCCGGCGGTGAATTGATTCTGGAAACCTTGGTGATTGAAGGGGATGAAACGGCAGTTTTGGTTCCCAAGGAACGCTACGCTCAAATGCGCAATGTGTATTTCTTCCCTTCAGCTCGCGCTTTAAAAGTGTGGTTAGAATTGGTTGGCTTTGAAGACGTGCGCATCGTGGACGAAAACGTCACCTCTGTCGACGAGCAACGCACCACCAATTGGATGACTCACAATTCACTGCCTGATTATCTCGATCAGAATGACCCGAGCAAAACGGTGGAAGGTTATCCAGCACCTCGCCGCGCAATTTTGGTGGCGAAAAAGCCATAATTGACACGGTTTTGACTCAATAATTTGAGTATCACTAAACCCTAACAAGAGGATGCTTCACGCATCCTTTTTTATACGCTACACTCCTCTTTACAATAACTTATTCCCCTAATTCACTTTTTAAGGCATTCAATGTTTATAAGATTGACGCCAGTACTCGCTCTCGTTTTGTTATCTGGCTGTACTTTAACCAATGGTGAGCAATATCATCAGAAAACCCTGACCGCCCTCCAAGACTCTGAGACTCGTATTACGAATAAGATAGAGAATCTCACTCTGCAATCCTCAAACCAAGTCGATTACATCGAGAGCCTTGAGACTCAAATTACCGAGTTACAAAAACAAGTTGAACATCTTCAGTTGACTCAACAGCAAAGTTTGGCGTCGTCTGAAGAGAAAAAACCTGAACCTAAAGTCATTGCCGCGCCACCAGCACCAGCCAAAAATCAAATCATCTTGGGTGCGATTGAAAAAGTGACCATTGAGTCGATCAATCAGTCTTTTGATGCACGTGTTGATACCGGGGCAACCACATCATCACTGAATGCCGTTGACATCGAAATGTTCGAGCGCAATGGTAAAGATTGGGTTCGCTTCCACCTCTCAGATCCAGAACAACCTGGCACTGACCAAAACTGGATTGAAGCACCCGTGATTCGTTATGTGAAGATTCGTCAGTCGACCAACGACGATACCGAACGCCGCGCAGTCGTCGAGCTGTGGGTCAAAGTGGGCGAAATCAAAGAAAAGGCGCAATTTACATTGGCAGACCGCTCACAAATGAGCCATCCCGTTCTTTTAGGTCGTGAGTTTATTCGCGATATTGCTCTTGTTGACGTTAGTCGCAGTTACATTCAAACCGGACAAAAGAAAAAATAGGTAGGCTATGACTTCCCGAGTTCCCTTTTATCTTTCTATCATCCTGCTGATTGTCGCAGGGATAACACTCAGCGTGTTTCGCCATCAAACCTATGGCGTGCCATGGACACCCGGCGAAAGCCGCCAGATCTGGGATATTGAAGCGCGCATTGAATTTAACGCCAGCGGTCAAGAGGTGAAAGCCTCACTTGCAGCACCTCATACTCAAAATGGCTTCACCTTGATCAATGAGACAGCATCGTCTCCAGGCTATGGCGTCTCTTACGTTAATACCGCATCGGGTCGTCGCGCCGAGTGGTCGATCCGTCAGGCGAGTGGCCCACAAACGATTTACTACAAAACACAGTTTCTAGTGGACCCACAGGCAAAAGTGACCGTACAACCGCCCACTGAGCCGATCAACAAACCGACCTACTCTAATCCGGAACAAACAGCCGCGAAAGCCTTAATTGAGCGCGCGATGGCTCGCTCATCTGATAACATCACGTTCACGCGCGAGTTGATCAAGACACTCAACGATCCCGACAGCCAAAACGCAGCGCTACTGCTTAACAACGCTGACCGTGCCACCACCATCTACAAACTGCTTTCGACTGCCGATGTTCAAAGCAAAATGGTCGGAGTCATCGCTTTGGAAGATGGTCGTCGTCGCCAAACTATTGAATCAATGATTCAAGTGTGGGATGGGCAATCTTGGGTTCTATTCTCGCCAAACTCTGAGCAACACGCTGACCAAGGCAACTTGCTGGTATGGGATGATTCTAACGTATCGCTACTGGATTTGGTCGGTGGTCAAAATAGCCAAGTGCATTTCTCCATGATTGCGCAAGACATTTCACCGCAAGCGGCAACCAACAACAAAGTGGAAGCCGATGGCCTACTGAACCTCTCGATTCACAGCTTACCTCTCGAAGAACAAGCGATGTTTAAGACCATCATGTTGGTGCCGATTGGCGCACTCATTGTGGTGTTCTTGCGCGTCATCATTGGTTTGAAAACATCCGGCACCTTTATGCCCGTACTGATTGCCGTGGCGTTTGTACAGACGCAACTGGTTACGGGGATTGTCGGTTTCTTATTGATTGTGGGTACGGGTTTGATCATTCGTAGCTACCTCTCCAAGCTGAACTTGCTGTTGGTTGCGCGGATATCTGCGGTCATTATTACCGTTATTCTGATTATTTCCGTGTTCACCGTCGTGGCATTCAAGATTGGTCTAACCGAAGGCCTTTCTATCACCTTCTTCCCAATGATCATCTTGTCATGGACCATCGAACGTATGTCCATCTTGTGGGAAGAAGAAGGCGCGAAAGAGGTGGTACTGCAAGGCGGTGGTTCATTATTTACCGCAGTATTGGTTTACCTTGGCATGACTAACCCATACATCCAGCACCTAACCTTTAACTTCATTGGTCTTCAGCTTGTGGTACTGGCGGCAATTCTGCTATTGGGTACTTACACTGGATACCGCATTACAGAACTGCGCCGCTTTAAGCCATTGGTGGAGGATTAATCTATGTTCTCCTTTTTGTCTAAGTACACATCACCGATGAAGCTGCGACGCAAAGGGATCATGGGGATGAATAAGCGTAACCACGCTTATATTGGTCGCTACAACGACCGTTCCAAATACCCTTTGGTGGATGACAAGCTCAAAACCAAGATCATCGCGCAACGTGCGGGCTGTACAGTGCCGCAGTTGATTGGTGTGATCAGCAATCAGGCCGATGTGAAACGCATTCACGAAATGGTCAAAGATTGGCCCGGGTTTGTGATCAAACCCGCTCGTGGTAGTGGCGGTAAAGGCATTCTTGTGGTGACCTCGCACAAAGAGGGCGTTTACACCAAACCTTCGGGTTCCACCATCAACAAAGAAGAGATCGAACGCCATATTTCTAATGCTCTAGCGGGGTTATTCTCTCTTGGTGGTAAGAACGATGTCGCCGTGGTTGAGAACTTAATTAAGTTTGATAACTGCTTTGACGGATTCAGCTTCGAAGGGGTGCCCGATGTGCGGATCATCGTATTCAAAGGCTACCCTGTGATGGCGATGATGCGTTGCTCAACGGCCGCGTCGGATGGAAAAGCCAACTTGCACCAAGGTGCGGTTGGGGTAGGTATTGATATTGCGACGGGGAAAGCGATTCGTGCCGTGCAGTTCAACCAACCTGTCACTCACCATCCAGACACAGGAAAAGATCTTGCTACTTTACAAGTGCCTCATTGGCAACGTTTGTTGACCTTGGCAGCCAGTGCGTGGGAAATGACCGGACTGGGTTATCTCGGTACCGATATGGTGTTGGATAAAGAAGAAGGACCAATGGTATTGGAACTCAACGCTCGCCCTGGTCTAGCGATTCAAATTGCCAACGGTGCCGGGCTTTTACCACGCTTACACCATATTGAGAACTTGGGCGCACCACTGGTCTATCCCTCAGCAGAAGAGCGCGTCGCGTATTCAATGCGTCAATTTGGCGCAAAACAAGATTTTGATAGCAGCGCAAGCTAGATCAATTCTTGCGTCACTTATACGATAAACGCCCGCGATGATTGCGGGCGTTTTCTTGTTGGCCATTTGAGCGCAGTGGCGTATTTTTATCCTAAAACGTCGACAATAGCACTCTTAATAACAGTTAAACCGCTGGCATTGTTTCCTTCTCCTCGCAAACCAAACCCGCATAGTGCGCTTTAATCGCATCGGCGATTTTCTCCGCAATCATGATGGTTGGCGCGTTGGTGTTTGCACCAATCAAGGTCGGCATAATGGAGGCATCCACCACCCTTAGCCCCGCTAAGCCATGAACTCTGAGCTGATGATCAACCACGGCCAGCGGATCACTTGCCACGCCCATTTTGCACGTGCCAACCGGATGATATTGTGTATCAGCACGGTTACGAATGTCTTGCTCTATCGCTTTGTCATCCGAGGCATCAACGGGATAAAAGCTCTCCCCTCGAATGTCATCAAACGCCGAGCTCTCTAACATTTGCTGCTGTTTTTTCCAGCCTTTGATCATGATTTCCATATCTTCTGGATGCGTAAAAAACGCCGGGTCAATGTGGGGAACATCGTAAGGGTTGGCGCTGTTCAGTTTGACGCGGCCAACACTTTTGGGTCGTAATAAAGTCACATGGCTACTAAAGCCGTGGCTTGCATGAATTTTCCGCGCATGATCGTCCACTACCGCCACGACAAAAACAAACTCCAGATCGGGGATCTCTACGCTGTCATCAGAGCATAAGAAGCCGATCCCCTCAGCAAAATTGCTGCTCATTTTACCCGTCCGTTGCGTGATCCATTGTGGCAACGCTTTGGTCAATTCCGACGCCATACGAAGTGAGACACCAAAGGTATCGCGCTTGGCACTGCAACGATAGGTATGAACTAAGTCAATGTGGTCTTGCAAGTTCTCCCCTACCCCGGGTAATGAGTGAACTTGCTGAATACCATATGGCTGTAAATCCTTCTTCGCCCCGACGCCCGAAAGCAAAAGCAGTTGTGGAGAGCCAAACGCGCCAGCAGATAAAATCACTTCTCGCTTACAGCGGATCTGAAACGTGTGGCCTTTTTGGCCATATTCGACGCCAACCGCTCTCTTGCCGTCAAAGAGAATTTTATGGGTGGTCGCTTGAGTTAACACCGTTAAATTTGGCCTGTCCAAATGAGGAGTAAGATACGCTTTGGCGGCACTGCACCTTTCACCATTGATTTGTGTTACTTGAGTGGCCATCGCTCCCAACTGTTGCGCACCATTGATATCGGGATTGCGTGGGACGCCTATCGACTCGCAAGCGGCTAAATAACGTTCCAACACGTCACTCGGTGAGCGTAAATTCGTGACATTCAAAGGGCCACCTTGGCCATGAAATTCATCACGATGAATCTCGTTGTTCTCCGCTTTTTTGAAATAGGGTAAGCAGTCGTCATAACTCCAACCGACGTTTCCCAAACTCGCCCATAAGTCGTAGTCGTATCGATGCCCTCTGGCGTACATCATGGCATTGATAGAACTGGAACCGCCTAACGTTTTGCCCCGCGGTTGATACCCTTTTCTACCATTCAAACCTGCTTGTGGGATGGTTTCAAACCCCCAATTGTTTATTTTGGTGGGCATCATCGCCACCATGCCAACAGGTGTATGAATGAGAGGGCTGCTATCTTTGCCCCCGCTTCCAGCAAACAGACGGTGACGTCAGGATCTTCCGTCAATCGAGACGCCAACACACAACCGGCAGAGCCGCCACCGACAACAATAAAATCATATTCCTTCATGCTCTCTCCTCTACCTCGACTGGGTATTTCTGCTTTATGACGTTTTCAACGCCATCAGTACGGTTGAAGCTGTTTTAAAAATCACTCTTTCAGCGTGGGATCAGGTTTGCCAGCAAACACGCGTACCACCAGTTTTTGCACCCAATTGCCATAGGGTGGCGCAAACAACTGAATCGGAAACCAATCACGCATTTTCAAAACGGTGCGTGCGTGGCTAAGTTCACGAAAGCCCTCTTCGCCATGGTAGTTGCCGATGCCGGAATTGCCGACGCCGCCAAACGGCACAGAATGGTTGAGCACATGCCAGCCCCAGCCATTGATGGTGACACCGCCACTGTGGGTTTGAGTGAGCAAGGTTTCACGTTGTTTTGGATGATGGCTGAACAAGTAACACGCCAGAGGCCTTGGCCGTTGGTTGATATAGTCGATGACCTCTTCGATGGCCTGAAAGGTGTGAACAGGTAACAGAGGCCCAAAGATCTCTTCTTGGCAGATACGCATATCTGGCGTCAGATTGGTCGCAATATACAGCGGCGTTTTTCGCCCTTCTCCAGGTTCAAGACATTGGGTAATCGTCGCTCCTTTACTTCGCGCATCCTCAAGCAAGCTATGGAATCGCTGGTACTGCGCGTCGTCAACTAGCGCGGTGTAATCTTGATTGGCCTTGATATCACCGTACATACTTTGATGGGCAGATTTCAACGCATCAATAAAGGCTTCCTGCTTACCTTCAGGCACAAACGCGTAATCGGGAGCGATACAGATTTGCCCAGAGTTGAACCCTTTACCATGCGCAATTCGCTGCGCTGCTTTTTCTATCTCATAATCATCAAACACCACCACTGGCGACTTGCCCCCCAGCTCTAAAGTCACCGGCGTGAGATTGGCGGCAGCGTTTGCCATGATGATCTTTCCGCTCGTGGGGGACCCAGTAAACACCAAATGATCAAAAGGCAAATGTGAAATGTCCATAGCTTCTGGATGCGTACCTTCTACGATACGAACTAGATTTGTTGGGTAGATCTCGGCAAGCATGCGACGGAGCTGTCGCGTGGTTTGCGGGCAATTGGGTGGCATCTTGATCATACAGCGATTGCCTGCGGCTAACGCCGTGATCATCGGGCCTATCGAGAGATACAACGGGAAGTTCCAAGGGCAGATAATGCCTACCACGCCTTTCGGCTGATAACGAACCTCCAGTTGATTGCCTTTAAACAGCCACTCTGTCGCTCTTCGGCTGGGCTTCATCCACCCCTTCAAGTGTTTGAGCACATGGTTGATATCAAGAATTGGCGCAAGCACATCCGCCATGATGGACTCGGTATGACTTCGACCTCCAAAATCTTGACTCATTGCTTCTGCTAGTATGTCTTGATAGCGAGAAAGTTGTTTTTTTAGCGCCAGTAATCGATGTTTTCTCACCAAGTAGCTCGCGCTAGGCTCTGCTTGATAAGCCGTTTGTAATTCGGAAAACCACGTTGCAAGTTCGCTTGCTGTGGCGTCATGGGTTGCCATCACTCCTTGATCGCGATGTACGTCCCTATCTTGCCTAGCCAGTACATTCATGTTTCTCTCCCACGGTGCAATTTAAATGATTACAACATTTTGATAACATGACGCACAGGTTACAAAAAGACAAAAAACGGTGATATTCGGACAAAATTATCTTAAGGTGACTAAATCGCACCTCAGTCCGCGCTAGGATGACGTTGAAATGGAGAGGGACAATGAAATACGTTGCCGTTTATGAACCGGATGCTCAAGCTTGTGGCATTTTAGATCTGCAGCTACTCAACCGCTATTTGGAATCAAAAGTCAGCATTGACTCACTGCTGCTCGGCAGTGGTCTCAGCGTTTCGCAACTCTATACTCCGGACACGCACATCACTCTCGCACAAAAATTGGCGATTTTTAGCAATGCCTTAGCCCATTCAGAAGAGGGCGGATTAGGTCTGCGCGTCGGTCAGCAAGCCCGATTTAGTGATTTTGGCGTGCTGGGTTACGCGATATTTAGCAGCAATACGCTCTTCGACGCGATGATGATTGGTTTTAAGTACCTGCGATTGGCCGGCCCTGTGCTCAAAAAGACCATGGGTATCGAAGGCCATACCGGCTATTTTCGAGCCGAACAATTGATTGATTTGCAATCTCTTTTGCCGTTTTGTTGTGAATATTGGTTTGCTGCAATACACAGCTTATGCGAAGAAGTGATGCAAAAGCCCTTCCCTTCCACGATTATCCGTTTCCCCTATCCCGAACCGGAATACAGTGAACTGTATCGGCAAATATTTCACTGCCAAATCGAGTTTAACAGCCCACGTTTAGAGTGGCAGTTTGATGCTAGGAGTTTGCAAGAGCCTCTTCCCGCGGCCAATACCGCCACACTGCAACTGTGCCTTAAATCGTGCGACGAAATGTTGGAGAAAGTAAGCGGCAAAGCGAGCCTCAAGGAAAAAATCACCCAAATGTTTGTGGAAAGACCAGGGTATTATCCATCTATTGAAACCTTGTCCGCCGAACTTGGCATGTCCTCAAGAACCCTTCGCCGTCGCTTGAAAACAGAAGAGAGTAGCTACCAACAAATCTTAGATCATGTACGCTTCCATTTTGCCCGCCACTACCTTGCTTCCACGAAAATGAGCATTGAAGAGATTTCAGAGCGTGTTGGTTTTTCCGATAGCGCCAATTTCCGTCACGCATTTCGTAAATGGAGCGGCGCGTCACCGAAGCAATTTCGCCAGCAAGCGCTGACTCGCCCTGAGCTTCATCAACAATAAAAAAACGCCCGCGATGATCATCGCGGGCGTTTGGTTTTATCGCTATTGAGTTTACGCTTCAAACTCTTCGATCATCTGTTGCGCTTCACTCTTCGGTTTCTGCTCTTGGCCAAAGCCACGCAAACCGACGACATGCACGTGTTCGTGATCTTTAAACACTTTACGCACCAGTTTATAAGTGGTGCCTTTCTCTGGGCTGATGTTCTCTGGCGCAGCGATAAGCAGTTGCATATCGAGGCGGTCACAAAGCTCAAACAGTGTTGAGATCGATTTCGCATCCAGACGCGCCGCCTCATCAAGGAACAGCAAACGACACGGTACGATGTCTTTACTACGCAGACGACGTGACTCTTCTTCCCAGCTTTGCACCACCATCAAGAGAATAGATTGGCCAGTACCAATCGCTTCACCAGTAGACAGTGCACCCGATTCCGCTTGTAGCCAACCATCAGAGCCACGGTTTACTTCAATGCTCAATTCAAGGTAGTTGCGGTAATCCAGCAGTTCTTCACCCAAGACTTGTGGTGAACGTTGCCCCATATCAATGTGCGGGTTAACACGCTGGAACAGTTTCGCCATCGCTTCAGAGAAGGTGTAACGTGCCGTTTCAAACAGATCTTTATGCTGTTCTTGCTGCGTGGCGAGACCATTCAGTAACACTTCATGGCTTTCGCGCACTTTCACATTGAGTCGAACTCCCTTCACCTGGCCAAACGAGATATTGGACAAACCTTGGTTCAACATGCGAATACGGTTCTGTTCACGTTGGATGGTTTTCTTAATGATGCTCGCCACCGACTCAGAACTGATGGCCAAGCGGTTTTCACGCATGGTCAACTCTTCAGTCAGACGAGCCAGTTCCACTTCCATCTCTTCAATCGCTTCGACCGGATCATCGGTATGGATGATGTCTTGGCGAATACGCTCACGTAAGTGCTGGTAAACCGCAATGTAGAACAATACTTTGCGTTCAGGACGCGCATTATCTTCAGAGAGTCGCAGTGCATCACGCAGATCATCATTGTTGGCAACCGCAAGACGCAGTGCACCCAGTGATTTATCCGACATGGAACGCAGTTCACCCGCCGACAAGTAAGCCAGCTCACGCTTGTGTAGGCGGCGCTCAACGTCGTTTTCACGTGCTAAACGCAGTACTGAGCACCAGCCTGCTTTCGCAGCAACGACAAACGTACGCAGTTCTACGTACTCTTTTTGCACCTTCTTCAAGCGCTTGGCGAGTTCTTTCATGCCCAGCTCTGTTGAAGTAAGGGTACGTTCGTACTCGCTCTTACGGCTGCGTGAGGTGTGCAAACGCTCGTGAAGTTCATCACGACGACGAATCGCGCGCTCCAACGCCCCTTCATCGGCACTGACACCAAACTCTGCCAGCTCTTGCTTAAATTCTTGAACCGTTTCCAACTTCGCTTGATATGAACTCTTTAGAGAGGCCAACACTTGGTTGTATTGGTTCATCTGCTCTTGCTGCTGCTTGAGCTCATCACGGTAACGGCTACGTGCACGTTCCGCTTCCACCAATTTCGCTTTTAGCTGTTCACTCAGCTCGCTGCTCTTGCTAAGCAGATCAACCGAATCGGCGTAAGCAAAATAGTGGCGACGTTCAACCAAATCCGACAAGGCGAAAATTTGCTTCTTCAACGCTTGCAATTGGCTATCTGCGCTTTGATATTGCGCTTCCAGTGCATCGAACTGCTCAGGATCAGCGTCAAGTACCGCTAATTGGCTTTCTAACTGCTCAACCGCTTTGGCGTGTGCGCCTAAGAACTGCTTCGCATCGGCCAACTGAGCAATTTTCTCTTCCAGTTCCGCGAAGCGCTCTCCGATGGTGTCATCGCTGATCACCGCCATCATCGGTGCCAATTTATCCAGCATGGTAAGCGCTTGCTTACTGTTTTGGATTTGGCTGCGCATCTGCAGCTCTTTCGCTTCCAACTCAGCCAAAGTGCGCGTCAGTTGGTTACGCTTATCGCGCGCAATCACAAGTGCTTGCTCGGGATCCGCAGCAAAGGCCACTTGGATGTGCTCAGCCACAAACTGGTTAAACGCTTGGAATAGACGCTGCATTTTCTGCGCGTCAAATGCCGCTTTCGCGTGCTTTTCAACGACTTCTTCGCGCTCGCTACGCAGCAGCTCTAAACGTTGTTCACGTGCTGCACGACCAAACAGCGGGATCACAGGGAAACGAGAGTAACGCATTTGACGATCGTTCAAACGCACGCACACTGCGCCCTCTAGCTCTTCCGCTTTGATTGAGCTGTCATCAAAGGCATCCACATCGCCTTCAATGATGTAAAGATCCTCAGGACAGTCGTCGAGTTCCACCAGTTTTTCTTCGATGCCCGACAAATCGGACACCACAATCGCATGACGTGCAGGGCCGTACATCGCACTGAAGTAAGGCGCATCGTCAATGGTGATGTCGTCATAGATCTCAGAAAGCAAGACACCGCCTAGCGTATCCGCTAAACCTTTCAAACGTGGGTCATTAGAACCACCAGGAGAGGCCAGACGTTCAATTTCACTTTCCAGTTGGCTGCGACGCTCTGCCAGCTTGTCTTTGGCTTGAGAAAGCTGTTTCTCTTGCTCAAGAACTTGCTGCATTTGTGACATCACCGATTGGCTATCCGCTAGCTCTGCGCCACTTTGCTCACGCAGTTTTTCGAGTGCATCATTGGCCGCAATCCATTTTGGCGCGATCGCCTGAAGCTGCGTGATGTCACTTTGTAAATCTTGCTCCTGACGGCGCTGCTCGCTACGCAATTCGCGATTCTCTTCCAACGCAATCTCAAGAGAGTCAAGTTGGGCATGATGACGTTCACGCTCTTGCTCAAACATCACTTCATCATCAAGCGTAACTTGGTGTGCTTTTTGGTATTCCGCGACCAAGGCTTGCGCTTGGTTTTGCTGATTCAAGCTACGTTCTAAGTCACGATGCTGCGCGCGCCATTGGTTTTCGTTTTGCACCACTTGCTGCGCGGAACGCGCTTGTTGAATAGCCGCTTTCGCATGGCGAGAAGCCTCTGCACGTTCAACTTGACCAGCAATGCTGTGCACTAATTTCAGCGCATTTTCAAACTGTTGCGCGGCCGCGGAGGACATATCCAGTTTGTGCTTTAGCGCCAACAAGGCTTGGGTCTGCTCTGCTTCGCTTTGGGTTAACTGCGCTACCAAGGCTTGCGCAGATTCAGCGGTTAACGTGCTGTCAGACAAAAGCACTTTGGCTTTTTCTAGCGCTTGAACTGCCTGTTGATATTGAAGCGCGCGAGTTTGCTGCACATCCAACGCCTGTTGGTAATCGGCCAACTGCGTTTTCAAGCTGTCTACTTCGTTCTCTGCGACGGTAGACTGCTCTTCGGCCATTAAGACGCGCTCTTGCGCTTCTTCCACGACCATGGATTGCTCTTCAAGACGCTCATTCAGCTCTTCAAGATCTTCTTGGTAACGCTCGATTTTCTCTTGCTGACGTAAAGCATTTTGCACCAACTGCAAATGGTCAGAAGCGCCTTGATAGTCTTGCTCCAATGCCGATTCTGATTCAACCAACATTTCCAATTCTTGCTGAACTTGATTCAGTAAGCGGTTTTGCTCAATCAGTGTCTCGCGTGAGCTAAAGAGTTCAGAGCGTAGTGACAAACTTTGCTCTAACTTCTTGTGACGCTCATTGGCGTGACGCATATAGTCTGCCGCCACATAATTGGTGGATTCCGTAATCAAATGCTTGAAAAGATCGCGGTCAGCTTGCGTCGTTTTGATCGCTTCCAGCGTCATACGGTTTTCACGCAATGCCGATTCCATATCTTGGAACGCTTTCTTAACCCCACCATTTTGTGGCAACAGGTAGTCACGCAGTGAACGAGTAATCGCACTCGAAATACCGCCATACAATGAAGCTTCAATCAGGCGGTAGAACTTCGAACGGTCGCTCGAGTTGCGTAATTTCTTCGGAATAACGCCAAACTCAAACATCTGTGCATGGTAATCGACAATCGAAGAGAAGCTCTTAAACTGAACGCCCTCATACTGAGCAACGCTCTCTTTCACTTCGTTGATTTGACGAACGCGCGCCTGAGTGGCCGAGACCGATTCAATCAGCACATCCGTTGGCTTCACATGACTTGGCAAGCCTTGAATCACAAACGGCTTGATGTCCACTTTTTTGTCACGGCCCGCCACTTGCTGTAGCTTCACCGCAAACAGTAAGCGTTGATTGCGTGAGTTCACCACATCCAATGCCGCGTAACAGGCACCCGGTTGTAGCTTACCGTAAAGCCCTTTATCGCGAGAGGCTTGGCTGCTGCCCGCTTCGGTTGTGTTACGGAAATGCAGCAAACTTTGGTCTGGGATCAACGCGGTAATGAACGCCGCCATCGTGGTTGATTTACCTGCACCATTGCCCCCTGACAGGGTGGTGACCAATCCATCAATATCAAAGGTACGAGCGAAAAAGCCGTTCCAGTTGACCATGGTCAGCGATTGATATTTACCTCTTTCAATCATGCTTCACCTTCTAATTCAGCTTGCTCGTTATAATCCTGTTCTTCTTCGTCAGCCAGTAGGCTTGCCTGAGTCGGCTCTTGAGTGTGAACCACCGCTTCACCATCGCGGATCAAACGCAATTGCGCTTCGCGAATATCATCTCCCGCGCGCACATCCGCACCAAAACGGAACACCGCTTCACTGATGCTGAATTTGCCGCTGTCTCCCACATTGATGATCATGCCTAAACGGCGTAAACGTCTTAATGAGGTGCGTACTTTTTCGAACAACTTTTCACGGTCGAGATCAGACCCGGACGCACGGTTGGTCACCAATTTCATCAGTTTCTTTTCATCGGTCAGTGCGATCAGCTCTTCATACAACTCTTGATTGGTAAAGATACCTTCATGCGCCAAACGCTCTGGGCTCAAGTAAAGGAAACAGAGCACCTTGCCCACCAACATGTCCAGCTCAGAGAGCACACTGCGGGCAATCAATGAGGTTGAACGCGGACGAAGGTAAAAGAAACCTTCTGGCGCTTTCACCAACTCCGTGTTGTAACGTTGATAAAAAGCCGACAGCTCAACTTCGTAATCCGATAGCAGTGCGTGGTTATCTAAATCTTCACTCGAGATGTGACGACCTGCACGCAGCATGCTATCCAATGCTGGAAACAGCGGGTTGCAAATCGCTTTGGCCAGATTTTCTGGCATGTATTCATTAATATCGGTCGATGACATTTGCTTGTACCTTTGCGCCGTAGTCGTTAATTGCCTGCCAATCTGGCTGAATCGCTTGGTAATCCGATTCGGAATAACCCATGCGCACCGCTTGGTCGATAACGATACGAGCTAAATCGAAATGATGAGTGCTAGGGTGCTGCGCGAGATAATCTTTCAGCACAATGCCGAGATCGATCGGCTTGCCGTTGTCTTTATGTAGGCGCAACATCTCACCGATACGCTCGGCAAGCTCATCATTGACTTGTTGAAACTCTTCATACTCCACTTCAAGTGGCACTTGTCCGGTCACTTCATCGTCACGCAGCACTAAGGCTTCATCACGCAAATCGCTCAAACGTTCCGCATCTGCGTAAGTGAGATACCATGGCATGTCGAAGTAATCTTTGACCGATTGGCGTAGACGAGTACTGAAGATTCGGTTTTTATCCATATCAATCGCGGTACGGATAAATTTGTGAACATGGCGGTCGTAACCGATCCACAGATCGATGGCTTGTTGACCCCAGCTGGTGATGCGATCGAGCTTCATCTGCAACCCAAACAGAGTTTCTTCGATAAACTCGAGTTCTTCATCCCCATAGACCAACTCTTGAATATCCAAGATCTGAGTTTGCAGCTCATCCCCTGCCGCTTGCAGTGTATCTTGCAGCTCTTTGAGCGTGTTCGAGGTTTCTGAAAGCAGTGACTCACAGTTGTTGATCGCTTCACGCCAATCTTTGTTCAGCAGATCGGCAATTTGCTGTTTAACCGATTGTTGTTGCTCATCCATCACGCGTTGGTTGAGATCGATTTGATCGAAAATCTCACCCACTGAATATTTCAGCACCGCATAGACATTTTTCTTCCAATGCCCTGCCGTCCCGCCTTGCTTGGCCGCTTCAATGGCTTTCGCCATTTCGCCAGCCACCATGGAGAGTTGAATCGATAGTCTAAGCTTGGAGAATTCTCGATGACGGACATAGTAGTCAGTAATGCCGATCGCCAACGGCGAAAGACGGTAGATACTGGCACCTTCCGTCATTTCGCTGGTAAAGCGGCTGATCAGGCGCTGCTTAACCAACTCATTGATGGCGTTATTGGCGCGAAACGCTGAGGCTTCACCCGTTTCTTCAAACAGTCGAGTGACGATAGTAAACGCATCATGCAGCTCACCTTCACCCAACTCTTCATCAAACCTTTCGTTACTTAATACAGCGATGGCGATGAGAAACGCCAATCGCTCGGTGGTCAGGTTCAATGAGAAATCGTGCTGCTTAACCCAACTAACCAATTCATCGATTGGTTGCTCTGCAGCATTGAGAGTTGTCTCACTCATTGTTATTCCTGTTTATCTTTCTTCTTAGCCCACACATGAATGTATCGGCCCAGCGAGAGGTAAGGCTCTTGGCGACACAGACGTCGTTCCAACTCGAGCACATCCTCGTACTGGTAATCACCCATATTCTGTCTGTTCCCTATATAATCACTGAAACAGCGAATACCGGATTTTCCATAAATTTCAAAACCTGCGTCTTCAATCCACTGATAAACAGATTGAGGTTCTAGGCCTTTTTGCGGTTGCAGCTTAAAGCGTTTGCGATGAGGCATACCCTCAAGAATATGTGGGATATTGCCACAGACCACATTCTTATAAACCAAGCCATGGTGGTTGTAGAACATAATAGACGCGGCGCCACCCGGTGCGACTTGTTCTAATACCGTTTCCAACGCGGATTTTGGATCCGCCAACCATTCCATCACGGCATGAAACATCACCACATCGACGGGCTCTGCTAGGTGCTCACCAATCTTCTGCACCGGAGAATGGATCAGCCGATACTGCTCAAGCAAGCCATTTTTTGCAATATCCTGCTCTGCTAATTGCAGCATTTCAGAAGATAGATCACATAAGGCAATGTGATGTCCGAGTTTGGCAAGCTTTTGTGACATTTGTGCCAACCCGCCCCCCGCATCCAATACGGTTAGAGGCTGTTTGGCCTCGTCAAAGGTGGCTAACAATTGTTGAAGATCTTCCCAAACAATCACTTGGCGAATCTCGCCTTTGTCTGACCCGTAAATATTTTTTGCAAATTTGTGGGCAATATCGTCGAAATTACGGTCTTGGTTCACAGCAGCTTGAGTTATCATATCTAATCGTGCTGCTATTCTGTCATAAGGAAAGCAGATATAAAGAGGCATTCTCTTATTTTTATTATCAAGTGATGTTTTTTCGGACTATTTCTGTATGTTTGAGCTGAAAAAAGTGCTCTCGGCACTGTTAATGCCTTTGCCAGCACTACTTTTAATAGGCTTAGCTGGTCTGATGCTGATTATGTTTAGCACCAGACAAAAAACGGGGTGTTTCATCATATTATTCTCCTTTTTGGGGATATTCTTGGTTTCTTTCCAACCCGTTGCCAGCAAGTTATTAATGCCATTAGAAAGGCAATACTCTGTATTTCTACCCGAAGTACAAACCGTCGATTACGTCATGGTATTGGGCAATGGCCATGTGGTGGATGATCAAATCCCCCCTACGTCTGAGTTAAGCCGTGCTTCGTTGATGCGTTTGACGGAAGGGATTCGTATTTTAAAGATGTATCCGGGCTCAAAATTGATTCTGTCCGGCTATGCGGGCGGCTCAGAAACCAGCCATGCGCGCATGATGGCAAACGTGGCTTTGGCTCTGGGTGTCGCGAAATCAGACATTATTCTTCTTGAAGATGCCAAAGATACTTGGGAAGAGGCGAGACAAGCAGCAGCATTTGTGCGTCAGAAACAGCTGGTTTTGGTTACTTCTGCCAGTCACATGGCACGTGCAATGAAAGAGTTTCATGACGCTGGCATAACGCCGTTACCTGCGCCAACAAACTACCTTGCGCAAAAGAACATCTCTCAAGCTTGGGATAGATATGCCCCTAAAGCCATCTACCTTGAGCAAACTGAGCGCTACTGGTACGAAACCCTCGGCCAGCTATGGCAAGGCATGCGAGATTTGCTTCTTACTGACGAACAAATCATGGCAGAGAATCGCGCATCAAAATGATGAATCATGACCTGCAGAAACAAAAAAAGAGCTTAATCCGCTCTTTTTTTGTTTGTTAATTTTGGCTTTCTAAGCAACGCCTAGTCGCCTGCAAACATGTAGCCTTCACCGTGCACGGTCACAAAAATTTGTGGGTTCTTAGGATCAAACTCCATTTTTGCTCTCATGCGACGAATCAAAACATCGATCGTTCTGTCGTTTGGCGCATCAACACGATGGCTGATCATGTTGAGAATGCGTTCACGACTTAATACCTGATTTGGGTAAGACGAAAGCGCCACCAGAAGCTCATATTCTGCCTTGGTCAACTTCACTGGCTCACCGTTGTGACTCAACGCTCGACGATGAATATCGAAAGTCCAGTCGCCAAAGCGGACAATATGGTCTTCGTTTTCCGCGTCTTGATGTTTTGAACCACCACTGCGCGCAAGCGAAATTCGCCACAACAAGTTCTTCACTCGAACCAGCAGTTCTCGTAATTCAAATGGTTTGGTGACGTAGTCGTCTGCCCCCATCTCCAAACCAACAATCTTATCTATGCTATCCGTGCGTCCGGTTACCAAAATAATGCCAATGTCCGATTGGCTGCGTAGTTCACGGGTCAGCATCAAGCCATCTTCACCTGGCAAGTTAATGTCTAACATCACCAAATCAACGCAGCTATTTTGCAAAATATGGCGCATCTCGGCACCACTTTCCGCTTCACTTACTGTGTAACCTTCTTTTTGAAAATAACCCGCGAGTTTACTGCGAGTCACTACATCATCTTCTACGACTAATACGTGATAGCTCATTTACACCACTTCATGTCATTTCTGTCTACACGGGCAGATATTCTATTCATAACTAGTAACATTTCTAGTCATACTTCGTTTGAAATGCAAGTATCTTGATTTTTATTGATTCAAAACAAGCTTAATATCAAGCCATTAACAAGCTCAAATATATTTATATTTTTCTTAACAATAGGCGTTATTGTTATTCATTTTTTTTGGTTACACTTATAGGAGATTGATTTAGGAGCGATAAATGATGCAAGAGATAAAAGCCTTTAATGAAAAACGTGCGGAAATATATTGGTGGCTTTCGAGCTTATTTGCCAAAGAGCTGACACAGGAAGAGCTCGATAAATATCAAAGCATGGAAATTAGAGCGTTTTTAACTGGATTGGCTGAAAACGATGCACTGAGACCATCCGTTAACGCCTTTGTCGATGCACTCAATCGTCTTGTTGACCGTCAAGATGCGCAATTGGAATTAGCGGCAGATTTTTGTGACCTATTTTTGAAAACCGCAAAACACGGCGCACTTCCATACGCATCAATTTATCTAACAAAAGATGGCCTACTCAATGGCGAACCAGCACAAAAAATGGACGCTTGGCTGAAAAAACATGGTGTGCAGGTCAATCAACAACTGAATGAACCGGCCGATCACTTAGCGATCATGCTCGACTTTCTTGGCAACCTTATCATTCGCTCAAATGAGTTTGAACAAGATCGCCACATGGAAGAAGCCTTCATTGAGCAAAACGCATTTATTCAAGAAATGTTGCTCTCTTGGTTACCTAGCTTCTCTCAACGAGCAGCAGAATATGATGAGTTTGGCTTCTATAACAGTGCAATAAAACTACTTGTTGCGTTTTGTATGCTGGACAGCGACTATTTAGTTGGATAATAATTACGCCCTTATCAATAGAGCAAACACTCGGTTACACTTTAACCACTAAAGTGTGAACGCGGATACACTATTCGCCGTTTGAGTAGGTTGCCACTCTTGCCGTCTCGGTCTAAAATTGAGACCGCAATCGATAAAATATGATTTTAATGCAAACCGCTGAAATACAGCGGTTTTTGTGTTTATTTAAAGCTAAGCTGCTGCTTTTCTAGTGTGTCTTCCTTACAAAGCGAATTCGGAGAAAGGTAGCAAACTGTGTTGCAACAAAGAATCGTAGATTCAAAATGCAACCTTAGACAGGACAATACCTATGGCCACAATTAAAGATGTCGCGCGTCTCGCTGGAGTATCCACGACCACAGTGTCGCACGTAATCAACAAAACGCGTTTTGTTGCAGAAGCCACTCAAGAAAAAGTCATGAAAGCGGTTGACGAGCTCAACTACGCACCGAGCGCAGTAGCGCGTAGCCTAAAGTGCAACACCACTCGTACTATTGGTATGCTGGTCACACAGTCGACCAATTTGTTCTTTTCTGAAGTAATTGATGGCGTAGAAAGCTACTGTTACCGCCAAGGCTATACGCTAATTCTTTGTAATACGGGCGGTATCTACGAGAAGCAACGTGACTACATTCGTATGCTTGCGGAAAAGCGCGTAGATGGCATTTTGGTGATGTGTTCAGACCTCACCGAAGAGCTCCGCGAAATGCTTGATAAGCATGCAGATATTCCTAAAGTGATTATGGACTGGGGTCCAATCAGCTCACAAGCCGATAAAATTATCGATAACTCAGAAGAAGGTGGCTACTTGGCCACTAAGTACCTGATTGATAATGGCCATACAAAAATCGCATGTTTGAGTGGCCACTTTGAAAAAGCCGCGTGCCAAGAGCGCATCCAAGGCTTTAAACGTGCGATGAAGGAAGCCAATATCACACTAAACAACGAGTGGATCCTTGAAGGAAACTTCGAATGTGACACGGCTGTGATGGCTGCTGACAAGATCGCGTCGTGGCAAGATCGCCCAACGGCGGTTTTCTGCTTCAACGATACCATGGCACTGGGTTTGATGAGCCGCCTTCAACAGTTAGGCCTTCGCATTCCTGAAGACATCTCTGTGATTGGCTACGATAATATTGAGTTAGCAGAGTACTTCTCACCACCGCTAACAACGATCCACCAGCCAAAACGCCGTGTTGGTAAAAATGCATTTGAGATCCTTCTCGAACGAATTAAGGACAAAGAACATGACAAACGCGTGTTTGAAATGCATCCCGAGTTAGTGGTTCGCGATACCGTTAAAAAAATCAATTAGTTAAGACTAATATTCTAAAGCATCCAAATCTGGATGCTTTTTTTTCATTCTTAGTAAGTGATTTGTTAAGTCAAATTCTGTTAAGTTCTTAAAATCGAGCAATCATTCACTTAACTGCAACTATTATCTGAACCAATGTCACATTTTTTATTTGAAAATGTGATGTTACTCCAATAGAAATCGTATCCTTCTAGTGTCACGCACAGGGCAAACCATTTGAAAAAGTGGGACGCAAAGCCTCCGGCCTAAACCAGACGTTTTTTGGTAGGTAGCGGGGTTACCGATGGCAAAAATGCATAACAACAAGTTTACCCATTAATGACATTGTATTTGCATTGGTTTGCTAATCTCTCGGACCTGATTTGGTGGCGTAATAGTAATTACACCGAGATAACACATCATGGATAAACCGATACTCAAAGATTCAATGAAGCTTTTTGAGCAACTTGGTGCGATAAAATCTCGCTCAATGTTTGGCGGATTCGGCCTTTTTGCAGATGAGACCATGTTCGCACTTGTGGTGAAAGACCAGCTTCATATTCGCGCAGATCAAAAATCAACATTACTTTTTGAAAAGCAAGGACTCAAACCATACGTTTATACTAAGCGTGGTTTCCCTGTTGTCACTAAGTACTACGCGATTTCAGACGCGCTATGGCAAGACCAAAATGCACTACTCAACGTAGCCAAACGTGCATTGGCCAGTGCTAATAACGATAAACAACAGCAAGCAACAGCAAAACCTGAACGATTAAAAGACCTGCCTAACCTGCGTTTAGCCACCGAACGAATGCTGAAAAAGGCGGGAATTGAAACAGTCGAGCAGTTGGAGTCTCAAGGCGCGGTTCGTGCATACGAAGCGATTAAAAACACCCACAGTGGTGCCGTGAGCTTAGAGCTGCTTTGGGCGTTAGAGGGAGCCATCAATGGTACGCACTGGAGTGTGATTCCTCAGCAACGTCGAGACGAATTAGTGAATAAATTGTCTTTGTAGGCAAGCACGTTTATTATTTCTTATAGATTAAAACCACATCAAAATGATGTGGTTTTTTTATATCGTTTGAAAGATTTTCTGTATCAATCAGGTCTGATAACCAAGCTATCTGGAGAAAAATTGAATGAACAAAAAACTCGTATTCGGAATCTTGCTTATCGCGACCATTATTTTATTGGCGGTTAATTTTAGTCAATACCTCACACTCGACAACGCTAAAGCACAACAACTTGCCCTGAACAGTTTTATTGAAGAAAACTTTCTGTTTGCTTCAATAAGCTATTTTGTCATTTACGTTGGTCTTACCGCCTTTTCAGTACCAGGAGCAACCGTCGTCACACTATTGGGCGCTGCTCTGTTTGGTTTTTGGTATAGCCTATTGCTTGTCTCATTTGCCAGCACCATTGGAGCAACCATCGCATTTTTGAGTAGTCGCTACCTGCTAAAAGATTGGGTGCAGGCACGTTTTGGAGACAAACTTAGCGCGATCAACCAAGGCGTTGAAAAGGATGGCGCCTTTTATCTATTTTCGTTACGCCTGATCCCAGTCTTCCCATTTTTCCTTATTAACTTGCTGATGGGTTTAACACCAATTTCCATTGGTCGTTACTATCTTACTAGCCAGATCGGCATGCTACCTGGTACGGCTGTTTACCTAAATGCGGGGACACAATTGGCCGACATCAACTCGTTGTCGGGGATACTTTCACCGACAGTATTAGCCTCATTTGCGTTACTGGGTGTGTTTCCTATCGCTGTAAAATGGATCATGAGTAAATTTAGACCTCAGCTCTCTTCATAAAAGGAAGCCACTTATGAAGATATTCACCGCCAACACCCCTATCGAAGCACATATTGTGTGTCAATTGCTGATTAATGAAGCGGTACAATGTGAGGTTCGAGGTGAGGGTTTATTTGGCTTAAAAGGTGAATTACCAGCAACCGAGGATACCAATCCATACATTTGGTTGTTGGAACCCGAGAAACTCGATTTTGCTAAAGCGATATTAGCCAGCTTTCGTGAGCAGCAAGTCGCACATCAAAATTGGCTATGCCCACAGTGCGGAGAAGAAATAGAAGGTCAATTTGGAGCTTGCTGGCATTGTGGACAAGTACTTGAGTAATGAGCGCAATTGACAGAGAAAGGTCCTAGCCTTCCTCTTATTTCATTAGATTTGACGTTGGATAAAATCGATCGAATGCTGGTTAAACTCGTCGGGCTTTTCCACATTGCACACATGACCACAGTTTTTTATCTCTAGCAACTCACTCTGGGTGTGAGCCGCAACCATCTCTTTGACGGGTTTAATGAACATGTAATCACGGTCTCCCATCAAATATAACGTTGGGATCGGCAATTCACGTTCTTTGAAATAACGCATTAGTGGGTTCACCTCTGCCGCGAGTATAAACCAGCGCTTAAACTCCTTTTGACAAAGCTTCTTCGCTTCACGGATAAAGAGATGGCGTGATTCCTGCTGATTTTTTTGCGGCATCACAATATAGGCAAACAGTTTGTATAACCACATATAGGGCAACACATGTTTGCCAAAGTTACCGAGAGAGACCAAGATACGAGAGCGCGCATCGAGACGCGTTACCGCACCACCAAGCACCATAGATTTAACCCTTTCTCCTGCCAATTCCGCAAGATTTCGGACAATGATCGTCCCTAGCGACATCCCAACGAAATGCGCGGAATGAATTTTAAGATGATCAAGCACCTTAAGGATATCTTGCGTCACCGCCCCAAAGGTATAGCGGTTACTGATCAATTCTTTTAATAGTTGATTGGATTTACCGTGCCCACGCAAGTCAACCAATAACAGATTGAAATGCTGCTTGTACGCTTTAATTTGCTTAAACCAGATGGACGAACTGCCACCCGCACCATGCACAAAAACCACCCACTCTTGGCTGGTAGGATGGAGATAAGTTTTGTGAAATAGTAACGCCTGAGCCATAAAACAACGCCAAAAAAAGAAAACTAAAAGGTTTAAACAGTATAGCTAGCCCACTTGCAATGGTGATGTATCAAAGAACAATCCAATCGAAATGGGGACTTCAGCCACAAGGATAGTTAATGAATCACCATAGTAAGAATGGGAGGCAAGAATCCTACCACATATCAATTCAAATTCTATTTGAGTTCGGTTAAAAAACGTAAAAAGGCACCATAATCAGTGCCTTTCCATTCATATTTCAGAACTTTTACTCTATTTTAGCGCAGAACGATACAACTCCACATATTGCTCTGCTGCCTTGTTCCAGCAAAAATCTCGTTCCATCGCGTACAGCTGAACCCGTCGAAGCTCTGTTAGGTTCTGTGCATACAGTAACAACGCTCTTTGCATGGTAATCAACAACGCTTGCGCTGTGGGCTCATAGAACACAAATCCTGTCGCAGTCTCTGGATTCACATCGTAATCACATACACTGTCTTTTAGACCCCCAACGCCTCTCACGATCGGCAAGGAGCCATACGCCATGCTATAGATTTGGTTTAAGCCACAAGGCTCAAACTCTGAAGGCATTAAAAAGAAATCGGATGCAGCTTCAACTAAGTGTGCGAGTTGATTGTTATAAGCTTCAACAAAGACAAACTTTTCACCGAACTGTGCTGCAACATCACGTAATTGCGCAGCAAGCAACGGATCACCGGTCCCAACCAAAACCAACTGAACATCCAACTTCAGGAACTCAGTTAATACTGGCAATAGGTAATGCACCCCTTTCTGATGCGTCAAGCGACATACCATACCAAACATAGCGACGTCCTTTATAGGTAGGCCGACTTGCTCTTGAAGCGCACGTTTACAGCCATTTTTCCCTCTCACCATGCTCTGCTTAGTTGCTTTGTAGTTGATGGGTAAATAGCTGTCAGTATCTGGATGCCATGCAGAATAATCGCAGCCGTTTAGAATCCCGACGAGATCACCCGCGCGTTGCTGAAACTCCCAAGCCATTCCGTGACTGCCAAGTTCAGTTTTCAGTTCCTCTGCATAAGTTGGGCTCACTGCGTTGATTTTATCCGCATTCATAACCCCAGCTTTCAGCATCGTCATATGCGTAGAGCTGACAGCAGCATCGGGTACATTTCGGCAATGAAATTCAGGCAAACATTGCATCTCATCATAGTGAAAGACACCTTTAAAGACCGCATTATGGATAGACAAAATACTCTTTGTTTGTGCAAAAAACGGATCTTGACCGTAACGGTGCTTAAGCAAAAATGGCACTAAGCCTGTATGCCAATCATTGGCATGCACGATGTCAGGCTGGAAACCAATCTTTGGTAACATATCCAAACAAGCAGCACTAAAAAAAGCAAAGCGCTCACCGTTATCGGTATACGCCTGATTATTCTCAGCGTACATCGACGGACGGTCAAAATAATGCCCACACGCAATTAAGTAGACAGGATTGTCACCTAAGAAACGTTTTTTGACTTGATAATGAGTATGTGGCCAGGTTTCTAGATGTGTATCGAGGATGACTTCATCATCACACACATCTGGAATTGCGGTATAAGCCGGAATGGCAATTCTCGCATCATGCTGAAGGTTCACTAAAGCTTCAGGCAGTGCCTTGGCAACATCCGCCAAGCCACCACTTTTGATCAAACCTTCGACTTCCGATGCTACAAACAGAATCGACAAAGGGTTAGTAGCCAACTCTTGCTCCTTTTGGAATAACAACGATACCGTCATCAGAGACATGGAAGATTTTCTTATCTTCCTGCAAATTCACACCTATTTGCGTTCCTGGCGCGATATCTACGTCCTTGTCAACAATAACACGGCGTAACACGCAGCCTTCCCCAACTTTGACATCACCCAATAAAATAGACTCGCTAATATCGCAGGCTGATGCGATATTACTACGGAAACCTAGCACAGACTTTTCGATACGTGAACCACGTACGTAGCTGCCATTGCAAACTAGACTATCAATAATCTGTACACGCCCGTTATCTGAATCGGTAAACGTCGCTGGAGGCAACGGTGGCTGATAGGTGTGCAGCGGCCATTTTCGGTTGTATAGAGAGAATGGCGCGTCTGTTTTCAACAGATCCATGTGCGCTTGCCAGTAAGCATCAATGGTACCGACATCACGCCAATACACTTCCGCTTTTTCTCCGGAAATGCGGTTTTGGCTAAAGTCGTACACGAATACATCACCACGTGGGAACATCTTAGGAATAATATCTTTCCCAAAATCGTGGGATGAGTTTTCGTTGTCCGCATCTTCAATCAACTCAGCGAACAGCACATCCGCTTCAAAGATATAGTTACCCATTGAAACCAAGGCAAAGTCTGGGTCACCCGGAATCGATTTAGGCGCGCTCGGTTTCTCTTCAAAGCCCACCATACGCCCTTCTGCATCGACTTCAATCACACCAAACTGCGACGCTTCTGCTAATGGCATTCTTAAAGCAGAAACGGTTAATGCGGCCAGTTTCTCTTTGTGGAAACTAAGCATCTGCTTAATGTCCATCTTGTAAATATGATCCGAACCAAAGATACACACTTGTTCTGGTTCAGACAGCTCCATAAAACGTAGGTTTTGGTAGATAGCGTCGGCAGTACCTTCATACCAACGTTTGCCAGTGCGCATCTGTGCGGGAATGGGGTCAATAAAACGATCAGTAATACCGTTGATGTTCCACCCTTTTTTCATATGATGGAACAGAGATTGAGATTTAAACTGCGTTAACACGTAAATACGCATCAAGTCAGCATTCACAAAGTTGTTTAACGCGAAGTCGATTAAGCGGTAACTACCGCCGAAAGGCACCGCAGGTTTACTACGAGATTCCGTCAAAGGACGTAGCCTTGAACCTTCACCGCCAGCAAGAATCATTCCCAAAACACCAGCCATTCGTTGTTCTCCATTTCGTTATAGCTAGAAGACTCAGTGAGTTCACTATGTGGGGGGACACTGAGCTCAAATTGTTATCCCTTGTGCAAAACCTTGAATTCTTTAAGCCGAATCATTGTTGATCAAGGCATTACATTAATATTGCACAAGTTTCGTATAAGTTATCGCACTTCCAACAAATTACAATTTCAAATAGGGTATTGTGTGCTGCATGCATTTGTTGCGTTGGGAAGTCGTTACCTAAGTCACACTCAAACAGGTGTTTATTTACATATCCCGAACAGCTGTGTTACACATTTCCGACACGCACATTCTTAAGCGCATGTGAACAGAATAAGTCAGACATATGAAAGAGCGATGACAAAGAGATCTCATAGATATCGCCTGTGTCACCAGCACTCGTCATGGGAGACAAGCAGAGCCAATTGGTGAGTGATAGAGATAAAAAAAGCAGCCAATGTTGGCTGCTTCATCAAACTCGGTTATTTCGCGTTTTTACGTTTATCCGTCACTTCCCATTTACCATCAACATAGAGCGCTGTCCAACCTGTCGGTTTTCCATCGACTTCAGTGCGTACATAGTTTTCTTTGATTTTACGGCTAAAACGAACAACCGCCTCGACACCATCAGGATCTTGCGTCGGCGCTTGTGCAAGGTGTTTGTATTTCTCTGGCAGACGCTCAGCAAATCGAGCCAGCTCAGAAACCAACGGCACACGCGTTTCTCTAGATTTCGGGAAATTACTCGCGGCGAGGAATAAGCCAGCAGCACCATCACGAAGAACAAAGTACGCATCTGAGTTGCTGCATGGCAATTCAGGGAAATGCACTGGATCTTCTTTTGGTGGTGCTACTTCACCGTTTTTCAGGATCTTACGCGTGTTCTTGCAGGTCTCACTCGTGCAATCCATGTATTTACCAAAGCGACCGTTTTTGAGCACCATGTCACTGCCACACTTGTCACACTCAACCACAGGGCCGTCATAACCTTTGACTTTAAACTCACCATGCTCGACTAAGTAACCCTCACAGTTTGGATTGTTACCACATACGTGCATCTTGCGTTTATCATCGATCAGGTATGCATCCATCGCGGTTTCACAGATAGGACAACGTTTCTTTGCTCGAAGCGCAGCAGTTTCAACATCTTCTTCAAGCACGTTGATGATGCCTTCTTCATCACCAAGATTAATGGTCGTCTTACAACGTTCTTTCACTGGCAATGCGTAACCAGAACAGCCAAGGAAAACCCCAGTAGACGCAGTACGAATGCCCATTGGACGCGAACAGGTCGGACATTGAATATCCGTCATAACAATGTGATTTGGCTTCATACCGCCATGTGCTTCGTCTTCTTCGGCTCGGCCAAGATCTGTGGTGAAGTCTGCAAAGAACTGATTCAGAACGTCTTTCCAGTTAACATCGCCTTCGGCGATTTTATCCAGCTTCTCTTCCATACGAGCAGTAAAGTCGTAGTTCATCAGATCGTTGAAACTGTCATCAAGACGGTCAGTCACGATTTCACCCATTTTCTCGGCGTAGAAACGACGCTGGTCCACTTTTACGTAACCACGGTCTTGAATAGTCGAGATAATGGAGGCATAAGTTGAAGGACGACCAATGCCGCGCTTCTCTAGCTCTTTAACCAAAGCAGCTTCGGTAAAACGAGCCGGCGGCTTGGTAAAGTGCTGTTTCGGCTCTAAGGACTCAAGGTTTAGCTTATCGCCCACTTGAACCGCTGGAAGGATCGTATCTTCATTTTTGCCCAGTGGGCGCTGCACGCGAGTCCAACCATCAAATTTCAGAATGCGACCTTTTGCTTTCAAGGTATATTCTGCGGCTTTAACGCTCACCGTCGTTGAGTCGTACTCAGCTTCAGTCATTTGACAGGCGACAAACTGATTCCAAATCAAGGCATAAAGTTTGTGTGCGTCAGCGTCAACACCCTCTAGAGCATCTGCTTTGACGTTGACATCTGAAGGACGAATCGCTTCGTGTGCTTCTTGTGCCCCTTGCTTGCTACCATAAACCAATGGTGCTTTTGGCAAGTAGCGAGATCCAAATTCATCACTGATGTACCCACGAACTGCTTCTACCGCTTCTTGGCTTAAATTGGTCGAGTCAGTACGCATATAGGTGATGTAACCTGCTTCGTACAAACGCTGAGCCAACATCATGGTTTTCTTAACGCCATAGCCTAAGCGAGTACTTGCCGCTTGTTGGAGCGTTGACGTAATAAACGGCGCTGAAGGTTTGCTCTTAGTAGGACGGTCTTCCCGCTTGCAAACTTCAAACTGTGCTTTTTGCAGAACCGCCAGAGCGGCATTAGTTTCCGCTTCATTGACTGGGCGGAACGTGTCACCAGACTTTTGAGCAACCAAAAGCTTAAATGGCATCGTTTCTTGCGTCAGTGTGTTGGCGTGAATGTCCCAAAATTCTTCCGGTACAAACGCTTTGATCTCTCGTTCACGTTCCACCAAAAGCTTCACAGCGACCGATTGCACACGACCTGCAGACAAACCGCGAGCCACTTTCTTCCACAGTAATGGGGACACCATAAAGCCCACAACGCGGTCCATGAATCGACGCGCTTGTTGTGCGTTAACCCCATCCATATTGAGATGGCCAGGTTTTTGGAATGCTTGCTGAATTGCATTCTTAGTAATTTCGTTAAAAACGACTCGTTTATAGCGTGCTTCATCGCCACCGATGATCTCACGAAGGTGCCACGCAATAGCTTCCCCCTCGCGGTCCAAATCGGTTGCGAGATAAACAAAATCAGCGTCTTTAGCTAGCTTTTGTAATTCGCTGACAACTTTTTCTTTGCCTGGCAGAATTTGATAATTTGCAGCCCAATCATGATATGGGTCTATACCCATTTTCTTGATCAGTGCATTACGATCTTTCTCTTGCTTGATACGAGCCTTTTCTTCTACGCTCATACCCTTAGTAGAAATGGCAGCCGCTTTTTCGCCTGTACTCTGACCTGCTGTAGGCAAGTCGCGTACATGACCAACACTCGACTTAACCACAAAGTCTTTTCCAAGATACTTATTGATCGTTTTAGCCTTAGCTGGCGACTCCACTATAACGAGCGATTTACCCATATTGACTCTAACGTCCTTAAAAAATGATCACATTACTTTTCGTTTTGACGAGAAAAGTAATCGGTACGTTGTACTATTTCATTGCTTCTTTTTTTACTATTGTGCGAGATGAAAAGAAGATCAACTGCTTTTTTACATTTCGAATTTGTTTGCTCGACAATTCATCGCTAAACAATAGACAACGATTTTTACTCATGTCGACAAAATGCGGAAACTGTAGACCGCCGTATACTAAGCAACGGATGAATTTTGTTGCTAATAAAAACCTAATTTTTCTGTTGCATGTCACAAAACGTTTACTGATCAGCATCAAGCAACCGTCTGCTTTTTGTCTCGAATTCTTTAATAGCGATTGAATTCGCCCGTCAAGACTCTAGACTATCGCTCGTAAATCATAGTAAAGGCACTAAGAAAATGAGTGACAAGAAATCCATTTCTGAATTTGAACTGCTATTAATTGCCAACCACATCATCCAAGAGCATGACGATTATATAGAGGGAATGAGAGCAACCAGCGTCGAAGAAAAAGATGACGTGCTGGTGTTTAAAGGGGAATATTTCTTAGACCATAACGGCCTACCAACAGCCAAAACCACGTCGGTTTTCAACATGTTTAAGTACCTCGCGCACCATTTGTCGAAAGAGTTTACTCTCGACAAATAATCTTCCCACTGATACGCCAACATTTCCATAAACGAGTTGGCGTTGAAGTTAGCCGGCAAGCGAGTCAATCTCCATCAGCATAGATTTACTATGTACCAACTCTGACTAACGTTCCAACAAGCGTGCTTAGCCAACACCGCGACAACTTCACGCTCAACGGAGATACAAGAAAGCCTTGGCTTTTCACCAAGGCTTTTATTCTTACGCTAACTCACTCAGTGAAGCCAGCTTGTCAAAGTAATCCGGAAATGTTTTTGACGTGCACTTCGGATCGTTAATCGTTACAGGAGTGTCGCTCAGCGCTACCAATGAAAAACACATTGCGATACGGTGATCGTCATAAGTGTCAATGGCGGCATGCCTGAGTTGTTGTGGCGGATTAACGATTAGATAATCCTCACCCTCTTCCACTTCCGCGCCCACCTTACGTAGCTCAGTTGCCATTGCGGATAATCGATCGGTTTCTTTCACACGCCAGTTGTACACGTTGCGAATGGCTGTTGTGCCTTGAGCAAAAAGAGCCGTAGTTGCAATGGTCATTGCCGCGTCAGGGATATGATTGTAATCCATGTCGATGCCTTTTAGACGACCAACGCGAGAGATGACGTAGTCTTCTCCCCACTCAATTTCGGCCCCCATTTTCTCAAGAGCATCAGCAAAATGGATGTCTCCCTGAATACTATTTTTGCCGATTCCCGTTACCTTGATCTCGCCACCTTTAATTGCGGCAGCAGCAAGAAAATAAGACGCAGACGAGGCATCACCTTCCACCAAGAATTGCCCAGGCGAAACATAACTTTGACCAGCTGGAATAATAAATTCTTGGTAGGCATTGTTGACCACATCCACACCAAATTGCTTCATGATGTGCAGTGTAATATCGATGTAAGGTTTTGAAACGAGTTCACCGACAATATGAATTTTCACTTCACCTTGTGCTAACGGTGCCGCCATCAAAAATGCAGTTAAGAATTGGCTAGAAATAGAGCCGTCAATATTGACAGTTCCCGCCTGTAAGCCTGTTGCGTTGATTTTCAACGGTGGGTAGTTTTCGTTTTCAAGATACTCGATTTGAGCACCCGCTTCTCTTAAGGCATCCACTAAGTGCCCAATAG
This sequence comes from Vibrio vulnificus CMCP6, assembly GCF_000039765.1. Classification (NCBI taxonomy): domain Bacteria; kingdom Pseudomonadati; phylum Pseudomonadota; class Gammaproteobacteria; order Vibrionales; family Vibrionaceae; genus Vibrio; species Vibrio vulnificus. Next base: position 2,127,522 of record NC_004459.3, on the reverse strand, counting down.
GGCGCTCTTTCATTCGTGGTTCGCCCGTCAGTACAAACTCCCCTTTGCCCAAACAAAGCGCTGCGGCAAGTGGGCGCATCGCTGTACCGGCGTTGCCTAAAAACAGCTCCTGAGCCTCAGTTGCTGTAAACGGACGGCCTAAGCCTTCCACAACACAAACGGTTTTGTCGGCAGAGAGCTCATAATGCACGCCAAGCTTCGTTAGCGCATTCAGCATATGACGGATATCATCACTATCTAACAAGTTAGTGAGTCGCGTTGTGCCTTTAGCAAGGGCAGCCAATAACAAGGCGCGGTTAGAAACACTTTTTGAACCAGGCAGGTTCACTTCACCATTGACTTTTTTAATCGGTTGTAACGTAAGGCTTTCCATTAATTGAGTTAATCCTTGAGTCCCGTTTTCCTTAAAATGGGGACTTCAACTTATTCTTCGTGACTTCAGACTAACGAAAAAGAACCGATAAAACCAGTGTAAATGAGTGAATAATTACTCAAATCTAAAGTGCTAAATCAACCCTAACTCCATCATCAAAATAAAGTATCCGAACCTTATCCGCACGGTTGAATAACATATTCTTATCAACATCCTGAATAACATTAATCAACTGCCCTTTTTCAGTCTCAATCAACAGTTCAACCAGTTGATATTCAATGCGGTATTCACTTTGACCTTGGTTTTGTACTATGACAGCGCCCGCTACTGCGCCAATGGCTGTTGCGACCTCTTTTCCTGTCCCTCCTCCAAACTGATTTCCAACTAAACCACCTATCGTGGCACCGAGTAATGTTTTCCATCCTTCGGCTTGAGAGCGCATAATCTCCTGTTGAGAAATGTATCGAACCGATTCCACTTCGCCATAAATGACTTTATTCACTGGCTTTGCTACATTCCTCTCATAGTTTGCGTGCACGAGAAACGACATAAACAGCAGGCAATACAACCATTTTTTCATAAACATCTCCTCAAACCGGACTATAGATATTCTCACATGGCGATCTATCTGACAGAACTTGATAGTAAAAGTTTAGACTTTCCTCCTGCAGAAAATGCATTAGCCGATCCAAATGGCTTATTGGCCTTTGGTGGTGACCTCACTCCAGAAAGACTGATCGCAGCATATCACCACGGTATTTTCCCGTGGTATGGGCCGGGAGAGCCGATTTTGTGGTGGAGTCCATCAACGCGAGCCGTTTTTGATCCAAACACCTTCTTACCCGCTAAAAGCCTTAAAAAGTTCCAGAGAAAGGCTCAATACCAAGTCAGCATTAATCATGCGACGCCAGAAGTCATTAAGCTATGTGGCAACACACGACCAGCGGAAGAAACTTGGCTAAATGAAGAGATGCAAGCGGCCTACATCTCATTAGCTTTGCAAGGTGTCTGTCACTCGGTTGAGGTTTGGCAAGATCAAAGACTCATTGGCGGTTTCTATGGCCTTAGCATAGGAGAATTGTTTTGTGGCGAATCGATGTTTAGCCTCGAAACCAACGCATCTAAAATTGCATTATGGTATTTTTGCCGTCATTTCAGCGAGCATGGTGGCAAGCTGATCGATTGCCAGGTGATGAATTCTCATTTGCACTCATTGGGGGCTTTTACGTTGCCGAGAGAGGAATTTCTCCAACGGCTGCTATGCTTAAAACAACAGAGAGTAACGTCGGGTTGTTTCTCACCCCAATGGTTGAAGAGGCACAATGCATGAGTTCAGATATCCATCAAATTAAAATAGGGCTCACAGACAATCACCCTTGCAGTTATTTGCCCGAGAGAAAAGAACGAGTCGCCGTGGCACTTGAGGCGGATATGCACACGGCTGACAATTATGAAGTTCTGTTAGCCAATGGATTTCGTCGCAGTGGCAATACCATATACAAGCCTCATTGCGATAGCTGCCACTCATGCCAACCCATTCGCATATCAGTACCCGACATTGAACTTTCACGCAGCCAAAAGCGTTTGCTGGCCAAAGCACGCTCCCTTAGCTGGTCGATGAAGCGGAATATGGATGAAAACTGGTTCGATCTCTACAGTCGATACATTGTTGCTCGACATCGTAACGGAACCATGTATCCCCCGAAAAAAGATGACTTTGCTCACTTTTCTCGTAATCAATGGCTAACCACGCAGTTTCTCCACATTTATGAAGGACAACGCTTAATCGCTGTCGCAGTGACAGACATCATGGATCATTGCGCCAGTGCTTTTTACACCTTTTTCGAACCAGAACATGAGCTATCTTTGGGGACACTGGCCGTGTTATTTCAATTGGAATTCTGTCAAGAAGAGAAAAAGCAGTGGCTCTATTTGGGCTATCAGATTGACGAGTGCCCAGCGATGAACTATAAAGTTCGCTTTCATCGCCACCAAAAACTAGTAAATCAGCGTTGGCAAGGGTAGAATACGCCCCAACTTTACTTTTTTACATTTTGACGGCTTATGTAACCGTCAAGATTCGCCAAGTTTCTAAGAGGATTAAATGGCTAAAGAAGACGTAATTGAGATGCAAGGCACTGTTCTTGATACTCTACCAAACACTATGTTCCGCGTTGAGCTTGAAAACGGCCACGTTGTAACTGCGCACATTTCAGGCAAAATGCGTAAAAACTACATCCGTATTCTAACGGGTGACAAAGTAACTGTAGAGATGACTCCATACGACCTATCGAAAGGCCGCATCGTCTTCCGTGCTCGTTAATCTCTGATTATCGCAGTCAAACAAAAAGCGGAGCGCTATGCTCCGCTTTTTGTTTGACTAGAATCATGTCGCTTACAGAAGCGCCTAAGTCGCGCGCTTTTGTAAGCTATCAATAATAAAGCGAGCCTTAGCTCGCTTTATTATTTACTTTTAATGAACCGCTTCTTCACGCGTTGTCAGATACTCAAACTTCAAATCATCTTTCTCTAACGTTACTTTCACCGTACCGCCATCGATTAACGAACCAAACAGCAGCTCGTTTGCCAACGGTTTTTTCAGTTTATCTTGAATAACTCGGCTCATTGGTCGGGCACCCATGGCTTTATCGTAACCTTTGTTTGCTAACCAGTGACGTGCATCTTCAGACACTTCCAAAGAAACGCCACGCGCGTCCAATTGCACCTGTAGCTCGACAATAAACTTGTCCACAACCTGATGAATAATCGCTTCATCAAGGCTATTAAACCAAATGATGTTATCGAGACGATTGCGAAACTCTGGAGTGAAGACTTTCTTAATTTCCGCCATCGCATCATGACTATGATCCTGCTGAATCAAACCAATCGATTTTTTCTCTGTCTCTGCGACACCAGCATTGGTGGTCATGACTAAGATGACATTACGGAAATCCGCTTTACGACCATTGTTATCGGTTAGCGTGCCGTTATCCATCACCTGCAACAGTAGGTTGAAGATATCTGGGTGCGCTTTTTCGATTTCATCCAGCAGCACAACGGCATGAGGATGTTTGATCACCGCATCTGTGAGCAAACCACCTTGATCGTAGCCAACATAGCCTGGAGGCGCACCAATCAAACGGCTCACTGAATGTCTCTCACCATACTCGGACATATCAAAGCGTAATAACTCAATCCCAAGTAGCTTCGACAGCTGAACAGTGACCTCCGTTTTACCAACACCAGTAGGGCCAGCAAATAAGAAAGAGCCCACCGGTTTGTTTTCTGCGCCTAATCCCGCACGGCTGAGCTTGATGGCTTCACAAAGTACGTCAATCGCCGCATCTTGCCCAAACACCAACATTTTCATCTTGTCATCAAGGCTCTTGAGAATATCTTTATCCGAAGAGGATACCGATTTTTCTGGGATACGAGCCATTTTAGCCACCATGGCTTCAATATCTGCCACACCAACCGTTTTCTTACGACGACTCGCTGGCGTCAGGCGACTACGCGCACCCGCTTCATCAATCACGTCGATCGCTTTATCCGGCAAATGACGTTCATTAATGTACTTCGCAGAGAGTTCAACTGCAGCTCTCAGCGCTTTGTTGGTATAGCGGACATCATGGTGCGCTTCGTATTTAGATTTCAAACCCATCAAAATCTTCGTTGTATCATCTAGCGAAGGCTCGACAACGTCGATTTTTTGGAAACGGCGAGACAAAGCACGCTCTTTCTCAAAAATGTTGCTGTATTCTTGATAGGTAGTAGAACCGATACAGCGTAGCTTTCCGCCACTTAATAACGGTTTAATCAAGTTTGCGGCATCAACCTGGCCACCAGAAGCCGCGCCAGCACCAATGATAGTGTGAATTTCATCAATAAATAAGATGGCGTCTTTTTCTTTCTCTAATTGCTTAAGAATGGTCTTAAAACGCTTCTCGAAATCGCCACGGTATTTGGTTCCCGCCAGCAATGAGCCAATATCTAGGGAATAGATGACGCTGTCTTTAATAACGTCTGGTACCGAGCCCTCGACAATTCTCCACGCCAATCCTTCTGCAATGGCTGTCTTACCAACCCCAGCTTCACCAACGAGAAGTGGGTTGTTTTTGCGGCGGCGACAAAGTACTTGTATCGTACGTTCCAACTCTTTATCTCGGCCAATTAGAGGGTCAATATGGCCATCTTTCGCAACTTGATTGAGGTTGGTAGCAAAACTTTCTAAGCGCTCTTCTGAGCTGTTCTCTTCACTACTCGCATCGCTGCCGAAGGAATCTGAAGAAGAGGAAGAGTCATCACTCGCGCCAGATGCTTTCGTGATACCGTGAGAAATGTAATTCACGATATCCAATCGTGAAATATCATTTTTTTTCAATAGATAAGCAGCGTGCGATTCTTGTTCACTAAAGATAGCAACCAGCACATTTGCGCCAGTTACTTCACTGCGACCGGAAGACTGAACATGAAACACAGCTCGTTGAAGCACTCGCTGAAAGCTCAACGTAGGTTGAGTTTCCCGAGTTTCATCATTGTCTGGAATAAGAGGAGTTGTCTGATCAATGAACACATCCAGTTCATATCGCAGAGCATTGAGATCGGCTTTGCACGCCAAAAGAGCTTCCTTCGCAGCATTGTTTTCCAACAATGCGAGTAGGAGGTGTTCAACAGTCATGAACTCATGTCGTTTGTCACGAGCACGAGCGAAAGCGCCATTCAGGCTCGACTCTAATTCTTTATTAAGCATAAGTACCTCCTGTGAGAACAACTTGGTTGCTCGAGCAAGTCTTATCTTTACGCTTGCTCCATCGTACACAGCAACGGATGTTCATTTTCCCTTGAATACATCGTTACCTGCGCTACTTTCGTTTCAGCAATCTCTGCACTATACGTGCCACAAATTGCTTTCCCTTCGTAGTGAACTTTCAACATGATCTGCGTAGCTTTATCTAAATCATGCGAAAAAAAACGCTCAAGAACATCAATCACGAAATCCATCGGGGTGTAATCATCGTTGTTTAGCACCACGTTGTACTTCTTGGGCGGTTGAATCTGGGTTATTTCTTTCTCCAGTAAATCCGAATCTGGAGTGATCCATTCAAAATTTTTACTCATGGCTTCTATTAAACACTTGGGACTTTCAACAAAGAGTCAGATACCTGCAAACACTTTACCATAAGCACCAAGCTCGGTGTAGTCAGTTAGCCTTCGCGTGTAATTTCCCTTACTTAGAGACTAATTCACGCCACAGCAGGCTGCAAATAAAAAGATGAGACAAGGCTATTTATCTGCAACTGTTTGATGCTTTTGCCATCAGACGTCAACTCATTTTAGGGAAAAGCTCAATCACTCAACAAAGAAACTTTTGCAAAAATGTTAAACCCAAAAGTGATCTGTTTGCGATTATGTTGTTATTAATACATTTTTACTATTGACTAGCCAAAATCATTGACTACATTGGTTGGTGTTGATGAATTTTTCTTCACTTAGTGCTTCGCTTCGCAAAACGCGAAACTTGCAAAAAAGTTTAACTGCCAAAAATCCATCACACGAAATTCTTAAATTTAGCTTAAAAGCAAATTTGCCATCAGTCTGTTACACAGGCTAAAGATTGGCTAACAACATCAGTAACAAAATGCATGAGGGATGTATAGCATGGCTACAGGTACAGTAAAGTGGTTCAATAACGCCAAAGGATTTGGTTTTATCTGTTCAGATCAAGAGGAAGGCGACATCTTCGCCCACTACTCAACGATTCAGATGGACGGTTATCGTACACTGAAAGCGGGCCAACAAGTCACGTATGAGATTGAGAAAGGTCCGAAAGGGTGTCACGCTAGCAGCGTCGTTCCACTCGAAGTACAAGCAACGAAGTAAGACTGGTATTGCGACAAAATTCACTTTTAAGCAACGCTTTAGCTCTTATTGAAAAACCCGCCTTTCGGCGGGTTTTGTTTTTTGCATTAAGCTTCAATCACTTGGTTTAAGGATTGACTTGGTCGCATCAGAGCCGAGGTTTTAGCATCGTCAAATAGGTAATAACCGCCAAGATCACCTGGTGCACCTTGCGCACCATTTAACTCAGCGACAATAACTGCCTCTTGCTCCGCAAGTGCTTTTGCAATTGGAGCAAATTCAGCCGCCAATTCAGCGTCTGCGGTTTGCTCTGCCAACGCTTTCGCCCAGTACGCAGCCAAGTAGTAATGGCTACCACGGTTGTCTAACTCACCCACTTTACGAGACGGAGACTTGTTTGTATCCAAAAACTCGCCTGTCGCAGCGTCTAATGCATCAGCCAGTACTTTTGCTTTAGCGTTTCCAGACACCACACTTAAATGTTCCAGTGAAGCCGCTAACGCCAAAAATTCACCGAGTGAATCCCAACGAAGATGGTTTTCTTTCTGAACTTGCTGTACGTGCTTAGGTGCAGAACCGCCAGCGCCGGTTTCAAATAGGCCGCCACCGTTCATCAGTGGAACGATAGAGAGCATTTTTGCCGATGTACCTAATTCTAGAATTGGGAACAAATCGGTTAAGTAGTCACGTAGTACGTTACCAGTCACAGAAATGGTGTCTTGACCTGCTTTGATACGCTCTAGTGAGAACTTACACGCATCTACCGGTGCTAAGATCTTAATGTCTAAACCTGCTGTATCATAATTCGGTAAGTAGGCATTCACTTTCTTAATAAGCTCGGCGTCGTGAGCTCGATTTTCGTCTAACCAGAATACCGCAGGAGCACCACTTGCTCTTGCGCGCGTGACAGCCAGTTTCACCCAATCTTGAATTGGAGCGTCTTTAACTTGGCACATACGGAAGATATCACCTTCTTCGACTGCTTGTTCAAGCAGAACAGTGCCGTCTGTTGTAACGACTTTGACAGTACCTGCGGCATCGAGGATAAAGGTCTTGTCGTGTGAGCCGTACTCTTCTGCTTTTTGTGCCATCAAACCAACGTTTGGCACACTGCCCATTGTTGTCGGGTCAAATGCACCATGCTCTTTACAGAAATCGATAACGGCTTGATAGACGCCAGCATAGCAACGATCTGGAATCAGTGCTTTGGTGTCTTTTTGCTTGCCATCAGGACCCCACATTTGGCCAGAGGCACGCAGCATTGCAGGCATAGATGCATCAACGATCACATCACTCGGGACATGCAGGTTGGTAATACCACGGTCAGAGTCGACCATTGCTAACGCTGGTTGAGATTCGTAAACCGCAGCAATTGCAGCTTCAATCTCTTCTTTTTGTGCTTGTGGCAAGGCTGCAATTTTCGCGTATACATCACCAAGTCCGTTGTTTACATCAACACCCAACTTAGCGAAAAGATCGCCGTATTTAGCAAAAACGTCTTTATAGTAAACTTTGACCGCATGACCAAAAATGACAGGATCTGACACCTTCATCATGGTTGCCTTCATATGAAGCGAAAGCAAAACATCTTGTTGCTTAGCTTCTGCAATTTCTTTCTCGAAAAACGCAACAAGTGCATTTTTGTTTAGAACGGCAGAGTCGATGATCTCTTTATCTTGCAGCGCAAATGCTTTCTTTAGGACTTTCTTAGAACCATCTTCAGCAACAAATTCAATTTGCACATTTGTTGCACCGTTTACTGTCATGGACTTTTCACTGCCGAAGAAATCTTTTTCCGTCATGCTCGAGACGTGAGACTTCGAGTCTGAGCTCCAAGCCCCCATTGAATGCGGGTTTTTCTTCGCATAGTTCTTCACTGACAGCGGCGCACGACGATCCGAGTTACCTTCACGAAGTACCGGGTTTACCGCACTGCCTTTAATCTTGTCATAAGTCGCCTTAATTGCTTCTTCTTCATAAGTGCTCGGCTCTTCTGGGTAATTTGGCAGATCATAGCCTTTGTCTTGGAGCTCTTTAATCGCTGCTTTCAACTGAGGAATTGAGGCTGAAATATTTGGCAGCTTGATGATGTTCGCTTCTGGCGTCTGAGCCAGCTCACCAAGTTCTGCAAGCGCGTCGCCAATACGTTGTTCTTCTTTTAGGTGCTCTGGGAAGTTGGCGATAATACGCCCTGCTAGAGAAATGTCGCGAGTTTCAACGTTAATGCCTGAAGAAGCAGTGAAAGATTGAATAATCGGCAGCAATGAGTACGTTGCTAGCGCTGGTGCTTCATCAGTAATGGTGTAAATAATTGTAGGTTTTTCTGTAGGCATGAAATTTCCCTATTTTTGAACACCTCAGCAAGCTGAGATGAGTGGAATTGACGCGCTTTGCACTTTCACTGAGTATCAGTATCTCCCCTAGTGCAAACCGCCGTTTGGCACTCTTTGTTGTTACTCTTTGAGTTAGTTTCTCTAAATCCATGAGTGCACGTTTATAATTAAACAAATTACGCAAAATAGTCTATTATTCTGTGCGCTATTGTTAGTATAAGGCGCGCAGATCATATCCGATTCCGTCGAAAGTTAAAACTTATACACACACTTCATTTACATTTTTGCAAGGTACTTAACATGTCATTCCGTTCTAGCAGCACTTCTCCACGCTCGAACAAGCAAACAGCGACCAAGCGATTTAAACAAAGCGGACAAGCTCAATCTGTTGGCTCGCCAAAAAGACATAGTGTAAAGCGGAAGAACAATGAACAGAGCAAAAAATCTTTGTCGTTAGCAGAACGTAAAATCATTATCTTCAATAAGCCATATGACACGCTCAGCCAATTTACCGATGGTGAAGGTAGAAAAACGTTAGCAGACTTTATTCCTGTCAAAGAAGTATACGCTGCGGGAAGATTAGATCGTGACAGTGAAGGCCTGATGGTGTTAACCAATGATGGCATACTGCAAGCCAAACTGACTCAGCCAAAATCCAAATCGCCTAAAACCTATTGGGTACAAGTAGAAGGCGCTCCGACCGAGGCACAACTCGAACCTCTTCGCCGTGGTGTTGAGCTGAAAGATGGGCTGACGTTACCCGCTCAAGTGGAGATTATCCAAGATCCTCAGTTGTGGGAAAGAAATCCCCCTGTCCGATTTCGTGCTGCAATCCCCACCACTTGGCTAGCCATTACGATTATTGAAGGAAGAAATCGTCAAGTGCGACGCATGACGGCCCATATTGGCTTCCCGACTTTAAGGCTAGTTCGTTACTCGATGGGAGGAATGACGTTACAAGATCTTCAACCCGGCGAGTGGAAGGAAATTTCCTTACCAAGTTAGGGCTAATGCCCTAACTTAAGCAGTAACGTAAATACGATTACTCTTGATCCACCATCCACTTGCGGAAAGCTTTGCGCTCTTCAGTCGATGCTTGTTTATACCAGTGTTGGAGTTGGACTAATGCATCTGCATTTTTAGTGGTAGCGGGCTTTTCGACCATCTTATCCGTTGTTACTACCTCTGCTTTTACAACCCCTGCTGAAAATACGATTCCTCGCTCTTCATTGTGCTTGGCGATTAGAGCTTCCATGCCATAGTACGGCATAAATCCTTCATTCCCTTTTAGCTTCTCTTGGCTGTAGGAAATTTCTTTACCACTTACGCCTTCAATGCGCCATTTAGGTGATGTGTTGAACTCACGATTTGCTTGCTCATAACTAAATACTTTCGGTGGATACAACTTGATATCTTCACTGAGATTGTCAATGGTTATGACGAAAGGAGCGGAGTCAAAAACCTTTTGGTTACTACCTGAGCCAAGCTCTGCTGCATAGCGAACAACAAGTTGAGCGCTTTTGGCATCCACTTCCATCGGCTCTAAAGGCTCATCCACTTCCGTTCCATTAGCAAATAGAATCTTCACGCCAGAAACTGGCGAGATCATCGCTGCGTGAATATTGAACGACATCAGCATGCCTGCTAAACCTAGTACTCTAAGCATAACTATCTCCGGTTATTATCCAAAAAAAAACACCCTCTCTCGAGGGTGTTTAGTATAAATAAATCCATTTGGATTAGAATGATGCTTTCACACCAAATGCGAAACCAGTACCGTTTTGCTTCATTACTGGAGCTTGCTCTGTACCTACATTTGAGTAAGCATCGTTAGCACCAACTTCTGCATATAGAGTTGCGTTAGGAGCTAGAGGATAACCAGCATTCACGTACCAACCAGTAACGTCTTTTGCACCAGCTTCATCTGAATCTGAAACTGCAACACCAGCTGCTAACTTAACAACATCTAGTTTGTACGTCGCTGCAAAAGCGATAGTGCTTGTAGTTACAGTGTCGTTATCCATTGAGTAGTAAGCTGCAGCTAAACCAAGATTTTCTACACCGTTGTAACGAGCCTGTAGAGACCAAAGTGTTTCATCATGAGTTACAAGGTCAGCTGAACCAACAAACGCAGTGAAATCAAAATCTTTCAAACCACGGTAACCAATACGGCCATCATAGTATTTAGAATCTTTATTTAGATCTTCAGATAAACGGAACTGACGTAGAGCTGCAGTTGCGTAGAAATCACCAGAATCGAAGTCGTAACGCATAACTTCTTTGTCACAGTATACTTCTGACTCAGAGAAGAATGTCTCTAGACCAAATTGGTAGTCACTACCAATGCCAGCGTCGTCAAGAGAGGTACATAGTTTACCAACTTTGAAAGTGTGTGCACCAGCGTAAGCAGCAACGTATGCGTCGCCTTTGTTATCGCCCAAGTCTTGGAATTCCCAGAAACCACCAAACTGTACTTGGTCGTTTACTGCGTAACGAACATCAAAACTTACGTCAGCGTCTTGGATTTCTTGCTGAAGCTCAGAACCATCTTTAAGACCTTTTATGTAAACAACTTCGATGTCACCACCCATTGTTACAGAAACAGCATCTTTCTTGTAAAGTTCGATACCTGCGTTTGCAGAGCCTGCAACCGCCATAACTGCTAGAGCTACTAGAGTCTTTTTCATAATAATCCACTGCCTTTTCTTAGTTTGGGAGTTCCTTGCCCGGTTCCCTTTTGTTTTTTTGATACTGATTTACCTATCCTGAGAAAGCTAACCAGCACCTGTAAATTTCGATTGTTAGATTGCAAAAGATTATTCTGACTGTCAAATTTCCTAAAAAACAAACATAAAAAAATATCAAATCATTTAAAAACAGCAACTTGCATTGTTTACATGCTTTTTTTCGAGTAACTTCTAAGCAAAATATGCCTAATTTACACAAATCGTTACAAGCAAATATTCGGAATAAAATCCTTAAATATTAAAAAATAAAGGCAAACTTAAGAATAAAACCCTTAACAATCCCCCAGAGCGGCGGTTTATATTTTTTATTTGATGAATTAAATCTAACCTTATGAAGGTTCAGTTTTTTTTTGTGAAGGAGATCTAGGTTTAAATTAAAAGGATCCAATTTCGTGAGATACGCCTCGCTTAGAGATGTGTGCTAGAATCCGTGGGTCTGAACATGGGTCACAGTATGCTAACCAGTAAAATTCAAAGTTCTATTCGCACCAGCTATCAAAACCTTCAAAACCAGCTTGAAAACTTTATTCCTCGCCGAGCGCAAAACTATCTCGTTGCGGAGATGGCAAAAACACTTTGTGGTTCCTATCACAAAAAAAATCGCATTCTTGTTGCGGAAGCCGGGACGGGGATCGGGAAATCACTCTCCTACCTTATGGCTGCAATCCCAGTGGCAGTACTTAACAACCGTAAAGTGGTGATTTCAACTGCAACAGTTGCTCTACAAGAGCAATTGCTGAATAAAGACCTGCCTTTGTACAGAAGAATTTCAGACTTAAACTTTTCTTTTGTTTTAGCGAAAGGCAGACAACGCTATTGCTGTGCCGAAAAACTCGCTAGCGCCAGTGGCGTCGACGGTGGCCAGCTAGCGATGTTTGAAACAAAACCCAAAAAGAAAGACATAGAGCTGTTAACCACGATGTATCAGAGCTTAGCCAAGGGGAAATGGGATGGCGATAGAGACAGTTGGCCAAAACCGATTGATGACAGCCTCTGGCAATTGATTGTCAGCGACAAACATAGCTGTAACAACAATCTGCCGATTCATCGCCACTGTCCTTTTCAAAAAGCACGCTCAGAGCTCGACAAGCACGATGTCATTATTGCCAATCACAGTTTAGTCATGGCTGATGCAGACTTGGGCGGCGGCGTTATCCTCTCTGAACCGGAAAATACCATTTATGTCTTTGATGAAGCGCACCACCTTCCTCACGTTGCTCGAGATCATGCCTCTGCCGCATCTAGCCTTAAAGGCGCGGCCGCTTGGTTAGAACGTTTAAACCAAAACAGCAGCAAGTTTGCAGCCTTGGCGGATGAAAAACGCGTTAGCCGCTTTCGCAATGAGCTTCAAGAATCCGTGCAAGTAGTGATTCCCTCTTTACTACAGCTTGCAAAACAGTTCGACCCAGCGAATTTTGAGGAAGGCACCTATCGATTTGAGCATGGCCAACTCCCTTCGTGGCTAGAAGAGCAGGCAAAAGAGCTCAAAATTTTCAGCCAGAAAGCCCATCAAGCGGTCGCTAAAATTGCCGATCTCGTCGCCGAACGTGTTAAAGATGGTGAACTTTCCGCAAAAACTGCCGAGCCCGCTTTGGCTGAATTGGGTTTCTATATTCAACGAACTGAAAATCTGTCACAAGTGTGGCGATTGATGGCAGAACCGACCCGTGAAAAAGGAGCGCCTCTTGCTCGCTGGCTTGAAAAACATCCGGATCGCGAAGGTGATGTTATCGTCAGTGTCTCTCCTTTAGAGGTAGGCTGGCAGCTGGACCAACAAATCTGGAGTCGCTGCGTCGGCGCATTGTTGGTTTCTGCAACCATGAGAGCACTGAACTCATTTCAATATTTCTGTCATCAAGCAGGCATTGATATGCGTGAGGAATCGGGAGTCCAATTCCTAGCTTTGGCCTCACCTTTCGATTATCAAAACCAAGCAGAGTTGCACCTACCTGCCCTCAAATACGAACCGCAAGCACCGCAGTTTACGGAATATCTTATCGAGATTTTGCCTAAGTATTTAAAAGACAAACAGGCAAACTTGGTTTTATTCTCTTCTTATTGGCAAATGAACCAAGTTGCGGAAGGTTTAGCAACAGAATTGGTAAAAAGAGGATGGGCTTTGCAAAAGCAAGGCGAAACATCACGCACTGAAATTCTAAAAAAACATAAAGAACTAGTAGAAAAAGGTGAAACAAGCATTCTTTTTGGTACAGGTAGCTTTTCAGAGGGGCTGGATTTGCCCGGCGAGCTTCTGGAAAACTTGGTGATCACCAAAATACCTTTTGCTGTCCCAACTTCACCAGTAGAACAAGCGCATTCAGAATATATTGAGTCTCGTGGAGGTAATCCATTTATGCAGATCACTGTCCCAGAGGCGAGTAAGAAGATGATTCAATCGGTAGGACGATTACTGCGCAAAGAGCGAGATTCTGGTACAGTCACCATCCTCGACAAGAGGTTGATTTCGAAGCGGTATGGTAAAGCGATTCTGGACTCCCTGCCTCCTTTTAAACGAATCATTGAAAAATAGAACTTGCTGCATTACACAATTAATAACTAGAAGAACGTTAACCCTATGGAATTATTAGAACCAACCATGCTTGTTGTCCTTGCTTTGGTTGCTTTCATCGCTGGATTTATCGATGCCGTTGCAGGTGGAGGGGGAATGCTCACCGTTCCAGCCCTTCTTTCACTGGGCTTACCGCCACATATTGCACTAGGAACAAACAAACTTGCCGCGACGTTTGCCTCTTCTACTGCCGCATTTACTTACTATCGCAAACGCCTGTTTAAGCCTCAGTGCTGGCTTCGCGCATTTGCAGCTACTTTGGTAGGTGCCACATTGGGCACACTCTTTGTCGATGCCATCAGCACCGAGTGGTTAGAGAAAATACTGCCACTGATCATTTTAGCGGCAGCCATCTATACCATTTGGCATAAAACGCCCGAATCGGCACACAACAGCACCACTCCCGAGCCATGCCCAATGCTGAATAAAAAGCAATTTGTGCAAGGTGCCACACTAGGATTTTATGATGGTGTCGCGGGACCAGGCACTGGCGCTTTCTGGACCGTCAGCTCAATGGCACTCTATAAACTCAATATCCTTCTGGCCTCAGGCCTCGCAAAAGCCATGAACTTTACCAGTAACATAACTTCGTTGGTCATGTTCGCTTTCTTAGGGCACATCAACTGGGGGCTTGGATTAATCATGGGCGTTTGCCTGATGGCAGGGGCATTTGTGGGTGCTCACTCTGCGATTCGATTTGGCGCAAAGTTTATTCGTCCGGTTTTTGTTACTGTCGTCAGTATTCTTGCCATGAAACTGGCCTATGAAGCTTGGTTTGTCACGCTATGAAACTACAAGATATTGCGCAGCGGCTTGATAAGCTTGCTGTTCAGGCCGCTCAGTTAGACAGACAAAGAGGCGAACATCACACCCCTTTGTTTGATGAGCGATTGTTTGCTTGCCGAGCGCGCCTCTTAGTGCCCTGCGTTAAAGAGACCAAAGCCACTTTGGATGCGTTACTGAGAGAGCAAAAAGATCAGAGACTCACAACCCAACGTGCTGAATATCTAACAGAACAGTTGGTTGCTCAGTTCTCTGCGATTCAACGTGAGCTCTCTACAACCACCATTCGCAAGAATGAAATCAAACATGCTAGCCATTATCGCAAACCAATCAATGTGTTGTATCAAGAGTTGGCACAGCATCAAGAGTGGACGCGTAGACTAAAAGAAATGGTGTTGGAAAAGCAGAAAGAACTCGATACCGCACCTGCATTTCTTCGTACGCAAGCTCAACAGGCGTTATTGGTAACAGAGCAACGATTAGCGCGTTGCCAGGCAGCGATGCTAAAGATAGAAAATCAGATCACATACAGAGAGAAAAATCAGTAATGAATGACCTTTCCCCTCCACCACTGGAACAAGCACCGGATGAAATTAAACTGGCGGTCGATTTGATCTATCTATTGGAAAGCAATGACGTTGATGCTGCAACGGCCCTAGCAGCACTGAAAATTGTCCAGCAAGATTTAGAGTCAAAGCTCAATCGTCAAGCGTAAACACGTTAGTGCCAGTCAACGAGATGACTGGCACTGTCGATCGAGAGGCTTGATTCCTTTCATCACACTTTAAACTGACCCATCAATTGTTGCTGCTCTGCTGAGAGTGCTTCAATCGTTTCACCAGCCGATTGTGACTCTTGCGCTTGCGATAAAATCTGGCCGCTGAGATCGCGAATGTTGACCACGCTCTGATTCACTTCCGCAGACACCGCCATCTGTTCTTCAGCCGCTTTTACAATCTGGCTGTTCATATCATTAATTGCAGAGATCGACTCAAAGACACTTTGCAGTTGCTCAACCGCATTTTGTACTTCTGTCGCGGTATGCTGAGCAAACACGTTACCTTGCTTGATGGCATCCACCACTGCTGTGGTGCCATTTTGTACTTGAGCAATCACAGTGCGAATTTCTGCTACAGAATCTTGAGTGCTGCTCGCCAATTTTCTAACTTCATCTGCAACCACGGCAAAGCCACGGCCTTGTTCGCCGGCGCGAGCGGCTTCTATCGCCGCATTGAGTGCCAAAAGATTGGTTTGCTCTGAAATGCCTTCAATGACTGTCAGGATCTCAGTAATATTGCCATTGTTGCGGGCCAACTCTTCCACCACAGGAACGGCTTGGGTCATTTGTTCCACTAGCTTCAGCATCTCGTGTTCAGAACGCTCAATGACCTCACGGCCACTATTCGCGGATTGACTGGCTCGATTCGCTGCCTCAACCGCCACTTCCGCATTTTGCACAACCAAACTTGCGGTTTGTGTCATCTCTTCAGCCGCCGTGGCCACCATATCGACTTCTTTAAATTGTGATTCGCTGCTAGTGCGGGTTGCCACTGCTGCTCGTTTGGCTCCCACTGTTTGTTCAGCAAGCTGTTGCGACGTTTTTGCCACATTGCCAATGGTTCGCTGCAGTTTCTCTAAAAAAGCATTAAAACTCTCTGCCAGTTGGCCAATCTCATCTTTGTTGCCCACCACTAAACGCTGAGTGAGATCCCCTTCACCAGATTCAATGTCACGTAAACTGTCCACCACGGCTTTGATCGGCTTCACTAGCTTGGCGGCGGAAAAGGCGATGGTAAACAGCCCTAGCACCACTAATACAAGCCCCACCAGCAACTCAAATTGAATGCCTGAGGAAACCTTGTCGCTGATGATTTGATCCAATGTCTCGACATCTTTGAGTACGGCCGATTTTGGCATTTCGAAGATCACGCCCCAAGTTTGGTTGGCAACGACGACGGGAGCAAAGACAAGTAGCCATTCGCCATCGTCACTCCATGAAACTTGCTCTCCCCCACTGTAAAGCCAATCCGTTAATGTGTTCGCTGAAACGTAGGAGCTGGCAAAAGCACTACCAATACTTTTTGAGCGATCGTCACTGGCGATCAAAGTGCCATCTAAACTCACAATGCTAATGTGTCCCTGCCCATTAAAAAGGCTGCTATCGGAATCGTTTGCGATTTGCAGTAAAGAATCGAGTCGCACATCAATACCCATAAAACCGATTGGATCACCATCAACGAGGATAGGAACCGACAAAGAGGTGGTCAAAAAGCTGCCACCATCTTGTGTCATTTTGCGAGGGGAAGTAATACACGCTTGTGCTGAGTTCAGAGGACACAAAAAACGCTCAGCGTTTTCATCCGATTTCAAAGTCGCTTCCGAAAGTACATTCGCAACGACATTCTCGCCATTATTAGCCGTGGCCCAGTAAGGAGCAAACTGGCCTCGTTCATTAGACCCCACATACTCTGCATTCACATAATTGGCATCTTCACCATCAAGCATATTGGGTTTAAAAACCAAATAAGCCCCTTGCATGGTTTTGAAATTCACGACCGATTTACGAACCATTTCATCCAGTGCAGTGCGCAATACTTCGCTCTCACCAAAATTCTCTTCACTATTGGTCTTATAAAACAAAGCACTCGCCGCTAACATTTCAGCACGATATAGCGACTCATTCAGAAACTCGGAAACCTCAGTAGCATTGAGTAATGCACGAGTTTTCACTAATTGCTCTGATTTGGAGGTAACAGATGCGGTGCTTTGTTGCTTCAACGTCTGTTGATTTGCAATCGCGTTATAGACAGAAAAGCCAATTAAAGAGAGAGAAGTGATTAGCAAGCAGAAACCCGACAGCAGGGTAATCTTCCACTGAACAGAAAGAGTTCGCATAGTACATCCTTATTCGCAAACAAATAGAGCTAAACTTTCGTTTTATTTGCTTTCCATTAAAGCATAATTCACCTCGATATCAATTAGAAATGTTACGAAGTTGTAGCACACTATCGAACCATCAATGTGATCAATCGCTGTGATTACTTATCTCTTCTTGAAGTCATTGAGTTGAGTGGTAACATCAAGTCAAACAACACGAATCAGGATAAAGAATGAAAATCGTCAGCTTCAACATCAATGGGTTACGAGCTCGCCTTCATCAACTGCAAGCATTGATCGACAAACATCAACCTGATGTTATTGGTCTGCAAGAAATCAAAGTCCACGACGAAGCCTTTCCTGTCGAAGACGTCGAAGCGATGGGCTATAAAGTCTATTTCCACGGGCAAAAAGCGCATTACGGCGTGGCTCTGCTGTGTAAACAAGAGCCAATCGAAATCCAAAAAGGGTTCCCAACCGATAATGACGAACATCAGAAGCGCATGATCATCGGGACTTTTCTTGATGAGAAGGGTGAAAAAGTGACGGTGTTGAACGGCTATTTTCCGCAAGGGGACAACATTGCGCACGAAACCAAGTTCCCTTATAAACGCCAGTTTTACAAAGATCTGATGGGGTACCTAACCACTCACAGAGACAACGGTGAGCAAGTGGTTGTGATGGGTGACATCAATATCAGCCCGATCGACGCCGACATCGGTATTGGTGAAGTGAACCGCAAACGCTGGTTAAAAACGGGCAAATGTTCGTTCCAGCCTGAGGAGCGTGAGTGGTTACAAACCTTACTGGATTGGGGGTTAGAAGATACGTTCCGCAAATTGCATCCAAGTGTGGATGATAAGTTCTCGTGGTTTGACTACCGTTCAAAAGGCTTTGACGATAATCGTGGCCTGCGCATTGATGTGATTCTTGCTACACCATCGTTAGCGGCCCAGTGCCGAGAATCCGATATCGATTACGAGCTACGCGGCATTGAAAAACCTTCAGATCACGCGCCTATTTGGGCAACCTTTGAGTAACCCGTATTCGTTCATCGACATAAAGCAATCGACTTAAAATCATAGAGGAGCTAAGGCTCCTCTACGGTTTTCACTGCTGGCTAATTCTACGGCCAAGAGGTTACACCATCGACTGGCACAAATTGCTTCGCAAAGTCAGTTGTACAGTAACCGGTGTTGGAGGAGACAAAGTAGTTCAGTGGCATCGCAGGATGATTGTGAGTAATCACTTGCTGCTTCGCTTTATCACTGAAGGTGAACCCCCACATATTGAGATACGCCCGCATGTCTCGCTCGGTAATGTAGCTCAGCGCGACCAGTAGCCAATCATTGTTACTAATCGCATTGGCTTCATCCAACGAATACTGGCTAAAACCGATGGACTCTTTCCTCGCGTCCCACAACTCAGCACTTCCTTTCAAGCGATTAAATTCCCGCTCTATCAAGTGCAAGCGACCCAATAGGTGCCAGCCATCGTTTAAGATGCCTTGTTGCTGAGTCGCCATCATCATCTGAATGTAAACGCGCGCCCCCCAACTCCAACCGGTTTGATTTTGTGCGGCCATAAAGGCACTGGGATCCGCCTGCTGACGGCTCTGCTGCAACAGCTCATACTGTCCTTTAAAATCTAGAGACTGGCACTGAGACTCCTTGCCTGTATCTATGTCTATAAAATACTGAGACTTGCTGTAATAAGAGTAATAGTTGGTGGTGGAATGCCCTTCCCAACCAGCAAAACGAAAACGGCCTTTTTCTAACCCATGGCCAAGCTCATGCAAATCGCCATGACCCACAGGGCTAAATGCCCAATAGGCATCGTAAGGATTGCCAGAGCAACCAGACCCACAGGTGGCTTGATCGGCATTCATGTGTTTCACCATATCGATAGTTTCCACCTGCCAACCTTTGTTTTCACCGTAGGTTTGCACTTGTTCAAACACCGTAATCCCCGGACCTTTAAAGCCTGCTAACGCATGCGGGAAATTGTGCATGTACCGCTCTGTCGCCTGCGCCATGGCAGCAGCACTTCCCGCCCACTCTGTTGCTGAGATCGACTGCAGCATTTTGTCGCGTTTTGAGTGGACTTCAAATCCCGGAGTGATCAGCTCTGCCCAATCAAATTGGTCTTGATTCAGTTGCGCGGCAAACGGTTCATTATCCTCAGCACTTCGCCAAACGGGATGTTGCGCCACATTGGTGAACCGCAATTCAACGGGGAGATCGTTGGTATCAAAATGGACTTGAATCGGCCCGCCGTAAGCAGAGGTCAAACGAATCGTTTCACCGCTCTTAATCTCATAAGTGGTTGAGGTGAGGTGTTTAGGGCGGCTATAACCGTTTGTTGAAAACTCGTGGGTTGCCCCACTGCGGAGTGAGTTAATCGCAATCGACACCTTCACCGCGCTGTTATCACGGCGCGTGATTTGGAACGTTTCGCCAGGCAAGGCGTACACGCCTGCAGAGCGGAAGTTACGTTTCGATTCCAACTGAACCGTTTTGCTGATCCGCGCGATCTCAGCACCAAATTCACTGCGGCTAAAATTACCCATATTCGGCTGTTTAGGGTTGATCGAGCGAGAATGATATTGGACATAATCGGCAAAATAGGATTTTAGGAACTCAAGCGATGCGGTGGTCGATTTATCCATCGGAAACACCACATCCTGACGATAACGATCCGCCAGCAGCACCATCAGTTTCTCGTATTGGTAGTCTGCGGTTTTAAACAGATCGACTTGGCTTCGATCCAAAGACAATAAATGGTTGCGAATAGAGTTTGCCGCAAGGTAGAACTCGCTGTCCATCTTGGCACTCTCTGGGCATGATTTATCATCGCACTGCGTAAGATCCACAGTGAAACTGTCATTGGCCAAACGGGTGAGCAACGCTTGTTGGTCAACAATCTTTTGAGGAATTGAGCCCTTAAGCGATACGGCATTCCATTGGCTAATACCCAATTTTCGCCAATAGTTATCACCGACATAACGGACATGGAAAAGGTCAAACAACGCGTTACCTAGCTCCGTCATGCCTCCATCCCAATGCAAATAAAGGATGGGAATACCGTCAGCCTGCGCTTTCTCAACGGCACTTTTGACAGTCGCCACTGAATCCCCACTGTTCGTATGCTGGGATAAAATCAGCAAATCAGGCTTTGCCGTGACACACGCCAGCAGCTTTTCGCCATCACACTGGTTGGCATCGTTAAAGCTAACCGCTTCGCCATATCGTTTACTTAACCAATTTCTTGTTGCTTGCTCATCGGGGAAATAATGCGATTGATCCATCTGCGCGATCACCGCGTTGGCCCCTTGCTTCAATGAGCCACCATTTAGCCAGACCAACAGGTTATCCAGCCAAATCTCCATGTCACTGTTCACGGATGTCGGGAAACGTTGAGCCGTGCGAAATGGGTTGCTCCCTAAAAACGCGTATCGCTGACCAGATGAACTTGTTCCCGCAATACCAAGCGTCAATACTTGGTCTTTGTATCCATCAGACATTGCTTTGTTTGTCTGTAAAACCGCTTGGTTAAAGCCGTAGGTGGACTGAAGAATGGCGGCATCGTGGGTAGGGTCCCAATGAAGAGAGGACGTGTTCGCCGCTAATTGCTGCCACAATGCATCGCTTCGTTGTTGAGTCTGCGCAACATAACGCTGACTGGCTTGAATAAATTCATTTGGATCGGATACCAGCAAGGCATTTCCGCTTTCAATCGCCCGCTCTACATCCGTTTTGACTTGTGCTGTTGAACCACCGCCACCACTACCACCACCGCACGCGGTCACCGCAAGCGCCAGCAAGCTGGAATAAAAGATCTTGTTCATTTTCTCGCTCGTTCTTTTTGTTTTTCTTAGTGTAATTAATGACTTCAGAACAACAACCAACGAGCTCATTGCGATGATTGATTTTGAACTAACCTAACATAACGGCACCCTATAGGTGCCGTTCATAAGTTTGTTGAACCATCTAAATTAGCTCAATGGTCTGAGGTATGCGAGGAAGCGTTTCTCCGCATTTTTGAAGACCCAAAGGATCAAAAACGTCAGCGACATGTAGAATAGGCCCGCGGTTAGAAACGATTCGAAAGGTGCGTAGTAACGCGAGTTGACCAATCGAGCTGCACCAGTAAGATCGATAATCGTCACAATACCGGCGACCGCACTGCCGTGAAGCATAAAAATCACTTCATTACTGTACGCAGGCAGCGCGCGGCGCAACGCACTTGGCAACACGATACGGCGATATGTCATCCAATGGCTCATGCCATAGGCTTTTGCCGCTTCCACTTCCCCTTTTGGCAAACCGTTGATCGCGCCACGAATGATTTCGGCGGTATACGCAGAGGTATTCAAAACAAACGCCACCAAAGCGCAGAACCAAGCATTTTCCCAAAGCGTATCTTTCACGGGGAAAAACTGATCCATACCGTAGTAAATGAGATATAGCTGAACCAACAACGGCGTACCACGGAAAAAGTAGATGTAGCCCCAAGCAGGCAAACTCACCACATAGTTGCGGCTGTTTCTTGCCACTGCCAACGGTATGGCAATACCTAAACCAATCACCAGTGACACAGCCACCAGCCAAGCGGTTGTCCATAAACCATCAAGGTAGATAGGAAAACTTTCTACGATTAATGAAAAGTCCATAATCATCTACCTCGTATGAATGCTGAATTTACGTTCTAGGACTTTCAAACAGCCCGTAGAAACGCTGGTAAAGAAGAGGAAAATCAGCGCCACCGCCATATAAAAGGTAAATGGCATTTTGGTTGATCCTGCGGCTAAAGCGCCGACGCGAACCATATCCTCTAAACCGATGATGGAAACTAACGCGGTCGTTTTGAGTAACACTAGCCAGTTATTACCAAAACCAGGCAACGCGTGACGAATCATTTGCGGCAGCAATATGCGGCGAAACGCCAACGCCGAGCTCATGCCGTACGCTTTTGCCGCCTCAAGCTCCCCCTTATCGACCGCCATGATGGCACCGCGGAAGGTTTCCGCCATGTACGCGCCGAAGATAAAGCCTATGGTCAGAACACCGGCAATAAAAGGGCTCACGTCTACATAGTCAGGAAGGTAGGAGACCCATTCATGCGTGGGATCACTTGATGTAAACCACTCGTTGAGCCATTCATTGACGGCATAGAGAGAGTTGTTAAGAAAAATCTGGCCACCGAAGAAAATCAGCATCATCAAGACAAGATCAGGAATCCCTCTGATGATGGTGGTGTAAAGTGTGGCGATAGCACGCGCCCAACGATAAGGCGCCATTTTGGCAAGCGCGCCCAACATGCCAAGTAACATGGCGAGCACAAGGGAAAGTAATGCCACTTCAATGGTTAACACGGCCCCTTTAAAGATAGAGGCTTCATATCCTTGTAAATCCAGCATAGGTCAGTTCCTAATCCCTAGAATCTAGAATCCTAATTGCCGGGTACATCCAGGAACGAACCGGCAATTAGGGAGAGAGTTCAACAGTGATTACTCGCCATATACGTCGTATTTGAAGTATTTTGCTGCGATCTGCTGATAAATGCCTTTTTCACGAAGAGATAGAATAGCGGCATCCAATTGCTTGGTAAGATCTTTATCTTGCTTACGAACCGCAATACCAAAACCTTCACCAAACCATTTTGGATCCGTTAGTGATGGGCCAACAAACTCGTAGCCTTCACCACCCGCTTTGTTCAGCACGCCTTCTTCCAATGCCGAAGCATCACCCAAAACCGCGGCGATACGGCCATTGGCTAGGTCAAGATACGCTTCATCAAATGAACCGTAGCGTACGATATCAACGTTCTTGCCATAGTTATCGGTTAGGTATTTGTCGTGAGTGGTTGCGCGTTGAACACCGATTTTTACGCCGCTCAGTTTGTCAAAATTCAAGCCTGCGCCTTTCTTCGCGATGAATTTGTTTGGGATCAGCGCGTATTTACCAGTGAAATCGACTTTTTGCTTGCGCTCTTCTGTGATAGACATAGCGGCAATGATTGCATCGTACTTACGAGCCAATAGTGACGGGATAATGCCGTCCCAATCTTGCGCGACGATCTTACATTGCACTTTCATCTCTTCACACAAGGCATTCGCCATATCGACGTCAAAGCCTTTTAGGGAACCATCGGCTTCTGTCCAACTAAATGGAGGGTACGCCCCTTCAATGCCAAAGCGAACCGTTTTCCATTCCTTCGCCTGAGCGATGCCCGACACAGCGGTTGCGGCCAATGTTGCTGCAAGTAACCACTTCTTCATATCCATACTCCTGTGATTGTTTTTGTATTGCGATGTTGTGTTTCGTTTTTAGGTTCTAGGTTCTAGGTTCTAGGTTCTAGGTTCTAGGTTCTAGGTTCTAGGTTCTAGGTTCTAGGTTCTAGGTTCTAGGTTCTAGGTTCTAGGTTCTAGGTTCTAGGTTCTAGGTTCTAGGTTCTAGGTTCTAGGTTCTAGGTTCTAGGTTCTAGGTTCTAGTACGATAGAATACCCATCACCTTTTTAATAAATCGATGAAATAAACTGCTTTAAGCGCTCTGAATCAGGATTGGTGAACAACTTTGACGGTGCGCCTTGTTCTTCGACCAATCCTTGATGTAGGAACATCACGTGGTTAGAGACATCACGAGCAAACGCCATTTCATGCGTCACCACTAACATGGTGCGGCCTTCATCTGCCAGATCTCGCATTACCCCCAACACTTCACCGACCAACTCTGGATCAAGCGCCGATGTCGGCTCGTCAAACAGCATCACTTCAGGGTCAACCGCAAGGGCGCGAGCAATCGCAGCACGCTGTTGCTGACCTCCAGATAAGTGACCTGGGTAGTAATCTTTACGCTCATACAAGCCGACTTTTTTCAGCAGCATTTCTGCTTTTTCGATCGCCTCGGCTTTGGGCACACCCAGTACATGAACAGGCGCTTCAATCACATTTTGTAGCACCGTCATGTGAGACCAGAGGTTAAAGCCCTGAAAAACCATCGCCAAGCGCGAACGGATGCGCTGGACTTGCTTTTCATTGGCTGGAACCGCCTCACCCGCACGGTTGTTTTTCATCTGGATCAATTCGCCATTAACCCAAATTTCACCTGCGGTGGGCGTTTCTAGTAAGTTGATACATCTAAGGAAGGTACTCTTACCGGAGCCGGAAGAGCCAATGATGGAAATAACGTCCCCTTTGTGTGCAGCAAGTGAAATGCCTTTTAGCACTTCATTCTGACCAAACGTTTTGTGCAGTTGTTTGATATCCAGCGCTGGTACGTCATGCATGCGCTTGTACTCCCTGTGTTTTTTGTCACTGCCAAGGCACTCCGGCCCCTTGAATGGATACAAACTAGCATCCTATCAATTGAGTTGCAACAAATTATTAACCTGCATTTTTGGCATAGTTAAAAACGAAAAGTAGATTTATATTCACAATTTAGCAATATATTCTTTTATCGATGCATAGAAGACATAAAAAAAGCCTCCAAGGGGAGGCTTTATAAGATACAAAAATGTTAATTATCTCTACTTAAAAGCAATGAGCGTGTTGTTGATGAATTATTGTAAGCAGCACGAACTTCTTTCAGATTTGCTGCAATACCCATGACATCTTTAGAAGTATCTAGCCCATCACCATTACCAAAACGAGTCATAAACTCTTTCAAAGATAACGAATCAAGATCTTCCGCTAACATATAGTCTTGCGTAAGGTTAGAGGTGGATGAAATAACAAGATAATCAGCGACACTTGCTGGAACGCTATCGTAATTGAGATTCGGTACTCTCAACGAAGGTGTAATTAGTGTATACAAGGTATGCCTTAATACATAAGGAGTAGAGCCAGATGTAGCACCTTGCTGGTAGCTGATTCTCTGTAAACCATTTTCATTAGACAAGCCGATACTACTGGTAATATCGATGGTTTGATTTGCCACAGAAGGTTTCGCATCGTTCGTATTTGATAGCATAAACAATGAATTATCATCTACAACAAGCTCCCAAGCCGAGCTTATTTCATCAAAATATGTGGCATCCCACCCTGCAGTCGCGATCGTTCCATTTACCTTAAATGACCAAGTATCGCCATTTGTCGCTGTTGGATGATAGAAAGTACTTCCCTTACTGATCGTAGACAAAAGATATTGGAACGACTTGTAATTAGAGTAAATCTCGATGTCACTAAAGTTGATCAACGAAGAACCAATTGAAGGAGTAGAAGATGACCCGGCAAACTTCATCATGCCTTGATTCCAATCTTCAAAACCATATTGGAACAATTGACTACGGTTCGTTGTTCTATATTGAGCGATCATCGTTTGTTCTCCAAAGATCGCTTTGAGCGTTTTTCCACCAGTCAACTGTGGGTTAGTACCCGTAACAGTTTCAATTTGTGAATCATAGTAATAAGTAACATCCGGATTACCCGTCGCATCATCAGCATTCAAATATTGAAGCGAGCTCTTGGTAATAATTGCATCGTTATTACCTGTGACGCAGGTAGAATCATTGACGATGGATTCAACAGACAAATAGACATTTCTCAGCGAATCGTCAGAAGCCAACACCTCTTTAGAAAACGTAATTGCATTAATTACTGTACCGTTAGCCTCCTGCACTGTAAAAAAACCGCCATCAGGAATACTTTGCAATACCAAGGATAGCTTACCATTTTTGGTGCTCACCAAGTCCCCTTGTTGTTCACCAGCAGAGTTCGAGTAAAAGCCAATAATCTTATTATCTAATGACGTACCAACGACATTATAATTAAGAACTTTATCAACCGAGTTTTTCTGATACTTAGCAAAAACTGTGCAGCTTCCATTGGCTGATAAATCCTTTTCTACCGGCGTTACAAACGTAAAACTATATGATGTTGATGGAGTACCACCGGCCACCACCACCACCACTACTGCCACCACAGCCGACTAACCCCGCAGAAATCATTGCCACTAGCGGCATCATTTTTAATTTTGTCATTCTCTCATCCTGATACGGCAAAGTTTCGCCAATTAAAAGTCACTGGCAGCATCCTTGCAAAAATAACGCCAACTTATGTTAACTGCTGATCACAATACAAACAGAAGTGTTCACCTAGACGCATATTTGTTTTAAATTTTCTAAAAACAGACGTGCTATGAAAGCAAATTACACATAAAAACCAAGGACTTTTCGCATGCCAGCTACTTTCTGTAGTTTTCTTTCACATCTTTTCTTAAAGTGATCTAAATCAATCACCCCAAAGGGTTAACTTGCTAGACTCGGCCGTAAAGTTGAGGCTGATCTCAGCCGTCAAAATTAGTGAAATTTAGCTATGCTTAGGCACGTGGTATTCGTGCGACAATAACCCTAACACCTAGCATCGGCTATAACAGGAAGAACCCGCAGGATGCGGACTATAGAATTCAGATCGAATTACTAACTTTTTAAATATATGAGGAATCTATGTCAGACGCAGTGAATAAAGTGCATTCTGATTCAGATATTGAAACGAAGAGCTACAGTGAGCTTCATCGTCCAGCTTCTGAATTTGCCAGCCGCTCAGACTACCTAGACCACGAACTGCAAATTATGAAACCGCGCCGTTTCGGTTTGAACCTTCCTGGTCGTGACTTCCGTTTTGAACTTGAGGACCTTGTTCCTGCGCTTGCTGGTACTATCGGTATTATCGCGATGTACTCTGCAGTAATGATGTCTTGGGCAGACGGTCTAACCCAAGCTTGGGACCACATCAATTTAGGTAAAGAATTTGCTATCGAAGTGGCGCGTGTGGAAATGTTGTTCCCAGCGTTATTCTTCTGTGTTATCGCATCTGGCTTTGTGAACCCACGAGCTAACTTAGCCGGTAACCACGGTCCAATGATCCCTCTTATCGGCGCGATTGCTCTCGCTGGTGCTCACCCTCTTGCATTGGCACTTCTACTTGGCGTGTTTGGTCTCCTACTGAGCTACTTTAAAGGTGGTTCTAAACTGGTGAACCTGACCTCCGAAGGTACCGCAGGTGGCTTGTTGATCTTCCTCGGTTTTACCGGGACGATGAGTCAAATTACCTCCATTCAAGAATGGGCCGTTGGCCTGCAATCTGCTGACGTTGCAGCTGGCAGCCTAGGCTACATTGGTTTGGTTGTGCTTGGCATTAACATCGTTATTTACGCACTGCTTGCTAAACTCAACCTACGTTGGCTGGCAATCCCTGTGTGTGCGTTTACTGGCTTGGTGATTGCACTTGCGCTAGGTGCAGGTTTTGATCTTAAGTTCGAAACGGAAATGGGCCTACCTAACCTGAACCCAGTTTACTGGTGGGGCAGCACTGAGACTGGTTGGCAACTTGGCCTACCAACGCTACAACACTTTATCGCTTCTCTACCATTTGCGATTCTAGCGGTAGCAATGTGGTCTCCAGATTTCCTTGGTCACCGTATTTTCCAAGAATTGAACTATCCTAAGAAGACAGAAAAAGTGCTGATGGATGTCGATGACACCATGACCATGTGTTCTATTCGTCAAATGGTGGGTACTGCACTTGGTGGCGGTAACATCACATCGTCTTGGGGTACATACATGATCCCAGCCGCGATTGCGAAGCGTCCAATTCCTGGTGGTGCAATTATCCTAGGCTGTTTGGTAATGACGATTGCGATTCTTGGCTTCCCAATGGATGTCGCGGTATGGCCACCAGTAATGCGTTGTGCGCTATTAGTAGGTGTATTCTTACCTCTACTTGAAGCGGGTATGCAGATGGTTCGTAGCACAAAAGATTCGCAAGCAGCGGGTATCTGTATCTTTGGTTCTGCGGTTGTGAACCCAGTTCTAGCTTGGGCATTGACCATGCTACTAGATAATAATGGTCTGATTGGTGACAAAGAGCGCGCATCTAAACTATCTTTTGTAGATAAAGTAGTGATTCCTGGTGGTGTTCTTATTATCTGTCTAGTTGCTATGCTTGCAGTTGGTATGCTAGAAAGCCAGTACGGCATCAAAGCTTGGCTATAAGCGTTCAAAAAAAGTTTGGGTGGTGCTGGTCACCACCCAAATTTTATTGAGTTTTTTTAGCTTTTATTGATTTAGTTTAAGGTTTGCAAAAAAATTTTAGTATACCCTGAAGGAAAGTTAATAAGGCAAGACATGAAACTCAGTGACAATATGTATCGTTTTATGAACAGTTCGCAAATCGATACATATTGTTATTCATAAGAGTGTACTGCTCCTCTTTAATGAGAGGATGGCTGGCTCAACAGCCACAACAGTACGTGTTTTTTCTACTAAAAAGGTAGGTATGTCATGGCAGAGCAATTTGCTAAAGCTTGGGAAGGTTTTGCAGCAGGTGACTGGCAAAACGAAGTAAACGTTCGTGATTTCATTCAGAAGAACTACACTCCGTACGAAGGCGACGAATCTTTCCTAGTTTCTGAAGGTACTGAAGCAACCAACAAGCTTTGGGCTAAGGTAATGGAAGGTATCAAAATTGAGAACTCAACTCACGCTCCAGTTGATTTCGATACTGACCTAATCTCTACCATCACTGCTCACGATGCAGGCTACATTGAAAAAGATCTAGAGACTATCGTTGGTCTACAAACTGACGCACCTCTAAAACGCGCTATCATCCCTAACGGTGGTATCCGCATGGTTGAGGGTTCTTGTAAAGTTTACGGTCGTGAACTCGATCCTCAAATCTCTAAAATCTACTCTGAATACCGCAAAACACACAACGCTGGCGTATTCGATATCTACACTCCAGATATCCTAGCTTGTCGTAAGTCTGGTGTTCTAACTGGTCTTCCAGACGCTTACGGCCGTGGTCGTATCATCGGTGACTACCGTCGTGTTGCACTTTACGGTATCGACTTCCTAATGAAGGACAAACTGGCTCAATTCAAGTCTCTACAAGAGCGTTTTGAGAACGGTGAAGATCTTCAAATGACTATGCAACTTCGTGAAGAGATTGCTGAGCAACACCGCGCTCTAGGTCAAATGAAAGTGATGGCAGCGAAATACGGTTACGATATTTCTCGCCCAGCTGAAACTGCACAAGAAGCTATCCAATGGACTTACTTCGGCTACCTAGCGGCTGTTAAGTCTCAAAACGGTGCTGCAATGTCTCTAGGCCGTACTTCTACGTTCCTAGACGTGTACATCGAGCGTGATATCGCTGCTGGTAAGATCACTGAAGTTGAAGCTCAGGAAATGATCGACCACTTCGTAATGAAACTACGTATGGTTCGTTTCCTACGTACTCCTGAGTACGATGATCTATTCTCTGGCGACCCAATCTGGGCAACAGAATCTATGGGTGGTATGGGTCTTGACGGTCGTACGCTAGTAACGCGTTCAAACTTCCGTTTCCTAAACAGCCTATACACAATGGGTCCTTCTCCAGAGCCAAACATCACTGTACTTTGGTCTGAGCAACTACCTGAAGGCTTCAAGAAGTTCTGTGCGAAAGTATCTATCGATACTTCTTCAATCCAGTACGAAAACGACGACCTAATGCGTCCAGACATGAACTCTGACGACTACGCAATCGCATGTTGTGTATCTCCAATGGTTGTTGGTAAGCAAATGCAGTTCTTCGGCGCTCGTGCAAACCTTGCAAAAACGATGCTTTACGCAATCAACGGTGGTGTTGATGAGAAGCTGAAAATGCAAGTTGGCCCAGTAATGCCTAAGATCACTTCAGAAGTCCTAAGCTTCGACGAAGTGTGGAACAACCTAGACCACTTCATGGACTGGCTAGCGAAGCAATACGTTGCTGCACTAAACGCAATCCACTTCATGCACGACAAGTACAGCTATGAGTCTGCACTAATGGCACTACACGATCGTGATGTTTACCGCACAATGGCTTGTGGTATCGCTGGTCTATCTATCGCAGCTGACTCACTATCTGCAATCAAGTACGCGAAAGTGAAACCAATCCGTGACGAAGATGGCGTAGCTATCGACTTCGAAATCGAAGGCGACTACCCTAAATTCGGTAACAACGATGCTCGCGTAGATGACATCGCTTGTGAACTTGTTGAAGTGTTCATGAACAAGATCCGTAAGCTTAAGACTTACCGTGATGCTGTTCCTACTCAGTCTATCCTAACTATCACATCAAACGTGGTATACGGTAAGAAGACAGGTAATACGCCAGACGGTCGTCGCGCAGGTGCTCCATTTGCACCAGGTGCAAACCCAATGCACGGTCGTGATGAGAAAGGTGCTGTAGCGTCTCTAACTTCAGTAGGTAAACTACCATTTGCTCACGCGAAAGACGGTATCTCTTACACCTTCTCTATCGTACCTAACGCACTTGGTAAAGATGAGAACGCTCAACGCGCTAACCTTGCTGGTCTGATGGATGGTTACTTCCACCACGAAGCTGGCATCGAAGGCGGTCAACACTTGAACGTAAACGTTCTAAACCGTGACACGCTTCTAGACGCAGTTAAGCACCCAGAGAAGTACCCTCAGCTAACTATCCGTGTATCTGGATACGCAGTTCGCTTTAACTCTCTAACTGCAGAGCAACAAGCTGACGTTATCGCACGTACTTTCACTGAATCTCTATAATCTAGAGCTCAGTTAGCAAAACCGGCACTCAGTTGCCGGTTTTTTATTTTTTTGGGAGTAGAACCTCCTACCTTACTTTCTTCCTTCCTCGCTCGCTCACTCTGTCATAGAAAATGGTTTTCTTCAGCGAGTCATGGTCAAATCATTATTCCAACTATAATTGACGATATATTTTCGCTCAGAGAGACGCTTTTGCTGTATGATGTCGCCAAAAACACGGATTTAGTATGAAGTTGTCCAAGTCCCTATTTTTATTGCTGCTCTCACCGATGGCTTTTGCTTCGGTCAAATCAACAACCTCGTTCAGTCTCGATAACGATGGTATTTTTGGCGTAGACCAAGATTACACCAACGGTATTTTCTTTGCTTACGCCTCACCAGCTCTAAGTTCAGAACACCAAGTCAAACGTTTGAGTTTGGCGGATAAACAAGGTGGGTCTATTGATAAGTGGGAGTTTTCCATTGGCCACAAAATGTGGACCCCTTCTGATATTTCTCAGACAACCCCCACTCCAAATGATCGCCCCTATGCGGGCTACTTTCACGCAGAGCTCAACTACCTTTCTCTCCATCCACAACAAGCCGTGCGTTACAACCTAACATTAGGCACCACTGGCGAAAATGCGCTATCCGAAAAAGCGCAAAAGCTGGTGCATAGCATTACAGGCTCCACGGATCCAAATGGTTGGGAGTATCAAGTGGATGATTATTTTGCTGGTAGTGTTGGTTATCAACGCCATGACCTGCTGATGCGCTCTGCAAATCTCACGGAGTCGAATTGGGAAATGAGTCATATTTTCGAGGCCAACGCAGGTAATTTCCGCACAGATGTCGCGTCTGGTGTGATGTTTCGCTACGGTTCAGATTTAGCCAATACGCTTGGTGCAGCAAGCATTTCAACCGAGAATCCTTTTCACGCGAGCATGATGGGGAATTCGCCATACGGTTGGTTTGTCTATACCGGGCTTTCAACTCGTTATCGCTTTAATGACATCACATTAGAAGGTGAGCGCTCTGGATTGCCAGAGCCTTCCGACCAATATGATGTGACCATGCAACATTGGCAGAGTACTGCTGTAGCGGGTGTGGCATTGTATAACCGTCGTGTTGGCTTGAGTTTCGCGCTGTCAGCTAAGACCCCTGAATACAAAGAAGCGCCAGAACGAATCTACGGCAATGGTGCACTCTCTCTCTACGCCTTTTTCTAACGACAGGTTTTCCAACGCCAAAAGTTCGACTTAAAAAAAGCGGGATCATTGAGTTATCCCGCTTTTGCTTTTCAAGGTCAGATCAAATCGTGAATTTTTGACATTCATTACTCAACTGACGTGAACTGTCATCAACAAGCTGGCTGACGTCTCGCAGCTCACCATTGTTACTTTCCAGCTCACGCATCGCTTGAGAGATTTGCGTCATGCTATCTGCCATAGATTGACTGGTGGTGGCCAGTTCTTTGATCGATGAAAGAATAATCTCTGTTTGATGGTTAGCTTCATCGGCTTTGGCAGTAATGTGTTTGAGCGCATCCATCGCTTCATGCCCTTTTTGTTGGCCTTTTTCTATTGTTTGACCCGAGCTACTGATGTATTGGATAACCTCAGCACTTTCATTTTTCATGGTTTGAATGGTGCCAGTGATTTCACTCACCGCATCGACGGTACGGACCGCGAGGCTACGAACTTCATCGGCTACAACAGCAAAACCACGTCCTTGCTCCCCTGCACGGGCGGCTTCTATGGCAGCGTTGAGTGCCAGTAGGTTAGTCTGTTCAGCGATGCCGTTGATGATGTCCATCACCGAGTCAATTTTTGAGGACGCTTCTTCTAATTGACTGATGTGTCCAGCCGCCGAGTTGAGAATGTGTGCGACTTGCTCAAGTGAGCCAATCGCTTCTGAAATGATTTTTCCGCCATCTTCTGCCGCTTGGTTTGACGCTCGACTAATTTGGGTCACGAATTCCAGTGAATTAGACACCTCTTGCGTTGTCACGCTCACCTCTTCGGTTGCTGAGGCAAGCAGTTGGGTTTGGCCAAGGATCTCACCTTGGTGATGCGCGAATTTATCGAGCCCGACTCGCAGTTCTCCTGCATGTCCAGCCAGTGAATGACTGCTTTCTTGCACTTCAGAGACAAGTTTGCCGAGGTTTTCACAACTCTCATTGACCGACTGGGACAACTGATTAAACTCATCGTTCGCGTTACTACTGAGTGTCAATCGGCGAGACAAATCGCCATTGGAAACGGCTTTAATCACTTGGCTAATGCGGTCAAGTGAGCGGGTTAGCGACACACTGATGCTGAGGAAAATCACGATGGTAAACACCGCAAGTGCCGCCAATGCGATCAATACCGACCACTGTGTTTCACTCGCAGAAGATGCGGCTCGCTGTTGCTGATCGTCCGCGACCGCATTCAACTGCTCTGAAGCTTGTTGGATTAAGTTGATCGCCTCACGCTGGTTGTTTTTCAACTGCTGTTCAAGCGCACCCAATTGCTGAGAAAGCTCACTGACTCGAATAAACGTTTGTTTAAACTGTTCGATCTCTTTCTCATAGATATCCAACATGCCATAACTGTTTGAGACGTTAACGAACATCGCCATTGCACGATTAAACAATTTCATGTTCTGTTCATTTGGCTGCAACAAGTAATTTTGCTGGGTTTTGATCATGGCTTGAAAGTCGGAGTTAATCGTCACCATGCCTGTTTCTTCGATCTTCTGTTCGATAACCTTCGCCAGATCTTTTAGCTGGCCTAATTTGCCTTCATCAACATTAAAACCAAGTTCTGATTTAACGCTGAGCCACGGAGCCAGCGACTTGGCTAACGCATTCACCGCTTGCTGCATGTTGTCAGCTTGTGTAGTGAGGTCAAACTGGACGAGAGTTTCACCTGCTTGGCGAACGTTTTGCTCCAAATGCGTCACATCCGCTTGAATGGCATTCACTTGAGTGGCGGTCAGTTGACCCAGTTTCCCGGTTAACTGTAAAAGCTCTACTTGGGTTTGAGCGATCTGCCCTGCCCCAGTCGATACTCGACTACTTTGCGAATACTGATCGGTCAATGAGGTGAGTTGGTTAGAGGTATAAGCAGCAAGAGCAACAAAACCCAAAGTCAAAATACTCAAAAACAGCTGAATTTTACGTTTCTGAGAGAGCGCAAGCATATCCATGGTCTAATTCCCTACAGCACATTTTCTTATTGTAATAATTAACGTTATGTTTACATTTATAACAATAATCACAATCAACTCAAATGTCATTAGCCTGCCATCAGGTTTTTCTCATCATGCTAAGTCACTTTTCTTGCTCAGACGCTGATTCCCGTGTTTTGTATACTGTTTTAACCCCAGTTTTTGTAATAAAATAACAGCCGAAATTTGATAAGAATTGAGAGCTAGACATGACAACAACGGGTCGTATTCACTCTTTTGAATCCTGCGGAACGGTTGACGGACCAGGTATTCGTTTTATTGTTTTTATGCAGGGCTGTCTGATGCGTTGTATGTATTGCCACAACCGCGATACATGGGACACGCACGACGGTAAAGAGGTCACCGTAGAAGAGATCATCAAGGAAGCGAAATCTTATCGTCATTTTATGAACGCCTCTGGTGGTGGTATCACTTGTTCCGGTGGCGAAGCGATGCTGCAACCTGAATTCGTGCGCGATCTATTCCGCGCGGCGCATGCTGAAGGTATTCACACTTGTTTGGATACCAACGGTTATATCCGTAAGCACACTGACGTTGTTGACGAAGTATTAGAAGCAACCGATTTGGTGATGCTCGATATCAAACACATGAAAGATGAAATCCATCATGATTTCATCGGCGTTTCCAACCGTCGTACTCTCGATTTTGCTCGCTACTTGCATAAGATTGGGCAAACAACGTGGATTCGCTACGTTGTGGTACCGGGTTACACGGATGATCCTGAAGCGGCTCATATGCTTGGCGAGTTCATCAAAGACATGGACAACATCGAGAAGGTCGAATTGCTTCCTTACCATAAGCTTGGTGCTCACAAATGGGAAGCGTTGGGTCTAGAGTATCCACTGGAAGGGGTGAACCCACCACCAAAAGAGACGATGGATAATATTGTTTCTATCCTTTCGCAATACCATAGCAATGTGAAATACTAAGCACCGTATTCGTTATTCAATACCCACTTTAAGTGGGTATTGTTTTATCTACAGGTATGAATGACATGGATGTATTTGCCTTTCTTTGCTTAGGCGTTATCTTGCTGGTGATTGGGTTTGGTTGCAAAGATGACTTCCTCAAAACCTTTCTCCCGAAGCTAGTGGCAGACAAGCCTTTCCAACACATGACGTTTGCAGTGATGTTGCTGCTATTTTTGCTTTGGAATGCTCAAGCAGGAGTCAAAGAAGGGTTATACATCCATTTTCTTGCACTGACCACGCTCACCATGATGTTCGGCTGGAGAATGGCATTTTTGCTCACTCTTCCTGTCTACGCGTTACTCATCGCATTTGGTGATCTAACGATACAGCAGTTGCCAAGTACGATTCTCCTCTCTTCCCTCACCCCAATTCTGTTTTCTTACGCGGTTTTCGTACTCAGCTATCACTATTTGCCGAGAAACATCTTTGTGTTTATTTTTATTGCTGGTTTTTTCAACGCAGGGCTGACTGGCAGCGTTCACCTTCTCATTAATGCCCTTTATCATCTCTATGTTGGCCATTACGACTGGCAAACCATATGGCACAACTATTTCATTTTTATGCCTCTGCTCGCCTTTCCTGAAGCGCTACTCAATGGGATGTCTTTGGCCGTGCTCTGCGTCTTTAAACCAGAGTGGCTACGCGTCTTTTCAGACCGTGATTACATTTACAACCACTACCGAAAATAGTGCTCAGATCAACAAACAAATTTTCCATTTTTCCCATTAAAACTGTGTTGAGATCATGTTTCATCGTGTGATGTTCCGCTAACCTAACGTCAACAACACAATTAGAGAATATATAGTGAGGTCACCATGGAAATGTCGAATGCACAACGATTGATCCTATCCAACCAGTACAAGTTGATGTCTCAGCTCGACCCTGAAAATGCCGAAAAATATCAACGTTTTCAGACCATCGTTGAGCGTGGCTATGAGCTGCAAATGCGTGAGTTGAACAAAGATTACGGCTGCATCACTGAAGCACTTTGTAAAGAAATTATCGATGTGATGGAAATGTACCATGCAATGCAAGAGTCTTTCCGCATGCTCGATGCGGATGAATCTACCCAGGTTGATCAGCGTCGCCTTCAGTTCCTCGGTTTTGATATTGCCTCTGAAGCACAATTGGTTCACTACGTTCGATTCTTAACCGAATCTGAAGGTCTCTACCCTCAATTTGACAAAGGCGACCACCACTTCAACAGCCAAATGCCGATGCTGGAAAAATACCGCCGCATGTTGGCGACTTGGCGCAAGTGCCCTCGTCAATACCACTTATGTGCGACAGAACTGCGCCAAATTTTTAATGCCTAGTTTGAGCGCTTAGCGTTTAACGCTTCGCGGACAAACAGATTGATTTCAAATAGAAAGGTTGACCAGCGTCAGCCTTTTTTGCGTATTCAAGACAAAAAAATCCCAATTTACACGACAAAAAACTTCAATACTAAGTTAGCAGTATCCATTCTTTCAATTATCTAACTTTCCTTGTCTCACCTTGGTTCAAACTCTTTGATTAGGAAAAAAACCCGCCAGAACAGTAAGCAACAAACTCTCACCTATCTTAAATAAATGCATAATTTATTGGGCAAAATTGAAAATCCCCGTCTAGGCTTATCAATGAGAAGGGACGATATTTGCCAACGTTCGTCAGCAGACCGAATAAGAAGGGGAATGTGACATGAGTATTTTTGACCACTATCAAGCGCGCTATGAAGCTGCAAAAGATGAAGAGATGTCGATACAGGACTTTCTTGCACTTTGTAAAGATGACAAAAGTGCCTATGCGAATGCCGCTGAACGACTTCTTATGGCCATCGGAGAACCTGAGTTAGTCGATACGTCGATGCATCCACGATTAAGCCGTATTTTCTCTAACCGTGTGATTTCACGCTATAAAACCTTTAAAGATTTCTATGGAATGGAAGAAGCGATTGAACAGATCGTCTCCTACCTAAAACACGCCGCTCAAGGGCTGGAAGAACGCAAGCAGATCCTTTACCTACTGGGCCCTGTGGGCGGTGGTAAATCGTCGCTGGCAGAAAAGCTCAAAGCATTAATGCAACAAATGCCGATTTACGTGCTCACCGCCAACGGGAAACGCAGCCCTGTAAACGACCACCCTTTCTGCTTATTTGACGTCAATGAAGATGGCGAAATATTGCAAAAAGAATATGGCATCGAAAAACGTTATTTACGCTCCATCATGTCACCTTGGGCAGCTAAACGTCTGCATGAGTTTGGTGGGGATATCAGTCAGTTTAAAGTCGTGAAGGTTCGCCCTTCCATTCTCGATCAAATCGGTATCGCAAAAACCGAACCGGGCGATGAAAACAACCAAGACATCTCATCATTGGTCGGTAAAGTGGACATCCGCAAACTCGAACATTATTCGCAAGACGATCCCGACGCGTACAGCTACTCTGGTGCGTTATGTAAAGCAAACCAAGGTTTGATGGAGTTTGTAGAGATGTTTAAAGCACCCATCAAGGTGCTCCACCCTCTCTTGACGGCGACTCAAGAAGGCAACTTTAACGGTACTGAGGGACTTTCTGCGATTCCATTTGAAGGCATGATATTGGCTCACTCCAATGAATCCGAGTGGCAGACTTTCCGTAACAACAAAAACAATGAAGCGTTTTTGGACCGCGTCTATATCGTCAAAGTCCCTTACTGTTTACGCGTTTCTGAAGAAGTGAAAATTTACCAGAAATTGCTAGAGCACTCTGAGCTTTCCAAAGCGCCATGTTCACCCAGTACGCTAGAACTGTTGGCTCAATTCAGTATTCTTTCCCGCCTCAAAGAGCCGGAAAACTCGTCCATTTTCTCTAAAATGCGGGTATACGATGGCGAAACGTTGAAAGATACCGATCCAAAAGCCAAGAGCTATCAAGAGTACCGCGATTATGCGGGCGTGGACGAAGGCATGAAGGGGCTCTCAACGCGCTTTGCGTTCAAGATTCTCTCTCGTGTGTTTAACTTCGACCAAACTGAAGTGGCCGCTAACCCTGTCCACCTCTTCTATGTCATCGAACAGCAAGTGGAGCGTGAGCAGTTCCCGCAAGAAACGGCTGAACGTTACTTGGAATTCTTGAAAGGCTACTTGGTGCCTCGCTACGTCGAGTTCATCGGTAAAGAAATTCAAACCGCTTACCTTGAATCTTATTCCGAATATGGTCAGAACATCTTTGATCGCTATGTCACGTACGCAGACTTCTGGATCCAAGATCAAGAATACCGCGATCCAGAAACGGGGCAGCTGTTTGACCGCTCGGCCTTAAACGGTGAGTTGGAGAAAATTGAGAAAACAGCGGGCATCTCTAATCCAAAAGATTTCCGTAATGAAATCGTTAACTTTGTGCTTCGTGCGAAAGCCAGTAATAACGGTCAAAACCCTGTGTGGACCAGCTATGAAAAACTTCGCACTGTGATCGAGAAGAAAATGTTCTCCAATACCGAAGATCTTCTTCCTGTTATCTCCTTTAACGCAAAAACCTCTTCTGAAGACCAGAAGAAACACGATGACTTTGTCGCTCGTATGATGGAAAAAGGCTACACCGAGAAACAAGTTCGCTTGCTTTCTGAGTGGTACCTGCGCGTACGTAAATCGTCCTAACCCGGATGTGAGTTAGGTCTGTGGAACATGAGAGGGGAATTTCATGGCGCAATTTATAGACCGTAGGCTCAATGGCAAGAACAAGAGCGCTGTCAACAGACAGCGCTTCATGAGACGCTATAAAGAGCAGATAAAAGAGTCGGTAGCGGACGCGGTGAATCGTCGCTCGATCACCAATACGGAGACGGGTGAGGACGTTGCTATTCCGCACAAAGACATCAAAGAGCCTCTTTTCCATCAAGGTAAAGGGGGGTTAAGAGAACGTGTCCATCCTGGCAATGACCAGTTCATTACCGGCGATAAAATCGAAAGACCCAAAGGTGGCCAAGGAGGCGGTGGCGCTGGAGACGGTGATGCCAGTGCTGATGGCGAAGGGCAAGACGATTTTGTTTTCCAAATTTCCAAAGATGAGTACTTAGACCTGTTATTTGAAGACTTGGCTTTGCCAAATCTAAAGAAAAATCAGGTGAACAAAATTACCGAGTGGAAGAAACACCGCGCGGGCTATCAAACCGCAGGGATGCCTTCCAACATTTCTATTGTGCGCTCCTTGCAACAATCCCTTGCGCGTCGCACCGCAATGTCTGCGGGCAAAAAGCGTTTATTGCACGAGCTAGAGCTGGAGTTGGAACGCATCCAGAATCAAGAGCCCGCACAAAAGCTGGAGGAAATGAAACTTAAACAAGAAATCGCAGAACT
Organism: Vibrio vulnificus CMCP6; assembly: GCF_000039765.1. Lineage (NCBI taxonomy): Bacteria > Pseudomonadati > Pseudomonadota > Gammaproteobacteria > Vibrionales > Vibrionaceae > Vibrio > Vibrio vulnificus. Next base: position 2,087,925 of record NC_004459.3, on the reverse strand, counting down.
GCGTAAAGCGATTGAAAGCGTGCCCTTTATCGATACGTTTGACTTACGTTTCAAAAACTATGAGCGCAAGCCCGTTCCTTCAAGCCAAGCCGTCATGTTTTGTCTGATGGACGTTTCAGGCTCCATGGATCAAGCGACTAAAGACATTGCCAAGCGCTTTTATGTGCTGCTCTATCTGTTCCTTAATCGTACGTATGAAAACGTGGAAGTGGTGTTTATACGTCACCATACGCAAGCAAAAGAGGTCGATGAGCACGAGTTTTTCTACTCACAAGAAACCGGGGGCACCATCGTTTCCAGTGCTCTGAAATTGATGGATGAAATTGTTAAAGCTCGCTATCCCGTTGGCGAATGGAACATCTACGCTGCACAAGCTTCTGATGGGGATAACTGGGCTGACGATTCACCTCGTTGCAAAGAGTTGTTAACCAGCAAGTTGTTACCTAACTGCCAATACTACGCCTATATCGAAATTACTCGACGTTCACACCAAACGCTGTGGCATGAATATGAAAAGCTTGAGGAGAGCTTTGATAATTTTGCGATGAAGAATATTCGCAGCGTTGAAGACATCTTCCCGGTATTCAGAGAGCTGTTTCACAAGGAAACGGCATAGGAGGCCCGTATGACAACCAAGACAAAGAAAAAAAGCAAGATGTTGCCAGATGGGCCAGACTGGACCTTTGATCTGTTGGAAAAATACCATACCGAGATCAAACGTGTCGCTGAGCATTACCGCCTAGATACCTATCCTAATCAGATCGAAGTCATTACCTCTGAGCAGATGATGGATGCGTATTCAAGTATCGGTATGCCGATTAATTATAATCACTGGTCTTTCGGTAAAAAATTCATCCAGACCGAACAAAATTACAAACATGGCCAAATGGGGCTCGCATACGAAATCGTCATTAACTCCAACCCTTGTATTGCCTATTTAATGGAAGAAAATACCGTTACGATGCAGGCGTTAGTGATTGCTCACGCCAGCTACGGACACAACTCGTTCTTCAAAGGTAACTACCTGTTCCAAACTTGGACCGATGCCAGCTCGATCATTGATTACTTATTGTTTGCGAAGAAATACATTGCCGATTGTGAAACCAAATATGGCGAAACCGAAGTCGAGAAGTTACTCGATTCTTGCCATGCCCTGATGAACTATGGGGTTGATCGTTACAAACGCCCAGAGAAGATATCCATCAATGAGGAGAAAGCTCGACAAGAAGAGCGAGAGGCCTATCTGCAATCTCAGGTCAATGAGCTTTGGAGAACGGTGCCTAAGGCCAAATCGAAGGAAGAACAAAGCAAAATTCACTTCCCGAGTGAGCCACAAGAGAACATCCTTTATTTCATTGAGAAGCACGCGCCACTGCTCGAACCTTGGCAACGCGAAATCGTACGTATCGTGCGCAAGATAAGCCAATATTTTTACCCACAGAAACAGACGCAAGTGATGAACGAAGGATGGGCAACGTTTTGGCACTACACCATTCTCAACCATCTTTATGATGAAGGGATTGTCTCAGACAAATTTATCTTAGAGTTTTTGCACAGCCATACTAGTGTGGTTGCTCAACCGCCCTATAACAGTCCTTACTTTAGCGGCATCAACCCTTATGCGTTAGGCTTTGCGATGTTCCGTGACATCAAGCGCATCTGCGAAGAACCGACAGATGAGGACAAAGAGTGGTTCCCTGATTTGGCAGGCAGCGACTGGCTCGATGCGGTGCATTTCGCCATGCGCAACTTTAAAGATGAGAGCTTCATCAGTCAGTATTTATCTCCCAAACTCATCCGCGATTTTAAACTGTTTGCGATTCAAGATGATGACCGAAGAAACTTCATCGAAGTGAATGCTATCCATGATGATATGGGTTATCGAAAAATTCGGGAAACCTTGGCTGCGCAATACAACCTAGCCAACCTAGAACCTAATATCCAAGTCTACAAAGTCGATGTGCGTGGCGATCGCTCTTTAACCCTGCAATACGTCCCGCATAATCGCATTCCTCTGGACAAGAGCTACAACGAGGTGATGAAGCACTTATATCGTTTGTGGGGGTTTGACGTTATTTTGGAAGAAGTAAAAGAGACGGGCCACAAAGAAATCCTGGCAACCTGCCCTCAACGTACTGAGTACGACAGTAAGATCTAACTTAGCCGTTAGCGAGCATTTACCGATTGGCCCACCTAACGGTGGGCTTTCTTCATCTGATACATACGCTCATCTGCCAATTTGGCGCGTGTCGAAAGATCCCCTTCACCAAGCTCTGACAGACCATAAGAAAAGTGGATGTCGCGTTTAGCGCACATGGTGTGTAACGCGTCCATCACCAACAACGTGCGTTTGGGCTGCAACAATAAAATAAATTCATCCCCACCGACACGAAAAGCATATTCATCGTCTTTGGTTGCTTTGGTGAGCAATTGGGAAAACTGGATGATCAGCTCATCTCCTGCATCGTGCCCTTGCGTATCATTGACCACTTTGAGGTCATTGAGATCGATGTAAACCAAATTGAGCTGTTCTTGGCTAAATCGCTCCAAATAGCGGCGATTGTATAACCCTGTTAAGGAATCTCGATGGATTTCATGATCTTTGGCTTTGATCAGCCTATCAATGCCAAAGGCAATGCTCGCCACAGCCACCAACATTCCCCCTTGCTCAATGATGTTATCCAATACTTCGTGCCGATTACTCCAATCTGCCAGCCAGTCCACTTCGGTCAATACATCGTACAATGCGACAAATAAGATAAGATTCACACCAACCGTAATGGAGCGTGTCGATGTAATAGAGCGGCTGATCGCCGCACGGATATACACCAGTACCGCAAAATAGGCAGATTCGGTTAGCACATCAATAGGATGCTCGACATAAAAGAAAGGGGTAACACTGGTCAGATTTAGGCAAAGAAAGGTGATAAGAGCGAGGTACACTGCTCGTCTGGAAACATTGATGTAATTTTTAGAGGCCATCTATCATCGCTCTTAGCAAGATCACTGCGCTTAACTAAAGCATAGACGCTAACAGAGACGCCAACCGTCCAATTGCGCCAGAGGTGACGCTAAAATTTGGGAATACTAACAACAAAAATGGCCAGAGCCCAAACTCCAGCCATTCCGTTCATCTAACGCATCTCGCCCTAATCAGCTCTTAGCGGCGATGAGCTCACGAACCAACTCTAGATCCTCTGGCGTATCAACACCCGCTGGAGGTGCTTCTTTGGCTAGCTCAACATGGATTTTTTCACCATACCAAAGTACTCGCAGTTGCTCGAGACACTCTATTTTCTCTAAGCTACTCGGTTGCCAATTAACGTAGGTATTAATGAAACCCGCACGGTAGGCGTAGATACCGATGTGGCGCATCAGAGAGTGCTCTGTGAGAACTTCACCACGTGCAAAGGCATCACGATCCCAAGGAATCGTCGCGCGACTGAAATAAAGCGCGTAGCCTTCTTTGTCTGTCACCACTTTAACTGCATTCGGGTTAAACACTTCTTCTTCTGAAGTTATCGCCACCCCTAATGTGGCCATTGGTGCAGAGCTTGCTGCCAGATTTTCCGCGACTTGGCGAATGATGCTAGGTGGGATTAACGGCTCATCGCCTTGAACATTCACTACAATGTGATCGTCAGCGATGCCCATTAATTGGACCACTTCCGCCAAACGCTCTGTGCCAGATTCATGGTTTGGCGAGGTCATACACACCTTACCACCAAACACAGCAACAGCATCAGCGACACGTTGATCATCGGTGGCAATAATTACATCTTGCGCGCCCGCCTGAATCGCTTGTTCATACACCCACTGAACCATGGGCTTACCAGCAATATCTGCCAGCGGTTTGCCCGGTAAACGGGTTGATTGGTAACGCGCTGGGATGACAACGGTAAATGACATTAGCGCCCCTCATCCATTCCCATGCTGCGAGCTTCCGGCTCAAGCAAAACAGGAATGCCTTCTTTAATTGGATAAGCCAAGCGATCGAGCTTGCAAATCAGCTCTTGGTTTTCTTTATCAAAAGTCAGTTTACCTTTGCACACTGGGCACGCGACAATCTCAAGCAGTCGATGATCCATATTCTTTTACTACCTCTGTTATTCTTTGCAATATTCTCTGCTGATCGTGTGACGAAAACTGAGCAGAGACGGGTAAATACCACCAATTATTTTGTGCGAAGCGACGACACTTTACCGCGTCCTTTTCCGTCATAATGACATTTTTGCCCTGATGGGCCAGCTTCGCGATGGCTTCTGGGTCGAAGTCTTGATGATCGGCAAAACCTTGGCTGACCACGACATCAGCCCCCAATTGTTCTAGCGTTTTAAAAAAACGTGGGGGGTGACCAATACCAGCAAAAGCGACCAAGGACGCCAATTCATTCACCGTGACTTTCTCACCCGTCATCAAATTAACGGCCATATCTGGCATCAAGCTCATCGCGATTTCACCTTGGTGGGCATCCCCGCCATTGGTGATAATAAAATCCACGTTTTGCAAACGGGACGTTGGCTCGCGCAGTGGGCCGAGCGGGATCAACTGTTGGTTACCAAATCGACGTTGACCATCCACAACCACCACTTCGATGTCTCTTTGCAGCGCGTAATGCTGTAGTCCATCATCTGTAACAATGATATTGGCCCCAAGTTCTATCAAGCGCTTTACTGCATTGGGCCGAATGGGGTCAACCGCAACCAAAGCCCCCGTTCGTTCAAATATCAGTTTAGGCTCATCACCACAGTGAGAGGTTAAACTCTCTGAATCCACCACCATCGGATACACTGGTGCTTTTGCACCATAGCCACGAGAGACCACACCCGGCTTAAAGCCAAGCTGTTGCAGTTTTTCGACCAACCAAATGACGACCGGAGTTTTGCCATTGCCACCAGCGGTAATATTACCGACCACGATGACAGGTATACTCGCTTGAAAAGACGCTTTTGCACCTCGCTGATACGCTGCTTTCTGACGACGGCTAATCGCACCAAACAACAGCGATAATGGCCACAACAGTGGCCATAAAAGGTATTTTACAGGATGGTTTTCAAACCAGATCTTTTCAATCACTACCCTTCACCAAACTGAATGCGATGCAATTGCGCGTAAGCGCCATCTTTTTCGATAAGTTCAGAGTGCGAACCCCGTTCAACAACGGAACCATCGTCAATCACTAAGATTTGATCGGCCTTTTCAATGGTTGACAGGCGGTGAGCAATCACCAACACCGTCTTGTTCTTTTGCAACTCATCCAATGCCGATTGGATTGCACGTTCTGATTCGGTATCCAGTGCAGAGGTCGCTTCATCAAGAATCAGCACAGGGGCATCACGTAACAAGGCACGAGCAATCGCAACGCGCTGACGCTGTCCACCCGATAGGCTTGCACCGTTTTCACCAACCATGGTGTCGAGTCCATTTTCCATCTTCGAAATGAACTCCATCGCGTGTGCTAACTCTGCGGCGCGTTCGATGTCTTCGCGGCTGTATTTATCACCCGCTGCGTAAGCGATATTGTTGGCAATGGTGTCGTTAAATAGGTGCACATTTTGCGACACCAGCGCAAATTGTGTACGTAAGTTTTTCAACTCATAATCACGAACATCTACACCATCGAGCTGAATTTCACCTGAATCGACATCATAGAAACGAGTAAATAAGTTAGCGATGGTACTCTTACCAGAGCCTGATCGCCCAACCAATGCCACCGTTTTCCCTCGCGGAATGTCAAAAGAGACATGCGACAAGGCAGGTTTTTCAGCGCCTTCATAGGTAAAGGAGATGTCTTTGACATTAACCTCACCTTTTGCTCGTTCAACACTGTATGTACCGGTATTTTTCTCTGGCTCTAGATCGACCAAAGCAAACAGGGTTTGTGCCGCCGCCATACCACGTTGGAACTGCGATGTAACATTGGTCAATGCTTTAAGTGGACGCATTAGACCAAACATCGCGGAGAAAACCACGGTAAAGGTACCTGGGGTCAGTTGATCTTTAATAGTATCGACACTGGCCAAATACAAAACCACGACGATGGCAATAGAAGCGATCATTTGAATGATTGGGTTAGCCGCGGCTTGGGCGGTGATAAGCTTCATACTTTGCTGGCGCATTTGGTTACTCACTACATCAAAGCGAGATTTTTCTACCTCTTGCCCTCCGTAGCTCAATACGACTTTATGACCTTTAAGCATCTGCTCAGCAGAACTTGTTACAATGCCCATCGTGGTCTGCATATTTTTAGAGATTTTTCTAAAGCGCTTGGAAACAAAGCCAATTGCCCAAGCGACAACCGGTGCCACTAAAATGAGTACCAAAGAAAGCTGCCAACTGTTGTAGAACATCAAAACCAACAGACCGATAATGCTCGTTCCTTCTCGAACAATGCTAACCAATGCTTGGCTCGTTGCCGCTGAAACCTGCTCGGAATCGTAAGTGATGCGAGAGAGTAAGCTGCCAGATTTTTCTTTATCAAAGTAAGAAACAGGCATCTGCATGTAGTGGTTAAATACCATGCGACGTACTTGCATTACGACATTGCCAGAAACCCAGCTCAAACAGTAAGTAGAAACAAAGCTACTGATACCTCGAATGAACATCAAACCAAAAACGAGGAGAGGCAGAGTGCGGAGAAAATCAGATTCAGCGCTGCCAAATCCTTCATCTAAAAGCGGTTTTAATAAAGAGACCATGTAGGTGTCTGAAACCGCATTGATGATCAATGCCACAACGGCAACGGCCAATCCTGATTTGTACAGTCGGATAAAAGTCCACAAGCGTTTAAAGGTACGCCAAGTCGATTCATCGGTATTAATTGACATAAATGAATGATTCTTTTTCTTCAAGTAGGCCGCTATTCTACTTGGTTACGCAGCATCTGCCTATACCAAGCGTTGAAAGTGTCGCGTCTTGAGACGATTCGCCAGTTTCTCTGTTCCACATACAACGTTATCTGACCCAGCTCACCAGTATCAAACCACTGCGTGCGATGTCGTCGATAAGTCTCGACCACTTTCGGTTGTGGCATCCCCCACTGATTTCCTTTTGCCAACGAGGCGATTGCCACACCTGCCTGGACGGCGTTCACAAAAGGCTCAATCGACGAAGTTTGACTGCCATGATGCGGCACCAATACCACATCGCTGTTTAGCTGTTCAGGATCACGAATCAGAATCCACTCAGCCAAAGCGTCAATATCACCAGTCATCAAAAATGAAAACTGATTTTCCTCATCCTCCATACGAATCACACAGGAGTGGGGATTGTAGGCACGAGTCACTTGCCTTGGCGGCCAAAGCACGGTCATTTTAAGCCCTTGCCACTCAAAGTCATGACCTTTAACACACGGAAAATCACTCAAGTAATGACTACTCCTTACCCATTGTGGGCGCATGTTTTGCTGCAAATAGGGCAAGCCGCCTGCATGATCGTCATCTTGATGGCTGATGATCACCCCATCAAGGCTTCTACTACCCCGACTCAATAAAATAGGCTCAATCACTTGCTGCGCAATACTTCCACCATGCCAAGACTTTCCAGTGTCATAAAGCAGCGTTTTACCGTCTTTCTCAATCAATACGGCGAGCCCATGGCCAACATCTAAAACGTCAATTCGGGTGCGAGAAAGAGAGTGAACCGATAGTGAAGAAATGCTGAGCAAAATGATCAGAACAACAGAAAGTTGCCAGCGAATAAAATGTCTCAGCATCACAGCGAGCGCGCACAACGCGACCAACACCACCTGAAAAGAAGACAGCCCCCACCAACCTAAGTGGGCGTAAGGCATAGCGTAAGTTAATGGCCATAAACTTAAATCCGCTAACTGCCATAGCATACTGGCTACAGGCATCATATCCAGCGCAGTCAGCACGAGTGCAACAAAGATAACAGGCACCACCACCAAACTAAACCAGGGAATAAACAGGAAGTTATACAGCCAGGCGGCCAGACTCAAACCGGAAAAGAAGTAAGCAGTCACAGGTGCGAGATAAAGCAGCAGCATACCTTGGATGCAAAATACGCTTTTCATTTTGCCAATCCAAGATGAAGACGACTCACGGAGATCAACCACCAGAAAGACGCAACTGACAGCAAGAAACGAGAGCCAGAGACTGGTAGAAAGGGCAGAAAATGGCGACATCGCAAGACAAAAGGCCAGTGCCAACAGCAAGACTGTCCAACGACCGACTTGCCCCGACGTAAACGAGAACAAGGCGACTAACGTGACAAAGACAATGGCTCTTTGCGTTGGCAGAGTAAAACCAGCCAGCCACGCATAACTCCAACTGAGACTCAGTCCAATAGCCAACGGCAGCCAAACAAGAGTAAGCCGTCCAAAACGCAACCAATGCCCGAGCCAGTAACCGATACCAAAAGCCATACCAATGTGCAGCCCTGAGATAGAAAGTAGATGTATCAAACCACTTTGCTTGAGTTGCTGCCATTGCTCGTCGGTAATGTCGTCGCGAAGACCAAAGCTTAAGCCAAGTAAATAACCGGTATGATCGCTACGAACCAGTAGCTGCTGAGCTTTTTCGATCAGCGCTTGTCGCCCTCCCTTCACGGAGACCAAACGCCAAGAGCGAGAATCATCAATAGTTGCCCGTCCAACGATGCCTTGGCTGACAGCAAAACGTTCGGCATCAAACCCTGCTTCATTGAGTAACCCATAGACTCGTTTTAGAGTCACATGCGCTACGATTTGATCCCCCTGCCCAAGAGGAATGGGTGAGATCAAACGCACTTTAGGTCGCAGGGTCCACACTAAATGACTATTATTTATTGCTGTGATGCTAACAACACCTTCATAACCGTGACTTATTTGCTTAAAAGGGCTGTCAACGGCGCCATTTATGGTAATATTCTCCCCTGCCTGAAATAGGGTCTTTACTTGCCATTGCATAAGGTTACCAGCCGAAATGGCAATCAAAAGTGCGATGGTCACCCCCAGCAAGTAACGACACGTTTTGCGCACAATAATGATAAAGATGGCAACAACAATTAGCATTAACCAAGGCCAGGAAGGCATAAGCGGCCAGTAGCTTGCCGAAATAAGGGTTGCTGAAAAAGAAGCCAATAACCAATTGTTACCTAAGAGAGTCATGTTGTCCCATGCCTAGAAAGCTAATTAAACGCTTTATGCCTGACCATGAAGTAATCAAACGCCAAAAAGCGCTGAAAGTGTTCGGCAATGTTTTATACAACCCTAATCTATGGTGTTTGAATCGTCGCTCCGCTGCGGGTGCGTTTGCCGTTGGTTTGTTTATGGCGTTTGTCCCTCTGCCGAGCCAGATGATCATGTCTGCTGGGTTAGCCATTTTTCTTGGCGTAAATTTGCCACTGTCTGTCGCTCTCGTGTGGGTAAGTAACCCAGTCACCATGCCCGTGCTGTTCTACTTTGCGTATAAGCTCGGCGCCTTTGTGATGAACGTGCCTCCGCAGCCATTTCACTTTGAGCTCTCTTGGGATTTCATTCTCGACCAAATGAGTACCATTGGTCCTCCATTTTTATTGGGTTGCGCCATTTGTGGTGTTGTCTCTGCCATCGTCGGCTACTTTGGCATACGAGGCTTGTGGCGTTATTCCGTGGTAAGAAGTTGGCAAAAGCGTCAAACAAGATAACGATCTTCACCCTCCATTGCAGAGAGTCAGTGTGATTTTCCGATAGAAATGCCACTTCCATTGCAACGTCGGGTAATCAAAGTTTGATTTATCTCGTGGACCACGAAAAAACACCAAGGTTGCCAATCGCTAACCGGACACCTAAAACAAAAGGACCATTCTGGTCCTTTTGTTTATCTATCATTCTGTTGTCGGCTATTTGCTGCTCAGTACAGCGGCAGGTTTAAGCTTTGCCGCCCGTGCTGCTGGGTACCAAGTGGCAACAATACTCAGAACAATGGCCGTGCCAGACACCAATAACACATCATCTACACGCAGTTGAGAAGGCAAAAAATCGACAAAGTAAATGTCACCGGATAAAAACTGATGACCAATGACTCGCTCAAGGCCCTTAATGAGAGTGGTAAGATTCAGCGCCACTAAGACACCGACAACACTGCCTAACACACTGCCAAGCACGCCAGAAAACACCCCTTGCCAGACAAAAATGCGCTTAATCAAACCATCGCCAGCCCCCATGGTGCGTAAAATGGCAATTTCGCTCGCACGATCTTTCACCGCCATCATCAAGGTGGAAACAATGTTAAAGCACGCCACCCCAATCACTAGCACCATGACTAAGTACATGATGGTTCTGACGAGTTGAATGTCTCGATACAAAAAACCAAACTGCTGTTGCCAGCTACGAAGGTAGACATAAACGTCAATCTGTCGTCCTACTTCTCGCACAATCGCTTGTGCATTAAGCACATCATTGGTTTTCAGCGCAATGCCAGTGACACCTTCACCCAGATGATTGTATTGCTGTGCATCCGCCATCGGCAGCAACACTAAATTGTGATCAATTTGACCATTGAGTGTCAGCATACCCGTCACTTTGACTCGAACGCGTTTAGGCGCTTGAACTTTAGTGCTTTCACCGGTTTGAGGAATCAACAAGGTGACATAATCGCCAACGTCCACACCCAGCTCGTTTGCTACGCCTCGCCCGACAATGACCTGATTTTGCCCCGGTAAAAACTGACTCCACGCTTGCTGGTCAATAAATTGAGACATGGTCGAGACCGCTTGTTCAAAATCTGGCTCGACACCTCTCACTTCCACCGCTTTGAGCTTGTTGCCCCGCTCAACCAAACCGGTAAATTTGACATAAGGAGCCGCAGCCACCACTTTGGGGTTGGCCACCGCTTGAGTCATCACCGATTGCCAATTTTCCACCGGTGCACGAACGCCTTCCAGCTCCGCGTGTGGAATGACCGACAGCACGCGAGATTGCAACTCGCGCTCAAAGCCATTCATTGCCGATAGACCAATAATAATCACCGCCACGCCCACCGCAATACCGATGGTCGAGGAGAGAGAAATAAACGACACCATTTTGTTACGTTGTTTGGCTTGGCTAAAGCGACGGCCAATCAACAGTGCCAAAGATGAAAACATCGACCCGTCTCCTAACGATTGTCCGACGCAAGCACACCATCTTGCATATACAGGATTCTATCCATTTTTGCCGCGAGCTCGTTATCGTGCGTCACCACTAAAAACGCGGTGCCGGATTCTCGATTGAGCTCGCGCATCAAATCGTAAATTTGCAACGCGGTTTTGTGGTCCAAATTGCCCGTAGGCTCATCCGCCAGCACCAATGCAGGCTTATTGACCAATGCCCGCGCAATTGCGACACGTTGACGTTCGCCACCAGACAACTCTGACGGACGATGATGCATACGATGTTGCAAACCCACTTTTTCCAGCAATGCCTCGGCGGCTAACTTCGCTTGCTTCGGACTTTTCCCTCCAATCAGTAACGGCATCGCCACATTTTCCACTGCAGTAAAATCCGCCAGTAGATGGTGAAACTGATAGATAAAACCCAGATGCTGATTGCGCACTTGTGCTTGTTTATTACCGCTTAACGCAGACAACTGATAATCAAGAAACGCGACCTCACCATGAGTGGCATCATCAAGCGCACCTAAAATATGCAGCAGAGTACTTTTGCCTGACCCCGATGTACCGACAATCGCGACCAACTCGCCTTGCTCTAGCTCGAAATCAACCCCTTTGAGGACTTCCGTTTCAAACTCCCCTTCTCGATAGATTTTGCTAACTTGGTGACATTGTAAAAGCTTATTCATATCTGAGGGCCTCAGCAGGTTTAACAGAAGATGCACGGTAAGAAGGGTAAAGCGTCGCCAACAGGCTCAATAAAACGGCTAACACAACCACAGCGACAATTTGAAATGGTTGAATCAGCACAGGCAAGCTACCACCAAAGGTGAACAAAGCAACCCCTGCGGTTTCGAGAATAGTATTGAGATTTTGCGATAAGAGCACACCAACGGCTCCACCGAAGAGCGAACCAATTATACCGCTGCTGGCACCTTGCACCATAAAGATGGCCATAATGCCAAAGCTGTTCATACCCTGAGTTTTTAAGATCGCGACTTCAGATTGTTTCTCCATCACCACCATGATCAACGCTGAAATGATATTAAAGGCCGCCACAGCAACAATGAGTCCAAGCATTAAGCCCATCATGTTCTTTTCCATTTTTACCGCTTGGAAAAGCTCTCCACGTTGCGCTCGCCAATCGCTCCATTGCCAACCATCAGGCAATGGCGTATTGGCCGCTTCGGTCACTTGGAAAGGATCATCAAAATAGAGTCGCCAGCCAGAAATGGTCTTTGACGGAAGACGCAATAAACGCCCCGCGTCTTCAATGTGCGTCACCATCAACTGCCCATCAATATCCGAACCGGTATTAAACATCCCTGCAACGGTAAAATTTCGTTGGCTTGGAATGCGGCCTAATGGCGTAAACTGACTGGCACTGGTCACCATCAAACGGACTTTGTCGCCCATTGAAACATTTAATGATCGTGCTAAAAAGTGGCCGAGAAATACTTGATACTTGCCGGCTTCCAATTGGCTTAAGCGGCCGGCAATGAGATGGTTTTCAATCGGATCGTCTGCCGAAGGCTCAATACCGATCAAGTAACCCACAGAAAGTTGTGAAGGGCTTTGAATCACCGCTTCACTGCGTACCAAAGGTGTGGGTTGATAGTGAGGAGACAAGGCACGTACAAAGTCAGGCGGCGTGGTGTGCGGCGTTTTTCCACCATCCATCGACACCACCGCTTGCGGCAACACACCCAAAATGCGCTCTTTCAATTGCGCCTCAAAGCCGTTCATCACCGATAACACCGTGACCAATGACATCACGCCAACCGTGATGCCAGCTGTCGACATATAGGAGACAAATCGGCTAAACCTGTCACCGGAGCGTCCGCGCAGGTATCTCAATCCAATAAATATAGAGACAGGATGAAACATTCTAAAAACCGTCAATAAGTTCAGCGGGCTAATGTAACCAGAAAACTGGCACGAATATAGCTAAAATATTTCATATGTCTGAGATTTAACAGCAAATTTGCCCATTTACGTGTTACAGAACGTATAGGGCTCTCGGTTTAAAAAACGAATTTGCGAAAATCACGGTGTGCGAAATAACATCGCTTGCCAAGCGTCGCCAGTTGGCGATAATCAACAGCTTGTAGATTCTTATTTAGAATCCCATCGGCAAAAAGGGAATAACAGCATGACAGAACAAGAGTTTTTTACCGTAAATTCAACGCTGACGATCAACGTTGAGCTGTTACCTGAACACTATTTGCTGCCTTCCCTAGAGGCCTTTGAAGCGGAAATTCCAGCCCCTTTTATTGTGGCGAGTGAATTTAGCCAATTAGATCAGTTAGCCGAAAGCGCACGACTTGAACTGAAAAATAGCGATCTCAAAAACGTCATCAACCTGCTGGATGCGCAAAATTCGAAACTCAATTTGCTGTTGAGCTTTATGTTATCGCAGCAAGACCAAGAAAACCTTCGCTTCAAAACCACCCGTTTTGGTGCCAGTCAGGTTTCGTTTTTGTCCACCGACACTATGGCGATTGGTCGCTCTACACGTGTGAAACTGTTCTTAGAAAGCCCCGCTGCGGCTATTTATTGCTACGCGCAAGTCGCCAGTTGCGAAGCCAAAGATCAACAACATGAAGTAACAATGAAGTACGTATTGCTTCGCGATTCAGACCAAGACCTATTAATCAAAGCGGCCTTACACCAACAACAACGTCTATTGCGTCAACGTTCGCTAGAAAGAGATACCAAATAACATTCGATTATGACTTATCAACCGATTTTACAAGTCTCCACGCCCAAAGGGGCGGGAGACAAAAAATACTTGGGCCAGTTGCCTGGCGCCTCACTGGCCCTTTCTGTGGCCGAACTGGCAAATACCCATGCCAACCACACGGTTCTCATTGTTCCAGATCCTCAAACCGCGCTGAAGTTGCAAAGCGAGATCGAGCAGTTTTACACCGCTCACGTGACGATTTTCCCCGATTGGGAAACGCTGCCATACGATAACTTCTCTCCTCATCAAGAGATCATTTCCGATCGTATCGCCACGTTATATCAGCTTCCCTCTCAGACCGATGGCATTACCATTGTGCCGGTGAGCACGCTACTGCAACGTCAATCTCCACGCGATTTTCTGCTGCAACATACTTTGATGGTCAATGTTGGTGATCGCTACTCGCTCGAAAAACTGCGCCTACAACTTGATAACTCTGGCTACCGTCATGTTGATCAAGTATTTGGCCCTGGGGAATACGCTAGCCGCGGTTCGATTCTTGATCTCTTTCCGATGGGCAGTCGTGACCCTTACCGTATCGATTTCTTTGATGATGAAATCGACACCATTCGCACGTTCGACCCTGAGAATCAACGTTCAATTGAAGAGATCCAGCAGATCCGCCTACTGCCTGCGCACGAGTTCCCAACCACCGAGGCGGCAATAGAAGAGTTTCGTATCCGCTGGCGCAGCCAATTTGATGCCCGCCGTGAGCCAGAATCGGTCTATATGCAGGTGAGCAAAGGCGTTTGGCCTGCGGGGATTGAATACTGGCAACCCCTTTTCTTTGAACAAACGGAAACGCTGTTTGACTACATCAATCGTGATTCACAACTGCTGGTGTTGGGGGATATCGAACCCACCATCGATCATTTCCTAAAGGATGTGGATTACCGCTACGATCAGAAAAAAGTCGACCCGCTGCGCCCACTGCTGAAACCAGAGCAACTTTGGCTTAAAAAAGATGAACTGTATGCGCATCTGAAAAATTTTGGCCAAACCTGGCTGTGTGTTGACGCCATCGACGAAAAAGCCGGGCGTTCCAACCAGCCATTGAGCCCACTGCCGACTCTCGCGGTGCAACAGCAAAATAAAGAGCCTTTGGCGCAGTTGCGTCAGTTTAGTGAAAGTTTCTCAGGCAAAATCATCTTTTCCGTTGAATCGGAAGGGCGTCGCGAAGCGCTCAGTGAGTTGCTACAGGGCGTTAAGCTCAAGCCACACGCTTGTGCCTCAGTCAGTGAAGCCCTTGCACATAACCATAAATTCACTTTGGTCATTGGCGCCAGTGAGCACGGTTTTATTCACAACACGCTGAACTTCGCCTTTATTTGTGAAAGCGATTTGCTTGGCGATCGCGTTATCCAACGTCGCAAAAAAGATAAGCGCAACGTCAACAGCGATACCGTGATTCGTCATCTGGCGGAGCTGAAACCTGGGCAACCTGTGGTACACATCGACCACGGTATTGGTCGTTATATTGGCCTGGAAACCCTTGAAGCTGGCGGGATCAAGGCTGAATACGTGATGCTTGAGTACCAAAACGAAGCTAAGCTCTACGTGCCCGTTGCTTCCCTTAACTTAATCAGTCGATACTCTGGTGGTGCAGAAGAGAGCGCGCCGATTCACAAACTGGGCAGCGATGCTTGGACCAGAGCACGTCGCAAAGCCGCTGAGAAAGTGCGAGACGTTGCCGCTGAGCTTTTGGACGTTTATGCCAAACGTGAACTCAAACCGGGTTACAAATTTGTTTTGGATCGTGGCCAATATGCGACCTTTAAATCGGGTTTCCCATTTGAAGAGACTGATGACCAATCAATGGCCATCAACGCGGTGCTGTCTGACATGTGTCAAGCCAAAGCCATGGACCGCTTAGTGTGTGGTGATGTAGGTTTTGGTAAAACCGAAGTGGCGATGCGCGCTGCGTTTGTTGCCACCGATAACGACAAGCAAGTGGCGGTTTTGGTCCCGACCACCCTGCTTGCTCAACAGCATTTCGAAAACTTCCGTGATCGTTTTGCCAACCTGCCAATTCGCGTCGAAGTACTGTCGCGTTTTAAGTCGGCAAAAGAACAAAAGCAGATCATGGAAGATGTGGCCAACGGCAAGGTCGATATCTTAGTGGGCACGCACAAACTGCTCTCTTCCGACCTCAAGTTCAGTGATCTTGGATTGTTGATCGTCGATGAAGAACATCGCTTTGGTGTGCGCCAAAAAGAGAAAGTGAAAGCAATGAGAGCCGATGTCGACATTCTCACCCTCACGGCCACCCCAATTCCGCGAACGCTCAACATGGCGATGAGTGGCATGCGCGATTTGTCGATTATTGCCACCCCACCCGCTCGCCGTTTAGCCATCAAAACATTTGTCCGCGAAAGTGACGATGCGGTGGTCCGCGAAGCGATTCTGCGTGAAATCATGCGTGGTGGACAAGTGTACTTCTTACACAACCAAGTCGAAACCATTGAGAAAGTTGCAGAGGACCTGACCAAACTGGTGCCAGAGGCACGCGTCACCATCGCTCACGGTCAAATGAGAGAACGCGAGTTGGAGCGTGTGATGAACGATTTCTACCATCAGCGCTTTAACTTATTGGTGTGTACCACCATCATCGAGACGGGCATCGATGTGCCAACCGCCAACACCATCATCATGGATCGCGCAGACAATCTCGGGCTTGCTCAGTTGCACCAACTCCGTGGGCGTGTGGGTCGCTCGCACCACCAAGCGTACGCGTACTTGCTCACGCCACACCCGAAATCCATGACCAAAGATGCCATTAAACGCTTGGATGCCATCGCTTCTTTGGAAGATCTGGGTGCCGGTTTCACCCTCGCCACGCACGATCTAGAAATTCGCGGTGCGGGTGAACTGCTCGGTGATGAGCAAAGTGGTCAAATTCAATCGATCGGTTTTACGCTGTATATGGAGATGCTTGAGCAAGCCGTGCAAGCATTGAAAGAAGGCAAAGAACCTGCGCTGGATGATCTACTTCGCGAGCAAACTGAGGTGGAAATTCGTATCCCAGCCTTGCTGCCAGACGATTATATACCAGACGTCAACACACGTTTGTCGATGTATAAACGCGTCGCCAGTGTGGCCGATTTAGAAGAGCTAAACGAAGTCAAAGTCGAGCTCATCGACCGATTCGGCTTACTACCGGAGGCGGCGAAAAATCTTCTTGCTGTCGCGGAGCTCAAACTGAGTGCCCACCGAATCAAGGCGAAGAAGATCGAGGCTCACGACAAAGGTGGATTTATCGAGTTTTATCCACACGCTGACATAAACCCAGCTTATTTGGTTAGACTACTGCAATCTCAGCCGAAAAAATTTGCAATGGAAGGTCCAACTAAGTTTA
Source organism: Vibrio vulnificus CMCP6 (assembly GCF_000039765.1). Taxonomy (NCBI): domain Bacteria; kingdom Pseudomonadati; phylum Pseudomonadota; class Gammaproteobacteria; order Vibrionales; family Vibrionaceae; genus Vibrio; species Vibrio vulnificus. Next base: position 2,070,754 of record NC_004459.3, on the reverse strand, counting down.
AGTTTAGCGTACCATTGACGGACAGACGCCAACGTATTCAGTTTATCCAAGATTTGCTGAATGAGTTTAACCAGAATTTATTACCAGTGAGCTAGTTATTCCATGAGATTTCTCATTCCTCTGTTACTACTCTGTGTTTCAATGCCTTCTTGGGCACAGAGACAATTTGATGTTGAAGTGATCATCTTTAAACGCGCCGTAGATGCAGAGCAAACTAATGAGTCCTGGCCGAATCAATTGCCAGAGATCACCATGACTTATGCCGGCGATTTTCAGGATGCCCAGTTCCGCCAGAGCAAAGGCGTTTCTATGCTGCCTTACTCTAGCTACCAGCTGTTATCGCAGAAAGAAGCACTAGAGAAGCATGCTGGCTTCCAAGTGTTGCTGCACAAAGCGTGGCGTCAAGGTGACCGAGGAAAAGGTTCAGCGCCGATCTTCCGTATTCGCGCAGGAAAAGACTACTCAAAAGAGTACAACCCAGACGGTTCTGAAAAACAGGCCGCTGTGCAAGCACCGTTAGATGGCATTACAGAAGTGAGCATCGACAACCCGCTTTACGAGTTAGACGGCACGCTACAGGTTTATGTTCAGCATTATCTTTTCATCGAAACCGCGTTGGATCTTAAAGAGCCAAGCGTGCGTGAAATTACGCTAGAGGCCACACCGCTTGAAGAAAATGCCGAACAGTTAGGTCAAGTTGATGGCAACGTCCAGCTGGGTAACTTAACCGAAGTAACACCAACAGTGACGGTTGAGCAGTTCTTAAAGAGCTATCGAATGGATCAAAAACGCCGTATGCGTAGCGGTGAAACTCACTACCTCGATCACCCACTGCTTGGAATGGTGATTCAAGTGCGTCGCGTAGAATAACCTCTACACGCCCTTTGCTCATAAGCCCTCGACTGTGTCGGGGGCTTTGTTTTTCTCAACCAATTCACAAAGTTATCATTTATACTTAACTCAAATGCTTATAACGGAATTGCCATGAGTCCCGATTTCCATATCGTAACCCAACGAGTGACCTTACGTTTAATCGAAGCCGAGCGTGCGAGTGAGTTGGCGAGGTTAATTCGTCGTTCAACTTCTCTCCATCAATGGATCGATTGGTGTCACCCGAATTACAGCGAAAAAGAAGCGCAAAGCTTTCTTCTCATGACCCGATTGAACTGGGTGAAAGCTGACGCGTATGGGTTTGGCATATTTCTCAAAGGCAGTGATGAACTGGTTGGCATGGTGGCCATCAATGAGCTTTACCACACCTTCAACATGGCCAGTCTCGGTTATTGGATCGCCGACGATCATCAGCGCCAAGGGCTAGCCAAAGAAGCCATGTGGGCGCTGGCGGAGTTTTGCTTTGCCAAACTCAAACTAACTCGATTGGAAATTGTGTGCGCAATTGATAACCAAGCTAGCCAGAAACTGATTGAATCTTGCCATGCCAAACAAGAGACCATCGCCCGTAATCGCTTTGTTTTCCACGACAAACCACAAGATGGTTTGGTCTATTCATTGATTCCCCAAGATATGCATTAATACTGACACGAATGGGAGAAATATCAGCCATTAAAAAAGGAGCTCGTTGGCTCCTTTTGGGTCAGTTCGTCACTTCGTATTTCAATTAGTGAAGTTTCAAGTTTGGACGTAATACGCGGTTGATACGACCAACCAACATCATCAAACCCGTTTTGAAAATACCGTGTAGCGCCATTTGATGCATGCGGTACAGCGAAATGTACACAACGCGCGCGATACGGCCTTCCACCATCATTGAACCTTTGGTCAGGTTGCCCATTAAGCTGCCCACGGTAGAGAAGCGGCTGAGTGAAACCAATGAACCATGATCTTTATACACGTAATCTTTCAGCTCACGGCCATTGAGTTTGGCGATGATGTTGCTAAACGCATGGCTCGCCATTTGGTGCGCAGCTTGCGCACGTGGCGGCACAAACTTGCCATCCGCTTGAGTACACTGAGCCAAATCACCGATCACGAAAATATTGTCATCGCGCGTAGTTTGCAGCGTATTTTTCACTACGAGCTGGTTAATGCGGTTGGTTTCCAAGCCCGCAATGTCTTTCATGAAATCAGGCGCTTTAATACCCGCCGCCCAAACCATGATTTGCGCTGGGATCTTCTCTCCATCTTTGGTGGTCAAGCCATCCGCTTCGGCCTTTGTCACCATAGTTGCGGTACGAACATTCACCCCGAGCTTCACCAATTCACTGTGTGCCGCGGAGGAAATGCGCGGTGGCAATGCAGGAAGAATTCGTTCGCCCGCTTCGACAAGGTTGACGTTTAGTTTGCTGGAATCGAGATCGCCAAAACCGTAAGTGCGCAGCTCTTTAATGGCATTGTGCAATTCCGCAGAAAGCTCAACCCCCGTCGCGCCAGCACCAACAATCGCGATGTCGACGGTGCCATGGCCATTTTTGGCGTGCAGCTTAAGGAATTCGTTGTTCATTTCATGACGGAAACGGTGCGCCTGCTCTGGACTATCAAGGAAGATACAGTGCTCACGTACACCTGGGGTGTTGAAGTCATTTGATGTTGAGCCAATCGCGAGAACCAAGAGATCGTATTCGAGCTCACGGCTTGGCATCAATAGCTCACCGTGCTCGTCTTTTAATTCACTTAGAATCACAACCTTACGTTCACGGTCGATGTTCTCTAGGCTGCCCATTTGGAAATCGAAACAGTGGTTTTTGGCATGAGCACGGTAGCTTAGCGCATCAACCCCTTCATCCAGAGAGCCTGTCGCCACTTCATGCAGCAATGGCTTCCATAAATGGCTCGCCTTGCGATCCACTAGGGTGATTTGAGCACGTCTTTTACGACCTAATGTGCGACCTAATTTGGTTGCCAACTCTAGGCCACCAGCACCGCCACCAACAACGATAATTCGTGTCACAGTGATAATCCTCTACAAAATAATAAAAAGGGTCCTGCACGACGGGTCATTCGGTGTTATCACCAGTAACGCGTCCTACAGAGAAATCTTGTGCTTGTGAACGTTCTGTTCAGGGTTATCAAAGGGCATTTAACGTTTGGATAAAAGCGTATTGGAGATCACCTCGACAATACGAATTGGGCAAGTTTTTTTACTCGCTCTCAATTTTTTTTGATATTTATCAAATTATTTTATAGTGGTTCATTATATAGCGCGAAATCACAACCGCAACAAAAATCCTTACTACCCATACGGAATGGTGATGTTTTCTACTGCTCTCACCTCAAAACAAAGCATCGACATCGCATGGCGCTTTTGTAGCCCCTATAACAGATAAAGAAAAAGCACCTATCGCTAGGTGCTTGTGTGTCGGATTTAGAGGTTCAAATGAGGCGATAAAAGCGCTCAGTTGTTTTCTTTAAATGCTTTCATCTTCTGCAAGTGCTGAGATATCTTTTTGAATTTATGGGTTTCTTTGTCATCCCAAACCACTTCGTAGTAATTCTCAAGCGCTTGTGCTGTTTTACTGTTGTCGTGGATTTCATCATCACGTGACAAGATCACTAAACAGCGCCCTTTGTTCTTCATACGAAACTGTTCGACACATTTGGTTGCAATATCTTCATACTCTTCCGGACGGTCAATGCGACCTGCCATATTGTTTTCTGGATGAAGATTAGGGTTAAAAATGACTTGCTTGATACCGCAAAGAAAACCGATGCGTTCTGACCAATAACCACCGAGACCAACGCCACAAATAATCGGTTCAGGATCGTTTGATTGTTCAATCGCTTTATGAACTTCTTTTAACAAGTGCTGCATATCGTGCTTCGGATGAAGCGTGCTGTAGTTGATGAAACGCACGTCTGGATCGATAAACTGCAGCTGCAATACTTTTTCGTGGTTACCTGGGCTTGTTGAGTCGAAACCGTGAAGGTAGATAATCATGTGTACCTCTCCCTAACTATTCTTGGTACTTATCCCAAGTGACTTCAACATACCTTCGCAAACAGCAACACAGTGTGGGCAACGGGCGATAACACGCAGCGCAAACAGTGCATCTTGGAGTGACTTGATTAATGCTTTCAATCTACCACGAATTACAAGGGTTTAAAGTGCGAACTTGTCTCAACCGTGCAAACAGTGATCCTCATGGCATAATGAGTGAAGCATTTGTTTGGCAGTGAGCAAATATTCATCATCACCCCAGATTTTGTGTGCAAGCAGATACCACAACATGGCCATCATAGTGGTTCTTGGTTGCCATGCTTTAACCCCCTCAATCCACACCTCAACCTCGTCAATCTCGCGAAGTTGGCAGTAACGGCAGACCATTTCGAACCAATCTTCACCGGATAGCTGAATCGTCAGAGTTAAATCTAAGCGAGGATCCGCCAATGCCGCGTATTCCCAATCGATCACTTTTACCCCGTCCGGCCCTTTCACCATGTTGTATCCACCTAAATCGAAATGACAAAGGGCAACGGGAAGTGGAGTGACAGATGGAGCACTGCGCCACTGTTGGTAAAGGTTTTCATATTCGCTGCCCAGATATTTCCCTTCCAATTGCATCCAATAGTGATCCACTCGAGCGGTATAACTAAACGGTGCTAAAGGTAAGGTGTGAGCATCAAACTGATGAATTTTGATCGCGGTTTTGAGTAAGGTGTCGGGCGCAACCCCATCACGCATCGTCTCACCTTCTAGCCATTCCACTAAGACGCCATGCTCATTGACCAGCACAGGCTTGGGGCCGAGTTTTAAATCGGCAATGGCATTGAGAATTTGGTATTCACTGTAGCGAGAGATAGAAAAGGCCTGACAAACTTTGCTTGCCGGCCTCCAAACGTAAGATTTGCCTGCGTGATCGTTGATTTTCCAACATCGGTTGGTTAAACCACCAGTCACTGTTTGTACCTGCATGGGTGCGGGTACAAAAAAGTCACCTACCGCGTTTAAACTCGGATCCAGTTGTTTTGCCTGTTGCCAAGAAAACCATGCCATAGGTGACCTCACATTGTTTATAGTCCTAACAAGCTCTTAGACTGCTGCTTACGGATTTCAGTTTCATCCGCCCACTCAATTAAACCGGTTTCCAGATCCATCAAGCGCATGGTCATTTTGTAGTACACGTCTTTGTCGCTACCGTCGTTTTTCACGATGCTCGACAAATTACCGTATAACATGTACTGAGCGCCAACCATTTTACCAAACTGAATCGCGGTAGATTGGTTCACAAGCTCATCATTGTTTTGGAAGTTCAGTTGTTCACGTACCGCTTCTACGCGATCCATGTCGACAAAACGGAACTTACCTGAGTTAAGCATTTTGGTTGAAATAGTGTCGGTGATGGATTCCGTATCAATATGCTCACTGGTTTTGTTTTTAATGCGTTCAACAAACACAATTGGGCGACTGTCGCGCGTAATCGCCGCCACAGAGCCAGACATCATCATACTATCCACCATTTGACCGGCGATGGTTTGTAAGTCCGTCGAACCAAAGTCGATGGTAGTGGTTTCAGTAGCTTGCGCATCACCATAAGAAACTCGGTTAGAACAACCACCCAGTAAAACAGCTAAGCCTAGTAAGGCGACAACACCTTTATTCATTTTTAGTCCTCACATTTTTTATTCATTTGCTGCACGGATTTGCAAGCGATATTGAGTGCCATTCGGATTCACCGTTACTTCCGAAAGGGTAATAGATTCAAAACCACGCACAATGGCTTGACGCCAAGGGCCTGGCTTGGTGTTCACTTCTAGGCCGTTGTCATCGTACCAAGCAAAGCGATAAAGGATGTTCTGATCGCCTTTAAAATTGCTGGTTAGACGCACAACCGCACGGGCGCGATCATCCACTTGCGTCGTGGCGATGTCATCGACCAATAGTCTGCCACCCAATACATTGTCATGGAAAAAGACGTGTTGCGTTTCACCATCGACTCGCATTCCCGCCGTATTCTCTGCACAGCCTGCTAAGCCAAGCAAAACCAATGCCGAAATAATCCAAGCTCTCATTACAGCCTCCCTAATTGTTTGTGCCATATGGTTTGGTGAGTTCCCTGACGGGAAATCCAGACCAAAGTCGTCTGTTTGTCTGCGACCATGAACTGGTAATCTTTGTCACCGGATGTCAATGTTTGCTCACCCGATGAGACCACTTCACTCATTACATTGACTCTTGCTGGTAAAGTTTGCCAGCTACGAGTATCCGGTTGCTCTGTTAACGCGTTCCAAACATTAAACAACAGATTGCCGACGTCATCGCCCTTGGCGGCTTCTTTACGCAATTGATCTTTGGCCACCACACGCAATGCCTGGCGAATCACCATCGAAGGCAAACGCTTACTTAAGTCGTACTTCGCCATCTGATCGACATCGGCCAACAACTGGCTTTCCAGTTTCTGTTGATTCAAACGTAATGGGGAAAAGCGCTGATAATTTTGGCTTGGGTAATAAGGTAGCGCGAGAGAATACAGCGCTCCAACGCCTCGACTGTCATAGACAGGTAAATCTATTCGCCAGCCTTGGAGCGCTTCAACAACCCCTTGTTCTTCAATAACAATCACGCGGCCTTGTTCACCCGCCAAGGTGTCGTTTTGCTTACCGTAGCGTTTTTCTAATTTGGCCAAATCTTCACGCATGCCCAGCTTTTTCGCCACCAGCATGGTTCTTTCAATAACCGCAGGGTTATTAGGACTCACCGCCAAGGCTCTGCGGTAGTCAACATAAGCACCATTGAGATCTTTTGAGGCTTCATACAAAAGACCCGAGAGGAAAAACAGATAGCCATTTTGCACCGATTGTAAGGTTTTCCCCGCATCGGGGTAATTCGCCAACACGCTGCCCAAGTTGGTCGACATGCCATTTTTTTGCATATCACGCTCAGCAGACTGGAGATCGTCTTCACGCGCTTTACGCGCGGCTTCCTGAACTTGGTTGGCACGACGCATTTCAACCAATGCACCCTCCAAGCTGTTCTGCTGAAGGTAGTTCAAACCGAGATACAAATGGAGAAAGCCCAGTTCGTAATCTGCCGGTGTGTAGTTGTTGAGATTATCGTTGACCGCCAGCGAACCCACACTGGTTGCCGTTTGTGATAAAGACACTTTGGCCAAATCTTGCCACTTTCTCACCGCCATGTCGCTTGCTTCTAGCGCTTTCTTACTTTCGGGGTAATCTGCCGATAAGAACGCAATGCGTCCTTTTTCCATATTATCGAGAATGTCGCCAGCAACACCCTCACTTTGCAATTCTTGCGCTTGCGCGTAATCGCCGCTTTTTACAGCCTGATAGACGGAGCGGTTTTGTTCACTATAGTGGCTGAAAAGGTTACCGGCGGACATATTGGCGCATCCCGACATGATCAGGGTCGCGGCAAATACTCCGACTAATTTCCGGTATTGCTTCACATGTAACTCCAAGAGAATGCATCGAAAATAAAGCGGCCAGATAATCACTGGCCGCTGTTTGACATTTAGCCCAATAACATTGGACCCAGTGGCTTACCACCCACTAAATGCATATGGATGTGATAAACCTCTTGGCCACCATGCGCATTACAGTTCACGATGAGACGGTAGCCCTCTTCCGCGATGCCCTCTTCTTTGGCCAACTGTTTTGCGACAGTGAACATGCGGCCCATCATCGCTTCATCATCCGCCTCAACATCATTCACTGTCGGAATGAGTTTATTTGGAATAATTAGGATGTGCTTCGGTGCTCGTGGGTTGATGTCACGAAATGCGGTGACAAGATCATCTTGGAAAAGGATCTGAGCAGGAATTTCCTTGCGAATGATTTTGCTAAAGATAGTTTCTTCGGCCATGTGTACTCCATAACGTCGCTGTTTAACCGGATAAGTATGCGCCAACGTTGTGTGCATCTCAATAAAAAACAGTGTTCACGTAACATTATCAACAGAACATCCTGCTATAAAGTCTTTTTTGCAGCCCTCGCCACAAAATGCTCATCTCAATCTCAATACAATGATGACAATTTTGTTAGTTTTTTGAGACGGGTTCCGTTTCTTTTTTTCTTTTGTTACATGTGGGAGAGGGCTCAAAGTATGCAAGGCTCAGTCATTAAAAGGATGTATGCCGGCTTCGCGCTGATAATCGTCTTGTTTGCCGTTACAGTCACCATTATGACCAATGGCATGAATCAAATTCATTCCAACTTCGAAACCGTTTCGAAAAATTCACTGCCTTTGGTTTCGTTATCCAACCAAACCAGTGTTGAGTTGTTATCTGCGGATAAATCTTTTAAAGATTTTCTCACCACGCAGAACCAAGATCGCATGACGCAGATGCGCAGCGAATTTGGTAGATCGCAAACTGAGTTTAACCAAACGCTCAACGAACTGGAAAACGCGAGCAAGGCCTACCCTGCACTCGCAGAGTCTTTAGCTCAACTCAGAGAAATTGAAAACAGCTACTTTGCGGAAGCCAATGAAGCAATGAACAACTATGAAGCGATGTTTGCTGCACAAGCAGAAGTGCAAAAATCGTCACGTCGCTTCCAAAAACTTCACACCGAACTGACGGTTGGTATGAAAGAGTACGTCGATGACCAATCCAGCATTTCTGTCAAAGTGATGGCAAAAAGCTATTTCATTAAGTTAAAAGATGCTGAAGTGATCACCTCAGACGCCTTGGCTAGCTCAGACCTTGAGTTTGTGAAAAAGGCAGTGAACAAAAACAAGAAAGCGGTCACTCACCTTAATTACGCTTATCGTGGCCTCACTACCCAACTGCCATCACTGAAAGATGTGTTCAATGCATCTGTCGAGCAGTTCACTCAGGACGTGGGCCAAAAAGGCGGGGTGTTGGATAAACACGCCAGCTACCTTGAAGCCAAAGCTGCTTTGTATGACAACATCGCCAACCTAGCGGTCAAAGTTGACTCTGCGATGCGATTGTTGGAAACCTTTACTACAACAGCAACCGACAACCTCAACACCTCTTTGGTTGAAGCAGGCGAAGTGTACGACCAAGGCTTGCTCAAAGCGATTGTGATTGGCATTGCGGTGACCATTTTTGCCGCCGCTGTGGGCTATCACATTGCCCACAGCGTTCGTGAGCCGTTAACACGTATTCTTTCCACTTTGGAAGGGCTTGCCAACGGTGATATGACGCAGCGTATCGAAATTCGTTACAACAACGAGTTCAGTCGAGTGAGTGGCCACATCAATACACTGGCAGATAGCCTGCACGACATTTTGGTGAAATTGAATGATGCGGCAGAAAATCTGACCGACACCGCAGCAAACAATGAACGTACCTCGAGCAACGCGCAAAACCAACTGAATGCACAACGCGAGCAAACCGCCAGCGTAGCCACTGCAATGACCGAAATGAGTCACTCCGTTCAAGAAGTGGCCCAGAGCGCGCAAGGTTCGTTGGAAATGGTGCAAAAAGTGGAATCGGCATCTGAATCTGGCCGTACCATCATGAGTAGCAATATCTCCACCATCAATCAATTGGAGACTCGCCTAAACGAGTCGGTCAGCGCGGTTTCTGAATTGCAACGCATGAGTGGTCAAATTGGCTCGATTCTCGATGTGATTCGCAACATTGCAGAGCAAACCAACCTCCTTGCCCTCAACGCGGCAATTGAAGCTGCGCGTGCGGGCGAGCAAGGCCGCGGCTTTGCGGTGGTTGCAGACGAAGTTCGAGTACTCGCATCGAAGACCACCCAATCAACCACTGAAATTGAATCGATGATCAGCAATCTGCAGTCTAGCTCGCAGTCGGCAAGCCATGTGATTCAAAGTTGCATGAGTGATATGGAGATGTCGGTAGAGCAAGCCTCGAAAGCCAACGGCGCGATGGAAGAGATTCAGGCGTTGATCATCGAAATCAGCCAAATGAGTACGCACATTTCACAAGCGGCCGCAGAACAGAGCGAAACGTCAACCTCTATTGCACGTAGCTTGGAAGACATCAATAACATCGCAGACCGTAGTTACCATGCGATGGCGGAAATCGCAGCCACCAGCGAGAGCCTCTCTAGCTTAGCGAGTCAACAGACTGAATTGGTGCATCGCTTTAAGCTCTAAATTTCAACAGAAATCCCCTCAAACGGGGGAAAGTCATCCGGTAAGGGCAACTTTTGACAAAGTTGCCCTTGTTTTTTATGCGCTGTGTCTACATATGGAGATCAGGCGCTTGCACTCTCTTTCACATCCTCATTTTTTGCAAGCCGTACTGAGAAGGAAATGTTATGGCTGTACACGTTGGTATCATTGATCAGGACCCTGTCAGACTGGTGACTCCTCTCCTCGATCTGCGTACCGTCAGCACTCATATCGTGTTTATCGGTGATGAGTCTCAACGCGATATGTATCAAAGACTTCATTCTGTGCTTGCTCAGCGTGATATCACTTCCGAACTGTTTGTCATCCCCTCTGTCGTCGATACTCGTTTGATCAAACAATCTATTCAGGCCTTAGCTGAAGATCTCAAAAGCCGCGGGGAAGATGTCAAACTGAACGCCAGTTGTGGCCTGCGTCATCGCCTTCTTTCTGTTTATGAGGTATTCCGCACTTACCATTGGCCAATTTTTGTGGTTGAACCAAACAGCGACAAACTGTGCTGGCTCTATCCTGATGGCCGTGAAGACACTCAAGTACAAGACCGCATTACCGTTGCTGATTATCTCACTATCTTTGGTGCGCGCGGTGAGTTCAATGAGGTCGAACTGCCACCTCAACTTGACCAAAAATTGCATGAACTCGGCGAGCGTTGGGCCAGTCACGCTTTGGAATTAGGCCCTGGTTTGGCGACTTTAAACTATCTCGCTACGACATGCCGCAAAGAGCAAAAGCTGGATGTAGAGTTATCTGAAAAGCAGCAAGGCTATCGCGAGCTGAATATGCTGCTGGCAGATTTGGTGGAAGCGCAGATCGCCACTTACGAAAACGGCATTCTTACCTTTGCCAATGAAGACGCTCGTCGTTTCTCCAATGGCGAATGGTTAGAGACACTGGTTCACAGCACCGTCAAACAGATCCAAGATGACATGCCCACCATTCAAGACCACTCGCTCAATGTTCAGGTCTATCGTCAACTTGGTGAGCGCGAAGTGCGTAATGAGCTTGATGTCGCCTCTGTGGTTAACAATAAACTGCACATCATTGAATGTAAGACGAAGGGCATGCGTGATGACGGCGACGATACGCTTTATAAGCTTGAATCACTGCGTGACCTACTCGGTGGCCTACAAGCAAGAGCCATGTTGGTAAGCTTCCGTCCACTGCGTCACAACGATATTACCCGTGCAGAGGATCTTGGCTTAGCGCTGATCGGCCCTGATGAATTGAAAGATTTGAAAAAGCATCTCACAGAGTGGTTTGCACAAGCAGGTGGTAGCGACGGGATCTAATTCCCGTCTTGCTTGGAGGGGCTTAAAAGACCAATTGTTTTTTCAACCGACAAACAAAAACCCCGAAGCGATTGCCTCGGGGTTTCTTCATTCAATCAGTGCAATGTGATTACAGCATTTTACGTGCAGACTCGACAACCACTTTGATAGAGCGAGCTTCCGTCTCTTTTAGCGTCGCGTGATCTGGGATCTCTTTTTGTGTACGGTTGATGATAACACCCGCAACACAACCCGCGCGTAGACCAGAGCTTGCACACATGGTCAACAACGTCGCTGATTCCATTTCAAAGTTCAGTACGCCCATGTCCTGCCACTCTTTCATTGAGCCTTGGAAACGGCTCACTACGCGCCCCGTAAAGGTATCGTAACGCTCTTGACCTGGGTAGAAGGTATCACTTGACGCAGTAACACCAGTGTGAACCGTTGCACCACTCTCTTGTGCTGCCGCTTTCATTGCCGTTGCCACGTCGAAGTCAGCTACTGCAGGGAACTCCATTGGCGCAAAGTGCAAGCTCGCACCATCTAGACGAACAGAGCCTGTCGTGACGATCATGTCACCCACGTTAACATGCGGCTGGATCGCACCCGTTGTACCAACACGTAGGAAAGTACGCACACCCAGTTGAGCCAACTCTTCAACCGCAATAGAAGTAGAAGGACCGCCGATACCCGTTGAACAAACAACCACTGGTTTGCCATCTAGCTCTGCACGGTACAAGGTGTACTCACGATGGCTAGCTAGAAATACTGGGTTTTCCATTTCTTCAGCAATTTTTTGTACACGCGCAGGATCACCTGGGATGATCGCTAGCGTTGCACCGTTAAGATCTGCTTCAGTAACACCTAAGTGGAAAACAGCTTGAGACATAAGTCACTCCTTATTGCGGCTTACTTGAAAATAAGCTCAGATAAATTTGTAGGGGTCTAAAAATGCACTTTACTCAACCTCCCCACAACTTGGAGTGATCAGAGTCACAATGAAAGAATGTAACAAAAACTTATTACTTAGAAAAACCGGTTTGCATCACACTTTGTCTGCAATTTTCAGCCAAATTGCATAAGAAATGCCAACAAAAAGCCCGCATCATAAATGCGGGCTCTATAGATTCACACTGTCTATTATTCATTTGAGGAACGGAATCGTAACAATCGCAGTGCGTTTAGTGTGACCAATGCCGTTGCGCCACTGTCCGCTAATACCGCCACCCATAACCCGGTGATGCCAAGCAAGCTGGTGACAAGAAACACCCCTTTTAGACCCAATGACAACGCGACATTTTGACGGATGATGCTCATTGTGGCGCGTGAGAGCTCTATCATGCTTGGCAACTCAACCAAGCGATTATGCGTAAGCGCAGCATCCGCCGTTTCAAGGGCGACGTCGGTTCCTCCGCCCATGGCGATACCAATACTCGCCGCTTTCATGGCAGGCGCATCGTTGATGCCATCTCCAACCATGGCAACGGTCTTGCTTGCGGCAAACTGCTCCACATAGTGGACTTTGTCTGCTGGCAATAAGCTCGCTTGGTAATCAATGCCAATCTGCTGAGCAATGGCTTGAGCACTGCGAGGGTTATCACCTGTCAACATCACCGCAGAAACGCCCAGTTTACCCAGCGCGACCACCGCTTGAGCTGCGTCTTTGCGCAATGTATCTTGCCATGCGATGAGCCCGATGGCCTCACTATCATGACGCACAATCACCACGGTTTTCCCTTGCCCTTCTAAGCGGACAATTTCTCTTTCTAGTTGCAAGGAGAGTGGAAATTGGGCTCGTGAAGGGGCCACCAGCTCCACGCTTTTACCATCAACGAAACCGGAAACGCCCGCCCCAACTTGAGCCATTTTGTCCGTTGCTTCCGCAATGGTGTAACCCAAACTCTCGGTGTGATTAATCAACGCAACCGCTAAAGGGTGACTCGAACCCACTTCCACCGCTGCGCTCAAACTCAACAAGGTTTCATCGTCATAGAGGAATGACACCACATCTGTCACTTGCGGTTTGCCTTGTGTAAGTGTGCCGGTTTTATCAAAGGCAACCGCTTCGACTTTACCAAGCTGTTCTAACGCCGCGCCACCTTTGATCAAGGCGCCACGTTTGGCTGCCGCAGCAAGGCCAGAAGTAATTGCTGCCGGCGTTGAGATCACCAAAGCACAAGGACAAGCAATCAGTAGCAAAGCCAAACCGCGATACACCCACGTTTCCCAAGGCTGGGCGAAGAACATTGGCGGTACGACGATCACGGCCAACGACACCAACATCATTAATGGTGTGTACCAACGGCTGAATTTGTCTAAGAAACGCTCCAGTGGTGCTTTGCGCGATTCCGCCTCTTCGATGAGATGCAAAATACGATCTATCGCATTTTCACCTTGTTTTGAGGTGACTTCGATGCGCACGACTTTATCGACAGCCACCACACCCGCCATCAGCTTCGCACCAGAGGTATGCTCTGCGGGCACCGATTCTCCCGTCAACGCACTTTCATCAAAACTGGCCGTTAGCGTAAGGAGCAAGCCATCCGCAGGCAAACGAGAACCGGGCGCAATTTCAACCACATCACCTGGCATCAACTCACTTGCCGCCACTTCTACTCGTTGACCATCGACAATTTTAATGCTGTTTTCCGGCACTAAGGCCATTAACGCTTGAACGCCACTTCTTGCTCTTGAGGCGGCGTACGCTTCCAATTTCTCACCAATTAAAAACAGCAGTAAAACCATGGCCGCTTCCACGCTTTCACCAAGATAAAGTGCACCAATGGCCGCCACGCTCATCAGCGTCTCAATGGCGAAAGGGGTTCCGCTGCGAGCAAGGCGCACGGCTTTCTTCGCCACAGGGTATAAACCCGCCAAACAGGTTAGAACAAATAAACCATTACTTAACGGTTCGGAAACCGTCGCCAATAGAGCGGCGATAGCCATGGAAAAGGCAATGGCTAAAATGTGCCAGTTGGCGTAAACAAAACCGAGCCAACCTTGAGGTTGAGGCGCCGTAGTTGCCTTCGCTGCCGATGAACCAACGAGCGTAATTGGAAAACCTGTTTTTGCCGCGACTTGTTCAATCTCTGCCATTAATGACGTAGAAGCGAAATCCACCACCAACTTCTCGGTGGCAAACAACACTTTCGCCTGCTGAACTCCGGCCACACCCAAGACGGCTTTTTCCAATTTCTGAGCGCAAGACGGGCAATCCATACCGGAGATGAGCCAACTTTGTCGCTCCGACGCGCTTTGAGCTAAGGGGGCCTCTCGCCGCTCACTCTCTTCATTCGGATCTGAGCTTGAGCACGCATCTGAGCTGCAACAACTGTCTGCTACCGATGAAATTGCGGTCATTTTGCTAGCGGCTAAGCTCGGGCTGCAGCTCGATACCGCAGCCGGTTTGGCAATGATTTTATTTGACTGACAAGCAGTATGTTTTGAGCACATAACATTTTCCTTATTGGTGAGTACAGCGTAAGCATAAACCTTAGAGTCAGCTCCAAGGTCAAGCGTTATTTCACTCCGCAAGGAATCGGCTATAAAAGTAAGCCCTCGTTAGAGGGCTCATCGTAAGAAGGAAGGTTAAGATGAAGGTTAAACCGGATGTTTGAAGCAATCATCGAGGCTTTGGCCAATCGCTTTTAACACATCGCGACGGGTGATCACCCCAACCAATTTTTTGTTGTCGACCACCGGATACATTTTCGGTTTGCCGACTTTCATCATGTCGGCCAGTTCGATGATCGACATATCAGACGAAACCGATAACACATCACTGTGCATGCACTCACCAACGGTGTACGAATCTTGGCAGTGATAACTGGCTTTCACCAGTTTATCCAGCAAGTCTTGCTCTGAAAGGAAACCTATCACTTCTTCTTTTTCATTGATCACCGGACCACCCATGACCACGCTTTTCATGACTTTGTTCAATGCGGCACTTAAAGACATGTCAACTGTGAAGGTGACGGCTTGTAGGGTCATGTAATCTTTTACTTTGAGTGAGTTCATCGCGTGCTCCTTTGCGGTGTCATTTTGCCCTTTCTTTAAGTGTCGTCTAATTTCTTGTTTTTACTAAATAGGAATCGGCAATTTTCTTTATTGGCCTCACCTATCAATGATTAGATCGAGCTTGTACTACAAATAAGACAAATATTTTGTTCCCCGTCACGCGGCGCTCACACTATTGAGCTATAAGTTAATGAAATGGTAGGAGTACGCTGCATGGTAGAACAGTCCATTTTTTCGCGTGTTATCGCCAACAACCCGGCGGTCATTCACCACATTTTTGATGCGCTTCCTGAACCAACCTTCTTAATCAATGGCGATGGCTATTACATTGAGGCTTGGGGTGGTACCGACACTTCTCGTCACCACGACCCAGCCAATGTGATTGGCTTAAATCAGTTCGAAGTGCTCCCTCACGATAAAGCTCGATGGTTTTCTGACGTGATCGCGCAAGTGATCGAATCCCAAGCTCCACAAGAGTTGGAGTACGCGCTGCATCCGAAAGATCTCAACTGTTTTGAAGGTGTCGCGGGGCCGACTGAGTTGCAATATTTTAGTGCCTTTGTCATTCCGGTATTTGGAGAAAACAAGGTGCTGTGGACCGTGCGCAACATCACTGAATACAAAACGGCGCTGCAGAAACTGGAACGGCAACAACTGGAGTTGGAGAAACTCTCCTGCCTTGATCATTTAACTCAACTCTACAATCGCTATGCACTTGAAGTGCACCTTCCTAGCGCCATTGCCAATACCGCACAATCTGGCAAAAGTGCCGCGCTCTTTATGGTTGATATTGATTGTTTTAAAGATCTCAACGACACCTATGGTCATCTTACTGGCGACAAAGCATTACGCATGGTCTCGCTGGCGCTAAAAAACTGGAGTGGTCACAATGGCATTTGCTTTCGTTATGGCGGCGATGAGTTCTTGGTTTTCATCCAAGATATTTCGCAAGAGGAATGCCAGTCTAGGGCGCATTCACTGCAACAGTCGATTCAGAAACTGGCCATTCCTAATCAACATTCTCATGTGGCCGACACCCTAACCCTCACCATCGGCATTCAGTTTTATCCCAGCCTAACGGGCGATAGCCAAGACCTCGAGCAGTTTATTTCCAAAGCGGATAAAGCGCTGTTTAACGCCAAAAACACCCAACGAGGCACCGTTCACTTCCTCTCTCATTAATCGTTGGGATCTGCCGTGCAAAAAAAAAGAGAGCCATTTGTTTGGCTCTCTTTGGGTCACGCGTCTATTGGGGTAGTCACGTTGCGTTAAATCATTGACCTAATTTCAGGCAAATCAGTCTTTCAGTACTTTTACGGTGTAACGGCCATCTTTTTGGCGGTATAGGCCGTGGATGTCGGTCTCGAAGCCTGGGTAATGTGCGCCGATTTCACACAACATTTCCAAGAAATCCAGTACTGGACGAGAGCTTTCTGTCACCACTTCACCTGGTAGCACTAGAGGCACACCTGGAGGGTAAGGAAGGATCATGTTGGCACTCACGCGGCCCACCATATCATTCAGCAAGATCTCTTCGGTTTGACCACGAAGCTCTTGTTGCCAAGCTGCGTGTGGCGTGACTTTCATCTCTGGTAGCACATCGAACGCTTTGTACATCAATTCTGGTAGACGATACTTACGAGTCAGATCGTGAATGCCTTGTGCCAGCTCTTGAATACGCATGCCTTCGTAGAACGCAGGATCTTCACGGTACAGCGCAGGCAGCATGGTGCGAATCGTTAGGTTCAGATCGTAACCACGTTTGAACTCAGTCAAACCACGTAGCAATTGCATCGCTTTTGATTTGTCGATACCAATTGAGAACAAGAACAACAAGTTGTAAGGGCCTGTTTTTTCTACCACAATGCCACGTTCATCAAGATATTTCGCCACCAATGAAGCAGGAATACCACTGGTTTCCAACTCACCATCTTTGCTCATTCCAGGAGTCAGCAAAGTGATTTTGATTGGGTCAAGATACATGTGGTCATCGTCCATGTTCTTGAAGCCATGCCAGTCTTGGTTAGGGTCAAGTTTCCAGCATTCGGTTGTCTCAATGTTCTCTGGTTGCCAAACATCGAAGAACCAACCGTCACTTTCACCTTTTAAGCGTTTGATCTCTTTACGGAAACGAATCGCACGGTCGATTGAATCTTGCATCAACTTACGGCCCGTGTTACCACGCATCATTGCCGCCGCGGTTTCTGTTGATGCCACAATGCCGTATTGAGGCGAGGTGGAAGTGTGCATCATAAAGGCTTCGTTGAACGACTCACGGTCAAATTCACCTTTTACGTGAATCATTGACGCTTGCGAGAACGCCGCCAACAGTTTGTGAGTGGATTGTGTTTCGTAGAACACTTTGCCTGGCATCGCTTCGCCACTCATGCCGCATTTGCCTTCGTAAATACGGTTGAAGTTAGTGTAAGGCACCCACGCACTATCAAAGTGGATGTGTTTACAGTCGAGAGACTCTTTGATGAATTGTGTGTTGTACAACAAACCATCGTAAGTTGAGTTGGTAATCACCGCGTAGCTTGGCGCGCTCGCACCTGGTGTTTTAGCCACTTTTTCTGCGATCACTTCACGGCTGAATTCACTTTGTGGAATACCACCAAGAATGCCGTAAGCGTTACGGGTTGGGCGGAAGTAAATAGGTGTTACGTCCGTCATCATCATTAGGTGAGTCAATGATTTATGACAGTTACGGTCAACCAATACCGTGCTGCCCGCTGGCGCAGAGAACATGCCGACAATTTTGTTTGACGTCGAAGTACCGTTCGTCACGATGTACGATGCGTCAGCGTTGAACGTACGCGCAATGTACTCTTCCGCTTCTTTGTGTGGACCTGAATGGTCAAGCAGTGAGCCTAGCTCTGGCATAGAAATCGACACGTCCGCTTTGAAAGTATTTGGACCGTAGAAATCGTAGAAAATGCTGCCGACTGGGCTTTTTTGAAAAGCCGTACCACCCATGTGACCTGGAGTACAGAAGGTGTATTTGCCTTCTTCCACATATTTAAACAGCGCTTTGGTGAATGGTGGTGTAATTGCGTCTTTGTATTCTTGTGTCGCTTGGTTGATCTTGATGGCGATGTCGTCCGCCATGCCCAATGCGTATTCAAAGAAATGCACGTTTAGGCGTAGATCGGTAAGCGAAATATCCAGCGTTGATTGCTCGTTAGCAAACGCGTGTACTGGCAGTTTTTCGTTGATTTGGCTAATACGCTCACAAAGCTCAAGCGAGTATTTATCCCAGTCAAACAGCACACCACAAATGCGCGGGTTCATTTCGATCATCTTGATCAAATCTTTGTCATCCACTGGATAAACAACTTCATAACCGGCTTTTTCAAGTGCTGCATGCAATTGGCGAACTGGCTCTTCTTTAAAGAACACACCCATGTGGTTCAAGATAGCGAAAATATTCATTTGGACATCTCCAAGACGAAAAAGGGCGCTCTCTGTGATTAGTCACAGTGAGTAAGACGAGCGCCGTGATGAAATTAGGAAGCGCTGGCGTGGCAGTCCGCCAGCGGAATCAATCAGTGTTGAGCCGAAGCTTCTTCAGGATGGGCAGCCATGTATTGTGCCAAGCCTGTTTTCTTGCTGTAGAACATCAAGATGATGAGAGACATGATGAAGGTTGCGGTGAGGGTTGAACCTTCTGCACCTGCTAGGGCAACCATACAGAACAAGCTAGCAATGCCCGAGAACAACATCACGAATGTATTGCGAGTTGTCATACCTTCGAAGCGAATCAAGTTAATGCTTGAGTAGAAGTAAGGCAGCATGGTGAGTAGTACTGCGTCAGTGGTTAATTGGTTAAACATGTCTGAAGCGTGCGCGGTTTCTGAGCTAAAGAACATCAGTACCAACATCAACATCGTCATCATGCTAGACGCGATAACCAAACCTTTCTTAGGCACGCCGTTTTTGTCGGTTTCACCAAACACTTTAGGGAAGTTACCGTCGTTTGCGGCACGTTTACCCGCTTCGCTCACCAACATCATCCAAGAGCCAAGAGAGGTGAAACACGCCAACGCAGTAAACGCAGAGACAAATGGCGCAGTCCAACTACCGAACAGTTCAGTGGTCGCCAACGCAAATGGTGCACCTGATGCAGCCACTTCAGAAGCTGGGAACATACCGCTGATCATTTGAGTAGACAGCACGTAAATCACACCGGCAATCGCAGTACCTAGCATAGTCGCAAGTGGTACTGTGCGTTTTGGGTTCTCAACCAT
Organism: Vibrio vulnificus CMCP6; assembly: GCF_000039765.1. Classification (NCBI taxonomy): domain Bacteria; kingdom Pseudomonadati; phylum Pseudomonadota; class Gammaproteobacteria; order Vibrionales; family Vibrionaceae; genus Vibrio; species Vibrio vulnificus. Next base: position 2,051,177 of record NC_004459.3, on the reverse strand, counting down.
ACCTGATGATACCGCCGCAGATTCCACACCCACGAAAGACCATAGACAGATAAGTACCGCAGTGATGATCGCATGGCCATCGCTACCTGCAGAAACGTTCCAGTTTTGGCTGTAAATAGCGCTGTCGAAGTGCGTCCAACCAAAGAGCGCTGTACCTAATACTGGAACCAAAATCAGTACCAAACCAACGGTACAGAGTCGGCTTACCCAGCTACCACCGAGCAAGTTAACCAGCGTGAACACCCAAACAGAAGCGATGGTCGCAAGGCCTGCTGGAATTGGGTCATTCAGTACTGGGAAGAAAACCGATAAGTAAGAAACACCGGTAATGGCAATGGCTAAGTTGCCAATCCAGTTCGCGTGGTAGTAAAGCACGCCCGTTTGGAAACCAAACACTGGTGACACCTCACCTGCATACGCAATAGGGCCACCCTCTTGAGGGTTTTTGGTTGCCAAACGAGCAAACACGAATGCCAGGCTCAATGCACCAACAATACAAATCGCCCAACTAAAAATAGAGATAGAACCTACACTCGCCAGTGTAGAAGGAAGTAAGGCAATACCACTGCCCATCATGTTACCAGCCACGACACCTGTACAGGCAATTAGGCCGATTTTCTTAGTATTAGATGACATAACATCTCCAACTCGATTCAACTTAAGTTACAAAACTCAAACGAATAAATAACCGCAACGCGAAGCAACCTTGTCGCTGCTCTTTTGATGTTATTAACGCGATAGAGAGAAAACTTTCTCCGTGACCCCGTTAATGTTCGAAGTGGAGATTACGCCCAAAGCAGATAAAAAAAATAAACTTACGATTATCAATAAAATGATGAGACAAAAATGAGTTTCTTGATATCAAGGTGATAAACACCCAATACATAAATCAACGTTTTCAGATAGTTAAGAAAAAACCTAAAAACATAAACTCATAGCAATAAAATTATCAACCTGCTCTTTCGTTAGCCATCAAGTCAATCAACTTGCCATTAAGGGGGAAGTTGATAATGCGTTGATATCGAATTTATCCAAGCCGAAATGCGAGGAAGCGAGGAAGCTAGGAAGCTAGGAAGCTAGGAAGCTAGGAAGCTAGGAAGCTAGGAAGCTAGGAAAAGAGTAAAAGAGTAAAAGAGTAAAAGAGTAAAATAGGAAAAGAATAAGAGAATATACCCAAACTACTTGGAGTTGCAGGTAGGCGGCAAGTGAGGTCATCCCCATGAACATAGACAGACTATGTGATTGGGCCGGGCTGGCGTGCCAGTGAACGAGCGTAGCCAACACCGCTGCAGCTTCAAGTAGAAAGGGTATAGACGATGGAACAAGACGTACAACTCACAATGAGGTTCATACGCAAAGAAGGGAAAGATAAGAAAATGAACCGCTCTCAGACGCAGCGATGTCTGAGAGCAAAGGTGAAAGGCAAACCCAAACTGGGTCGCTACATTAAACGCACCACCGAAGGATGCACTGAGCGATACATGGCGTAGTCAATCGATTTTAGATTCGATTGAAATACCAGCCTCTCACACAACAAATAGGTTTCTAGTGATGTGTCCATATAAAAAGCTTCGCTGTAACCATCACTGGCACCATCAAGATCACCACGCAATTCAGCGTGTTTTCCTTGCAGTACATAAGAGAGCACCGACTCACGCAATTGCTGCGCTTTGGCTAAATACCGCTCAGCCGAGGGCAGATCTTCATCCACCGTCGCTTGCAGCGCTAACGCTTCGTAAATTCTGGGTTGAACCACTGCGTCCAGTGCTTCACTGGCGCTTTGCAATTTGCTGCTCAGCAATAAAATGCGTTCTTGGTTTAACGTCGGCATGTCAGACAAGGCTTGCTGAACATGGTAAGCAATCAAGAGCTCCGCCTGAACGTAATGATTGTTCGGCTCTAAGTTAAGCACCTGTTCAAGCAAATCAATCCCCTTTTGTACCTGCTGTTGATCAGAGAGATTGAGGTAGTGATTCGCTCGCACATACAAGGCCAACGCCGCTGGCTGCTGAGGAAAATCCACCAACAAGATTTGCGCTTGTTGCTCTGCGTTTGGCAAACGTAACGCCTGCATAATGTCGACTTCCGCTCGGTGCAAAACCGACGCAAGATGCGAGGTGTCCAAAGGGTATTGGCGGCTAAACAACACCGCGCCCGAGGAGTTGTTTTTTAACTCCAGTTCAATAAAGGCGTGACCTTCTTTATCGCTCACTCGAACCATGATCGATTTACCGGGCAAAATGCCAGACGTAAACGCGGTTTTACTCAACATCACGCGATAGTCGGTCACTTGAGTGATGTCGGCCATCAGCTTCTGTGCAATACCATCGGCCAGATCGTGGCTTAACGCTTGGGCGTGATAGTCATCTTGAAACATGAATTCAATCAGATGAGTATCCACGACTTGCGTAATGCGCACTTGTGATTGTTTGATGGTAAAAAAGCCCATCGCAATGATCACCAAACCAATCCACAGCGCGTTGAATGCGTTCACACGCCAACGAGAGATATTGGGTCGATTCGGCTTTTTCTGTTGCTGACTGTGGCACATGGCGCGTGTGAGCGGCCCTGCTGGAAAAACCATTTCATTTGCGCTGGGGGCTTCTGGCACCGCGATTAATGGCTCGGTCATTGCTGGCTCCAACAATTCAACCTCGGCAGGTTCTGCCTGACGCAACAAATAAGGATTGGCCGTTAAACGCTCAACATTGGCCACCAGCTTGTAACCGCGCTTTGGTACGGTCACCACATAGCTGAGATTTTCTTCTCGCCCATCACGCAGTAATTTGCGGAGCTCAAAAATGGATTGCGTCACCACTTGGTCGGTGACAATGGCCCCATCCCAAACGTGCTGGATCAGTTCCTCGCGACCAAACACCTCTCCAACGTGTTCAGCAAGGAAATGCAGTAAATTTATTAGACGTGGCTCGACGGAGACTTCCCTATCTTGTCGATACAGCTTGTTCTCATCAATGCACAAAACCCAGTCATTGATTTGAAAATAGATTCCAATCATAGAACGCTCTTTGTATCAGGCAGATAGCATTGGATACAGAGAGGCTCTCTCACCCAATGAGGGCGAGATTATAAGCCCGATACGCCTGTTCACCTAAGAATGATAGCCGCGAAAAACGTAAACTAAGTTTCGCGGTTTAATCAGGCGAAAAAGCGACGTAGCGCAAAGACGAAATGTGCAAATGGCTAAAGAGAAAGAACTTGGCCGGCATTGGCTATCCAACGTACTCAGCCAAACTTGATTTCAAAAAAAGCCCAGCCGCTATGGGCTGGGCATATCTTCAAAAGAGTGATTCAGAATGACATCAAACAATAAACTTATTTAACAGGGCATCTTGCTGTCGCACGTACACCGTTTGCTGCGCCATGGCGTCGTTCGATTGAGCCGCCAACTGAGACACTTCGGTTGAGAGATCTTTAATTCTCACCGTATTGCTGTTGATCTCTTCCGCAACAAGGCTTTGCTCTTCTGCGGCAGACGCGATTTGCAGGTTCATATCGGTAATGCGTTGCATGATCTCGCGGATTTCTTGTAAGGCATGATCAGCTTGCTGTGCGTGCGTCACTGCCACATCCGTAGTAGCTTTACTCTCGCCCATCACAGAAGAGACTGAACTCGCCCCTGCTTGCAACTGTTCAATCATGCTGCGAATTTGCGTAGTGGATTCTTGCGTGCGTGATGCCAAAGTGCGAACTTCATCAGCCACCACCGCAAAACCGCGTCCCGACTCACCCGCACGCGCGGCTTCAATCGCGGCGTTTAAGGCCAAGAGGTTCGTTTGTTCGGCAATTTCATTAATCACTTTCAAGATGGTTTCGATATTGGTGGTCGCGCTTTCTAAGCCCTGCACTTCCTCTACCGCTTGATCGATTCTCAGTGACAGTTGGCTGATGGCATTGGTTGTATCACTGACCACTTTCGACCCGGCCGACGTCACTTGATCTGCTTCTTTCACGGCATGTGCCGCGCTTTGTGCATTGTTTGCCACTTCGAGCGCCGTGACCGACATCTCATGCATGGCTGTCGCCAGTTGTTCAAGTTCTTGAAGCTGGCTACCAACGGCGGAAGAAGCACGCTCAGCCCCCATCACCGACATTTCGGTTCCATTGAGAATGTCGGCACTGATCGCTTTCGATTGAATCACCTGCTGCTGAAGATTTTCAGTAAAGCGGTTAAAACCACACGCCATTTCCGCAAATTCTGGATCGGTATTGGTATCAAGGCGCTTAGTTAAATCGCCATTGCCACTGGCAATATCCTGAATGGCGGCGTTCAACGCCCCTAAAGGACGCATTAACGCTTTCATTAACACAGAAAGAGCCAACACACTCAGTACCACTGCGATTACCACGTAAATCAAGGAGCTGCTGCGCATTTCGCTGATCGCTGAATAAACCGTCGATTCATTGAGCACAGCGCCAACAAACCAACCTTCACTGCCAACCTTGGTTAAACGCACGAGGTAGGACACGCCTTCTTTTTCAAAGCGTTGCTCTCCTTCTTGAATACGAACCTGAGGAAGGTAGCTGGAGATATTTTCACCATTTTTGTTGACGTCTGGGTGCGCAATGGTGGTGCCGTCTGGGGTAACAATGAAGAGGTAACCCGCATCAAACAGATTGGTTTGATTGACCAATTTTGCTAAGCCACCTAAATCCACATCGTAAAACAAACTACCGATGAACTGCCCCTGAGATCGCACAGGGGCACCGATAGAAATCACCACTTGTTTCGTGGTTGAGTCTACATAGGGCTCTGTGACGACCAAACGATTTTGTGCTTTTGCCTGTTGATACCAAGGGCGAGTTCTTGGGTCATAGCTGGATTCCACTTCCCATGCATCGTCATTTTCAACCACCAAACCATCACGCTCGTAGCCAAGCCCCACGGCGATAAAACCTTGTTTTACGACGGAGGTTTCAAGCACATCCGCCACATAGCCTTGATCAAGTGGCGCAAGTTCAATGATTTCTTGCGTAGATTTTGCCAAAGCGCGTTTACTTTCCATCTGCGCACTGACGGCATCTCGCACCCCTTGCTCCAGCTCCATCAGGCTGCTTTCGACCAATTTTTCGACTTTGTCTTTGACCAATAGCGATTGTTGAACGGACAGCAATACGATACTGATAAGCAACAACACAGAAGAAGCCAGTATGACTTTTTGACTAAACTTCATAACTTACCCCATATAACAGACACTTAGAAAACCTTGTTATCGGCAACAAATGCAAAAGATTTAATAACCAGACATAAAAAACAGTAGGAATAACAAACAAAAGCGACGGAATGCGACAGAAATAACCTCTTCGCCTATAAACTCTGAACCTATGGCCTCTTTATCGTAGATAGAAAAAACCCAAGCACAAAGCTTGGGTCTGTAGACGAGAGCGTCGAATTACTTGGCTGAGCAGTTGCCCTTGATCGCCATTTTTGTTTTGTAAACGTCAGATTTACCCGTTGACTCATCGACAACCACTAAATCCGCACCGCCAACAAATGCCCCCATTTTGATGTATTGCTGAACAAAATAGAGACGTCCTTGCTCAGTAAACAAGGTGACTTCATTTGGAGAAAATTCAGATTCGGTACTGACAATGTGCTCTTTATCGCCATCCACTTCGTGGTAGAAGAAAACACCCGGTGCCGTTTCACCAATGCATTCACCATCAATATGCACATCTTTTTTCAGCGCACCACCAATGCCAGATTCTGGGCGATAAACGTAAACACCCGCTTTACCTTCGGTTGGCGCTTCAAACTGTTTCGCTTGATCGGAGAGTTCAGAATCAACCATAGGTACTGACGCACAACCAGAAAGTACTGCTAGTACCGCTGAACATAAAATGATTTTAGTTTTCATAAAGTTACTCTAGCCAAATAAAGCTGGAGAATAGCTTATGCAATCAATTCATAACAATTTCATATTTTATAAATGAGACGCATCGCAATTATTTATAAAACAATCGGACTAAAAAAACAACAAAAAAACCAAATTTGTTCAGCAAAAATATTGGAGAACAAGATAAATCACTACGCCATTCGCTAAAAATTAGCGCAATACACTAACTAACTCTGGCAATCACATCGTAAACAAAGCTGTTTTTCCCTGCTTTTTTGGCTCGATAGAGTGCTTCATCCGCTTGACGAAACGCTTTGCGATAATGTTTAGGCTGATGCGGCGCCCCGCCACAACTGAAGGTGATCGGGCTACGTAAACCAAACTCAAACGTCGCGATCTCTTGCTGCAGACGGAAAATCTTGCCCTCTATGACGTCAATCTCTTGCAGATAAAAAGCCATGAGAAACTCCTCTCCTCCCCAGCGACAAGCCACGCCATTGCCACCAACACAGCTTTCAATTTTCTGCGCCACAATCTGCAATACCTTGTCACCAACATCGTGCCCATAGCGATCGTTGATTTTCTTAAAATCATCGATATCGAGAATCACAATCCAATGCACTTGGTTTGAGTTGATGAGAAACTCTTCAATATACAAACGGTTAGGTAGTTGAGTGAGTGCATCCGTTACTGAAATCTGCTGCAGTTTTGCATTGGACTCTTTGAGCAACGCCATGGTTTGCCTGCGGCCGGAATCGTAAAAATAAGCGATAGCAAACAAAGTAAAATAGATGACCGTTAAGTGGATAAAACTGATGTTGTCGAAAGGCACTGCCGTCCAGTTCGGCATTTGGCTAAAACAGATCCAAGCGATGATAGCAAAATTGAGTACGCTAAACGTCGCCCCCAAGCGATAACCGACAACAAAAATGGAGATCACTGGAATACTTAAAGTAAATGCAAGGGCAAATTCCTCATTTCCCGTATCAGCGATATAAAGCAAGCTGATCACCATCATCACAACCACCGCAATGATGCCCGCTAAACGGGAACGCCGATTATCTTTAAGAAAATAGAAGCCAACCAAACAGCCCAACACACCTAGGCCATCGAGCAAAATCATCGGAGGAAAAGGGACAATAAAAATGTTGTAGTAGAGAAAAAACGAAAATATCGCCGTTAAAAAAGAGAGCGCAATAAAAACAAATGAGCTCTCCCTAAAATCTTCATGCCAGCGGCTCAGGTTAAGCCACTTCTCAATTACTCGAATGATCACAGGTACGTCCAGGTTGTTACATCAAGCCAAAGTAGTTAAGCCAATAATCTACTCAACTTGATGCAACATTCCTATTAACCGTGCAAAATTTGTCGAAAATTCAGAAAAAACTCAATCGTTGCACTGGCGTTTGGTCGTTAACCCACGGTAGGTAAATCCAATAACACGCTTGCCACAGAGAAATAGATCATCACCCCAATCGCATCGGCAATGGTCGTGATCAACGGCGCGCTTGCAGAGGCGGGATCAAATCGAAGTTTGCTGAGCAGAAACGGCAGCAACATGCCCACCACAGATCCAACAATCACCACAATCTGCATGGTGATCGCCACCACAAGCGCGATGTGATACCCCCCTCTCACAAAGCCCAGCAGTGACACCGCACCAGCCATAGTGATACCAAGAAGAGCGGCGATGCAAAGCTCTTTACTGAGCATTTTCGCCCAATCCTTCGCCATCACTTCTCCTGTTGCTAGCGCGCGTACCATTAAAGTGGCCGATTGCGAACCCGCATTACCGCCACTGTCGATAAGCAAGGGTAAGAAAAACACAAGTGCCACATGGCTTTGGATGATCTCCTCAAAATAAGCAATCCCAGCGCCTGAAAAAACGTTGCCGAAAACCAGCAGCACCAACCAGAAAACACGCTTGCGATACATCATCGAAATAGACGCATCTTTTAAGTTAGTGTGAGTATCGATGTGAACAGCGTGACCGCCACAAACGCCTTGTGCGTTCGCGTTATCGATTTTTTGTGTCTGTAATAGAGTCATGGTTATCTCTCCTGAGTGTCGCTCAGGACAAAGAAACCCACGCAGCCACCTCCGCCCTTTCATTGGACGCAAAGTTGTACGCATGACATGTCGTCGCTTATTGCTCTCGATGCGACAAAGCACTTAAGGCAAATCAATAAGCGTATCGTTCCTGCGGCAAACGGCCGAAGGCATATATCAATAAAGAGATGGTATTAACGAGGAAAAGTAGTATTCGCTTATGCCAATAGGTATCGACTACCCAGCACAAGCTAACAGTGTAGATTGGCAGGCTAGCAGAAAACCGTTGGCATTTTCGAAGGCTCGAAAAAACCATTTTGTGATATTCGACTACTCGACGAGTCCATAGGTTTCTGTTGTACCTCAATAAATGAAAAGGAAACGATGAGTGCTGCCCATCGCGCTATAAAAACGAGCGGCATGCTATTTTTTGGACGCGGTAAAGTCAATATGAGCTGGCCGCTTTGACACCATCGTGACATTACTGACAAAGCCCGGACAATCCATATGAAAGGAAAAATGACCAAAACGAAAAAGCCCCAGCACCATGAGATGCTGAGGCCTTAGAATAAATGGCACGCCCTGTAGGATTCGAACCTACGACCACATCCTTAGAAGTGATATGGTTACATAATTACACTCAATTACCTAAAGTTACATTACCATGTAAAATCAACAACTTGATGATGAGCAATGAAATAACTGTATCACTTATAGTTACATTTAGCTACACTGGACTAAACAGTAACCCGACTACGTAGCCGACTACAAAATATAGCTAGTAGCGGTTCATCCAAGGTGATCCATATGTTAACTGTAAATCAAATCAAAGCGCTTCCTGCCAAAAAAACCGCTTACTACAAGCCAGACAATACAGGTGAGCGAGGCACAGGCCGCTTAACTGTCCAAGTCACTCCTGCTGGCTCTAAGATCTTCAAGTTCAAATACCATAAAGAGAAGAAAGAAGTTTTCATCGCTTTGGGTAAGTTCCCTGCTCTAACTTTATCTAAAGCACGTGATCTAGCTAACGAGTACAGTGAAATGCTCTCTAAAGGATTAGATCCAAAAAATGAGCTAGAAAGGCAGTCTGAAGAGAAGAAAACAGCAGAACGTGAAAAAGATCAATTAGGCACCTTTGAGCAACTTATTGAGTTCCATAAGCAGAACAAACAAGATAATGGAAATCGTAGTCACGAAGACGAATATCAGCTCATAGTGAAAAATGTGTTCCCTCATCTCGACATACATCGAAAGGCGAAAGATTTTGAAACTGAAGATTTTTTGGACATATTAGCAATCCCAATTGAAGAAGGATTTGTGGACAAGAGTAATAAAATTCGCTCCATTCTGCATGCGGCATTCAACTTCGCTTTAGGGTACGAAAATAACCCTAAATTCAGAAAAAGAGAAACCAAATTCGCTCTTGACCACAATCCGATATCGAAAATACCAAAACAACCTGAAAAAATTGGTTCACACTTCCTATCTTGGAATGAAGTAACCCAATTACTTTATGACATGGAACATAGATTTGATGATTTAAACCTTGCATACCAAACCAGACAAGTGCTAAGGCTTTGTTTTTACTTGGGAGGGCAACGACCTCACGAAGTGGTAACGATCAAATGGTCGCACATAAATTTTGATCAAAAAACTGTTCTTGTCAGCGAAGCTTTCCAAAAAACAAAGAAAAATCACATGCTTCCTCTGACTAACTCTGCAATCCAAATACTAGAAGAAATCAGAGAACAAACGGCTACTATTGGTAGCCCATTTGTTTTCTTTAAGAAAACAAATTCAAATGAACATATGCCTACCAACACTATTGCTCAAGCACTGCTAACTTACAAAAAAGTTACAAAAATTAGGCCTTTTGTCGCTAGGGACTTTCGGAGAACAGTAAAAACATTGGGAGGGGAAATCAAGATTCCCAAAGAGTACCGTGATCGTATACAGGGGCATGCTATCAATGATGTATCTGGTAGGCACTATGATATGTATGAGTACATTGATGAAAAACGATTGGGACTTGAACTATGGGAAAAGGCGCTCAATTCACGCCTTGAAGATTATAAGCTAGTATTTTTTGAGAGAGAGCTTCCTTGGAAGAAAAAGAGCCTTACCTCCTAATACAACTAATTTTATCTACGATAACTGCCAAGAAAGACTCGATAGCTCAATCACAACCAAGCCATTGCCCTTTCGAGTTACAGGCGTGGCTGACAACTAACAAAGCGAGCGGTAGCTTGACCATCCCCAAAAATATCAAAACAGTCGTGCAATAACTTGCACGACTGTGAGGCTTTTCTTTAAATACTGATTTATTTTTTTGTCAATTGAATCTTCTTAACTGTCTTTAAGACACCGTTAAATATCTTATCTCTTACGCTTTCATTAATATCAGGTGGTAGCGAGTTTCCGACAGAATCAATCACCGCCCTTGCCGTCGATTCAAACTCATCAAGCAATAAGCGAACCTTTTCTCGCCTTATGTTCGGGACGTTCATAGTGTGAAAGGTATCTTCGAAATGGCGCGGTTGAAGTTGGTGCCACTTCCATTTTCGCCCACTAGTGCCACGTAAGCTCATTGCCATCTTGATCTTACGCTCACTCAAACCACGCCCACCTGTCAGTGGATGTGCCGAGATAATGTCATACAGTAGTGCAAGCTGATATCGACCAGATGCGGCTATACTTACAGAGAAATTCTTTCCATGCCCGTCAATGGCAGCTAGTAGCCAAAACAATATCTGAGAACGTGCAAAAGTAACGGTATCGTTGATTTCGTATGAGTATCGCAAAATATCAATAGATTCTTCTATGCCGATACCACCGTCAATTTCATATTTTCTAGCTGAGGGAATCCCTTTTGCCTGGCAAAAATCCTCATGGGGCAAGCGCAAGTAATAGCTGTTATCAGAAGATAATTTTCGGTCAAATCGCTCAACAGACAAGGCACGAACATCACCAGCACGAATAATGTCACAGTTTGCCGTTTGAATGCCGAACGCCTTTGCTAGCCTCATACAAATCAACTCATTATCTACACTAGCAGACAAATCAATAACATTGTTCTGAGAAACAATTTCACCTATTGGCAGCTTGATAATATGCGTAGTTGGAGTCATTCCCTGTGGTAGCATCCATCTTCCATCGTGAAACAGTAAGGCTGTCTTTTCCTGCGCTCCCGCTATCGAGATCCTAAAATCATCTTCCTCTTTCAGCATCCCCAAAGGAGCGTCCTCCATATATCCCTTTAGGATTCTAACCAATTCCTTTTCGGATAACGCCTTTGCGGTTATGGTTCGATGATCATCTACATCAAAGCCCTCTGGAACTAGCGTGATAGCACCTACAGCATCTCGACCAACCTTAGCTAATAGGTCGAATGGCTGTTTAGTATCTGCTTTATAGCGAGCAGCTATTCTATCTCGTATCTGCTGATTATCTGGCAGTAAGTTATCAAAGAAGTTAATAACCTCACTGCCAGTATACGCATCCTTCCTGAGAGGCATAGAAAGCGAGATAGGACGACCATTTGGTGCTAAAACCCAACCCGAATCGTAAGTGAAAACATGTGCGCCGTTTGTGCGCTTTTCAAGTACCCCAACCTTTACGCCATTCATGTAAGCATGAAGTCGATTCACCATTCGTCAACAGCCCCTTTAGTTTCAGTAATGTGCTTGCCTTTCGGCACAATATGCATTTCTAGTCCATTGATAGACAGGAGCTTGAACAATGTTTCTATCGTGGATTTTTCAGGGTTGCTTTCAAAATTAGATACTGTTGCTTGTCGCAGACCAAGATCTGTTTGCTTTAGGCCATTGTCCTTTCGGGCTTCGCGTAACGCATTGCCGAGGACTGTCGGTGTGTTAACTAGCATTATGATACCCTTAGTTAGATATGGAGACAGCGTGCATTGTATACCCTATAGAGTATACAGTAAAAATATACTCTATGGGGTATATTAAAGCAATATACTTCACAGAGTATATTTAATATTTATACTCTAAACAGTATATGAGCAGAAGTTAGTCAGAACTCTGTCCAGAGCACATATCATCCAAGAGTTTTAAGTAAAACGACTTAGTGAAATAGATCAGTCGTAAATAGGTCAACTACATTGTTTGCGATATCTGGTGTAATGCTAAAACTCAAGAGCGCACTATCGTTCGCAACTCAGAAGAGATCCTTCTTAGTTGCCTAAATCACCTTTGCCCCAAAGTCGTTTAGAGTTGGGACTCATTCATAGGCTGTTCATGTTGATTTGTCATGCCTAAAATTATGTAGTGATGGTGGGCTTGAGAGCCAACATTGCGCAATGACAAGTAGTCACTATTTGAACTATATTTGTGCTTCTTTACCCACTGTAGTAGAGCTGATAGTCTGTCAACGGTATTTGTTTTGTTGGGCTACAAACAAAAATTTGGGTATATTACCTTATTGGCTTAACCTCTATAAATAATAAAATTCACATGAATGACTACCGACTTATTTATCTTCGGATTGATCAGTATAAAAATGTTCAAAACAAAGGTATTCGCTTTACACTCGACTACAACATCCAAATTGACCAACACTGTGTCACTGTAACCTCCAGTGACTTTGGTTCAAGCGATCCTGTCAAAAATCCGCTCTCAGGTTTGGATGGTTTTAGTGCGATAGTTGGGCCTAACGGCTCAGGAAAATCTAACGTTTTAGAAGTACTTACGCATTTAGTTTGTCTAAATGAGTTCCCCTCAGACGGGAACAATGCCTCAGGTTTTCTGATCATTGAACGGTATAACTCTGGGTGTGACTCGGATCTCGTTATGATAACTAATAACAATGATTACACATTTAAGAATGGTGAAATTTCAAATAACATTAATTTTACAGAAAAAAAAGCCATTTATTACAATCCAATAGATGAAAATCACAGGCCAATAAATATAAAGATAGATGGAAGAAACCTATATCGTATTGGAGGTGATCCCGTACATAATAAGTTCAAAAATTCTAGTACCACAAACAATGTAAAGCAATTCGCAAGTTTTAAAGAAAGTATTGGTAATTACGACATATTTGAACAGATTTTCAAGAACTCTCACGCAAGTTATGTACTGCAATATGAGGAAATTAAAAATAAGGTTAGTTCATACTTATCTGCAATGGGGATTGGGGGCAATGCGATAAGACATAAGTGGTTTAGAGAACTCAAAACGGAGACGAGAAAAATATTAGATGATGATAAGTTTAGCATTAACTACTTTTATATTTGTTATTTTTTCCTTTTCGCTACAAAATTCATTGAAAGAGAACAAATTAATGGAACTAAGTTAAAATATCACAAAGATGACATTTCATTATTATTTACAATACTTAGATTTGGTATTAATAATGATAATATTAAAAATGCCCAAGATAAAGCTCAATCTTTTTTGGAAGATCTCGGCCTTCAAAGCCATTATATTGAGTTTCATAAGTATGTAGGCCAAACTAGACATAAATTAGATCTCATTTCTGATTGTTTTCAAGAAAACGAAGTTTATGGTGGTTGTATCATTATCCCCTTCAATCAGCCTGGAAAGCTTGATTTACTTAAACACCTAGTTGATGGAAATGAGTTAGAAGAGTTAGGAACTTACGAGATCAGCGGTGATAATATTTTCTCCTCTGTCTGTATCGATGGTTTGAGTTCAGGTGAAATGAATATCATCAACTTCATTGGAAATCTTGAGGAGAAACTCGACTATTTTACTAATATTCAGCCTATTGTGATTTTTGACGAAGTTGAACACACGTTTCACCCAGAGTGGCAACGCTTATTAATAAATACACTTATTAAAGTGTTCGAAAATAAGAGAGTACAACCTCAGGTGGTGTTAGCTACGCATTCTCCGTTTATTTTATCTGACATCCTAAATAAAAAGACACTTTCATTAGGGAATCATAATGATATCAATGTAAATACATTTGCAGCAAATATTCATGACATATTAAAGTCTCAATTTATTTTACAGCGTTCAATCGGAGAGCATGCGGCAAATATTATAAAAAAGATAGCCGTTCAATTAGAAGATTTAGATACTAACAGTTGTGAAGAGTACAACTTAGAAACTATTAAAACGATAGAGTTAGTAGTGGATCAAGTCGGAGACCCACTGCTAAAAAGGGAATTACAATCCCGACTCGATCGAGTTAAAATACATCCTAGATCTATTAAAGGGCGTATTTTATCTCTTCTGGATGAAGGCTTAGACGAAAGGCAACTTTTAGCTCGTATCAAATCAATAGATGAATAAATATAATCATGTTTCTTATTAACAATGCAACCATTATCGATGCAATAAAAAAACACAAAGCGCATTTTAATCAACGACCATCTCAAATAAATATCTATACGGTTTATTTATCTAGAAATTTTGAAGAAATAATAACTGGCACGCCTGAAACTTTATTGAAAATTCTTAATGGTTTTTTTGACAAAATTAAAGATGACTTAGTCAGTTTACCTATCTCAGATCAACTTAAACACAAATATGTTCATATTAGTGGTATCAAGAAAAAAAGCGGAAAAATTATTGATGTTGAGCTTACTTTTGAATGCCCTATATCACTAAGATCATTTTGGGATGCGCTGGACAACCATCTTGGAACTAATGCCAACATAGATTATGCTATTCAAGCTTTAGATAACATTGATTATCAATTGAAATGTCACTTAGATATACATACTTTAAATCGCCAAAAACTCAGTGAATATAAGAGGAAAAGTAAGAATCTTAGATCTGGAAAAACAGTAACAATTCTTGCGTCAAAATTAAATCCTTACCTTAATGAAAGGCTAATTACCTGCTATGTGGAATGTAAGGCAGTGTTTGATTACGATCTGTTTAGAGAAAAAAGTTTGGAATGGTGTGCGTACTCATTGACCAAGTATGTAGCGCCTAGGATTTGCCCTTATTGTAATCGGAATTTTACTCCAGTTGTTGTCATAGATAAAAATGATGAGGCAAGACCTGAGCTTGATCATTTTATTCCTAAGTCACTGTTTCCGATGTTTGCTGTTTCTTTTTATAACCTGATACCTGCTTGCCACAATTGTAATCATACCAAAGGTAACTACAATGTGATCAATATCGACGCTCGAGGAAACTTGTCTTATAACATATCACATCCGTATTTGGTAGAAGATGACCTTAGCGAAAGGAAAGTATTTACTATAAAAAATAAGGCCCAAGATATTGGTATATTTTTTGATTACAATTCTCAAGAAAAATTACAGATAGCTCTTGAGCCTAACTTACCCTTCAAAGTTACTAACTCCCTGTCTATATATAAGTTAGCCGTGGCAACTGAAAATGGGCTTGAAGGTTATTATAGTCATCATGATAAAGAGCTTATCACCAGCCTAAATATGGTTAGAAAGTACCCTGATACTGCCATTGAGTCTATCGTTAAATTGTTTAAAGGAGAACAACAGATTATAACACCTCAATCAATTGGAAATTTAAAACGCTCATTGCTACAAATGGTTATTCCAGAAAACGCAAAAGAAGAGACCTTGGGAAAGTTGAAAAAAGATATACTCACTGAACTACTTATGCATCTTATATGATGATATGAAAATGGAATTGTATTAACTATTTTACTAACTCAATTAGACGATAGTACTTTAGTGCATTTTTTCCAAAAACGCGATAAGTCCGCAAAGAAATCGGATTGTGATGGCGTATAAAATGTCGATATTTATGAATGTTTTAGATGACTAAACTGATTATTTGAATACATGCTTCTACCCAAATCAAGCGTGAGAGATGCATTAGAGATGGGATATCGTAAGTCATTCATGATGCCTCAAATTATTCGAGTTATCGATATTAGGGCAGATGATCTAACAAGGTTTTGTCCAAAAAAGAGTTTGAATCTAAGCTAGGATTAACTGACTAACGAAGTAGAGCAATGTTCACTCTTAATAGAAAATCTACAGAGCACAGCTCTGTAGCCTAGCTAACCGCTCTCTTAAATAGATATGGTATCACTTGAAATGATGGGGTATATGCATTCAATAAATTCCGTGAAGATAAGGTCAGATTAAATAATTATCGCGGTTATCAAGAACACTGTTCTCATAAATTCATAACTACATTAAATTTTGTTTTTTGTTTTTTGTTTTTTGTTTTTTGTTTTTTGTTTTTTGTTTTTTAAATATGAAAAAACAAGTTATGTTTGAACACTGTTCTGAAAATTTTAGTCCTGAGTTTAACCTTTATATCCCCCACAACAATACAAATCGATCGGCAGGATGAATGCTTTCTAGAAGCAGAAAACAGCCACAGCGAACCAAAAAATCATTGAATTACAAAGCGAAATTTTTTGATGCACGAAAATTACATTGCAGACGAAGCAGACAAACGTCTCTGCACGAAAGCTTTCGCTACGTGCGAACAAATAAAGAAGTGTCACACGAAGCACTAAAACTGTCTTTTGCGACACAGCAATTGCTCTCTGCGACAACGAAAAAAAATCAACAAGAGCAAACTTTGCTCATTTGTTTTTAATTTTTCAGTCTTGCTCCTTATATTAAAGCTATAACCGTTATAATAGTTATAACAGTCATAATAGTTATAACAGTCATAATGGTTATAACATATTTTTTTGAGGGAATGTAGCCTTATTTAGGTCCAAGGATTAATAATCCATTGAATAAAAACGACAATATAAAAACAATTATTATTCAAACAAGAAAACTCAAGGCATTTAATAGAGACACTATTCCACGAAAAATCATGCTGCTTGCCAGCATGAATACATTTAGTTATTTACCTATTTGGCAATCAAATTATTATAGTTGACCCTCTAGTGCTAAATAATTTTATTCTTCAATTTGTATACAGCAGTTCGTGACACACCTAATATTCTCGCAATCTCATTCATCGTAAGAGATGGGTCATCATCTCTTTCTTTTAATAGCTGTTTCAACTGTTCACGCTTCGCTATGTTAGGATTGGTGCCTTGTTTCGCTCCGCTTAAAACGGGGAAATTATTAACTATCATAAACGCTTCATATCTGCGTATACAGTTTAGGAGTGTCAACGATTTTTGAATGTTATTCGCACTCTTTAACCAGATCAGAGCATCCTTAATTTTCCACAAGTTTGCCTCAACGTCCCCTCCTAGCACCCTTGCAACGTTTACAATCCAATCGTCGTAGCAAGAAGTAATGTTGTCGATATCATTAATTTGCTCGTAAGCATGGGGGTAATGCTCCCGTGTAAATGTAAGTACAGCTTCAGCATAGCTTTGCCAGCCTGCATTATCTCGATCCAGTTTGAGTAGCTCAGACATCACCAATCGCGGCTCTACTGAGAATAAGTTAAGCCAAGAATAAAGAGTTCTTGCATCCAAGCGTTCTTTACCTTGTTTATAGTCTTCTAGCTTACTTTGCGCATCTTCATCATCACTATGGCGATAGACGGCAGAAATCAATCTTCTTGTGGCTTTCTTATATGCTAAAGCACTCCTAGAAGAGTGATGATCTCGACAATAGTATGGAGACTGATTCACTCGTTTGTAGCAAAGCGCACAGAAAGGTAAAGCCAAAGTAGTGTGTTTTGTTTGAGTATTGTCAGATGATGGCCTTTGAGGTGTCAATCCCTTCGCTTTAACGAGCATTTGCTCAATCACATCAATGTATTCGATAACTTCATCGTTTTGATCTTGAAGTAATCCTTTTGGTGAGAGATTCGATGTTGGGGTTCTGAAGCTAATAAGCTTATCAATTGATGCAGACAACCCTCCTGCAAAACGAACGAACTCCTTAATGGTATTCGGCTTTCGATCCGCAAAAGTCTTAAGAAAACGAAGATTTAACATTAACACTTCAGACACTTCTAACTCTAAATCAACATCAAATGCTTCAATAACAGATATACCATTTGGACTCTTCTTTTGAGTTAGCTTTTTGTTTTCACTTCTAGATCGTGCTTCAAGTTTCTTAAGGTTGTCCTCCAGTTTCTTTTCAAGTACTACCGCAGCTACCTTATCCATCAGTGTAAACCCTATTGTGTCTTTTCTTTAATCTACAACACTTGCGTTTGTTTTCATACGATTACATCAGACAGAAACATAAAAACAAAAATGAGAATAATAAAAATGATAGATAGAAAATTTATAAGAGTTAGCGACTTAGCTACGTACCTAAATATAAGTAAAGTGACTGTGTGGCGCTGGCGCAAAGAAGGTCGTCTCCCGCCAGCTCGTGCAATCAGCACGCGAATTGTGGGCTGGGAACGAGAGACTATTGAAAGATGGCTCGAAGAACAAACAACAGAGCTACCGTACTAAGGGGTGTAAGTGAATGAACATACAAACTAACGAACGCACTTACATTACAGACTTACGTACCAAGCTTAAACAGCAATTTATTCAAGAGATGCATAACGCGAACAAAGATCCCGATAAAGGCATTACCTTCGACGTGATGCTTGACGCTTACGAAGCTGCAAAAGCGGAAGGAAAATGTTTTGAGAACCCAGCCCAATTACAAGCCGCGGTTGGTGGGAGGTATGTAAAAGCTCAAATAGCATTTCAAATACTCGATTCTGCTCAACCTAATGCGAATCGATATAATCGAGAAGTTCCCCAGTGGTTTTCCAGCCCGCTAGAAACTGCACTAAAACTCGACATAGCGGCTTTGTGGCAAGCTGTAGAGAGTGACATTGCTAGTATTGTAGAAAGTCGAGTAAAGATAGCTGAACACTGTTCTGAACAGAAACGCCTACAAGCATTACAATCCAGTGAGCTGGTCGAAGAGCTTCAAGACAAACTTGATGAGCTGAAAGAACTACCTGCGCAACTTAGTGAACTAAAGATCGACAATGAGCGCTTAAAAACCGAAGTGAGCGTACTTGAAAACAGAGCCTCAACTTTGCAAGCCAGTTCAGACTCTTCATTTGCCTTACAGCGTGAAAACGCGATTTTAGAAGACAACAATGCGAAGATTAAATCTGAAAATCAGAATATGAGAAAAGAACTTGAGCGAACTGCTGCCCTCTTGCAAGAAACGCTTATCAAGAAAGCTAACTTAGAAGGTCGCTTAGAAGAGCGCGGCGAGTTTTCTAAAACTACCAACAAACGGCATCCAAGCTAAAAATAATACACTTTGCATCACGATAACCTATTCCCACGATTGGGAATAGGTATGATATCTTCTTATCTATTCGAGATAACTGAAATTAGCAATGCCTCAATGCCGTAAGAAGTTAGCCCCACCCCCGCAGATGGACACAAGTGAAATACTGAACGTTTTATCTAGGACGAAGTTTAATGGACAAAATGTCGTCCAGTGAGATCGCAAAGGTCAATTTTATGTAGACAACGGAATGAACAAGGTTCGCGCTATGCTCAACAGTGAGAAGACTCATGTTTCGTTTTTTTCAGTCGCTATTCCAACTACGTCAACATCGTCGACTCAATTCTCGAAGAGTTTGCAGCCGAACAAAGCTTATTTATTGAAAGTTGCGAAATTTACCCCACACACTAAAGCAAGATCCCATAACATCTCACAAATCACTATCGAACCGCTGGCTCATTCCCACGCATGGGAATGACTACAAAGAGAGTCCAATTCCGAACCTGGTGCTAGTTCCTATAGTGCGGACCGCAGGTCGAGAACCACCCTTATGTACGATTAGCGTTTCTCTTGATTAATAATCTTCCCCATAATTTCTTTCTTATATTCAGTAAGTAATGCTTCACGCTCTAGCTTTTCTATTTCGTTGTTCAAATGTTCACCATGAACTGGAAATAGATCCAGCAGTTCTTTATGCGCAACTATTTGGTCATTAATTTCAACAAGTTTAGTGTTCAACTGATCTTGGTATTGTCGCTCTTCGCTAACTAGCTCAGACTCTAAATACCCTTGGCCTACTCTATGCTTTTCTTGTGTGACTTTTGTGCCTCCGACTGCAACAAATTGAGCGTTATTTATTCGAGGGGGACTTAATCGCACAACCTTCCCTTCCTGTTCTAGTATTTTCAAAATTCGATAAGACTGATTATTAAAACGCTCAATATGTTCATCAATGCAGTAATGCGTCTCGAGAAAAGGCCTCAAAAGCTTTCGGTAACTAAACAAGCTGAAGTACTCTTCTTGCTCATAATGCTGAAGAGTTTCCAAACCGATTTTGTACAACTCTTTAGTACCTACTCTCATATACTTCCTTATCAAATGAATAATATATTATCCAATCCATATTGGGTAATATATTACCCGCCCGTGTTTAAGTCAAGTGATTATCATGGAGTCAATTCAATCACTGATGTAAACTGAAAAGAAACTTCGTCATGTAACGATATGAATAATTTAGCAAAAGAAATAGCTCAAAATATCATTGATAAACGAACAAAAATCGGACTATCAAGCTCCGATGCGAGTATCAAGGCGGGCTTTAGTCGAGGTTACTTAGGTAAGGTAGAAAGAGATGGCGTTCGAATCACAGTTGAAAAGCTTTATCAGCTAGCTCGAGTCCTCGATTGTGAAGTGACTGATCTTTTACCCAAAGATCGAACTGACTTACTGGATTAGGAGAAGCTTAAGCCCTTAAGCTTTTTCACGAACAACTACACTGCTCTCGCAGTGTAGATTTCTACCTGTGTATTTCCTTTGCCAATTTTAGAAAACACCATCCACTTCACTGATAAGTCAGTATCTTTTCTGCTTTTATGCATCCTTTGGTATAGTCATGAAATGCATTTGTACTGAGCTGGCTAATCGCATGGAATCGACAATCAATAAATCAAAGCTATCTGAAACCGACATCATCACGAAATTCATTCTTCCTGCTATCAAAGATGCTGGATGGGATGATATGTCTCAAATCCGTCAAGAGGTAAAACTACGTGACGGTAAGGTCATTGTTCGTGGTCAGGCAGCGGCGAGGAAAAAAGTTAAGTCTGCGGACATCGTCCTTTACCATAAACCGAGCATGCCTCTAGCCGTTGTCGAAGCAAAAGCGAACAAGCATGAAGTCGGCAAAGGTATGCAACAAGGACTAGATTACGCCAGCCTACTTGAAGTCCCTTTTGTTTTTGCCTCAAATGGCGACGGTTTTATCTTCCACGACAAAACCAACCCAGCTCAACTCGAAACTGAAATTCGACTTGAAGACTTCCCGACACCTCAGCAACTATGGGACAAGTACTGCGTTTGGAAAGGCTACAAAACCGAGCACCTTCCAGTCATTACTCAAGATTACCATGATGATGGTAGCGGTAAGTCTCCGCGCTACTATCAGCTACAAGCGATAAACAAAACCGTGGAAGCGGTCGCAGCAGGACAAAACCGTGTACTCTTGGTTATGGCAACGGGTACGGGCAAAACTTACACTGCATTCCAGATTATTTGGCGACTATGGAAGTCCCGAGCCAAAAAACGCATCCTGTTTTTGGCGGACAGAAACATTCTGGTCGATCAAACCAAGACCAACGACTTCCAACCGTTTGGCACCGCTATGACCAAAGTCACAGGGAGAAGCGTCGATCCCGCTTACGAAATCCACCTAGCTCTGTATCAAGCTCTGACTGGCCCAGAAGAGCACCAAAAAGCATACAAACAAGTCGATCCAGATTTCTTTGACCTTATTGTCGTTGACGAGTGCCATCGTGGTAGTGCCGCTGAGGACAGCGCATGGCGCGAGATTCTTGAGTATTTCGGTTCAGCGACTCAAATAGGACTAACCGCGACACCGAAAGAAACCGATATCGTGTCTAACACCGAGTACTTTGGCGACGCCATTTATACCTACTCTCTAAAGCAAGGCATTGAAGACGGTTTCTTAGCCCCTTACAAAGTTGTGCGTGTGGATATCGATGTAGATTTACAAGGTTGGCGACCAACCAAAGGGCAAGTCGATAAACATGGTGAAGTTATCGAAGACAGGATCTACAACCAGAAAGACTTCGACAGAACCATGGTCATCGATGAGCGAACAGAGCTTGTTGCAAAGACCATAACCAGCTACCTCAAGCGTACCGACCCTATGGCTAAGACCATTGTGTTCTGTAATGATATTGACCATGCAGAGCGTATGCGTCGAGCGCTAATCAACTGCAATCCTGAGCAAGTTGCTAAAAATGAAAAATACGTAATGAAAATTACAGGTGATGATGAAATCGGCAAAGCTCAGCTTGATAACTTCATTAATCCCAAAAAGGCTTACCCTGTTATCGCAACCACCTCAGAGCTAATGACAACAGGTGTCGATGCCAAAACTTGCAAACTGGTTGTTCTTGACCAAGGCATCCAGTCGATGACTAAGTTTAAGCAGATCATCGGTCGCGGCACTCGTATTGATGATCGTTACGGAAAGCTATGGTTTACCATTCTCGACTTCAAAAAGGCGACTGAACTGTTCGCTGATGAGCGCTTTGATGGTGTACCTGAGCGAGTTAAAGAGACAAAACCAGAAGACTTCGATACCAATGAAGGACTCGATGAGATCATCGATGATGAGGATGAACTTGAACAAGATAATCCATTTGAAGGGGATGATATTGACCCTGAAAGCATCCATGAACCAGAGGCTTCATACGACTCAGGTTCATCTCCTTCTGACGGTAGCAATTCCGATGATGATTGGCAGGATGAAAACCGAGTTAGAAAGTTCCATGTCAACGGTGTAACGGTGAAAGCCATTGCCGAACGTGTTCAATACTACGATTCCGACGGTAAACTCGTAACCGAATCGTTCAAAGACTATACCCGCAAGACGATGGCAAAACAGTTCACCTCAATGGATGACTTTGTTAAGCGCTGGCAAGATGCCGATAAAAAGCAAGCAATCATTGATGAACTGGCAGAGGAAGGCATTATCTGGGAAGCGTTAGAGCTGGAAGTAGGCAAAGATCTCGACCCATTCGACATGATTTGTCATGTCGTGTATGACCAACCAGCACTCACCAGAAAAGAACGCGCTGACAACGTCAAAAAGCGCAACTACTTCACTAAGTACGGTGAAACGGCTCAGCAGGTGTTGAACAACTTACTAGACAAGTACGCAGACGAAGGCGTTCAAGAGATTGAAAATATTCATGTACTCAAAGTTAAGCCTTTTGACGAGATGGGACGCCCTGCTGAAATCGTCAAAAAGTGCTTTGGTGGTAAAGAGCAGTATTTAGAAGCAATTTCTGAGTTGGAAGCTGAGATTTATCAATCAGCCTAATCACCATTTAAACCAAGCTAGAGTTTCTTTAGCTTGGTTAACGACCTCAAGTCACAATGCATATCTATATTTTTGGTAACCTAAATTCAGGTAAAACAACGTTAAGTAAACAAATACAAGGACGTTTGCCTGAGTTCCCTTATTTATCTTTAGATGAGTATCGAATTCGCTTTGGCGATGGAACCGAGCAAGGTGAGCAACTTGCTTGTGAGCATTTCCTTGCTGCGGTTAAACAACAGGAAAACGCTATTGTTGAATTTACAGGATACGGTCAAACAGCTAGCCTTCTTACCAATCAATTAGATAGGAAAACAGGCATATTAATCTGTTGCACTAGAGATATTGAGCAGAGCATCAATGCAATTGATGACGAGAAATACTCAGAAATCCCTTACCCATCATCCTACAAAAAACTGCAAGCTGTTGATGAAACTATTAGATTTTTGGAAGATAAAATCATACCGATAGAGCTAGAAACTCACTGGCAAAGACAGATTTGGCAGTCTTACAGTTTTGACTTCTCTGATAACTTTGATGCCTTCTGGACGGCCTTCCCATTATCTCAACACACTTGGGTCAGTAAGCTGAATAAAGTATTGAGCACAGATACAAGCGTACCTATAGCTCTACTTTACGGAAGCTTGGGGGCTAATCAGTTAACAAAGCGCTCTGATATCGATTTATTTATTCAGTCATCGATTTCGGTTCAAGGTTGGCATGAAAGACTCCTTAGATTGTTCGGTGAACAAGTGGCTCATACCGATATTTTGGGGTCGAAAATCACTCTTAGGACACAAGACCGTTTGCTTATAGAAATCGTTATAGGCCAATCGCTGTCTGACATTTCTCTTTATTATCGTGAGTCACAAATCTACAACGTTCATTTCACTATTTTAAAGGGTGAGCTTGGTCTTGCAGAACAATTAGACGCCGTTACCAAAACACATACAAGCGAGCGAAAGCAAGCCAAAGAGTTGGCCGCTCAGGTTTACTTTTTATTTTGCTCCTTACCGAACCTTATCGCTAACAACGACAGTTACAAGTACCACTTTCACTGCTCTATCATCCAGCACTATTGTGTTCAGCTAGAACATTTATTGCTAAGTGAGTTTAAACACAACTACCTTCCCAAACATGCCGCTACAACATTGATTAATTTCCCATGGCAAGTATTTAACTGCTCAGCAACTCATATCAGTACAGCGCAATATACTGAGCTTTATCAGTACCTAATCACACTGTTCGAACGGCTTAGAAAGAAACAACTGATTAAAAGTAATGGCTATTTCTCTGTGGAGAGTTGCTTTCTCCACGAGATCCCTAGTGAAGATAACAAGGCTTAAAAATTGAAACATCATCAAATAAAAACAATCAACTACCAACTGTGGCTAGTGCTGATTCTGACAAGCTTAATACCATTAATCTACTCAACTACACGAATCCATTTCTTGGGCAGCATCCCTAGCCCATGGACTTTTAGCATTGCAGCACAAGTTGCATGGCTAAATGTAGGATATGAAGTCCTCAGCGAAGCATTACTTATCCCTCTAGCATTTATTCTAGGCAGAGTTATTCATAGTAATGAAGCTTTTCGCGAACGAGCCAGTCTATCTCTTTTGGTTACCTTAATTTGCTACTTTGTGGTGACCTTAATGGTATTGTGGCTAGCCCCGAATTTTGTAGATGCTATGCAGCAACAGGCTGAATTATTGACCCAAACGATCCAATACATTCGATTGGAATCTGCCGCTATTTTGCTCTCCAGCTTCTATGCTTTTTTGTCTTTGGTTCTCGTCCTAAGAAATGAACGAAAGGCGCTGTATGGCCTTCTAATAGTACAAATGCTCATGACTGTCCTTTGTGACAGCGTCTTCGTCAGTCAACTACCTTACTCCCTTCAGTTTGGAGTGAATGGTATTGCTCTGAGTAATATCGTAGTCAATAGTCTTCTCGCACTGTTTGCCCTGATTTATTTATCTAAATCAGGGATCACTCTGAGCTTCAAGTTTTCTAAAGGAGAGCAGTCGCAATGGCTCAAAGAATGGGCAAAGATTGGATGGAAGTCAGGGCTTGAGTCACTCGTGCGAAATACTGCCTTTATTGTCATGATTCTTCAGCTTATTAACCAAGTACAACAAGCGGGAACATTCTGGGTTGCTAATCAATTTATTTGGGGCTGGCTACTACTTCCCGTTTTGACATTAGGGCAACTGGTTAAGCAAGATGCTGCAACAAATAATGGATTAACATCGGAGCGAGTCAATTGCTACCTTTGGATAACGTTGGGAATTATTGCTATTTGGATACTAACCGCACCGCTTTGGAACAGCTTTATAGCCGATGTCATGGGGATAGAGAACCCAGAATCAATCACCAGTCTAGTTTGGCTAATGGTTGGGTTCTATGTCATTTTCAGTTTAAACAATGTCATCGACAGTTACTTTTATGGTATTGGACGCACGGATTTAATGCTGTATCAATCACTTATCGTAAACACCTTGTTTTACGGTTGTGCTTTTGTGCTTTATCAAATCGGTATCTTTGTACCTACGCTTGAACGAATCGCCATAATGTTCGGCTTGGGCATTACTGCTGATGCGCTAATCACTTGGGTGTTGTACCTAGCTCTACGTAGCAAAGCGGATGATATACAAGCTGCTGAAATCCAATCGTGACAACAGTTTGTCTAACTTTCGACTTCACTGGGCCAACCAACAAACTCAAGAAATTAGAACAAAACGGCTATTTAGCCGTTTTTTAACCTACCTGCTCCCTATCATCCAGCCAACTGGATATCTCTGCTAGCCCTGCAAGCGAATCCTCATTCAAGCATCTATGGTTAACGTATTTTGGAACCACGACATCCAACCCCAATGCAACAAAATCTGGATGTTCCGAAATGATTTTCACGTACTGTTCAAGCCGACTTTCTGGGGTAGATTCCCTTTGTAACTGCTTCTTGAGAACCTCTCTAAACTTCCGAATTTCCTGAGGGGAAGCATCTTCTATGTCTTCATATTCAGAACACTGAAGTTCTTCGTAAAGAACATCGGCCAGTTGCTTATGGCTCCAGCCTAACGCATCCAACATAGTTCGAATTTGCTTTTGTTTTTGGGTTGTCCCCATTTGTCCCTACCCTACTAGTTACTATGCAATGGTCTCAGCGGAGACAAGCATTCAATTAATGAAAAGGAAAATACTATGTCTAAAAACAAAGCACCAATGACTCCTGAAGCCGCTGCTCGTATTCAAGCGAATCAAGCAAAACAAAATGGCGGACAAGTCTCTAAAGATTCATTCGCGGCTCGCGCTCAACGCGCTGCTGCCAACAACCAAAAACAAGGTAAATAGGAGTAACCATCATGGCAAAACCAAGTTCTGCACCAAAGACTGCGCCGAAAGGTAATCCAAACTACCCAAGCACAACTGGCAAGCCTTCAGGCAAAGGTCGAGGCAACACACCTAAACGCTAAGCACATTAGATATAAATGAGGCAGTCTAGCTGCCTCATTTTTCTATTATGAACAACTTCTCGCATTCAGCTTGAAGTTACTCAAAAACAAGTTTTGATCAGATTTGTAATCGGAATACGGCACAGACTTTTCCGTTTGTGAAAGAGCGCATAAACACGTTTCTCGCTTACTCTCATACCAACTCACCGACACCATATTTTTTGACGAGTTTATGCAGGTATCAACGATGGCATACTCTACTTCTAATGGGTAACGCTCTTCATCAAAAGCACCATTCACCTTATAACCACCAACCACGCCCACGACCAATGCCGTACTGGCAGACACCAGTTTCCGTTTACTAAATTTAAAGCCTTTGAAGCTTTTTTCACACTTCTCACACGAGATATTCTCTGCATATTCAATAACATTGTCAGTGTGACAATGGGGACACTCAACCTTCATTTTCTAGACAACCTGATTATATTTTTTATTATTTAATTTATATCACTGATTCATTATTAAACCACAATTACAAACATAGTTTCATAGCGATAAGTTCATTTTCTTCGACCCATTTCTGCTATAATCAGCCCCAATTTTTTCAGTCAATTAGCAGTAGAACTCCATGTCAATCAGTTCAGTTATCAAGTCTATTCAAGACATCATGCGTAAAGATGCGGGTGTTGATGGTGACGCGCAGCGTCTAGGCCAAATGTCGTGGCTTTTATTCCTTAAAGTGTTTGATGCCCAAGAGGAAGAGCTAGAGTTCGAGTTAGATGATTACCGCGAACCCATCCCAGCCAAGTACCTTTGGCGTAACTGGGCGGCAGATAACCAAGGCATTACAGGTGACGAGCTGCTGGAATTTATCAATGATGACCTATTCCCGACGTTAAAAAACCTAACCGCACCGAAAGACACCAACCCACGCGGTTTTGTGGTGAAAGAAGCTTTTAGTGATGCCTTCAACTACATGAAAAATGGCACACTGCTTCGTCAAGTGATTAACAAGCTCAACGAAATCGACTTTACTGACTCTAAAGAACGCCACCTGTTTGGTGATATCTATGAACAAATCCTACGCGACCTACAAAGTGCAGGTAATGCGGGTGAGTTCTATACCCCTCGCGCGGTGACTCGTTTTATCGTCAACAGACTGGATCCAAAGCTAGGTGAGCAAATTATGGATCCCGCTTGCGGCACGGGCGGTTTCTTAGCTTGCTCGTTCGATCACGTCAAAGAGAACTACGTGACAAGCGCAGCCGACCACCAAACACTGCAAAAGCAAATTCATGGTGTAGAGAAGAAACAACTGCCACATTTGCTGTGTATCACCAATATGATGCTCCACGGCATCGAAGTCCCTGTGCAGATTAAGCATGGCAACACGCTCAATAAGCCGCTTTCAAGTTGGGATAGCAATATCAACGTGATTGCGACTAACCCACCGTTTGGCGGTACAGAAGAGGACGGGATTGAAAAGAACTTCCCTGCCGAAATGCAAACTCGTGAAACGGCCGATTTGTTCTTGCAACTTATTGTCGAAGTATTGGATAAAGAGGGTCGCGCAGGTGTAGTGTTGCCTGATGGCACCTTGTTTGGTGAAGGTGTAAAAACCAAAATCAAAAAGATGCTGACGGAAGAGTGTAACCTGCACACGATTGTTCGCTTACCTAATGGCGTGTTCAACCCATACACAGGTATTAAGACCAACATTCTGTTCTTTACCAAAGGCCAACCGACCAAAGAAGTGTGGTTCTATGAGCACCCTTACCCAGAAGGCGTGAAGAACTACAGCAAAACCAAACCGATGAAGTTTGAGGAGTTCCAGCAAGAGATCGATTGGTGGGGCAACGAGGCAGATGGATTCGCTAGCCGCATCGAGACCAAGCAAGCTTGGAAAGTGTCGATTGAAGATATTATCGAGCGCAACTTTAACCTTGATATTAAAAACCCGTATCAGGACGAAGTCGTCAGCCATGACCCTGAAGAGTTGCTGGCGAACTATCAGCAGCAACAACAAGACATCAAAGCACTGCGTGACCAACTGAAAAGCATTCTCGGTGATGCTCTTAGCTCTACCATTCAAGGTAAAAAGCAAGGTGGAGAACAATAATGGCAGTCGAAAACCTGATTACCGAGCATATTGATATCTGGACTTCGGCAGTAAAGACCAAATCGACCTCTGGTCGCGGTAGCAGCAAGAAACTAGAGCTTTACGGTGTTAAGAAGCTGCGTGAGCTAATTTTAGAACTAGCAGTTCGCGGCAAACTCGTTCCTCAAAACCCAAACGATGAACCTGCATCTTTTTTACTTCAACGGATTTCAGAGGAAAAAACGCAGTTAATTAAAGAAAAAAAAATTACAAAGCCCAAAAAGCTCCCTGCTATTAAAAAACAAGATATAACGTTTGCTTTACCAGAAGGTTGGCAAGCTTGTTATTTTGGTGATATTTATAGCTTGGTTTATGGGGATAATCTCCCAAAAGCAAAACGTACTGAAAGTGGTGAATTTTTAGTCTATGGCTCTAATGGTTCTGTAGGGACTCACAATCTTTTTTCTGTTGGTAGCCCTTGTCTCGTTATCGGTCGTAAAGGATCTGCGGGTGCAATTAATTTAAGTGACCAACCTTGCTGGGTTACAGATGTAGCCTACAGCTTAATACCACCTGTAGGTATAAGCCTTAAGTATTGTTTTCTACATTTACAAACTTTAGGGTTAGACTCACTCGGAAAGGGTATAAAACCAGGCTTAAATAGAAATGAAGCTAACGCGCTAGTAGTTTGTATCCCCCCTTCCGACGAGCAACACCGCATCGTCGCCAAAGTCGATGAGCTAATGGCGCTCTGCGACCAACTAGAGCAGCAAACCGAAGCCAGTATTGAAGCGCATCAATTGCTGGTAACAACACTGTTGGACACACTCACCAACTCTGCCGATGCTGACGAGTTAATGCAAAACTGGGCGCGAATCAGTGAGCATTTCGATACCTTATTCAGCACTGAAGAGAGTATCGACCAGCTTAAACAAACCATCTTACAACTGGCGGTAATGGGTAAGTTGGTTCCACAAGATCCAAGCGATGAGCCTGCTGCTGAGTTACTGAAAAGAATTGCGGATGAAAAAGCGCAGTTAGTCAAAGATAAGAAAATCAAGAAGCAAAAAGCGCTGCCGCCGATTGCTGAAGATGAAAAGCCGTTTGAACTGCCGAGTGGCTGGGAGTGGTGTCGAATTCAAGATGTAGCTCTATTTACTACATCGGGTTCTCGAGATTGGGCTAAATATTACTCTGACTCTGGTGCTCTATTTGTCACCATGGGCAATTTATCCCGAGGCAGCTACGAGCTGCGTTTAGACAATTTAAGGTTTGTACGCCCACCTAAAGGGGGCGAAGGCTCTCGAACTAAATTGGAGGCGCGAGATCTATTAATTTCCATAACAGGTGATGTCGGTAACTTGGGATTAATTCCTGAAGAGTTTGGTGAAGCATACATAAACCAACATACGTGCTTATTACGATTTATGCCAGAATGCCAAGGAAAATACTTCCCTGATTTTATGAGGTCTCCACTAGCTAAATATCAGTTTGATGCTCCACAACGAGGTATTAAAAATAGCTTTAGGTTGAGTGATGTTGGTGAAATGCACTTACCGCTTCCTCCTCTAAATGAACAAGTCCGTATCACAGAAAAAGTTAGTGACTTGCTCAGTATATGTGAGCGCTTAAAAGTCAGACTTCGAGAGTCTCAAATCACCCAATTACACCTCACCGATGCAATTGTTGAGCGAGCAGTATAACTATGAGTCTCTACAATATCGCCAACAAAAACCTCTCAAGCTAACATCGACAACTCTTGCAGCCCTCGGCTGCAAGAGACTTCTATCTAGCAACAATACCACCGTCTCTATTCCCCGATACAAAGTAGTCAGCATCACGCTTTTACAGATTCAAACCAGTCCAAAGCCATTGAAGTAAAAAGAAATTCAATCAACAGGTCGAAAAGTTGTTTTTAACCGAACAATCTCAAGTTATCGGATTCAAATTTATTAGTGTGGTTTAGGTTTAGGCCTGTTCCATTTGTTTTATCATTTCCAAGTTGCTTAGCTCGAACTTATAAAAACGACTTTGCTTATCCTCTCGCTTTTCTTCATTTGACCGAGCATCGATATACCACTTTTTCTCAACAATCCATCTAAATGCAGCTTTCTCTGTAACATAAACCTCATCTTTATCTTCAGGTATACCAAAGTCAGTTCTTACTTTTTGCTTGTCCATCTCTGACAACGAGGGGTGGAGTTTTAAGATCAAAGGTAACCTTAAGTTCCACAGCTTATCTTGAGCTAAAGCCTCATGATCATGCTGCCTAGACTCCTTAGATTCATGTTCTTCAACCACATTCCTAACACGAGCAAAATGGAAGTTTTTAAATTTATTCTTTTTGACTTCTGAACGATCAAATGCTCTGAACATCCAACTGGTTCCATCATACATAATTGCCAACGGAACTAAGGTTCTAGTTTGATGATTAGAGCTGTTTTCAGAAAGATAGTTGCAGGAAATCGCATACTTACCCGATATCGCCCTAGTAATCATAGCGACTTCATTGGTATTCATTTGGTTGGGAAACTTGCCAATCTTTTCATAGGCAAGCTCAGTAACACCGAAGATCTTGTTGCTATTAAATCCATTGGCAAGCATGCCAAGCGCCAATTCACCATCTATATCTGTCAATGGTTCGAAGGATTTCCTGATAATCGTATTCGTTTTTTGAGTTTTGTTGTTTGGCCTACGTTTGGAGTATTCAGTAAGAACTCGGGAAGCGGCTGCTTCTGCAATTCCAAACGCATCTTTAAGATCAGCCCGACTAACACGCCCTGTAAAAAACAACTTAAAGTCAATATAAGCTAAACGAGCGTTAATAGAGGTTGTCTCTGATGTGATGTCTGCTTGAGAACTGTTTTCCATGATGCGTATCCATTGTTCAATCTAGCCAGATCGTAGCAAAAAAATCATCACGTGTAATTACAACACAAAACAAATACACAAAAAGATCATTGACACGTATCATTTCGATCTATCATAATAATCTCAATCGGTATAATCGGTTATTAACCAACCAAAACCACTAGGAGATAGCTGTGCAAGATCAAGGTTTCAAATCACTAAGACAACTAAGTGCAAGCGATAAAGAATTTTGTTTCGAGATGATCTCTCATATCACATCGAACCTAGACTTGACCGAAACACAGTTGTCTCAATTGAAGACGGCTTACCGAGCAATCGGATCCTACTTGGCAAACCAGGGGGGCAAGCTAGCGGAATGCCACATTTATGCTCAAGGTAGTGTTGGTATTGGCACATCCGTAAAACCGATTGATGAAGACTCAGACATGGATATAGATCTGGTGCTCCACTTACCAAGTCAGCACTATCCAACAACTACTGATGAAGCCAACGAGCTACTCTTCAATTTGATACGAGTGCTGAAAGACTCTCAACGATACGGTGACAAAATAGAGAATATGCCAAAACGCAGATGTGTCACTCTGCAATATGGAGGTATCGAAGGCCAGGGGTTCCACATGGACATCACCCCTAGCATGCCTGAAGATATGGACTCGCCAAACCATAAGAGCAAAGTGAGAGTTGCAGACATCAAGGATGCCAATAGTCCTTCTCATCCATACGGATATAGGAAGTGGTTCCGAAGCGCGTGTAGTAAAGAGATTCGCTGGAATAGAAAAAGCAACTACAGATCTAATAATGATATACATGCGGGGACAGTAGAACCGTTACCTGGTCAGGGTCGAAAGACTGTACTTCAGATTGTAGTTCAGCTTCTCAAGCGACATAGAGACATGTGGAAACAAAATAAGCAGAACGCTTATGGCGATTGCGCACCAATAAGCATAATTATTACGACTCTAGCAGGTCTAGCTTATGAAAAGTGCTCAAACTCTAACAAGGAATACCACAACCCATTTGATCTGATGTTAGATGTACTTGAAGAAATGCCAAACTTCATTTCCCATCAATATCAGTCTGACGGTACTTTAAAGTACACTATTCGTAACCCAGCACTTCCTACGGAGAATTTTGCAGATAAATGGCATGAGAAACCGATGTTACCCCAAGCATTTAAAGCGTGGTATACGCAGGTTACTGAAGACCTAGCAAAACTACTTGAATTAGATCAAGGGCTTGATAAAACCATTGAGCGCTCAAGAGAAATGTTTGGTTCTCAAGCAGCAAGAGGCATCCAAGCCAAACTTGCGGACACTCTGACTGAACGACGAGCGAAAAATCGTGCGGTAGTTTCTTCTATTGGTTTAGGAGTATCCAATGCAGCCACTGCCACCCCCGTTCCTAAACACAACTTCTACGGTGATGTATAGATGTGCCATCACCTTCAAAGGCAGCTTAACGCGCTACAAAAACGTTACCATGGTGGCAAAGGTAGAATACTCAAAGGTAAAACAGGTCTAAAACTGGAATGGAGACAAGTACTACAACCTTCTCGACTTACCCGAGAATACCTAATCCTTGTTAAATGGGCTGGGTTAGGTTGTATTCCTGAGGTCGAGGTGTTGTCCCCGAATCTAAGAGATCTAGCAGGAGGGAAGCGCTCACCTCATGAGTTCTTCTCCAAAGGGAATACTAAACCCTGCCTAATGTTTAACAACGGTAGCTCCAAAGACTGGGTGCCTAGTATGTTAATCGCTGAATCAATCATCCCATGGACGCAAGAATGGCTGTGGTACTGGGAGCTTTGGTTATCAGATGGAGAATGGCGTGGTGGTGGTGTTCACCCTGGTGAACTAACTATTGAGCAATATATGGATCAAATCAACAACTCTCACCATCAACCAGCAAACAAAGGAAAGTAATGAACCTTTTGACTTATATCGTTGTTCAGACCATCAACTGGCTATTCAGAAAACGCTCTCCTGCCTTGTTAATTTTCAGGACAGGAGCCTATTTCTTCCCGATAACATTGATGGGAGGCGTAGCATTCAATGTTCAATACGTAACAGCTAGCCAACTCATTAGCCTTGACGTTGCTGGTTCTGATGTCCCTGCTCTACTCGTTTCTATCGGTTTTTATTTCAGTATACTCCTAATGGCAACTGGGCTAGCTTGGCAGATAGTCCGCTCAGTTATAGAACACCGACAATTGGCTAAACAAATTGTATTCGCTATTGAGCAAAGAGGACTCGTAAACACATCTGACTCACCACTATCAGAGCACGTTCAGAAAAAATACAAAGGCCGAAATATTTCCAATACAGTAATAGATATCCGAGACAGTCTTGCCAATGGCACTGTAAGCCAACCCAAATTAGCACTTAAGAAATTCCTCAATCTAGAGCACTCTATAGAAGAGCGAAGAAATAGTGTTGCTGCTGAAGATTTTCACATTGTTTATGGTGGTTTAGTTCCTGTTCCTTTTGCTTTCCTATCAGGATATTTGTTGGATGATGAGTCTCATATTGAAGTGCTCGACTGGGATCGACAACTATCAAGCTGGAAAGAACTCGATCCGATTAGTGACGACAATGAGAAGTTTGAAAAGACAATAAAGCATGCTGATAGCAAAGAATCTATCGTTCTTGCTGTATCTTTCTCTTACCCTGTTGATGAGAAAGCTATTGACCTCTGTTTTCCAAAGATGCCACAGATACATTTGAAACTGAGGGAAAAGCGTTTTGATAATCACTGGTCAAGTAAAAAGCAAAGTCGTTTAGCTTATGATTTGATCGAAGAAGTTAAAAATCTCATGGAAGAAGGCTATAACGATATACACCTCGTATTAGCTTCTCAAAACAGCGTAGCATTCAAATTTGGTCAAGCGTACGACAGACGGAACCTTCCTCACATTACGATTTACCAATACGAAAAAGATAACAAAACCCCTTACCCTTGGGGGGTATCAATTACTAACTTACCCCACGCAGAGCCATCTATTAGACTGACTGAGTTTAATGATGACTTAGAGCAAGCCGTATAAGAGGTCTTTATATGTCTTCATTTCAAGTCCTTATGCCTTTCGCTCGCAGTAACAGTTCAAACCGAATAGTGGGGATTGAGCAAGTGGAGCGTGGCGATGATTGCAACTGTCATTGTTTATCATGTGGAACCTCAGTTACTGCGAGGTTGGGAAATATCAACCAATGGCACTTTGCACACCGTACCGATAAAAATACAACAAGTTCTGAGTGTGAATTCTCCCCCGTTACTGCATTGGCACTGATTATAAGGCAACAGCTCCCAACTCTAGTTAACTTTGATTTAGATGAGTGGGATTTTAATGATGTGCAATGGGAGGTTGAATGTACCAAATCTGGATTTCAAGTTGATGCATACACTAAAGACTTAACCTCTAACATATCGGTAGTGATGGATATCCCTTTCGAGAGCAGTCGT
The DNA here is from genome assembly GCF_000039765.1 of Vibrio vulnificus CMCP6. Classification (NCBI taxonomy): domain Bacteria; kingdom Pseudomonadati; phylum Pseudomonadota; class Gammaproteobacteria; order Vibrionales; family Vibrionaceae; genus Vibrio; species Vibrio vulnificus. The sequence goes on along the minus strand of NC_004459.3, from coordinate 2,016,187 downwards.
CATTTGTTACCTGAAGCTGTCCCCGAAGATATAGACATAATCCTAAGAGTGGATACACACAAGATGGCTCGGCAGCTTTATCCATCTAAAAGCCCAGTTAAATTATTAAGCTCAGAAGAAGTATTCAACTATCTCTTAAATCATTGGGAAGACTTAGTTGAAATGCTTCGCTGGCCTGAGTCAACCATAGAACAACTATGCAAAGATACAGAGATTGCAGAAAACAGTATAAAGACCAATGATCCTATCTGCCTATGCTGCGGTGAGAAAACAGCAAGATATGGACGAGGGCTTCTTTGTGAAGAGTGCGTTTGGAAAGAGGTTGGTAGCAAATTTAATTCAATCAGTGAGATGGTTGTGTTTTATAGGAAAAACTCTAATTAAATAGATCAATCAGCCTCACAGTGGGGCTGATTTGCATTTTAGTCTCAAATACCTAGCCGCGAGAAGAAAGCGAACTTATGTATTCATTACAGATGATTACATTAAGCTACAAGCTTAACCGACTACTTAGCCGACTATAAACACCCAAAACGACAAAGGCCTGACAACTTAATAAGCTGTCAGGCCTTATAGAATATGGCACGCCCTGTAGGATTCGAACCTACGACCACATCCTTAGAAGGGACGTGCTCTATCCAGCTGAGCTAAGGGCGCGCTACAGGGACAGGATTATACGAGTTCATTTCGGTAAATCAACGGGTTTTCTTAACAAACTGAATCAAATGGCTAAAAAAAGGGCGTCCACATTAAATATGCTTAAAAACGACCCAAAGCAAACGTTTGCGTATAGATATTTATTTGATCATTTGCGACAATACGCGCCAAGTTTTTGCCATTCGTATTCTTAAGGAAAGTCATGACTGCTCAAAATATCGATGGAACTCTCATTTCCCAAACTGTTCGATCCGAAGTCGCTGCTCGCGTAAAAGCTCGTGTAGCTGCGGGATTACGTGCGCCTGGCTTAGCCGTTGTGTTGGTTGGCGAAGATCCAGCGTCTCAAGTTTACGTTGGCAGCAAACGTCGCGCGTGTGAGGAAGTGGGCTTTGTCTCTAAATCGTTTGATCTACCCGCTTCAACTTCAGAAGAAGAACTGCTGGCTCTGATCGATGAGCTCAATAATGATGCTGAAATCGACGGTATTCTGGTTCAACTTCCTCTTCCTGCGGGCATTGACAGCACGCACGTGCTAGAAAGCATTCATCCAGAGAAAGATGTGGATGGTTTCCACCCGTACAACGTTGGCCGCTTAGCGCAGCGCATCCCTAAACTGCGTTCGTGCACACCAAAAGGCATCATTACGCTGCTTGAGCGTTACAACATCGCACTACGTGGTAAGCATGCGGTGATCGTGGGTGCATCAAACATTGTTGGCCGCCCAATGACACTCGAGCTTCTGCTGGCAGGTTGTACCACGACCACCTGTCACCGCTTCACGAAAGATCTTGAAGGCCATGTTCGCCAAGCTGATGTGCTCGTGGTTGCGGTCGGTAAGCCAAATTTCATTCCTGGTGAATGGGTCAAAGAAGGCGCGATCGTGGTCGATGTCGGCATCAACCGCCTTGAATCGGGTAAGCTGATTGGTGATGTGGAGTATAACAAGGCTCGTGAACGCGCCAGCTTCATTACTCCAGTGCCCGGTGGTGTTGGCCCAATGACGGTGGCCAGCCTCATCGAAAACACCATGCTTGCTTGCGAGCAATACCACACCAAATAAGTCTTTTTCGGCGGGTAAAATCTTGGCCTGCCGAGACTCAAACTGGTTAAAACAGGCGGTTCCTGTTAGACTTTGCCGCCTGTTTCATCGCCCCTTTTTGAGGTCTTCATGGCGTATCAATGCCCCTTGTGTCACCTTGCGTTAGAGCAAGCAGAGCGCACGTTCAAATGTTCCAATAATCATCAATTTGACCTGGCCAAAGAAGGTTACGTTAACTTGATGCCTGCCCATCACAAACGTTCGAAAGATCCCGGTGACAACAAAGAGATGATGCAGGCTCGCCGCCGCTTCCTTGAAGGCAACCATTACGACCCAATGCGTCAAAAAGTGGCGCAACTTTGCCGCCAATACCTGCAAGGTACGCCGCACCGCCTGCTCGATATTGGTTGTGGTGAAGGTTACTACACCGATGAAGTCGCCAAAACCTTGGTCGCGCAGCACCCAGAAGCCAAAACATTTGGTTTGGACATTTCCAAAATCGCCGTTCGTTTCGCGGCAAAACGCTACCCTAATGTTAAGTTTTGTGTCGCTTCCAGCCATCGACTTCCCTTTGCAGACGAAGCGTTGGACGGCATCCTCCGCATTTACGCACCATGCAAGGCCGAAGAGCTGGCGCGATGCATTGCCGACAATGGCGTTGTGATCACGGTAACGCCTGCTGGCCGCCACTTACTGCAACTGAAAGAGAAGATTTACGCCGAGCTCAAACTGCATAGCGAAGAACCAGAGCAAATGGATGGATTTACGCTAGAGCACCAAGAAAAGCTCAATTACGTAATGGACTTAGCAGGCCAAGATGCGTTTGACTTACTGCAAATGACCCCCTTTGCTTGGAAAGCCAGCGATGCCCTTCGCGACGAGCTAAAGTCCGCTACACTGTTCCAGTGTGAGGCCGATTTCATGTTGCGTGTTTACCGCAAAACAGCAAAATAGCCAGACAAAACAATAAAGAGAATTATTCTCATTATTGTTGAAGTTCTAGACCGCCTCCATTACACTCTGCGACGTTTTTAATGGAGGCAGTATTATGCGATCAACTATTTCTCTTCTTTTGGCGTCAATGATGCTGAGCGGCTGTGCTAACCAAGCGCTCACAAGCGACCCACTAAGCTTCTACGACTACCAGCTTTACTCGCCAGAAGGTACTGCCCTTTCACTGCAACAATTACCTCAATCGGTTCAAAATGCGGATGTCATTTTAATTGGCGAATGGCACACGCACGCGGGTGTTCATCGCTTCCAAACCGACCTGCTCAAAACGCTCAGTACACAACACCGCGTCGCGCTATCTATGGAACAATTTACCCGCGATAAACAAACCATAGTGAACCAATATTTGGCGGGCGAGATTGGTGAGCAAGTGCTTATCCAACAAGGCAATGCGTGGCCAAACTACGAGAGTGATTACCGACCTTTGATTGAGCTGGCCAAATCCAAACAGATGGATGTGATTGCCGCGAACGCACCGAAAAGCACGGTACGTTGCATTGGCCGCCAAGGTTTGGCTTACCTCGATAAGCTAACCCAAGAAGAGCGTGGCTTTTTGGCAAGTGAGATCAACACCGGTGAAAGCGAATACAAAAGCAAGTTCATGGCGTCGATGCACCACGGCAAACCAGAGCAAACCGAGAAACAGTTTGCTGCTCAAGTGACTTGGGATGAAACCATGGCAGAATCGATCGTCAACTACCGCCAGCAACACCCCAACACGCAAGTTATCCATGTCGCAGGAAAATTTCATATTGAGCAGGGCTTAGGCACCGCTCACTCGATTCTGCGTCGTGATCCCTCCTTAAAGGTGGTGGTGATCTCTCCGGTATCAAGCGTCGATGAGCAAGGCAGCGATTACCAACTACTGGTACTGGAACCGCCGGTACGTTATGTGCAAAAAAGCAATCAAATGAAGGCGTTTCAGGATTTAAAAAAACGTAATGACGATCTGACCTGCAAATAGCGCGATTCTTTTCAACTTCCATCTCAGTTAGGCCTGTTTTTTGCTTGATTAAAAAAGCGGCAAAACAGGCTTTTTTTGCACAAGTTTTCTCCAACGCCGCCGATAGAGTATTTAGGATTCGCTTAGGAGATGGTTATGAATCCAGTCGGTTCAAGACCTGTCGAAGCATACGCTTCAGCACAGAAACAGACAGCTAACCCAAATGCGGCAAAGGAAAGTGCCCCAGCTCCGCTGCAGGTAGAACAAAACAAAGTGACGCTTTCTGAAGAAGGAAAAGCGCTGCTTTCTGCGCTCCAAGAGATCGATAAAGAGAGCAAAAAAGTCGAAGCGGAAAACAAAACCGTGGGCGACAAAGTGGAATCCTTTACCTACGGTGCGTTAGGCATGGACCATCCCGACAAGATAAAAGAGGAAGATGATGGCTCCTATTCTGCAGGACAATATCTTTCTGCCGCTGCCACTATCGGTGGTTTGTTGATGATTTTGGTGTGATTTTTACACTTATCCTCTCTAATGGGGGTTGAACATTGTCGGGAGCCTGCGCATTTTTCGCCACGACAAATTTCATTGGTTGAAGCATGTAAAACAAATCGCTATTTATATATCGCTTCTTTGCTGGATGCAGAGGTGAAATTCACTGAAGTGGAACAGCAAGGATTGGTTTTAGCAAAAAAACGATAGCGCGTTGTCGCTATCCCCAAATCGCTTTAGCCCATGAATTTCAACTCCCTTACTCAAAAGCTCACTTCGGTGAGCTTTTTCTTTTGCTCAATCAGACGCCATTATTGCTCGCTCAAGTTTGTCACAACGCGCTCTTTTTACTGATTTTTTCACTTTCATGAAGTTTTTGTGTCTGCAGCAAAAGTGTCACAAAGCAGTGCTGTAATGGCGCCGCTTTTATAAATAAGGGATAGACAATGAAGCACCTGATCAAACCCGTTGTTGCCGTTGTAGCAACTTCTACGCTCTCTTTTAATGCACTTTCTGCAGAAATTAAAAACGTCATTTTGATGATTGGTGATGGCATGGGGCCACAACAAGTTGGCCTATTGGAAACCTACGCCAACAACGCGCCAAATTCCATCTACCAAGGCAAAACCACCGCACTTTACACTCTCGCTCAAGAAGGCGTTATCGGCTCATCGCTGACGCATCCAGAAGACGCGATTGTGGTGGATTCAGCCTGTTCTGCCACCATGCTGGCGACCGGCATCATGACAGGTTCAGAAGTGATCGGCATCGATTCGCAAGGGAACAGCGTCGAAACTGTACTCGAAAAAGCAAAACGTATGGGCAAAGCCACCGGCATCATTTCCGACACTCGCATGACGCACGCCACTCCTGCTGCCTTTGCCGCCCACCAGCCTCATCGCTCGTTGGAAAATGAAATTGCCGCTGACATGCTTGCTACCGATGTCGATGTGCTGCTGTCTGGTGGTTTGCGTCATTGGATTCCAAAATCGGCAAACGACAAAGGTGAAACCTATCAACAGTTACAAGCCCTAACTCAAGGTGACGTTGCATTAAAATCAAAACGCAAAGATGATCGCAACTTGCTGACGGAAGCGCAACAAGCGGGTTACTCTCTGGCATTCAATAAAACCATGCTAGAGCAAGCGCAAGGGACGAAACTTTTGGGTCTTTTTGCCAACTCAGCCATGTACGATGGCATCACATACAGCCAAACCAAAGGTGACGCAGAGCGCAAAGAACCAACACTGGCAGAAATGACCAGCAAAGCCTTGGATATCCTAGCCAAGGACAAAGACGGTTTCTTCTTGATGGTTGAAGGCGGACAAATCGACTGGGCTGGCCACAGCAATGATGCCGGTTCAATGCTGCATGAAATGATCAAGTTTGATGAAGCGATTAATACGGTTTACCAATGGGCTAAAGATCGTGATGACACTTTGATTATTGTCACGGCGGACCACGAAACCGGCTCTTTTGGCTTTAGCTACTCAGGCTATAATCTGCCAAAACCAGAGAAACGCCCGGGAAAAGCATTCGAAAATCGTGATTATGCGCCGAACTTTAACTTTGGTGCTTTCGATATTCTCGATGGTTTGTACAACCAAAAAACCAGCTACTATGGCATGCTTAGTGCGTTTGAAAAGTTGGATAAAAATCAGCAAACCGCGGCAAAACTAGCAGAAATCATCAATAAAAATAGTGATTTTTCGATTACCGCAGGCCAAGCTGAAAACATCCTGAAGAACAAACCCAATCCATATCGTTTGGCCAACCACAGCTATCTTGCTGAGGAAACCGTGCCAGCCATTAACGACTTTGATGCGTTTTTCCCATACAACGACAGAACCAACCTGATCGCTCGTGAGCAAGCGACTAAGCAAAATATCGTCTGGGGGACAGGCACACACACCCATACACCAGTGAATGTTTTTGCTTGGGGACCAGCAGAGACGATTTTGCCAGTATCGCGCATCCTGCATCATTCCGAGTTGGGCGAGTTCATTAAAAATCAGGTGAAATAAGCTCGGTTGATGAGCAGGTAAAGCCTTAGATTCAAATAAGAAAGTGCCAGATGGCGCTTTCTTATTTTGTTTTGCGCGCTAATAAAGCGATTTTTCCAGAGGTTGACGGAATACCAATTAGTCGCCAGTATGTAACGCTTTTCAACCCTAACGGTGCCCTTCCCGCTATGTGTGAAATTTTTGCTAAGCAGCCCAAAGAAAATTACCAAACCATTACACGCTCGATCCGAATAGACGGACACGCCACCAGCGTCAAACTGGAAGCCAGTTACTGGGATATTTTACAAGAGATTGCTGACGCTCAGCAGCTAACCGTGCCGAAGTTCATCAGTACCGTCTATCGCGAAGCACTTGAGCACAATGGTGAAGTCTCAAACTTTGCCTCGCTACTGCGTTGCGCCTGCTTGATGTATGCTCGCCAACCCACTAACGTCATCGAAGTGGCGCGCCAAGAGCTCGTAAATAGACAAATTTAAATGTAATACTCACGTACTACCAAAGGTTGGTTTCTCAACATTATTCTGTCGCCTCGCAATGAGGAACCACCATGACCAAAATGATTCACAGCATGATCCGTGTCAGCGATCTCGACAGATCGATCGCTTTCTACCGTGATGCACTAGAACTCGAAATCAAAGACCAATTTGTTTTCGATACTTTCACTCTGACTTACCTCGCCAACAAAACCACCGGCTTCGAGCTTGAGTTGACTTACAATCACGGCATGAGTGATCCCTACACACATGGGACAGGCTACGGCCACCTTGCAGTGTGCGTCGAAGACATCGAACTCGCTCATAAACGCCTACGCGATTTAGGGATAGCACCCAGTGATGTGAAAGCGATGGATCACAACCAAAAACACCTTGCGACCTTCTTCTTTATCACCGACCCAGACGGATACAAAATCGAGTTTTTGCAGCGCCAAGGCCGCTACCAATAAGCATCACTCGAATACGATTTTCGGCTTGAGTTTAGGGTTAGACATTATTTAAAAAACTCATTAAGGGGCCGTCATTGTTAGCAATGACCTGGTCTCCTGTTCCCTAAATTCAGCCTTTTACGCCAACATCAACACACGAAGTTTGAGTTGGCCCATAACAAAGAGGACCAAACACAATGATTCATGTTACCGCGGCTTTTGTTGCCCAAGCAGGCAAAGAGACCCAACTGCATTCAGTATTAACGGCTATGCTCGAGCCCACCAGAAATGAACAAGGCTGCCTGCGTTATGTACTTTTAAAAGACAAAAACGATGCCACTAAATTCCTTTTCCAAGAATTATTTGCTGATCAAGCCGCTTTCGATTTCCACTGCGACCAGCCATATTTTCATGCCTTGATAGCAAAGCTTGATGGCTTGTTGGCACAAGAGCCTGAGATTACTTTCTTCGAAAGTGCGGAAGTTGCATAAAGCGAGTGCGCGCACGACTCAATAAGCAAAAAGGCACGTTCTCGTGCCTTTTTGTCTCTGCCTCTTAGCCAGTACTTAGTAATCTGGATTCTCAATGACGTGGTCTTCCCAATCTTTCACATCAATTTCGTAAACCACTCGGTTACGAATGCTCTGCCCTGCTGCATGCATGGCTGACTTACAACCGGTAATAAGAGGATGCCACTCCGGCAAAGGTTGGTTTTCTGAAAGTCGGCGATAAGCACAGGTGCGCGGTAGCCAATGGAACTCTGCGATTTTATCCTGAGTCAGCTTTAGGCAGTTTTCACCTGAAGAAAAACGATTTGGATAATCTTTGCATGAACAGGTTTTACTGTTTAGCCAGCTACAAGCCACATTGGTGTAAAAGACTTCATCAGTCTCTTCGTCCATTAATTTGTGCAAACAGCATTTTCCGCAACCATCGCAAAGTGACTCCCACTCTTGCTCTGTCATCTCTTGCAAAGTTTTTGATTGCCAAAATGGTGTGCTCATAGGACTTCTTCTTACTTTCTACTGACGGGAGCCGTTTTATACTCCTGCGGGCCTCAAAGTGCAAGGGCAAAAATTGTCCATTCAGTTCATCGTAAATTTCTGCTACTATCGCGCCCCTTGATTTTTGACAGGTAACTAAGATGGATTGCAGACTCGGTTGTGGCGCTTGCTGCATCGCCCCAAGTATCTCTTCCGCCATTCCAGGAATGCCAAATGGTAAACCTGCTGGTGTACGCTGCATTCAACTCAACGAACACAATCTTTGTAAACTGTTTGGTCAGCCGGAGCGCCCAAAAGTTTGCCATGAATTCAAACCGTGCCCTGTGGTTTGCGGCACAACCAATCAACAAGCACTCGACAATATTACCGAGTTAGAGCAGCTTACTTAATCTCCTTATCTGCTTGGTTGAACGCTTTTTCTTTCCTCTACCTGCACGCCTTTTCGATAGATGAGCTGAGCAATCTCCTCTCAAAATGGTGAAACATTTCTTAGCTCTAAGAAAACACAGCCCCAAGGAGAATTTCGCGACACAATATCACGACACTTTCTAGCAAGGTGCTGATTGTCGGCTATTTTTATTCCAATACTCCCCCTCTCAATAGGACATTGTATGAATAAATATCTGGCGGAATTATTTGGCACCTTTTGGCTGGTGCTTGGTGGATGTGGCAGTGCCGTGTTGGCGGCCGCCTTTCCGGACGTTGGGATTGGCCTGCTAGGCGTATCCCTCGCGTTCGGTTTGACGGTGCTCACCATGGCTTTTGCTATCGGCCATATTTCCGGCTGCCACTTGAACCCTGCCGTCACCATTGGCTTATGGGCCGGTGGTCGATTTGAAGCCAAAGAAATTGTGCCTTATATCCTTGCTCAAGTGATTGGTGGCGTCATTGCCGGTGGTGTGCTTTATACCATCGCCTCTGGTCAAATGGGCTTCGATGCGACGAGCTCGGGTTTTGCCTCTAACGGTTATGGTGAGCATTCTCCCGGTGGCTATTCGCTGACTTCTGCGCTGGTGACCGAAGTCGTGATGACCATGATGTTTTTGCTGGTGATTCTTGGCGCAACAGATCAGCGTGCACCTCAAGGTTTTGCGCCCATCGCTATCGGTCTGTGCCTCACACTTATCCACCTCATCAGCATTCCAGTGACCAATACATCGGTCAACCCTGCTCGAAGTACCGGCGTTGCTCTCTATGTTGGCGATTGGGCCACCGCGCAACTTTGGCTATTCTGGGTTGCGCCGATTTTAGGCGCACTACTAGGGGCGGTGGCCTACAAGTTGATTTCAGGGTCGAACAAAGACTAATCACAGCGAGCCGCCGATTCGAGCGGCTCTTTTTCTATTGCTTCTTAATATTTTATAAAACACATCACAACTTTGTGACTTGGTCACAAATGGTCACAGAGCGATTCATTGAACTGGGTTATAGTTTTATTATTGACTCTCTGCCACGCAACACTATGACCTCACCAGCCTCATATCGGATTATTCTTGTCGAAGACGACTTGGAACTCGCTGAGTTGATCAAAGATTTTCTACAAAACTATGAATTTCAGATTGATATCGTCTCGGATGGCTTTCATGCCGTCGATGCAATCTTGTCAAACCAACCTGATTTGGTGATTCTCGATGTTATGTTGCCTGGGCAAAGCGGCATGGAAGTGTGTAAAGCGATACGCAGTAAGTACCATGGCATGATTTTGATGCAAACGGCCCTAGATGACGACATTGACCAAGTCATGGGATTAGAACTGGGTGCAGATGACTACATCGTGAAGCAAGTAAAACCAAGATTACTGCTGTCGCGCATTCGCGCGTTGCTGCGCAGACACGAACGTTTAACGGCAGAAAGCAACAAAGATGACTTACAGCTCGGCCCTTTGGTGATTAATTTGCAACACCGCAGTGTCACATTGCATCAGCAAGCGCTCAAACTGACCACCTCTGAGTTTGAACTGCTGCTGCTCTTGGCCAGACACGTTGGCCAAGTGGTATCACGCGATGACATCGCACAGCACATTCGCGGCTTTGAATATGACGGATTAGATCGCTCCATCGACCGAAGAATTTCTCGCCTGCGCCGCACCCTCAATGATGACCCCAACGAACCAACCTTAATTAAGACCATTCGCGGCGTTGGTTATCAGCTGTGTGCCTCTTCTTGGGAGGTTTCATTATGATTCGCGCATTTGCCATCTTATGGTTGGCGGTGTTTGTACCGACTACTTTGTTGATCATCCCCAGTGGTGTAAACCCGGTTTTAAAACTCAACGAGCAGTTTTCCGAAGATTTCTATAAGCCGATCTATCGGGTGAACTTTGAGGTGTTGTCCAACAAACTCTTGCAGCAACCCACGACTCAGTGGCAACAAACGATCGACCACTATGCCAAAAGCTTTGCCTATCCTGTGAAGCTCCAAACGTTGGCAGATTACCAAGCCGACAAAGCCATCTATGCTTCACTACAACAAGGCCAAGTAACGTTTCTTTATGCCGACCCAATGGCGCTCTTACAACGAGTTGGTGACAGTGACCAAGTGCTGTATATCGCTCTTAACGAATCCACCGAGCATGCAGTGCTCAATCAGGCCAAGGGTACACTCTCATTAGCGATTGAAGATCTGCGTCAACTGCCTAAAAGTGAGTGGAAAAACACGCTAGCACAAACCAACGCCAAACTCCCTGTCCACATTAGTTTGACCAACGAAACGCAACTTAGCGAGACTGCCAAGCTCGCTTTGTTGAACTCCCCCGACGAGATTGTTAGTTATATCAATGATGAGGGACGCGTCGAGCTGCTTGCCCCCATCGATGATGGCTTGTGGTTACACGTCCAAGATAACTTATCGCAAGCCGTACAACTCAAGTTGAGCACCACCATCGCGCTGATGTTCTTCCTACTGATTTCGCTTGCTTTGATTTTGTGGGTTTATCCACTTTGGCGTGACTTAACTCGACTGGTGGCAACCGCCACCGAATTTGGCCAAGGCAAACTGTCACAACGGGCGCGAGCTTCCAAGCTCTCGGTGGTTTCTCAACTCAGTGACTCCTTCAACAACATGGCCGACAATATCGAGAGTCTCATTGCTCGGCAGCGTGAACTGACCAACGCCGTCGCACACGATTTACGTACGCCATTGTATCGGCTGCGCTTTGCGATTGAGATGCTGGAAGATCCTCACACCAGCGACGCGCAAAAAGAGAAATATCAACGCGCACTGCACACAAGCATTGATGATCTCGACCATCTCATCAATCAGAATTTACTGCTCTCTCGCTACAATCGGATTGCCGATATCACCCATTTTTCACCATGTTGCTTTGCTAGGGAGTTGCTCAATGAAATCGATGATTTCAAACTTCAGCATCCCGATCTCGATATCCAGTTTTACTGCTCGCCAGAGTTAAAACAGCACCGCATGTTCATCGACAACAAAGGATTGATGCGCGCGGTGAAAAACCTTCTTACCAATGCAAGCCGATTTGCTCAAAGTACCATTATTGTCTCGTTTAAATACAGTGGCAGCGCATTTCACATTACGGTGGAAGACGATGGCCAAGGTGTGCCCAATGAACACGCAGAACGCATTTTTGAACCTTTCACTCAGCTTGATAACCAAGCACGCAGTAGCGAAAAAGGACATGGGTTAGGATTGGCGATCGTTAAACAAATCATGCTTTGGCACAAAGGCAACGCGAAAGTGGTGTCATCGACTTTGGGTGGTGCTGCGTTTGAACTGCAGTGGCCTGAGCTGCATCCGAATACTGCCGAGTCGGAATTGTGACCAAAATGGACACAATTCGTCCATAAAACACCAACGATTTATCGATGTGGTGAATGCTAATTTGGAATGGCTTTCAAACGTCATTCACAAGGAATTAGCATGCAAGTTTCCCCAACACGCGCGGCAATACTACTTAGTGCGATTGCTGCACTCGCCTCTTCATATAGCTTGGCAGAGCCGGACCCGTTTGATCCCGGATTCAGCGGCACCATCAGTATTAATATTGGATTTGGCCAAAGCCAATCACAAAACAACACTCATGAAGATAATGAAATCACCGCCGATCTCACCAACCAAGGCAAAAAGCTATCACAAGCGTCTCCATTTTTTCTTGGCCGATTGCAATACAGCTTTGGCGACACGTTAGTCTTTCTTGGCAATAGTGAAGAACAGATAGCAGAAGCGCAATTTCAAGCTGAACTGGGCGTTGCACATCGGTTCAACAACGCCATGATCCTCACTACCGCACTCTTTGGGAATGTCCCTAGCATGGAAGAAGTCTGGCGTGACCCTTATCTCACTGGTCAAAAAAGGCAAACAACGGAGCAAACGGTCGGTGGCGTAAGATTCGCTATGGACATCACCAGCCCTTTGCCAATCAGTTTGAAATACGCTGTCGCCAGCAGCGAAGTTGAATACGACGACATCGGCCTCTCACAAGGGTTAACTACTGAAGCTCGTTCACAATTAAAGCGTGCCAGCGACTATCAACGCTTTGGCGCAGAGATCTCCTTTCCTTTGAGCCAATCGTTTGTACTGTCCCCTGCGTTTTACTACACGCTGCGCGACGCCGATGGCGATGCCAAAAGCAATCAATTATTGACCGCACAGATGTCGTTTCTTGTCGCCCAAGGCAGACACAGTGTTATCACAACGCTGAGAAATAGCTCTGCCAGTTTTGATGCAGACAACCCCGTTTTTTCTCGCAAGCAAGATTACGAGAGCTTTGGCTTTTTCTCCGTCTACAGCTATGCCGATCTTTGGGGCTGGCGAAATACCCAACTGAACGTCATGGCGGGTTATCAAGAGTCGGATTCTGATATCGATTTTTACGACAGTGAAGAGGCCTTTCTCTCCACTGGCATTAGCTACAGTTTCTGATCCGGAGGACTTAAGATGTGTAACTTACTCAAAATCGTCTTAATAGCCACACTGCTGTTCCTCGCTGGGTGCGATGTTGATGATGCCAGTGATGCCACCAAATACACTAAGCCAACGGTCAACGCAGGTTCCGACCAATACCATACGTTGCCCATCGACACCATTACCCTGCATGGTTCTGCCAAAAGTTGGCCGAAACTGGTGTTCTCTATCAAGACCAAGCAATGGCGACAAATTTCTGGTCCACAGAGCCTAACCATTTTAAATGCTGACAGCTTTACGGCCACACTGCTCAACCCGACCGTTGCAGGAACGTACATCTTTGAACTTTACGCTAAAGACAGTGGTGATCGCACCAATACGGACCGAGTTAAGATTGTGCTGCGTGAGCCTCAACCGGTTGTTGCAGCACGAAACTCATTGGGCTATGAAGACGACTACCAGCAACTTTGGCAAAGCATAGCGACAAACTATCCGCACTACGATCAAATTCAAGATGAGTGGCAAAAGCTTTATCAGCCCTATTTGATCAAAGCGGCACAGGCGCAAAACGAAGAGCAATGGCGTTCATTAGTCGAGGCCATGTTCACCGAGCTGAGCGGATCAAGGCTAACCGCCATACAATCACCGTCGGCAGAGCAATGGAGAGCCAACCCAACAAGAGCCCTCGCGGTTCACAGCCGTCAAGACAATGGCATCGGCTTGCTTGAGATAGGCGCTCTACATGAGCAAGACGCACTCCATGATATAGGTGAGCTGCATGAGATAGATGCGCTGCATGATGTTTCGCTGGCCGATTTCACAAAGCAGCTCGACGATGCGCTTATGCAGCTTAAGGGGGTTAGCGAGATACGCTTGGAAATAAGAACGCCAAATGCACTTGGCGAACAAGCACTTTTTACCCTTTTGGAAAAACTCACCACACGCGCGGCTTTGCTGTGCATCAGCCCAAACAAGGAAGCATCTTCGTGTGTCTCACTGCCTGCAAATAGTGATCTAGATGGAGTTGCGTTGTTGATCAACCCAACGTGCGAGCAGACCACTTGTAGGATATTGAGTGAGTATCTCAGCTACCTACACAGTGGCGAACAGCACTTCTACTACATGCCATCACCCGTGATCGACTCACATTGGCGATTAGTCATGGATCCCGAATCTTAACTCGTTCATCAAAGAAAAAGACGCAATGAAAAAGCGATGCTGTGACAGCATCGCTTTGGTATTAGTTGAGTTTGTGTCTGCCCAATAACGAATGGGAGAGCGTAGTGCCATCCACCAGCTCAAGCTCCCCACCGACGGGCACACCATGAGCAATTCGACTGGCGTCCACTTTATGCTCTCGACAAAGTTCAGCGATGTAGTGCGCAGTCGCTTCACCTTCCACGGTAGGGTTGGTCGCTAAGATCACTTCTTTGATATCACCGCGACGCAGACGATAATCGAGGACATCGAGGCCAATATCACTAGGTCCAATACCATCAAGCGGTGATAGGTGCCCCATCAACACAAAGTAACGACCAGAGAATTGTCCTGTGGCTTCCACCGCAGCGATATCGGCAGGGCTTTCGACCACACACAATAATCCGTTTTCTTGGCGTTTTGGGTTGTTGCAGATATGACAAACGTCTTCTTCGGTAAAAGTACGGCACTCGTTACAGTGACCAATTTCCGTCATGGCATGACTTAATGCATCCGCAAGCTGCAGGCCGCCTTTTCTATCTCGCTGTAACAAATGAAAGGCCATACGCTGTGCTGACTTGGGGCCAACCCCAGGCAAACAACGTAAGGCCTCCATCAATTGTTCCAGCATATGGCTGGTACGCATAGTTAACCTTTTCGATTAAAACGGCATTTTCATGCCTGGTGGTAGTTGCATACCGCCAGTGATTGCTGCCATTTTCTCTTTTTGAGTTTCTTCAACGCGGCGTGCTGCATCGTTAAATGCTGCTGCGATCAAGTCTTCAAGCATCTCTTTGTCATCTTCCATCAAGCTTTCATCGATGTTGACACGACGTACGCTGTGGCTACCAGTGATGGTGACTTTCACCAAGCCTGCGCCTGATTCGCCGACCACTTCCATATNTGCGATTTCTTCTTGAAGCTTTTGCATGCGTTCTTGCATTTGTTGGGCTTGCTTCATTAGGTTGCCCATACCGCCTTTACCAAACATGTTTTTCTCTCTGGTTGAATGAGGTGTTTCACTATGGATGGGGTCGTTTGTCGAACATTTCAACCCCGCGAATAAATTCAGACAGGGCGAACACTGTCTCTGTCCAGTTCTGCACTGAATCGGCGCAGTATAAACTGAACATGGGTGTCATTTTCCAGGCTAGTGAAAGCCTGCTGTAATTTTTGCTGATAAAGCCTTTCGCGTAACTCTAGAGGAGTCTCACCTTGCTCTCCGACTTCCACAGAGAGATGGCAAGTTTCACCCAGCGTTTCGTTGAGCGCTGAGAGCAGCTCTTTTTGCGCTTTATCGGTATTTAAATGTTGTTGATGGCTACGTAGCGTCAAAGCGATGGTTGAACCATCTTTGTTAAACGCCGAGTTGAGCGCTAACTGTTCCACCAATTTTGCCGTTTCGAGCTGAGTGATCAGTTTTGCCCACTCACTCTGCTCGAGCGATTCTGCAACGAGTTTTTCCGCCATTTCTGGCGTTTTTTCGTGCTCAAGTGCACGTTTAATTTCCGTCGGCGTCAGCTCTTTGCTCTTAGACTGCACCACAGGCTGACTCGGACGCCATTGATAGGGTTCATCCTCTTTTACTTCAGGCTCTGACGGCGCAAGGCTTTGACGTGGCGACACCTGCGCTGCAGTTGCCTGCTTTTGCGCGACTCGATCGAGGACCGACTCTTTCTCAGCAGATGCCGCTTTAGACTTTTTTGAGCCACCATTTTGTGCCAACCCTTGACGTTGAGAACGCAATTGATGACGCAAACCGGTTAAGCCACCAGAAGCTGGACTTGCGCTTTCAGGCGTGTGCTGCGGCGCAGGTTGAGGCGCAGGTTGAGGCTCAGGCTGCAATGCGGCTGCATCCTCATAGCCATAACCCATTGGCGGCATGTCATCCATAGGTGGATAATCGGCATAATCCATCGGTGGCGCATCATATTGAGGTGGCATCTCTGTCTGAACAGGCTGAGGGGCCACAGAACTTGGGGCGTTCATCGATGAAGTGGGACGCGATGGCGCGTGACTGACCGCTTGAGGACGTTCTGCAGGAGCAACCCGTTCAGCGCTTGGCTTTGCGCTCATCGCCGGGGCCGTTTGGGCTGGCGACGTACTCACTTGAGGAGCGGCACTTTGAGCTGCCGGAGCTGATGCTAGATCCGCACCTTGCGCAGAAATGATGTTCGCTTGCGACACATCCGCAGGACGAAATGCCATCATACGCAACACAATCATTTCCATCCCGATACGCCCATTTGGGGCCAAAGAGAGGTCATCACGCCCTTTTAAGGCGATCTGATAAAACAGCTGAACATCTTGTGGTGACAGTGCTCGGCTAAGCAGCTCAATTTTTTCTGCATCAGGCTGCGCTTTGTCTAGGCTTGAAGGCAACAGCTGGTACATGGCAATGCGATGCAGTTGAGTCGCCAATTGTTGCAACAAACCATCCCACTCCGCACCATTTTGCGCGAGCTGCTGAATCTTATCCATCGCCACTTGTGGCTGCTTGCTGCTGATGGCTTCTAAGAGATGGATCGCTTGATCGGTGTCAATGGTACCTAACATATGGCTGACCAGATCGGTTTCAATCTGACCATTGCCTAACGCAATTGCTTGATCGGTTAAGCTTAGGGCATCACGCATACTGCCATCGGCAGCATGCGCGATCATGCCAAGCGCACGCGCTTGAGCAGTGACACCTTCTTTTGCCAAAATAAAATCGAGCTGTTGATGGATAGCATCAACCGTGATCGGCTTAAGGTGGAACTGCAAACAACGAGACAAAATCGTCACAGGAAGTTTCTGTGGATCCGTCGTTGCCAATAGGAATTTCACATACTCTGGCGGCTCTTCTAAGGTTTTGAGTAACGCATTAAAAGAGTGACGCGAGAGCATGTGCACTTCGTCGATCAAGTAAACCTTGAAACGACCGCGCGCTGGTTTGTATTGAACGTTGTCTAACAGTTCACGAGTGTCTTCAACTTTAGTACGCGATGCGGCGTCAATCTCCAATAGATCAACGAAGCGCCCTTCTTCAATCTCTCGGCAGGTATCACATTGTCCACAAGGCGCTGAGGTGATGCCCGTTTCGCAGTTGAGAGCTTTGGCAAACAAGCGACCAATCGAGGTTTTACCCACACCTCGTGTGCCACTGAACAAGTAAGCATGGTGCAGACGATTGTGCTCAAGAGCATTTTCTAGGGCAGTCAGCACATGGCCTTGCCCCACCACTTCTTTAAATTGACGCGGACGCCATTTTCGCGCTAAAGCTAAATAACTCATTGACTTAATTAGTGTCCTTCGAATTCACAGATGCTGTAAACGTTAAGGCCAAGACCTTCCAAACGCTTGTCGCCACCAATTTCAGGTAGATTGATAACAAACGCTGCATGCTCAACCACACCGCCAAGCTGACGAATCAGTTTGGTTGTCGCTTCAATGGTGCCGCCTGTCGCAAGCAAGTCATCAACCACTAAAACTTTGTCACCTTCAACAATCGCATCCGTATGGATTTCCAGTGTATCAACACCGTACTCAAGTTCGTATGATTGTGCGATGGTGTTGCGAGGCAGTTTACCCGGCTTACGTACAGGTACAAAGCCCACACCTAATTGCAACGCAAGCGGTGCACCAAATAGGAAACCACGCGCTTCAGTACCCACCACTTTGGTGAACCCCATGTCTTTGTACTTATCAACCAACAATTGGATGGTTGCCTGGTACGCCTGAGCGTCTTCTAGAAGGCTGGTCACATCGCGAAACAGGATACCTGGTTTCGGGTAATCTGGGATGCTTTTAATACTGGCTTGGATCTGTGCAATGGTGTTTGTAGTCATAATATCGATTTACTTAGATTGGCTCATCGCCCTCTCTTTTTGTCACGCTATTATGAGGGCTTAGAACAGGTGGTACTCATCGTTACAGGGCTGACGTCGAACATTCTCTGTAACGCTAAAAACAAAATGCCCACTCGAAGAGTGGGCGCACTTTTCTTCCCAATTCTAGTCAGTTTCCCGTCGCGCGGCAACCGAGTCGCTCACAGGGAGGCGGACAAAAATGCCAAGCAAAACGATTAAACCAAACATTAGTGCAATCTTTAGCCACATGAGTGGCGCGATCCAGATAGAAACAGAGAAGCTCAGCAGAATAAACAAGATAGCACGCTGTTTAACGCGACGCGTCACAGCACGATTTTGTTGCCAATTGTCCAGTACCGGACCAAAGGTTTTGTGGCTGTGTAACCAATGATGAAATCGCGGGCTAGAACGTAAAAAACAGGCGCTCGCTAGCAGGATAAAAGGCGTGGTTGGGAGCAGAGGAAGGACAATGCCTGCAATACCAAGGCATAAACTGAGTCCACCAACTATATTGAGAAATAAACGTCGAATACGGATGGTGAACTCCCGATATTAATGCTTAGAAACCCGCGTAACCGTTAAGTACACGAATCCAGGTTAATGTCGCAGGTAAAGTTGGAATTAAAAGAACTGCGATAAAACCAAGAAAATAAAACAGATTATAGGGCTCTTTAAAATCTTTGTCTGCCATGATGCTTCTACTCTTGTGCTGATAACTTTCTTTACGTTTTCTACCCCAAAAGAGTTAACCAATGGTTAAGAAAATGGTTCATTATTGTTTTCGCCGCCAATATACCGCAAAGCCAACGGTCTAAACACCGAGCAAAAGTAGGGGTAATTGATAAATTTGCGATTTTGTAGAAAGAAAACCAACACCCTCTAAAGAAAATAGAGGAATCAACAAACAAAAGAATGGAGAAATGGAAAGCCGCTCTATTGCCAAGTCCCCCTCACGCGGACAAGAATATCGCCGCTCATGGCGGCGATATTACGTGAAGTATCGTCAGCTCACTTTACTGCCTTTGATGATATTCAAACTGAAGCTGGCGGAGCCTAAACAGCCTAGTGTCAGTTGACTGCCGCTACCTATATTGAGATCACGGGTGATGAAGTTTTTTAAACTGTTGTGACCTAGACGGTTTCCAGCAGCAATATGCTGATTGATGAACCCCGTTGACCACTGACTGTCTAGCCCCGCAGGTAAAATTTCAACACTTCCATCCACCAAATCCGCAATGCCAAATAGCGCATTAACCGGGCACGCACAATCCGAATAACGAATGCCCCGCTCTAGGATTTCTACAATATCTTTTAAGTCGGCGCTAAAGCTTTTTAGATTACGTAAGTAATCATCAAACAAAGCGCGTATCAACAAGGCAGTGGCGACACCTTGCTTTTCTACCGAAGCCGAATCGACGAGGTAAAACGCAAACTGGCCATTCATCAACCAACGGTAATCAAACACGAGCGGCATCATGTCGGTCGATTGCAGCAACTTATAAGAAAACTTCCAATCGCCCTGCGACGTATCTTTGTCTGGCAGCAAAGCGTGGAGTAAGTCTCTTGCCGAATTGGGGTTATCTTCCAAATAGTTTAAATGCCAGTGAAGCTCCTGCTCGTCGGGCAACTCTCCGCCGCCATCGACTCGAAACCACTGGCTGGAAAAATCGCGTTGATCCGACATATGGTTCATCGAATCTTCCAATGTATTCTCAATCGCTTCCGCTAGGTGTTGATAATCTCCAATTGGTTTGGGTAAGAAATCTTTAATCCCAAAACGCAGCGCTTTGGCAACATCGGACATCTCTCCTGTTGCGGAAACCACGATCAAAGGTAAGGAGGGGTACTCGAGACTGACCTCCTCGACAAATTCTATTCCGTCTAACACGGGCATGGACAAATCACATAATACGATATCAGGATCGCATTCACGTAACTGCTGAAGGGCTTGCAAACCGTTTTCTGACTCAACGACTTTATATCCCTGACTTTCGAGATAGGCACTGGTAATTCGGCGAAAGATCGGATCATCATCAACCAGTTGTATTAACTTTGGTTGTACCGCTTCCCTTG
Source organism: Vibrio vulnificus CMCP6 (assembly GCF_000039765.1). Taxonomy (NCBI): domain Bacteria; kingdom Pseudomonadati; phylum Pseudomonadota; class Gammaproteobacteria; order Vibrionales; family Vibrionaceae; genus Vibrio; species Vibrio vulnificus. Next base: position 1,996,108 of record NC_004459.3, on the reverse strand, counting down.
CCGAGGTCATTGCCGTTTGACTGTGAGTCTTGTACATAGCTTCACCTCACACACTCAGTCAAAGTGGTTATCAATGTTATTATTTTTGTAGTTTACTTATCACAGACGGGCCACTTCCTGTGCTCTGCACCCACTCTGCTCTGTAATAAAACGTAGCTGTAAAAAGCCATTTATACAAATATTCCACTTTATATCAGAGTTTGCTACTAGATGTATGCTGATCACAAATCGTGCGACCTGTTGACATGAAGCAAACTTTCATCGCAAAGTTAGCGCTAAATTAGGCCTATTTGGTAAATAGATGTGTCAGGAAATATGAAATTAGACGATCTCAACCTGTTCAGACTCGTTGTTGAAAATGGGAGCTACACCGCAACTTCACGTAAGACCATGATCCCCGTGGCGACCATCACCCGACGCATACAAGCTTTGGAAGATGCGGTGAACTTGCGCCTTCTCAATCGCCATGCACGTAAATTATCACTGACAGAAGCGGGAGAACGCTTTTTCCGTGAATGCTCTCCTTTACTGCAAAGACTCACAAACACAGCCGAAGAAATTACCGATGAATGTCGTGGTGCGTCTGGCAAAATCAAGATTTCAACGCCCTACAATCTCACCAAGCGCATGATGATGCCAATGTTGAACGGTTTTATGAGTCAGTATCCAGAAATCAACATTGAACTCACTACAGAGAGTAACGCTGATCAACTTGACCCAACCGAATGGGATGTCATTTTCCGCGTAGGACCACAAAGAGATTCAAGCCTTATCGCGCGTAAAATTGGTTCAGTGAAAGATATTTTGGTGGCTAGCCCTGAGTACGTAAACGCTCACCCAATGCCAACTCATGCTGAAGATCTGCACGACCACTTCCTACTCAAAGGCCACCCGCTGTTGAAGTGGACATTAATCAACAGCAAAGGCGAAACCGTTGTTAACGTTGATCGTGGTCGCTTTCAAGCCAACGCACTGAATGTGGTACGTAGCGCGTGCTCAGAAGGGCTAGGCATCACTCTCATGCCAGACGTGATGATAAAAGAGTATATCGCCGATGGCAGCCTAGTGCGTATTCTGCCTGACTGGAGTGCAAACCCACGCGATATTTATATGCTCTACAATCACAAAGATCACTTACCCGAAAAAGTGCGTTTGTTTATCGACTACGTGATTGCTTATAACATCCACTAACGATGTAGCGCGTAACCACAGAGGTTATTTCGAGCACAAAAAAACCAGAGCAGAAAAGCTCTGGTTTTTATTTGTCTTATCTTAACCCTGAACTCCGGTGTCGATTACGCACCTTCGTTATGCAACTCTAGGTTAGCCAGATCTTGTTGAATCTCGCGCTGAACCTTTGCATCATCGTTACGCATCGAATCTAGGAAATCGAGGTATTGCTGATCAATATCCCCCGTCACGTATTCGCCGTTAAACACCGAAGTATCAAACTTGGTAATATCAAGGTTACCTAAGCCCACCGCATCCACTAAATCTTCCAGTTTTTGGAAAATCAGCGCGTCAGCACCAATCAGCTTACAGATCGTCTCGTTATCTCGTCCATGCGCAATAAGCTCAGTCGCACTTGGCATATCAATGCCGTAAACGTTCGGGAAACGCACCTCGGGTGCAGCAGAGACAATAAACACTTTCTTAGCGCCTGAGTCTCTTGCCATTTCGATAATTTGCTCAGAAGTGGTTCCACGTACAATTGAGTCGTCCACTAACAGTACATTCTTATCTTTGAATTCAGAGCGAATGGCATTGAGCTTGCGACGTACCGATTTTTTACGCAATTGCTGGCCCGGCATGATAAAGGTACGGCCGACATAGCGGTTTTTAACAAACCCTTGGCGGTACGGCTTATCAATCGCTTGAGCAATTTGCAGTGCGATATCACAAGAGGTCTCTGGAATGGGAATGACAACGTCAATATCAAGATCGGCGTACTCTTCTTTAATACGCTCACCCAACTTTTTACCCATTTCGACTCGTGCACTATAAACAGAGATTTTGTCGATAAACGAATCTGGACGTGCAAAGTAAACGAACTCAAAAATGCACGGGTTGAGTTTTGGATTGTCAGCGCACTGCTTGGTAAAGAGTTCACCGTCAAAAGTCGCGTAAATCGCTTCACCTGGTGCGACGTCACGCACAAAATCAAAGCCAACCGCATCCAGCGCTACTGATTCTGACGCCACCATGTATTCCGTTTGTCCGTTCTCTTCGCGCTTACCTAAGCAAAGTGGACGAATACCATGTGGGTCGCGAAAGGCAATCATACCGTGACCAATGATCATCGCTGTAACGGCGTAAGCACCACGAATGGTACGATGGACATTGGCGATGGCTCGGAAGACATCATCGGCAGTAACGTTGCCTTTTACTGTATCAATTTCATGAGCAAGAACGTTAAGAAGAACTTCGGAGTCTGAGGTGGTATTCACATGGCGGCGATCTTTTTCGAACAATTTCTGACGAACTTCATGCGCGTTAGTCAGGTTGCCGTTGTGCGCTAAGCTAATGCCAAATGGCGAGTTAACGTAGAAAGGCTGTGCTTCTGAAGCACTTGAACTACCGGCCGTTGGATAGCGTACATGACCAATGCCGACGTTGCCTTGAAGACGTTGCATGTGTTTTGCTTCAAACACATCTTTGACCAGACCGTTTGCCTTACGCAGACGAAAACGATTGCTTTCTATGGTACAAATACCAGCGGCATCTTGGCCACGATGCTGTAACACTGTTAACGCGTCATAAATTGACTGGTTTACAGGGGTTGTGCCCACGATTCCAACAATACCACACATGTCCTAATCCTCGATTTGCGACAGTAGCTGGCACCGCTAGAGAGTGCCAGACAAAAAACTCGATGTTGCTTGTAAATGCTCGAAGAATGGGGCAATGATTCGACTGAACTCAGGGACCAGTTGCGAACTCTTCCACCACTCCGAACTTGGGAATGCCGTAAAAGCATCCATAAAAAACAGCACCGCAGAGACAATTAGCACCCCACGTAAACCGCCAAACACCACACCCAAAATTCGGTCTGTGCCTGAAAGCCCTGTTTTTTGTACTAGTTGAGCAATGACATAATTGACCACTGCACCAACTACCAAGGTCGCGACAAACAATGCCGCGATTGCGGCTCCGTTTCGAAACATGTCATCTTCGATATTGGTGAAATACACCGCGAGTTTGGTGTAATAGTTACTGGAGATAAAAAAGGCTCCAAACCAAATCACCAATGACAATGCTTCTTTCGCAAAACCGCGAACTAAACTGATCAGAGCTGAAAATCCGATCACACCTAAAATGACAAAATCTAACCAATTCATGTTTTCTTCATCTTAAGTTGGCGCGCATTTTAACAGAAAAAATGCTGACGCAAACGTTTTCTTATGGGTTTAGTGGTTTAAATTTGAGCAATTGACCTTTGGAACCGGTAATTTTTTCCAATTCCACGACTTGTCTTTCAAGTTTACTTTTTGACACATCAGGACCAATTACAACTCGAGTAAAACCATTTTCTTTGATGGTATGCGCTTGATAACCGCGTTTCTGCAAATCCTTCGCCATGTTCTGCGCGTTCTCTTCATTACGCAGTGCCATTAACTGAATGATCCATGCTGAATCTTCGTAGTTATTCTTTTCTGCGACCTCGTTGATTTTGACTTCAACAGATTTCGGTTTTGTTTGGCTTTGTTGCGTTTCACTTGACGTTGACACAGACTGCCCCACCGTCGCGACCACAGGAGACTCTGGTAGCTTGATGTCGTCTTCTACGGGCTCAAGAATTTCAAAACTCTCTACCTCGTTGCTCAATTCCGGTTTGATCGGAATGGTGGCAAACTCTTCTTTATAGTGAAGCTTCTGGCCATCGAGGACATCAGGAAGCACTATCACGCCGATAGCGACCAAGATAATGGTCCCCACCAGACGGCTTTGGAACTTACTTGCCATTTAATTACCTTTGTTTTGTTGCCAATGCTCCAACACTTCACCCACGGTGTGGAAAGAGCCAACCACTAACACTATCTCATCAGATTGAGCTTGTGACAGTGCTTGGTCAAAAGCGTGTGCTGGATCGGTATAACTTTGTGTGCCTTGCGGCAAATATTGAATCAATTCTTCTGCTGTCGCGGCTCTTGGTCCTGTCAGCGAGGCAGGGTACCAATGGCGTGTCACGGGCGCTAAAACTTCTAGCGTGGATTTGATGTCTTTATCCTTCAACATGCCAATCACCGCATGGATGGTTTTGCCTTGGTAGCGAGACTGAAGCTGAGTCACTAAATATTCCGCGGAATGAGGATTATGCGCCACATCCAAAAGAATTAACGGCGCTGTCTGCAACACCTGCATTCGACCCGCTAACTTAGCGTTTTTTAGTCCGTTGACGATGTTGATATCGCTCAGTTCAAGATTGGAGGCACCTAGCGCCATTAACGCGGTTGCGGCATTTGGCAAAGGCAAACCTGGGAGAGGCAAATCTTCCAATGCGAAAGCACCATGCTGCCAGCGCCAACCTTCGCCAGAAAGCTGATAGTCAAACTGAATACCGACTTGGTAAAACTCTGCGCCAATATCGTCTGCATGTGCGGCAACGGTTGACGGAGGCGTTGGTTGGCCACAAATAGCTGGCTTACCACTACGATAAATGCCCGCTTTCTCAAAACCGATAACGTTAATGTCATCTCCGAGCCAATCTACGTGGTCAAGCGCCAAGCTAGTGATCACTGAGACATCGTGATCCACCACGTTGGTGGCGTCCAATCGCCCGCCCAGCCCAACTTCCAAAAGAACCACATCGACCTTTTCCGTTTGGAACAAGCGTAATGCAGCCAGCGTTCCATACTCAAACAAGCTTAGGCTGATATCACCACGTTGTTGCTCAATGAAATCAAACGCTTCACAGTGCTTTTCGTCCGCAAGATCTTGACCATTAATGCGGACTCGTTCGTTATAACGAATTAAGTGTGGCGAGCTGTACACGCCAACGGAATATCCAGCATCAAGTAAGATCGCTTCCATTAACGCACAAGTTGAACCCTTGCCGTTCGTGCCAGCAACAGTGATCACAGTAGGTGCAGGTTTGGTGAGGTTTGCTTTGAGAGCAACAGCTTGAACTCGGTCTAGGCCAAGATCAATGGCAGAAGTGTGTATGTTGGCTAAATAATCAAGCCACACCGCCATAGGGGATGTGGCTTGTGGAATAGAGTTTTGTTTCATCTAACGATAACCATCAAAGACTTGGTTGTTTGTTAGAGGCTACTTTACCCTTTTTCGTTCGCTTCTGGTACAGAATATGCCGCTTCATTTGGTGAATCGTTCACAGAAACAACGAGAGGCGACTTGTGATTGGTCAGCTTGGCGATCAAACCACCAACGCGCTGACGCATTTCACGGCGATCGACGATCATATCGATGGCACCGTGCTCAAGTAGGAACTCACTGCGCTGGAAGCCTTCAGGCAAATCTTCACGTACGGTTTGCTCGATAACACGGCGACCAGCAAAACCGATCAGCGCTTTCGGCTCACCGATATTAATGTCGCCAAGCATCGCTAAACTCGCTGAAACACCACCCATGGTTGGGTCGGTCATCACAGAGATAAACGGCAGACCTTTCGCAGATAGACGCTCTAACGCCGCACTGGTTTTTGCCATTTGCATGAGAGACATCAGAGCCTCTTGCATGCGTGCACCACCACTTGCTGAGAAACATACCAGCGCGCAGTTGTTTTCCATTGCCGCTTCAACCGCACGTACGAAACGCGCACCGACAACAGAGCCCATTGAACCACCCATAAATGAGAATTCAAACGCACAAGCGACAATAGGCATGCCTAGCAATTCACCTTTCATCGCAACAAGGGCGTCTTTCTCACCGCTGCTCTTCTGCGCCGCTGCGATACGCTCTTTATAACGCTTAGAGTCTTTAAACTTCAGTTTATCTTGCGGCTCAAGTTCACCACCTAGCTCCACGCGATTGCCTTCGTCCAAAAACGTTTCTAGACGACGACGCGCTTTCATACGCATGTGGTGATTACACTTAGGACACACCTCAAGATTACGCTCAAGCTCCGCGTGATACAGAACTTGCTCACATGAAGTACATTTCGTCCACACACCCTCAGGGATAGACGCTTTACGTGAGCTTACGATGTTGCTTTTTTCTAAAATCTTTTCAAGCCAACTCATGGAAGACCTTTTCTCTCAACGCTTCCGCTCCATAGCGAAAGACAAAAATTCGAATTTACGCGTGTGGATTAAACCACATATAACGACAACTGTAGATAAAAAACTGGTTGTACCTATTTTTTCAGTCAAAGTCGCACGCTAAGTTACTCATTTTTTTGAATCTGAATCTCTCGATTAGTTCAAATTATCGGGCAAAAACAACGGACCGATCGACTCGCGAGGTAAATCGAACTCTTCAGGGTAGTCCACATCGACGAGATACAAACCTTCGGCTTTGGCCGTCGGGCCGGCGAGCTTACGATCTTTCGCTTCTAGCAACCATTTGATCCACTCTGGATCTTGCTCACCACGGCCGACCATAATTAAGCTGCCCGTAATGTTGCGCACCATGTGGTGTACAAAGGCATTGGCTTTAATGTCGATCACCACATAGTGTCCGTGACGTGTCACATTCAAATGGATCATATTGCGAAATGGACTGAGCGATTGACATTGCACCGCGCGAAACGAGGTGAAGTCATTTTCGCCCAACAAATATTGTCCCGCCTCATGCATTTTCTTCTCATCAAGCTCGCCATGATAATGGCTTACACCGGAGCCCAAAATGCCGGGACGCAATGCATGGTTAAAAATGATATAGCGGTAGCGGCGTGCGGTTGCTGAAAAACGCGCATGGAACTCATCTGGTACTGCTTTCGCCCAACGTACTGCGATGTCTTTGGGTAAGTTCGCATTGGCCCCCATGGTCCAAGCAACCATTTTACGCTCAACATTGGTATCGAAGTGAACCACTTGCCCAGTACCGTGAACCCCAGCATCGGTGCGACCTGCACATTGTACTTCTACTGGGTGGTTAGCCACTTTCGACAGCGCCTTCTCCAGCTTTTCTTGAACACTGGCGACTTCGCGTTGACGCTGCCAACCGAAATAGTCAGTGCCATTGTATTCGATGCCTAATGCAATTCTCATGATAACCTTCGATTTGAATTTGGGGCGGGAAGTATAAACGGTTGTGGCTGGAATTTCTAATCCTCAAGCCTCGAGCGATAAAACAGGGGCAGCGAAAGCTGCCCCTTGTTACTTAAGAACTGAAACTAACGGCCGTTAATCATATCAATGAGATTCTTCGCTTCACGGCGAACATCATCATCACCATAAACAATCGCTTCTTCGAGCAGTTTGATTGCCCCTTCTGCATCGTTCATTTCGATATAAATTTTTGCCAGATCCAATTTACCCGACGCTTCTGCGTTTTCATCCACATCCACGTTGCTAATGTCCCCAATCACGTCAGGAAATTCATCCAGGCCGACATCCAGTTTGAGATCTTCCTCTTCGAACTCCACTTCATCACCATCAACTTGAGCCATGAGCTCGTCAATCGTCATGTACTGGTTTTTCTTCGGATCAAAGTCGTCTTGTTCGGCCCAGTTTTCCTCATCGATATTGGGTTGTCGGAGGGCCTCTTCTGAGCTCCAAATTTCGCGCTCTTCAGCAGGCACATCACTCGTTACTTCTGCTGATGGATTATCCGGTAGTTTAAAGCCATTCCAGTCGTCGCCGCCGACTTCCAACATCGCCTCAATGTCCATACCAGCACTGGCAGCCATTTCATCATCGGGCGATTCTGGGAAGAAATTATCATCCAAAGCGTCTTCAGAAAGCAGATCCGCCATCGCTGCTTCATCAAATTCAGAATGAAGTACCTCGTCTTCTGCGATATTGAAGCCCGCTTCCTGAGCAAAAACATCAAATAGAGCATCTTGTTCTTCATAAGAAGAAGGATTGATATGCGGCTTGTTAACCGTATTTAACTCACCACTCTCTTCTATCGATGGTAATTCTAAAGAGTCAAAATGATAATCTTGCTCTTCTGGCTCGGAGGTAATTGGCGCTTCCTCGAGCTCCTCTGCAACCGAAACAATGGCATCTTCTTCGCCAAATTCTGGCAGTTCGATATCATCAATTTCAAAGTCATCTGATTCTGCTTCAGGCTCGGCGTCAGGTTCGATATTTGGCTCACTGGCAACCGCTTCTGCCGCCTCATCTTCGCCAAACTCCGGCAATTCTAGTTCGTCAACGTCGAACGCATCGTCCGTTATTTCGGCTTGAACTTGCTCTTCTGCACTTTCTACGTTGTCAGTTGCCGCTTCGCTTGGCTCAAGAACGTCATCTAACGCAGATTCTTCGCTTGTCACTTCAGATTCAACGGCTGGCTCTTCGGCCGCAAACGCTTCCTCTTCTACAAGCGGAGCATCGTAAGAAGGCTCGTCTGCCATTGCGACCAGCGCTTCGTCTTCGCCAAACACTGGCAATTCGAGTTCGTCAAAGTCGAACGCATCGTCCGTTGTTTCGGCTTGAGCTTGCTCTTCTGCACTTTCTACGTTGTCAGTTGCCGCTTCGCTTGGCTCAAGCACTTCATCTAACGCGGACTCGTCACTTGTGATTTCGGATTCGACGGCTGGCTCTTCCGTTGCAAACGCGTCCTCTTCCACAACTGGGGCATCGTAAGAAGGCTCGTCTGCCATTGCGGCCAGTGCTTCGTCTTCACCAAACTCTGGCAATTCGAGTTCGTCAAAGTCGAACGCATCGTCCGTTGTTTCGGCTTGAGCTTGCTCTTCTGCACTTTCTACGTTGTCATCTGCAACTTCGCTTGGCTCAAGAACGTCATCTAACGCAGATTCTTCGCTGGTCACTTCAGATTCAACGGCTGGCTCTTCAGCCGCAAACACTTCCTCTTCCACAACCGGAGCGTCGTAAGAAGGCTCATCTGCCATTGCGGCCAGCGCTTCGTCTTCGCCAAACTCTGGCAGCTCTAGCTCGTCAAAGTCGAATACATCGTCCGTTGTTTCGGCTTGAGCTTGCTCTTCTGCACTTTCTACGTTGTCAGTTGCGACTTCGCTTGGCTCAAGCACTTCATCTAACGCGGAGTCGTCACTTGTGATGTCGGATTCAACGGCTGGCTCTTCAGCCGCAAACACTTCCTCTTCCACAACCGGAGCGTCGTAAGAAGGCTCGTCTGCCATCGCAGCCAGTGCTTCGTCTTCGCCAAACTCTGGCAGTTCGAGTTCGTCAAACTCAACCTCATCAGCAAGGTCGATTTCACCTTCTTCAACGGGCTCATCTAATTCAAAATCTGCGAGTGAAGGGCCATCTGCCATTGCAGACAGTGCATCTTCCTCACCGAACTCCGGTAGTTCACTCTCATCAAACTCAATGCTGCCGAGATCGGTCACCGCGCTTTCAGCTTGCTCCAGTAGCTCAGTTTCGTCGATTGGTGGCGTCGCCAAATCCGACTCAGACAATTCGACCTCAGATAGCATCGGCTCCTCTTCAAGAGAGGCTAACGCTTCTTCTTCACCAAACTCTGGGAAATCCAGTTCGTCAAGATCAATGTCTTCAAGCTCACTCTCAAGCGAAGGTTCCGCAAAACCAGGCTCATCGGCTAGCACAGCCAACTCGTCATCTTCGCCAAACTCGTTAAGCGCTAACTCATCCAAGCCGATAGCATCTTCACCGAGCACCGCATTGGCTTCTTGTGCAGACTCATCAGCTAAGGCTTCCAGTGCATCTTCTTCATCGAATTCCAACAGTTCTAAGTCGTCGAGACTGTCGTCCTGTTCTGCCGTCGATTCAGCCTCTGCTAATCCTGCTAGCGATTCTTCTTGTTGTGCTTGTGGCAGTTCACTGTCGGTTACTAGACCATCAAAAAGAGTCTCTGCTTCTGCCCAATCTTCTTCGACGGGAGTACCAAATTCATTTGGCACTGCGTTTGGTGTCGGCGTTTCATGAACAGGCTCTTCTAACGGCATCTCCGTTGCAGTTGCCTCAAGCTCTTGAGCATCCTCAATGTCCTGCGCCAACAACGCTTCTGCGTCAGTCGAAACAGGCTCTGCGATATCGTCAATAAGATCCACAAGCTCATCGTCTTGAGCTTGTGTGTCATCGAGCTCTGAAAGCATGGCGTCATCAGGATGCCCATCTAACGCTTCTTCAGTAACCTCTGTCGCCAAAGAAGTCGATGCAATGCGCTCATCTGAATCGACCTCATGCAGCTCTGAATCAATCTGCGGTGATTCAACTTCATCAATCGCACTTTGTAGCCAGTCTTCTTCCTGTGGCTCTTGTGATTCCTCAACATCAAGCTCAGGTGCCGTTGTCGCTATCTCATGGTCAGAAAGCAGTTCTTGCTCTGCGGTTTCCGTCTGCGTTGTAGGCTCATACTCATCGATTGACTGACGTGGGCTTTCTACCTCATCAATGGCGGCTTGCAACCAATCATCATCTTGGTCATCTTGAGCATCGATGTCATCGGCATCACCACTTTCCCCCTCTTCCAATGGCAGATCGGCAAGCAGCTCTGTAGGTAAGACAGACTCAGACGGCGCCGCCTCTTCAAGCAGTGATTCTGTTGAATCGTCCAGCGACTCTTGTAGGTTCTGGGGATCGGTATTCAGTTCTGCTTCAGCGGTGCTGACTTCTTCAATATCCTCTGGGAATGCATCTAGCAGTGGATCAAGCGTCGGCGCAACGTTAGCCAAATCTTCAGCAAAATGGCTGCTATTGAATTCTGTTGGTTCAAATTCATCGTCAGCCATTGGGCTATCGATGGACTCAACAAGTTCTTCGACCTCTGCCGTCAGTTCATCTTGCTCAGGTGACGCTTCCTCAAGAGGGAGAACGTCATCCAATAGCTCATCAATCGCTGTGTTGTCTACCGAGTCAACTTCCGCACTCACCTCTTCAATCGCAGGTTCAGAAACGGACAGTTCAACAAAATCTTCTGATGAATCTAATGCAGCATCCAGCTCTGCGGCAAAATCGAACGATTCAGCGGCATCGTCCTCTTGAGCTTTGTCGCTCTCATCTAAGCCAATCAGTTCATCAAAGAGATCGCTTTCCTCTGCCGTTGCCAACTCTTCTTCTGGCCACTCAAGCGACTCATCACTCTCTGGTGCGCTTTCAAGTAATTCATCGAGCAGATCGGTGCTGTTTTCATCCAGCTCAGGCACAACCTCATCTTGACCAAAGGCCGCGAGCTCCTCTAACTCACTGAGTGGATCAAATTCATCAAGTGATTCTTCTTCGTCCGCTTCGAGTAGCTCATCAAGCAGCTCGGTGTCTGTTGGCGATACCTCAATCTCATCGTCAGTTAGACCCGCCAGAGCTTCGAGCTCATCAAGAGGATCGAGGCTCACTTCATCATCTGAAGCCTGTTCCAACATCTCATCTAACAATGAGGTGGATAAGTCGTCTTGCGTGTCGTCAGCACCAGACTCCAATAGTGACTCTAATTCGTCTAGGCTGCTTTGCGTTTCCAGTTCTGATTCATCGATGACTGGCTCATCAAACTGGGCCAGTAGCTGATCAATATCTTCATCTGATGCCATCGTTCCAGACATTGCATCAGACATCTGTTTGTTTTCAGTTGGTGCAGCCGCGCTATCTTCATCTAAACCTAAATCAAATTCGTCAACTTCATCATCGTCACCCAAGTTGGAGAACAGATCATCAAGCATTGACTGGTCAAGGGCTGAATCACCTAGGTCTTCCGTCGGTTCATCGGACGCCAGCAATTCCGCTAAGTCATCTTCTGACATGCCGACGTTTTCACCAGAAAGATCAAAGTCACTCTCTTCGTCGTCAGTGATTTCTAGCTCTGGGCTAACTTCATCCAGCGCACGCTCCATCTCTTCAAGACCCAGCGCTTTGTCAGAACCTTTAACACTGATGCCGTTGTTTGATGAGTCAAAGTCGTCGAAGTCAGTATCCAGATCGCCGTCATCACCGATGCTAGCAAATGGGTCTTCACCATCTTCGCCTTCAAGATTGAAATCGAGATCACTGTCGTCAAGATCACCAAAGACGTCGTTTTCGTCGTCTCCCATAGTGTCATCAAACAGCAACTCGCTATTGTCATCGCTGTCGCTGAAGAGGTCATCATCGAGGGTGAGATCATCGGTCAGATCGTCCAGATCCGAATCTGACATTGGCGGTGGTGTTAATGGCGCTTCAGTTTGTGTTTCGCTTGCGCTTGGCTCCGCTTCTTTACGGCGCCCCAGTAGCATCACAATCAAAAGGCCGATCAATGCCCCAGGAATCAGGGCAGCGGCAGCCACCATCCAGCCATTTGATAAGAATTGATCAAACGCCGATGGTTGCATGCGTTGCTGTTCTTCAAGCTTCGCCTTTTCTTCCGCGAGTAACTTCTCAACTTCGGAACGAATACGGTTTTCATCACCCAGCTCCGTTTTCAATCCATCCACTTCGGACTGAACTTCCGCCAACATCAAACGCAAATTGTGGTTCTTTTCTTCCAGCGCGGTTAATTCGCTTTCAGACATCTCGAGCTGTTTCTCAAGTGTTTTCACTTGAGGAACATCTGGTGCCTTCACTGGTGTAGTGTCGACTGGGGACTCCACCTTCACCGTTTCGCTCACTGCTTGGGCTGGTGTCGCTGGCGTCACTTTGACTGGGCGAGTAACTGGCGTTGGCGCAATAGGACGAGAAGTCGCGTTGAGCTTATCCTGATGTGCTTTCATCACCGTAACCGCTTGCTCGGTTGAAGCGCTGCGCACTTGAGCGAGCGACGGCACACGCAAGGTACTACCAGGTACTAAACTGTGAATATTTTGGTTTTCAAACGCCTGCGGGTTTAATCGGTAAATGGCTAAGAGAGTTTGTTGTACCGAGACGTTATTTGCGGGGCGTAATTTGCTGGCGATTGACCACAAGGTTTCGTTTGCACTTGTTGGGCCATAGAAACGAGAAGGTTCATCGGAAACAGGCAGTGGCGAGTTGGCACGCTCAACTTGTTCTGAAAAACTTGGCGATGATTGCACTTCACCAGTAGGACCGACTAATCGAATGCCGTCCGCTTGTGAAACTGATGTCGGTAGCGCAGTCATTAGCAATAAAGGGGCTAACAGGCGCTTAAAAATTTGACGCATAGAAGGCTCAGCTCTGTGCTTAGTTATAATTTAAATCATGATCTGTTAAATATATCGGATAACCACGGCAAAACTATAGGAATTAAGCCAAAAAATGTGGGTCTGACATGATATTCGTACTAATCTCACACAATTGCTCTCTAATCGAACAAAAAAGCCTCGCACATGGCGAGGCTTGAGTATTCTTAAGGCTTGAAGCCGAGTGTTTCGAGATCAGTAGTAGTCGCGAATCAGCACTTCTGCGATTTGAACAGCATTGGTTGCGGCACCTTTACGCACGTTATCAGCCACGATCCACAAGTTCACGCCACTGTGATGGCTGATGTCGTTACGGATGCGACCAACCATCACATGGTTTTTACCACCGGCATCGCGAACTTGGGTTGGGAAGTCTTCACCATGGAATACTTCAACGCCCTCGGTTTCTTCCAGTAGACGAACCACTTCTTCTGCATCAATCGGTGAACCCGTTTCGATATGAACCGCTTCAGCGTGACCATAGAAAACCGGGACGCGCACGCACGTTGGGTTAACGGTAATCGACGCATCATTAAAGATTTTCTGCGTTTCCCACACCATTTTCATCTCTTCTTTGGTGTAGCCGTTATCCATGAATTTGTCGATTTGTGGAATACAGTTAAACGCAATTTGCTGAGAAAACTGTTTGTTTTCCGCCGGAATACCGTTTAAGAGTTTCGCGGTTTGTCCCGCTAGCTCATCAATACCTGCCTTGCCCGCACCAGAAACCGACTGATATGTACAAACGTTAATGCGCTCAATACCTACTGCATCGTAGATTGGCTTAAGTGCCACCAGCATCTGGATGGTTGAACAGTTAGGATTGGCAATGATATTGCGGTTACGGAATTCAGCAATGGCTTCTGGGTTAACTTCTGGAACCACCAATGGAATATCGTACTCATAACGGAAATGTGACGTGTTGTCGATCACGACTACACCAGCCTCTGCTGCAATAGGCGCCCATTTCGCAGAAAGATCACCGCCAGCAGAGAACAGACCAATGTGCGCTTGCGACCAGTCAAACTCTTCAACATTTTGCACGTAAATTGTTTTACCGTTGAAACGGTAAGTCTTACCTTCACTGCGCTCACTGGCTAGCAAGTACAACTCACCGACAGGAAATTTGCGCTCTTGAAGCACTTCAAGAATGGTTTCACCGACCGCTCCGGTCGCCCCTAGAATGGCAACATTGTATTGTTGGCTCATTGACTTACCTCAACTTGAAAACCTAGTTTTGCTAGTGGTTTTAAACGACATTGCGCGCTTCCCACTAGCGTGACTGCACTGTATTCACGACGATCCCAATACTCTTTGCGCATTAGGTCAAACGCACCTGGCGCACCGATTTCACGTCGGAATTGTGCGTCATCTCTACGCACATCGTAGACCAATTGCGTCAGGGTATGGAGCGTTGCTTCATCCCACTTGCGATCCAGTACCACTTTTGGCACAGGCGCAGTTGGCAAGAGGTCGCTGGCATGCGCACGAAGTTCATTACCGATGAACTCACAATAACTATTGAAGATCATTGTGGTTCCGCGAGCTTTCCCCTCAAGGCCATAACCTGCCACGTGAGGGGTGGCGAATGCTAACAGAGGCAGTAGCTCCATATCAACCTCTGGTTCAAATTCAAACACGTCAAGTGCCGCCATAAAGCCATCAGCTTGTTGCAGACGACGCTTAAGCGCTTGATTATCGACCACAGGACCACGTGCAGCGTTAATCAAAATTTGATCCGCACGCAATGAGTTTAGAATTTCTTCGTTGATCAGGTGATGTGTCGGATATTTACCGTCGCGTGTGATTGGCGTGTGTAAGGTGATGACATCCGCTTCTTGCAACAAACGATCCAGCGAGGTGAACTCACGTTCGTCCCCTTCTTCTTGCTTAAAAGGGTCATTGATCAGCACTTTAATACCGATGCCTTGCAAACATTGCTGTAAGTAACTGCCAACTTGCCCAGCACCAATTATGCCAACGGTTTGTTCAAAAACCGAAAAACCTTGCTGCTGTGCCAGTACCATCATGACACTAAAGACATACTCAGCGACACCCACTTTGTTGCAACCTGGAGCCGCAGTAAAGTAAATGCCCTTTTCTTTCAATAGCGCTTGGTCAACGTGATCCATGCCCGCTGTTGCGGTACCGACAAACTTCAGTTTGTTGGCTTTGCTGATCAATGCAGCGTTCACTTTCGTCACTGAGCGAATCATCAGTGCATCAATATCCACCAAGTCGTCAGCCGTCAAACTGCGGCCCGGCTTCAAAATCACTTCACCAAGCTGGCTAAACAGCGTCTCGGCGTAAGGCATGTTTTCATCAACAAGAATTTTCATTGTGGCAAATCCCAGATCCATATTGGAAAGTTGCAGTGATTGTGCCCTTTTTCATAAAAATCTCAACACATTCACCGACAAACAAAAAGAAAAAACCCGGTACAAGACCGGGTAAAATTCCAGAACAAAAGGATCCTGTCCCGCTCTCCATGGGACAGAGTCTGCGTCTGTTCGATCAGTGGTACTGATCAAGCTCTGGAAACTGGTGACCGTGCTGCGATGCAACACGGCTGAGCTTTGCCATTAACCTTGGTATTTCTTAATCACCAAAGTCGCATTGGTACCACCGAAACCAAAGCTGTTCGACATCACTGTATTCAATTCTGCTTCACGCATTTCAGTCACAATATCAAGACCTTCAGCCGCAGCGTCTAGGTTTTCGATATTGATGCTTGGCGCAATAAAGTTGTGGTGTAGCATCAGCGTTGAGTAAATCGCTTCGTGAACACCTGCGGCACCCAATGCGTGACCTGTCATCGCTTTGGTTGCTGAAATAGCAGGGCTGTTACCCGCGAAGACTTCTTGAATCGCACCCAATTCTTTGACATCGCCGACTGGCGTTGAAGTACCATGCGTGTTGATGTAGTCGATTTTCTCTACATCTTGCATCGCCATCTTCATACAACGCACAGCGCCTTCACCGGATGGTGCCACCATGTCGTAACCATCCGATGTCGCACCATAGCCGACGATCTCACCGTAAATTTTCGCGCCACGCGCTAAGGCGTGCTCAAGCTCTTCGATCACCAGCATGCCGCCGCCACCAGAGATAACGAAACCATCACGGTCTGCATCGTAAGTACGAGACGCTTTTTCTGGCGTCTCATTGTATTTGGTTGACAGTGCGCCCATCGCATCGAACATCATAGTCAATGTCCAATCAAGCTCTTCACCACCACCTGCAAACACGATATCTTGTTTGCCAAGTTGAATAAGTTCCGCTGCGTGACCAATACAGTGTGCTGAAGTCGCACACGCTGAACTCATGGTGTAGTTCACACCGCGAATCTTAAATGGTGTTGCCAAACACGCAGAAACGGTTGATGACATGGTACGAGGCACCATGTAAGGACCGATACGTTTCACACCTTTTTCACGTAGCGTGTCTACTGCCGCCGCTTGGTTTAGTGATGAAGCACCACCAGAACCCGCAACGATACCTGTACGGTCATTTGAAACTTGATCTTCTGTCAGGCCCGCATCCGCGATTGCCTGTTCCATCGATAGGTATGCATACGCAGCCGCATCGCCCATAAAGCGCATTTGTTTGCGATCGATATGATCGGCAGGAGTAATTTTCAGATCGCCCCACACCTGAGAACGCAGGCCTTTCTCTTTGAATTGCTCAGACGAAGTGATACCTGATTTACCTGCTTTTAGAGAAGCAAGCACTTCTTCGACGTTGTTACCGATACTTGAAACAATACCCATACCGGTGATTACGACTCGTTTCATGTGACATTCCTATAATTCAAAATCCGCTAGATAATAACTAAGAAGCATAACAAAAGTGGTCAGCTTTCCCAGAAATTCGTACAATCGCCCTATTCTAACCGCGCTACATCACAGATTTACATCCTACTATGACATCCATTACCCATGCAGAACTCGGCTGGAATGAAGTCGGCACACCGGTTTCTGACCAATTTGATGACGTTTACTTCTCCAATGTGAACGGCCTAGAAGAAACACGCTATGTGTTTCTTAAACAAAATCTTATTCCTGAAAGATGGCAAGAATTTGACCGCCGTCGCTTTGTGATTGGCGAAACGGGTTTTGGCACTGGATTGAATTTCCTCGCGGTTTGGCAGGCGTTCAATGACTTTCGCCGTGCAAACCCCGACGCAACACTCAAAGAGTTACATTTTGTCAGCTTTGAAAAGTTTCCCCTTAGCAAACAAGATTTGATCAAAGCGCATCAAGCTTGGCCTGAGTTGGCGGAACTCGCGGAAAAACTTCATCGTCATTATCCACCTGCTGTTCCAGAATGTCATCGTATTGTGCTGGACAATGGCGCTGTCACACTTGATCTGTGGCTGGGCGATATTAAAGATTGCCTACCCTCGGTGCCTTACGGTGAAGAAGGCATTATCGACACTTGGTTCCTCGATGGGTTTGCTCCAAGTAAAAATCCCGAGATGTGGAATCAGGATCTTTTCAATGGCATGGCGAAACTGGCGAGATCTGAGTGTCGAGTGGCAACGTTTACCTCTGCGGGTTTTGTAAGACGAGGCTTGATTGAAGCGGGCTTTGCCATGAAAAAAGTGAAAGGCTTTGGCACCAAGCGAGAAATGATCGCAGGCTGCATGGAAACAAGACAACAACAAAGTCGCCACGCGCCTTACTTCAATCGCACCTCTGCATCTCATCTCGATTCTATTGCCATCATTGGCGGAGGAATTGCCAGCGCAGCCCTCGCAAAAGCCTTGGTTCAACGTGGGCAAAAAGTAACCCTCTATTGTAAACACGCCCAAGCTGCAGAAGGCGCATCGGGTAACCGACAAGGCGCAGTTTACCCTTTACTCAATGGCAATCATGATGGCGTTTCACGCGTATTTGCCCCCGCGTTTTTGTTTGCTCGCCAGTTTGTAGAGCAAGCCGCACAAGCGCTCACCTTCGATCATGATTGGTGTGGCGTGACCCAGTTGATGTGGGATGAAAAATCAACCAACAAGTTGGACAAGATGCTCTCTGGGAACTTTGCACCCGAGTTGATTCAAAAGCTCTCCGTAGGAGAAACCGCAGCAAAAATTGGTTTGCCGATCGACATGGCATCGGTTCATTATCCACTTGGCGGCTGGCTATGCCCGGCAGAGCTAACCCAAGCCCTCTTTACGCAATTGGGCACCCTCGACAACTTCACGGCCAAATTTGAGCAGAGTGTTGAACAACTCATCTGGGACGAAAGGTCACAGCAATGGCAAGTCCATACTCAGGGCCAACACGATACTTATAGCGCTGTGGTTATTGCCAATGGTCATGAGTTCCAAACCTTCAGCCAAACCGCTGACATTCCGCTTGGCCAAGTCAAAGGTCAAGTCAGCCATGTCCCTGCTACTGAGACGCTTTCTAAGCTCAAAAGTGTGCTGTGTTACGACGGCTACATGACTCCCGTCAACCCAAACAATCAGCATCTTTGCATTGGCGCAAGTTACGATCGCCGCCATTTGGATACTGAGTTTGATGTCAATGCGCAACAAGAGAATGCCGAGAGACTGACGCAATGTGTCCCAAACCAAGCGTGGGCAAAAGAAGTGGATACATCTGGCAATTTATCTCGCCAAGGGATCCGCTGTGTGAGCCGAGATCATCTGCCGTTTGTTGGCAATGTCGGCGACTTCTCAGCCATTAAGCGTCAATACGCCGATTTGCCGCACACTCAAGCAGAAGAGATTGAGGTAATTTCTCAGTTTCCGAACTTATTCTGCCTCCTTGGTCTTGGCTCTCGTGGCTTGAGCTCTGCCCCACTGATGGCTGAGTTGCTCGCCTCGCAAATCTGTAACGACCCGCTGCCTTTGCCTGTTGACGTGCTTGAAGAGTTACACCCAAGCCGCATGTGGGTAAGAAAACTGCGCAAAGGCAAAGCCATTACCGAGCTGTAAGTTGAAGATACGCACAAACAAAAACGCCTCGTTGTATTGACGAGGCGTTTTTATTGAAACAGAGGTTAAGCTTGCGCTTGGAGCTCTTGCCACAAGTCGCTGACGATGATGCGATCTGCTGGCGCAAGTTCTGAGCGAGCATTCTCTAAACTCTGCTCAATGCGCGATTTCAGCTCCGTCACATCGTTTACGCCATCTTCTTCGCAAGACGCAGCAGAGAGCGAAATATGGCCACGTAAATAACCACCTGCAAACAGTTCATCTTCTGATGCCGTTTCAATACGTGCATCAATCAGTTCCAACAGTTTTTCTTCAAATTCAATAATCATGGATAATCTCGTGGTTACTTAACGATGAAATCGCCTACTTCTAAGGGTTTTACTTGATAAAAATTCCGCAATGCGTCGGAAAGCATCTGCACTCGAGGGGGGAACCCCGTCTCAAATATCGACATGACTTCCTGATGCACTTTCTGCATAAAGCCCAAACGGTCAGGCTCGAAATCGCCGTGTAGGTTGTCACAACTTACATTAAAAGGAAAGCCTGCACTGAGTGCCAAAATCCATTCGTACGCTTGTGGGCGAATTTCAACTTTTTCAAACTCAGCTTGCACCTCAGCCGTTCTTCCATCGGGTTCATACCAATAACCAAAGTCTTCGAGGAGTCGGCGCTCTGGTCCAGCCACGCACCAATGGGCTATTTCGTGTAATGCAGAGGCATAAAAACCACGAGCAAAAATAATTCGATGATTGGGAACTGAGGTATCCGCGGGTAAATAAATTGGCTCATCGCCACCCAACTCTAACTTGGTGTTGAATGACTCAGAAAAGGTCTGATTAAAAATGGTGATGAGGTCTTGATAATGGTGACTCATGGTTCGATCTGTACTTCTTTTGACTTGCGCTGCGCATTGTCGCTCTTTTTTAGAATGAGGTAAACGATTGTTCCAAAACACTGCGCAATTTGAATTAGCTCACCTTATTTGAAAGCGTGCTTTCCCCTACTATTTCTCATTCGTCAACCCAATCATTTGTGACTAAACTCACGCCTTATTTGTTATTCCACCCTTTGTATATATGACGCAAAGGAAGTGTTACTAGAGCGTTTCAACATGTTGTTAAGTGTTTTGTATGTCATTGGCATCACGGCAGAAGCCATGACAGGTGCGCTAAGCGCCGGACGCAGAAAAATGGATTGGTTTGGTGTAATGTTGGTGGCCAGTGCAACAGCCATTGGCGGTGGTACGGTACGAGACATCCTACTAGGACACTACCCACTTGGTTGGGTAAAAAATCCAGAGTTTCTTGCTATCACTTGTGTGGCGGGCATCTTAACAACGGGGCTTGCCAAGTGGGTGATCAAACTCAAAGGCTTGTTTATCCGCCTTGATGCCCTCGGCCTCATCGTATTTAGCATTATTGGTACTAAAATTGCGCTGCAGATGGGCTTACATCCGGGCATTTGTATGGTTTCAGCTCTAGTGACTGGTGTTTTTGGTGGTTTACTGCGCGACCTCATCTGTCGTCAAACACCATTGGTATTGCATGAAGAGCTTTACGCGTCCATTGCGCTTTTGGCATCGGGTCTTTACCTGACATTGTTGGCATTTGAAATCCCAGACGTCACGGCCACTATCGTCACACTCGTGGTAGGTTATGTGCTGCGCATGGCGGCAGTCCGATTTAAATGGCGCTTACCGTCATTCCACTTGGACTCTGAAGAAGCCGTGCATTAAGACACGAAATCTCATATTAACCCATATAAAAAGGGTGGCCCTGATGGTCACCCTTTTTGTTTATATTTCAATGACTTTAAACTAGAGAACTAGATTTTTGGCGTTTGCGTGCTGACGCCATGATTTTGTCCACGATGACGCAGTAAGTGGTCCATTACCACAATCGCCAACATGGCTTCAGCGATGGGCACAGCGCGAATGCCAACACAAGGATCGTGACGACCTTTGGTAATGAGCTGTGTAGATTCACCATCCACATTGATGGTGTCCCCTGGCACGGTAATGCTTGAGGTTGGTTTTAACGCAATATTGGCAACGATGTCTTGTCCGGTTGAGATACCACCTAAGATACCACCAGCATGGTTACTGCCAAAACCCTGAGGAGAAAGCGTGTCACGGTGCTGACTGCCTTTTTGGCTCACGACATCAAAGCCATCACCAATCTCCACGCCTTTCACCGCATTAATGCTCATCAAAGCATGAGCAATATCCGCATCAAGACGGTCAAACACGGGCTCACCTAAACCAACAGGAACATTCGTCGCCACCACTTGAATCTTGGCACCGATCGAATCGCCTTCTTTTTTCAAGTCTCGGATCAGTTGATCAAAAGCCTCAACTTTGTCGACGTCAGGGCAGAAAAATGGGTTGTTCTCAATTTCGTTCCAATCCACTTTATCAATCGCAACGTCGCCCATTTGTGAAAGATAAGCGCGGATCTCAACACCAAATGCTTGCTTGAGGTATTTCTTCGCAATCGCTCCAGCAGCCACTCGCATGGCGGTTTCGCGTGCCGAAGAACGACCACCACCGCGGTAATCACGAATCCCATATTTTTGGTGATAAGTGTAATCAGCATGACCCGGACGAAATTTATCTTTGATGTCTGAGTAATCTTTCGAGCGTTGGTCGGTATTTTCAATCAACAAACCAATCGATGTGCCTGTTGTTTTCCCTTCAAACACCCCTGAAAGAATTTTCACTTCATCCGGCTCGCGGCGTTGGGTGGTGTAACGTGATGTACCTGGGCGTCGGCGATCCAGATCGGTCTGCAGATCTGCTTCACTAATTTCAAGCCCTGGAGGACATCCATCCACAATACATCCCAGTGCGATACCGTGACTTTCTCCGAACGTGGTTACTCGGAAATGTTGTCCGATACTGTTTCCTGCCATTACTTCCTCAAATATTGTTAGCGCTGTAAACCAGGCTATACATTTCAATTCTTCGTGATTTCATAGTGGCGCTATTGTGTTTTGATGTAAACCCCTAAAACGATCAATTTTGTCTTTTTCGGTCATCTCGAAAAAAAACGCCCGCTTAAATCATTAAAGCGGGCGTTTTCTCAAAAAGTGTCAGCAAAGGGGTTAATGCTTAGTCTTTGTATAGACGGAAATCCTCAGCACACGCCAACAACTGCTCGCGCGTTAGCAAGAAGACGCCGTGGCCACCGTTTTCAAACTCAAGCCAAGTGAATGGAATATGCGGATATTGCTCCATCATGTGTACCATTGAGTTGCCCACCTCACAGACCAAAATACCTTTCTCTGTTAGGTAATCCGGTGCATTCGCCAAAATACGGCGCACGAGTTTAAGGCCATCCGTTCCAGCGGCAAGACCTAATGCAGGCTCATGAGTGAACTCAGTTGGTAGGCTATTCATGTCTTCTTCATCCACGTATGGTGGATTGGTCACGATGATGTTGTATTGCTCTTTTGGCAAATCACGGAATAGATCGGAACGAATAGGGAAAACTTGCTGCTCCATGCCGTGGTCTTGAATGTTTTGCTCGGCTACCGCGAGTGCATCCACCGAGATATCAATGGCATCCACTTCAGCTTCAGGGAAAGCATGAGCACAGGCAATTGCAATACAGCCACTGCCCGTACACAGATCCATAATGCGCACTGGCTCTTCGATTAACCATGGTTCAAATTGCGCTTGGATAAGTTCACCAATTGGCGAACGTGGCACAAGTACGCGCTCATCAACGAAGAACTCTAAACCACAGAACCAAGCTTTGTTGGTCAGGTAAGCGGTTGGCGTACGTTCGTTGATACGCTTAACCACACGCTCAACAATGCGTAAACGCTCGCTACTGGTCAAACGTGAGTTCAATACATGCGGAGGCACATCAATCGGTAAATAGAGCGTAGGAAGGATTAGCTGAACCGCTTCATCCCAAGCATTATCAGTGCCGTGACCGTAAAACAAATTGGCGGCATTAAAGCGGCTCACTGTCCAACGAATCATATCTTGAAGAGAATGAAGCTCAGAAACGGCCTCTTCTACAAAAATCTTATCCAAAATTGCCTCCGAAAAGCGCTACAATACTGCCAATGATGTAAATATTTAGTGTTAAACCCATGAGTAACAAAGACAACGACCTTGACGACGATTTCTCATTATTCCGGGAAGCAGTACAGGGCATAAAAAAGTTGCCTCAGGATACCATAGTCCAGCAACCAAACAGAAATACTAAACAAAAAGAAATCAAGCGTATTAGCCGTGAAGCCAGTGACTCTGAATTCTATTTCTCAGACGAGTTTGTTCCTCTTTTAAACGAAGAAGGGCCGACCCGTTACGCACGTGACGACGTATCCACCTATGAAGTCAAACGCCTGCGACGCGGGGTGTATGTTCCCGATGTGTTTCTTGATATGCACGGGATGACACAACAAGAAGCGAAGCGTGAACTTGGCGCAATGATCGCTTACTGTGTGAAAAATGAAGTACATTGTGCCTGCGTGCAGCACGGTATCGGGAAGCACATTCTCAAGCAAAAAACGCCACGGTGGCTCGCGCAGCATCCTGATGTGCTGGCTTTCCACCAAGCACCACTTGAATTTGGCGGAGATGGCGCTCTGCTTGTTCTGCTCTCAATCCCTGAGAAATAAAACCGCTCTCACGTCTGCAGGTGACTATCTCCTGCAGCGTCCTTCTTTCCGTTATCGTGCTCTAACCACTATTGGGCTCTAACTACGGTCTTAAACTAAAACGGATTTCGCCACGATGCTGGCTCGGTTCAAACTCCACACACACCATGCCGGATGTCGGGAACATCGGCGCAGACATGTCTTTGACAAATTCCGCCGTCAAATAGCCCACCAAAGGAAGATGTGAAACCAGCAGAATCTGCTCTGGCTGCTCGACTTCAATCAGCGCGCACAGGTAATCATAAACTTGCTCAGACTGCCCATAAGGGGTGATGTCTTCACAGGTTTCCACTGCGTCGGCTTGAAAATAACCACTGATTTCTTGCCAAGTTTGTTGCGCTCGAAGGTAAGGGCTAACAAGAACCTTATCAAAATGTGTGATGCCATGTTCGGCACAAGCTTTCGCTACGGTATCCGATTCTAGACGACCACGAGTGGTTAAGGCTCGTTGTGCATCACTGTCGGCGAAATGTTCCGCTTCACCGTGACGCATAATTAGTACTTTCATGTAATATCCTTGGACTCAATTCGGATCATTATCATTTGACGCGTTTAGGCGCTTGCATTCTTCTTTGCATTTTTCGATCCGCTTTGCGCTGCCATCACAGCACAATGACGAGTATTTATTTGATGATCTTATTCGACTCAGCCGCGACAATTATATCAATTCACTTGCTAAAGACTTCGACTTTCTTAACAATCTGTTAAAGAGAGGTACGCAAAGCGTTATCAATCTCAATATTCGCCATGGAAATACCACGGAGAATTTGCACCCGCTCTTTTCAGGTTCATAATAACAATATTGACATTTTCGGAGACGCAACGTGCACTTAAGTCCAAATGACACTCATCACTATCGTTACTTGACGCTCGATAACCAGTTGAGAGTTTTGCTGATCAGCTCCGAAGACGCCACCAAATCAGCTGCGGCTCTTGCGGTCAATGTCGGGCATTTTGATGATCCTATCGAACGAGAAGGTCTTGCCCATTATCTTGAACACATGCTGTTTTTGGGGACGGAAAAATACCCTAAAGTAGGCGATTTTCAAAGCTATATTAACCAGCATGGCGGCAGCAATAATGCTTGGACAGGGACTGAGCATACTTGTTTCTTTTTTGACGTCAGCGCCAATGTTTTTGAAAAAGCGCTAGACCGATTTAGTCAGTTTTTTGTCGCGCCTTTGTTTAACGAAGAGGCTCTGGATAAAGAGCGCCAAGCGGTCGAATCGGAATATCGTCTGAAATTGAACGACGACTCAAGACGCTTCTACCAAGTCAATAAGGAAGTGGTTAATCCGAATCATCCTTTTGCAAAATTTTCCGTCGGTAACTTGGAGACACTCAACGACAGAGGTGGCGTTTCCATTCGCCAAGAGATCGTAGACTTCTATCGCACTCATTATTCATCCGATTTAATGACCTTGACCATCTATGGACCGCAAAGTCTTGATCAGCTGCAAACGTGGACAGAAGAAAAGTTCGGCCCTATCGCCAACAACCATTTAGCGGGTAAATCGATAGAGGCCCCCATCAGTGATGAAAACAGCACTGGCATTTTGGTGAACATTGAGCCGCTCAAAGAGATACGTAAGCTCATTATGACATTCCCGCTGCCAGGCATGGATCATCACTACTCAACCAAACCGCTTTCCTACTTTGCCCATCTGCTTGGATATGAGGGTGAAGGCAGTTTGATGCTCAAACTGAAAAACAAAAACTGGGTGACCTCCCTCTCTGCGGGCGGTGGCGCTGCTGGCAGTAATTACCGTGATTTCACGGTAAGTTGTACTTTGACGAAAGACGGACTCGCCCATACCGATGAGATTATTCAAGCTGTCTTCCAGTACATTCGCTTGATCAAAGCAGAAGGGCTTGAAGAGTGGCGATACAAAGAGAAACAAGCGGTACTTGAATCTGCGTTTCGCTTCCAAGAGCCCTCTCGACCACTCGACATGGTCAGTCATTTGGTGATTAACATGCAGCATTACGCTGCGGAAGACACCATCTATGGCGATTATAAAATGGCGAAGTACGATGAGACGCTACTGCGCTCTTTGTTTGACTATTTTACCGTTGAGAATCTGCGTGTGACGTTGATTGCGAAAGGCTTTGAGGCAGACAAAGAAGCGGCATGGTACTTCACCCCATACCGTGTCACGCCATTTAGCGACGAGCAAAAACAAAACTATGCGCAAATTAACCCAGGTTGGGGGTTTGAGCTTCCAGCGCGCAACCCATTTATCTGTTACGAACTGGATCCCAACCCGCTCGAAGCGGATGAAACCCTGCCACAGTTGATTGAAGATCTTGAAGGGTTCCGTCTCTGGCACCTACAGGACACCGAATTTAAAGTACCTAAAGGGGTGCTTTACGTGGCGATAGACAGTCCACACGCGGTTTCTTCTGCGAAGAATATTGTCAAAACCCGCCTGTGCGTTGAGATGTTCCTCGACTCGTTGGCCAAAGAAACTTATCAGGCCGAAATCGCTGGAATGGGTTACAACATGTACGCTCATCAAGGTGGCGTCACCCTAACGCTCTCGGGTTTCTCACAAAAACTGCCACAACTGCTTGAGATGATCCTCAAGCGCTTTGCAACGCGAGATTTCAGCCCGATTCGATTTGATAACATCAAAAAACAATTGCTTCGCAGTTGGCGAAATTCGGCGCAAGATCGTCCTATTTCTCAACTATTTAATGCAATGACAGGCATTTTACAGCCAAACAACCCTCCCTTTTCCAAACTCATTGAAGCCTTACAAGAGATTGAAGTGGAAGAGTTGGCCGAGTTCGTCGATGCCATTCTCGCTGAGCTGCATGTGGAGATGTTTGTCTACGGCGATTGGCAGCGCCAACAAGCGCATGATATGGCCACGACACTGAAAAACGCCTTGAGAGTGAAAGAGCAGCGCTACGAAGAAGCCTTACGTCCACTGATTATGCTTGGTGCAAATGGCAGCTTCCAACGAGAAGTGGAATGTGGCCAACAGGACTCTGCGGTGGTGATTTATCATCAATGTGAAGACACCTCACCTCACAGCATTGCACTTTACTCTTTGGCAAATCACTTGATGTCTGCAACCTTTTTCCATGAAATTCGCACTAAACAGCAACTTGGTTACATGGTGGGAACCGGCAACATGCCATTAAACAAACACCCCGGAATCGTGCTGTATGTGCAATCGCCAAACTCAGCACCAGCGGAATTA